>JBFXAY010000070.1:0-26324 GCA_050183815.1 Gemmatimonadales bacterium | reverse complement strand
TGGCGATCGTCGAAATATGCTCTTCCCGGGTCTTCTGATCGGTGATGTCCACCAGGGTGACCAGGGCATCCGCGCCGGCCGGCGACGACACCAGTTGGAACCACCGGCCCTGGGCCGGCGCGTCGATTACCACCGACGCGGTTTCCTGGCGCAACACGGTGCTCCGCAGCAGTTGGACCAGGAGGGCCTTGTGCACCAGAGGCGTTTCGCTGAGGCGCAGGCCCTGGAGCCGTTCGAGGCCGAGATAACGGTGGGCGGCCGGGTTCGCCTGGACGCATTCGAAGTCGCGGGGCCAGCCGGCCTCGCCGCCGCAGGGGCGCGCGGTGAGGATCCCGTTCGGGGAGTTGTCAACGATCGTCTTGAGGAGGGCCTCCCGGGCCTGCAATTCGCGCTGGGCCTGGAGGCGTTCGGTCGTATCCCGGAGCACGAGGAGCTTGCCGCCGATCGAACCGAGGCTACTGTCGACCGGGCGCACCTCCGCCTCGACGGTCCGTCCGCCCAGGGTTCGGAAGACGATCGAACACGGGTCGGCGTTCTGGGACAGGGCGATCAGTTCCGGCTGCCCGGCCAGCGCTTGCTCCGCCGGACGGCCGAGGGCGGCACGGTGGTCGAGGCCGAGGATGTTGCGGGCCGCGGGGTTGATGTCGACGAGGGTGTCCGCGGTCCCGAGAATCAGCACGCCGTCGGTGATCGAGGAGAGGATCGCCTCCTGCGCCATCGGCGACATCCGGTAGAGTTGGAGGCGGAGGAGGCCAAAGGCCCACAGCATGCCCGACCCGAGAAACACCAGGTCGGTGGTCATCTGGTTGGGCGGGGTGCCGCCGTACGTGAAGATGATGTTGTTGGCGAACGGCAGCGTCACCGAGACCAGGAACAGGGCGGCCTGCCGCCGGAACACCTGGATCGGGCTCCAGAGCTGGAACAGCGCGGCCACCAGAGCGAGGACCACGAGGGTGTAGCTGAACGGCGTGTAGATCCAGTTGAACCAGAGGCCGTAGTCCGGGCGCTTGAGCATGAGCCCGTCCCGCAGGGGCGGGTGGGTCCAGACCAGCCCGTGCCAGGCGTTCGTCGCCACCAGGACGACGTTCACGACGGCCACCGAATAGAGCAGCAGCACGTTGCGGCGGTTCGGGCGGAGGAGGCCGCTGCCGACGGCCTGGCCCAGCAGGAGTGACGGAGGGATGAACGCCACCGCTGCCTGGCCCATCGACATAAAAAACAGAGCCACCGGGGCCGGGGACCCGAGGATCACCCCGAACTGGCAAGCCCGCCAGAGGGCCACGACGCCCAGCGCGGCGGCGACGAACGGCGCTTCCCGGACCTCCCGCAGCCGGCCGATCAGCACGGCCGTGAGCCCGAACAGCAGAATCCCGCCGACCTTGACGAGAATCACCATCGGGTCCTCGGTGGGGAGAACCACGGCCTGAATCAGCATGGCGTTCTGGAAGGCAGAAAGCGTGCCCGGACCGGCTCCGGGAGGGCCCCTTCCGGGGGCGAAGTGGAGTGGGTTCAGGGCCGTCCGGCCCCGGTCGGGTCGGCAATTGCTAAATGTAACCCGCAGCGCGATTTGCGGCGGTGGGGCGGTTGAACTCGTTTCCGGGCCGGGTTAGATTCGTTCCCCGAGTTCGTGAATGTTTTCACGAGCACATCCTGCCGGTCGATTTTCAACAAGAATTCGGGCACTGAACCCATGCTTCAGTCGTACGTCCCAATTCTCGTGCTGATCGCCTTCGTGGTGGCGAATGCCATCCTGATGCTCGGCGTTTCGCACATCTTTTCGACCTATCGTCGCACGGCGGTGAAGGTGGCGCCCTACGAGTCCGGCGTGCCGGCCCTGGGTGACGCCCGCGAGCGATTCTCGGTCAAGTTCTATCTCGTCGCGATGCTGTTCATCATCTTCGACATCGAAGGTGTGTTCATGATCCCGTGGGCGGTGGCGTTCAACCAGCTCAAGAGCATTGGCGGCTTGCTCCTGATCGAGATGCTGGTGTTCATCGGGATCCTCGCGGTCGGCTACTTCTACGTGTGGAAACGAGGTGCCTTCGAATGGGATTGACGCTTCCCCCCGAGGGTGAAGTCGCGGAAGTTCCCGCGGTCTCGCCGAACTGGCTGACGACCCGGCTCGATTTTCTGGTCAACTGGGGCCGGTCGAATTCGCTCTGGCCGATGCCCTTCGGCACCGCCTGCTGCGCGATCGAGTTCATGGCCACCGCGGCCGGCCGGTTCGACATCTCGCGGTTCGGCATGGAGCGGATGAGCTTCTCGCCGCGCCAGGCGGACGTCCTGATCTGCGCGGGCCGCCTGCCGTTCAAGCTGGCGCCGATCATCCGGCGGGTCTGGGATCAGATGCCCCAGCCCAAGTGGGCCATCTCGATGGGTGCCTGCGCCTCGACCGGCGGCATCTTCGACACCTACGCGATGGTGCAGGGCATCGACACGATCATTCCGGTGGACGTGTACGTCCCGGGCTGCCCGCCGCGCCCGGAGGGGCTGATGTACGGCATCATGCTGCTCCAGAAGAAGATCAAGGGCGAATCGATCGCGGATCCCACGCTCCGGCAGGAGTTCCTGGTGAACGACCAGGGCTTCTTCGTGCCGCCGGCCCGGATCGACGAGATCTCCGAGCCCTTCGGCAACTCCGTTCACCAGACCCGCTCCGCATGACGACCGCCACCGTGTCGCCCTCGGTGGACGCGCTTACGGCCGCGTTCGGGGCCGCCGTCCTCCGCCACGAGGTCTCCTGCGGCGACACCATCGTCTGGGTAGCCGCGGATCGTTCCCACGAAATCCTCGCCTGGCTCAAGAACACGCCGGGGCAGGGCTTCGACTACCTGACCGACGTCACCGCGGTGGACTACCGCGACCCCGAGTTGTCCCTCGAGGTGGTCTACCAGCTGCGATCGCTCGGCCGGAAGGCGGATCTCCGGGTCAAGGTGCCGCTCGACAAGGACGGCGCCATGCAGGTCGATTCGGTCGTCGACCTCTGGCGCGGCGCGGATTGGCTCGAGCGGGAGGTCTACGACATGTTCGGTGTCCGGTTCGAGGGGCACCCCGACCTCCGCCGGATCCTGATGTGGGACACCTACGCCGAGGGGTACCCGCTCCGGAAGGACTTCCCGCTCCGAGGCAACTTCACCCGCGCCGAGCAGACCCGGCAGGCGCTCGCGGCGAATCCCGAAGCCCACTACTCGATGGAGGAGCTGTCGATCGCGGAAGCGTTCGACGAGTTGCCCGAGGACATGAAGCGCCGCCTGGCTCGCGGTGAGCGAGGAGAGATCCGATGAGTACCCGGACGGTCGAAATGGCGCTCGCCACGCCGGGCCTGGATCCCGAGGGACGGCCGGCCCGTCTGCCGCTGGGCGCGGTCGCGGGTTCGGACGATGAGTTCGGCGCCGAGCACATGCTGGTCAACATCGGCCCCCAGCACCCGGCCACGCACGGGGTGCTGCGGCTGGTGCTCGAACTCGAGGGCGAGACGGTCAAGCGCTGCATCCCGCACATCGGGTATCTCCATTCGGGCTTCGAGAAGCTGGCCGAGTATCGGCACTACAACCAGATCGTGCCGCTCACCGACCGGACCGACTACCTCTCGCCGATGGCGAACAACGTCTGTCTGGCGCTCGCGGCCGAGAAGCTGATGGGGATCGAGATCACCGAGCGGTGCCAGGTGCTTCGGGTGATCGCCTGCGAGATGAGCCGGATCATCTCGCATCTCGTCTGGCTCGGGACCACCGGCATCGACCTCGGGGCCTTTACCCCGTTCCTCTGGTCGTTCTACCAGCGGGAGCGGATCTACAACCTCCAGGAAGCCTGGACCGGCGCCCGGCTCACGACGAGTCTGACCCGGATCGGCGGCATGATGGCCGACGTGCCGGAGGGCTTCGAAGCCGGCCTCCGGGATTTCACCCAGACCTTCCCGAAGACGCTCGACGAAGTCGACGCGATGTTTACCCGCAACTCGATCTGGTGCGGGCGGACCCAGGGCGTCGGCGTCATTCCGGCGGCCGAGGCGATCAATTTCTCGCTCTCCGGCCCGATGCTCCGGGCCAGCGGCGTGGACTACGACGTCCGCAAGGACCGGCCCTACCTGGGCTACGACAGCTACGACTTCGACGTGCCCGTGGGCGAGCACGGCGACATCTACGACCGCTACCGGGTCCGGCTCGAGGAGATGTACCAGTCGAACCGGATTCTGGAGCAGGCCCTGGACCGGCTGGCCCGGCTCAAGGGCGCCCCGGTCAACACCGACGACCATCGGGTGATCCTCCCGCCCAAAAGCCGGGCGATGAGCGACATGGAGGCGATGATCCATCACTTCAAGCAGGTGATGGAGGGCGTGCCCGCGCCGGCCGGCGAGGCGTATCTGGGGGTCGAGAATCCGAAGGGCGAACTGGGGTACTACTTCGTCTCCGACGGCACCGCCAAGCCGGTCCGGTGGCGGATCCGGCCCCCGTCCTTCATCAACCTGGCCTGCCTCCCGAAGCTGTGCGAGGGGGCCCTCTTGTCCGACGTGATCGCGATCAACGCCAGCGTCGACATCGTCATGGGAGAGATCGACCGATGAGCGGCTCCACCCACGCCGACGCGCCGCACGAACCGGTGTTCGTCGGCCCGGTGAAAGAGAAGCTGGACGCCCTCTTTCCCAAATATCCGACCAAACAGGCCTGTCTGCTGCCGGCCCTCTGGATGGTGCAGGAGGCACGCGGCTGGATTTCCCCGGCGGCGATCGCCGAGGTGGCCGAGGTCCTGGGTCTGACCCCCGCGTACGTCCGGGGCGTGGCCACGTTTTACACGATGTACCATCTCCATCCGGTCGGCCGCCATTTCATCCAGGTCTGCGGCACGTCGCCGTGCCATCTCTGTGGCTCGGATGACGTGCTCAAGGCGATCCTCAAGGAGACCGGCTGCGGGGAACTCGGTGCCACGAGCCAGGACGGCCGGTTCACGGTGGCCGAGGTCGAGTGCCTCGGCGCCTGCGGGTTCGCCACGCCGATCCTGATCGACGACGACTTCCACGACAGCGTGACCCCCGAACGGGTCGCGGGCATTCTGGCGAGGTACCAGTAATGGGCTATCCCCATCCATCGCACCCGAAGGAGACGGTCGTCCTCTCCCAGTACTTCGGAGATGCCGAGGCCCGGACCTTCGCCGGCTGGGTGAAACGGGGCGGCTACGAGGCCCTCAAGAAGGCCCTCGGGATGACGCCGGACGCGATCATCGAGGAGATCAAGGCGTCGGGACTCCGGGGCCGCGGCGGGGCGGGCTTCCCGACCGGCCTCAAGTGGAGCTTCATGCCGAAGGGCGACGGCAAGCCGCACTACCTCGTCTGCAACGCCGACGAATCCGAGCCCGGGACCTTCAAGGACCGGGAGATCATGCGGTGGACGCCGCACCAGTTGATCGAAGGGTGCGCCCTGGCGGCGTACGCGATCGGGGCGGAGACCTGCTACATCTACATTCGCGGCGAGTTCACCGAGCCCTGGCGGGTCATGACCGCCGCGGTGGCGGAGGCCTACGAGAACGGCGCCCTGGGCGGGAATGTCTTCGGGTCGGGCAAGCGCATCGACATCGTGCTCCACCGCGGTGCCGGCGCGTACATCTGCGGCGAAGAGACCGCGATGATGAACTCGATCGAGGGCAAGCGCGGCAACCCGCGGATCAAGCCGCCGTTCCCGGCCCAGGCCGGGCTCTTCGGCATGCCGACGACGATCAACAATGTCGAGACGCTCTCGGCCACGAGTCACATCCTCAACCGCGGGGCCGCCTGGTACAAGGGGCTCTGTCTCAACAACCCGAAGAGCACCGGCACCAAGCTCTTCTCGGTGTGCGGTCACGTGATGAAGCCGGGCAACTTCGAGATCACGATGGGCTTCCCGATGAAGGACCTGATCCACGACCTGGCCGGCGGGATGCGGCCGGGGCGCCGGCTCAAGGCGGTGATTCCGGGCGGCTCGTCGGTACCGATCATGAACGCCGCCGAAGCGGAGGCGGCCCTCTGCGACTACGAGGGCATCATCGAGCAGGGCTCGATGCTCGGCTCCGCCGGTTTCATCGTGATGGACGATTCGGCCGACATCGTGTACGAGGTCTACCGGCTGGCCAAGTTCTACGCCCACGAGTCCTGCGCCCAGTGCACCCAGTGCCGGGAAGGCACCGCCTGGACCACCAAGATTCTCGAGCGAATTCTCCGGGGGCAAGGCAAGAAGGAAGATCTCGATCTACTGCTCGACCTCTCGGAGCAGATGACCGGCCGGACGATCTGCGTGCTGAGCGACAGCTGTGCGGCGCCGATCGTCAGCGGCATCAAGAAGTTCCCCGAGGAGTTCGACGCGTACCTCACCCGGGCCAAGGCGCCCGCTCTGGCAGCCCTATGAGCGAACTCGTCAACGTCACGATCGACGGCGTCCAGGTCGCCGTTCCCAAGGGGACGTCGATTATCGAGGCCGCCAAGCAGGCGGGCGTCCTGGTCCCGCACTACTGCTACCACCCGTCGCTGCCGTCGCCGGCGGTGTGCCGGATGTGCCTGGTGGACGTCGAAAAGGCGCCCAAGCTGATGCCGGCCTGCGTCACCACGGTGGCGGACGGGAACGTCATCCACGTGAACAACGACCGGGCCAAGGCCGCCCGCGAGTCGGTGCTCGAGTTTCTGCTGATCAATCATCCGCTCGATTGCCCGATCTGCGACCAGGCGGGCGAGTGCGAGCTGCAGGACTACGTGTTCCAGGAAGGCCGGGCGGGCACCCGGTACTCGGACTATCCGAAACGGTTCAACCCGGTCGAGGACTTCGGCCCGGACGTCCTCTACGTGGCGAACCGCTGCATCCTCTGCACCCGCTGCGTCCGTTTCATGGACAACGTGGCGGGGGACGCGGTGCTCAACGTTTCCGAGCGGGGCGACCGGGCATTCATCGGCATCGATCCGGATCACTCGCTGACCCACCCCTGGTCCGGGAACGTGGTGGATCTCTGCCCGGTGGGCTCGCTCATCTCCAAGGACTTCCTCCACAAGGCCCGCGCCTGGGACCTCGACAAGACCGCGAGCGTCTGCCCCGGCTGCACCCAGGGCTGCAACATCATGATCGATACCCGGGACGACGTCGTGGTCCGGCTGCGGCCCCGGCCGAACCTCGAGGTCAACCGGCACTTCATCTGCGACGCCGGCCGGAGCGACTACCGGTGGCTCAACCGGGGCGACCGGATCGAGGCGCCGCTGGTGCGTGAGGGCGGCCGGCTGTCGGCGGGAGACTGGGACCGGGCGCTCCGCCGCCTCGGCGAGATGGCTCGCGCCGCGAAGTCGGTCGTGATTCTCGCGTCCGGCCGGGCGTCCACCGAGTCCCTCGGCTACGTGCGGCGGCTCGCCGGTTCCGGCAGTGTGACAGCGGCGATCAAGGTCCCGGTGGGCGATGAGGCTCCGCTCGCCGGGGTCCCGAACCTGGCCCTTCGCAAGGAGCGGGTGCCGAACCTCAGCGGGGCAGCGCTGGCCGGCTACGGGACCGACTGGCAGGCCGCGATGGCCGCCGCCGCCAAGGCCGATCTCGTGATCGTTCTCGACGCCGACCTCAGCGACGGCGAGGCCGGCTCGCTGGCCGGGCACGGCGGGCTCGTCGTGATCGGCACCGTCGACGATGACCGGCTGTCCGGCGCGGCAGTGGTCCTGCCCTCGGCCAACATGGCCGAAGAGAACGGGACGTTCGTGAATCGCGACAACCGGGTTCAGCGGTACTTCCAGGCGAAACCCGCCCCGGGGATGGCTCGGCCGGCGTGGTGGATCGCGGCGCAGGCGGCGGAAGTCGCCGGCGGGCCCGCGGCGCCGGCCACGGCGGCCGATGCGTTCGCGGGCCTCGGGGCCTTCGTCCCGGCGCTGGCCGGACTCACCTACAGCGAACTCGGCCACACCGGCCGGGTGGCGGGTGTCGCGCCCGCCGGAGCAGCCCGATGACACCAGAGATGAAGGGCTTCGTGCTCCTCGTGGTGCTCAAGATGCTCGTGGTCTTCACGGTCACGATCGTCGGGGTGGCGCTGCTCACGCTGATGGAGCGGAAGGTGTCTGCCTGGATGCAGAACCGGCGCGGCCCCAACCGGGTCGGCTGGGCCGGCCTCCTGCAGCCGGCGGCCGACGGGGTCAAGAACATTCTCAAGGAAGAGACCTTCCCGGCGGAGGCGAACCGGTTCCTGTTCATCCTGGCGCCGGCGATGGCCTTCATTCCGGCGATGATGCTGGGTGCCGTGATCCCGTGGGCCGCACCGGTCATGGTGAACTTCGACTGGAACCTGCCGCTCCTCGGTGCCGTGAGCTATCACGGACTGCTGCCGCTGGCGGTGGCCGACCTGCCGATCGGCTTCCTGTTCGTGCTGGCGGTGAGCTCCCTCGGCGTCTACGGGATCGCGCTGGCCGGTTGGTCGTCGAACAGCAAGTACAGTCTCCTGGGCGGTCTCCGGTCGAGCGCCCAGATGATTTCCTACGAAGTGGCGATGGGAATGAGCCTGATTCCGGTGCTGATCCTGACCGGGAACGCCACGTTCGGCCAGGTGATCGCGGCCCAGCAGACCGGGCCGGCGTCGTGGTTCGTGCTGCAGTTGACGCTGTCGTTCTTCATCTTCATGGTGGCGGGCTTCGCCGAAACCAACCGGCTGCCGTTCGACCTCCCGGAAGCTGAGTCGGAGCTGATCGCGGGGTACCACACCGAGTACAGCGCGATGAAGTTCTCGCTGTTCTTCATCGCCGAGTACTCGAACATGGTCACCGTCTCGGCGATGATGGCCGTCCTGTTCTTCGGCGGCTGGGATATTCCCTTCACGAGCTGGGACCAGAACGGCTCGGTGGCCGCCGCGGTGGCCACCGGGGCAATGATGTTCCTCAAGACGTTCTTCTTCCTGTTCTTTTTCATGTGGATCCGGTGGACGCTGCCGCGGTTCCGGTACGACCAGCTGATGGCGCTCGGGTGGAAGTTCATGATCCCGCTCGCCCTGGTGTACATCGTGGCCGTCTGCATCGCGGTCTGGGCGATCGACATCGGCCTCGGGATCACGAGCCCGCTGCTCAAGTCGCTGATCCTCCTCGGCATGAATGTCGTCGGCTGCTATGTGGTCTTTTTCCTCCTGGATCGCGGCACGCTGGTGTCCGGATCGTACCGCCGCGGCGTCCAGCTGCAGGCGAGGAGCTAGTCTATGGCGATTGGCGTCAAGGTCATGAAGCGGCCCGAGCGGGAGTCGAGCTACGTCCGGGCCGCCCTCAAGGGCATGGTGCTGACCTTCAAGCACATGCTGCAGCCCAAGGTCACGATGCAGTACCCCGAGGAGCGGAGCACGGCGGACGAGCGCGGCACCTACGCGATCGCGCCGCGGTGGCGGGGCACCCACCGGATGATGGCCGACGAGCAGGGCCGGTCGAAGTGCGTCGCCTGCGGCCTCTGCCCCCAGATCTGTCCGGCCAACTGCATCAAGCTGGTACCCGGCGAGGACGAGGAAGGGAACCGCTACCCGCTGATCTACGAGATCGACGAGTTCCGGTGCGTCTTCTGCGGCTATTGCCAGGAGGTCTGCCCGGAAGAGGCGATCCACGTCGGCGTCCACTTCGAAAACGCGGAGTACAGCCGGGATCGTTTCGTGTACGACCTCGAGCGGCTGACGGCTCAGACCCACTCGGTCTCGACCCTCTGGGATCCGGCCGATCCGCGAGGCCAGTGATGACCGAGATCGTCTTCTACCTCCTGGCGGCCAGCGCCGTCATTTCGGCGATTCTCTGCATCACCCAGAAGAATCCGGTACCGTCGGCGCTGTGGCTCGTCTCGACGATGTTCGCCCTGGCGGGGATCTACGTCCTCCTCAACGCCCAGTTCATCGCGGCGATGCAGGTGCTGGTGTACGCCGGCGCGGTCATGGTGCTCTTTCTGTTCGTGATCATGCTGCTGAATCTGGGCCGGGACGAGGGAGCGGACCTCAAGCGGGGGCCGATCCGGCTCGTGGCCGTGCTGCTCGGCGCGGGCCTGGTCGCCGCCCTCGTGGCGACCCGGAACACCTCCGTGGCGGGGCTCGCCGCCCGCCTGGGCGGCGGACCGGCGGCCAGTCCGCTGGCGGTCCTCCCGGGCGGGGCGGCGGTGCAGTCGCCGGCCTCGTTCTCGAACGCGGTCGGGGCGGTGGCGGCGCCGATGTTCCAGACCTACCTCATTCCCTTCGAGATCACCTCGATCCTGCTGCTGGCGGCGGCGGTCGGGGCGGTCGTCCTCGCGAAACGGAAGCTCTAGGATGCTCCTCGGACCTTCGCTCGTCCTGTCGGCGATCCTGTTCGCGATCGGGGTCATCGGCGTGCTGACGCGGCGCAACGCGATCATTCTGTTCATGTGCGTCGAGCTGATGCTCAACGCCGTGAACCTGTCCTTCGTGGCGCTGTCCCAGGCCCACGGCTTCGGCGGGCAGGTGATGGTCTTCTTCGTCATGACCGTCGCCGCGGCCGAGGCCGCGGTCGGGCTGGCGATCATTCTGGCCATCTTCCGGCACACGAAGTCGGTCGATCTCAAGAACATCAACCTCCTGCAGGGCTGATGAATCCTTCCTGGATTTGGCTGACCGTGGCACTGCCGTTTGCCGGGTTCCTGGTCAACGGTGTGCTCGCCCTGGTCAAGCCGGACGCGAAACGGGCCGTGGCCCTCGTGGGCCCCGGCGTCCTGCTGGCTGCCTTCGCGGTCGCGGCGTCGGTGTTCGCCGGCCTGTACGGCCATCCGCCCGAGGAACCGATCGTGGTGCCGCTCTGGGCCTGGATCGGTGCCGGAGCGCTGGAGATCAACATCTCGCTCCAGGTGGACCAGCTGTCGCTCATCATGTTGATGGTGGTGACCGGGGTCGGCAGTCTGATCCACATCTTCAGTGTCGGCTACATGTACGCCGACGAAGGGTTCGCGCGGTTCTTCGCGTACCTGAACCTGTTCGTCGTGTTCATGCTGATGCTGGTTCTCGGCTCGAACCTCCCGGTGTTGTTCGTCGGTTGGGAGGGGGTCGGCCTCTGCTCCTATCTGCTGATCGGCTTCTGGTACCAGGAGCCGGCCAATGCGGACGCGGGGAAGAAGGCCTTCATCGTGAACCGGATCGGCGATTTCGGCGTCCTGATCGCGATGTTCCTGATCTTCTGGTCGATGGGCACGCTCGAGTTCACCGAGATCGCCCGCCGGGCGCCAGAGGCCTACGCGGCCGGCGGCACGCTGGTGACCGTGATCACCCTGTTCCTCTTCCTCGGGTGCACCGGCAAGTCGGCCCAGATCCCGCTCTACGTCTGGCTCCCCGACGCGATGGCGGGCCCGACGCCGGTGTCCGCCCTGATCCACGCGGCCACGATGGTGACGGCCGGCGTCTATCTCGTCGCCCGGACGAGCGTTCTGTTCGCCCTGGCGCCGACCACGAGCGCGGTCGTGGCCGGGGTCGGCGCCGTCACGGCGCTGTTTGCCGCCTCGATCGGCCTCCGCCAGTACGACATCAAGAAGGTGCTGGCCTATTCGACCGTATCGCAGCTCGGCTACATGTTCCTCGGTGTCGGGTCGGCGGCCTACACGGCGGGCGTCTTCCACCTCGTGACTCACGCCTTCTTCAAGGCGCTGCTGTTCCTCGGCTCCGGCAGCGTGATCCACGCGATGCATCATGCGTACCACGCGACCCACAGCCACGACGACGCCCAGGATATGCGCAACATGGGCGGGCTCCGGCGGTACATGCCGGCCACGTTCTGGCTGATGCTGCTCGCGACCCTGGCGATCGCGGGCGTCCCGCCGCTTTCGGGCTTCTTCTCGAAGGACGAGATCCTGGCGTCGGCGTTCGGGCGCGGGGCGGAGCACCCGGTCTACTACGTGTTCTGGGCGCTGGGCGCCGCCGCCGCGCTGATGACGGCGTTCTACATGATGCGGCTCATCGCGATGACCTTCCTCGGCGAGAACCGGACCGGGACCGCCGAGCGGGAGCACCTCCACGAGGCCCCGATGGTCATGACCGGACCGCTCATGGTACTCGGGGTGCTGACGGTCGCCGGCGGGCTGATCAACCTGCCGACCCTGTTCAGGGGCCATCACTGGCTCGAGACCTGGCTCGAGCCCGTCCTCGCCCCGGCAGCGGCCCTGATGCCGGTTCATCTCCCGCACGGGTCAGCCGAGTACGCCCTCCTCGGGGCGGCGGTGCTGATTGCGGTCCTGGGCCTCTGGGCCGGGTACCGGGCTACCATGAGCCGGACCATTCCGACCGCCGCCAAGGCGCCGGAGGAAGTCGGCTTCGCCAAGGTCCTCTTCAACAAGTACTACGTGGACGAGATCTACCGGTCGCTCATCGTCCGACCGCTGATGGGACTCTCGCGGGTCTTCCTCTGGAAATTCTTCGATCAGGGGATCATCGACGGGGTGGGCGTCAACGGTGCCGGCGGCCTGGCCCGCGGGCTCGGCTGGCTCGGTGGCCGGCTCCAGTCGGGACAGCTCGGGATGTACGTGCTGGTGTTCGTCATCGGGGCGGTGTGGCTCCTCCACGCGGTGATTCGGTAGGCCCGGCATGAATAGCTTCCTCGCCTCGATCAACTACAACGCCTGGGTCCTCCATGCGCTCCTGATCCTGCCGCTGGTGGGCGCAGCGGCCGTGTTCCTGAGCCCGAAGGAGCAGGCAAAGCGCCTGGCCCTCGTCATCACGGCTCTCGAGTTCGTGATCTCGGCCGGGCTCTGGTGGTCGGTCAATACCGACGCCGGCACCATGGAGCTGATGACCACGATCCCCTGGATTCCGCAGTGGGGGATTTCGTACGCCGTCGGGATCGACGGCATCTCGCTGATGATGGTGCTCCTCACCACGCTCCTGATGCCGCTCTGCGTCCTGGGCAGCTTCAACTACATCACCGAGCGGGAGCCGGCCTATTACGGCCTGCTGCTGGTCCTCACCACGGGCATGGTCGGGGTCTTCATCGCCACCGACATGTTCCTGTTCTACGTGTTCTGGGAAGTGATGCTGATCCCGATGTACTTCCTGATCGGGGTCTGGGGCGGGAAGAACCGGCTCTATGCGGCCCTCAAGTTCTTCATCTACACGATGGCCGGATCGCTCCTGATGCTCGTGGCCATCCTGGTCATGGTCCGGGTCGCCGCGGTGATGAGCGGCGGCACCGTCAGCTTCTCCTACTTCCATCTGCTGACGTACGCCCCGACGCCGATCATGGGGCGGGTGGCGCCGTGGCTTTTCCTGGCGTTCTTCCTGGCCTTCGCGATCAAGGTGCCGATCTTCCCGTTCCACACCTGGCTGCCGGACGCGCACGTCGAGGCACCCACGGCGGGCAGCGTGATCCTGGCCAGCGTCCTGCTCAAGATGGGGACCTACGGGTTCCTCCGGTTCGCGATTCCGTTCTTCCCCTCGGTGGCGTTCAGCGACCTGGTCACCAACATCGTCGTGCCGCTCGCCGTCATCGGCGTGGTGTACGGCGCGCTCGTGGCCATGGTCCAGCCGGACATCAAGAAACTCGTGGCGTACTCCTCGGTGAGCCACCTCGGCTTCGCCATGCTCGGGATCTGGGCGGCGTCGGTGCAGGGGGTCCAGGGCGCGCTGATGGTGATGATCGGCCACGGCTTCTCGACCGGCGCCCTGTTCTTCCTGATCGGGATGATCTACGAGCGGCGTCACACCCGGGAGATCGCGGCCTACGGCGGCATCGCCCGCGTCGTCCCGCTTTTCAGCGTCATCCTCACCCTGGTGGCGCTGGCGTCGGTCGGCCTGCCGGGACTCAATGGTTTCATCGGTGAGTTCCTGGTGCTCCTCGGCAGCTTCCGGGCCTATCCGTGGGCCACCGGCATCGCCACGACCGGCGTGATTTTCGCCGCGGCCTATCTCCTCTGGGCGTTGCAGCGGATCATCTTCAACAAACTCGACAAGCCCGAGAACGAGTCGATTCCGGATCTCTCCCTCCGGGAGATCGTGGTGCTGGCGCCGCTCGTGGCCGGCATCCTCTGGATGGGGCTCTATCCCAAGCCGGTGCTCGACCGGATGGAACCGGCGGCCCGCCGCTACATCCTCACGGTGCGGGGTCTTCCGCTGCCGGGCGAAACCATCGTCCCGACCCGGGGAGCCGGACAATGAACGCCCTCGACCTTGCCACCCCCTCGGGGGTGATGCTGGCCCTGCTGCCCGAGTTGATCGTCTGCGGGGCGGCCCTCGCGGTCCTGGTCCTCAACGCGCTCCGCCATCGCGGCGCAGCGGACTCGCGGCTCGCGGGATGGGTCTCGCTCGTCGGGATCGCCGCGGCGCTGGCCGCGCTCGGTGCCCTCTGGCGGGCCGGGGCCGCCCCGGCCGGTGCGCCGCACATGATTTCGCTCGACGGCTACCGGTTCGCCGCGCTGGCCGTGATCCTGCTGGCCAGTGCCGGGGCGATCCTGCTCTCGCTCGACTACCTCGAGCGGGAAGGGCTGGTGGCCCCCGAGTACTACTCGCTGCTCCTTATGGCGACCTCGGGCATGATGTTCCTGGCGGGCGCCGAAGACCTGATCGTGCTGTTCCTCGGTCTCGAGGTCATGTCGGTGCCGGTCTACGTGATGGCGGCGTTCAACCGCAAGAGCGTGTTCTCGGCGGAAGCGGGTCTCAAGTACTTCCTCGTCGGCGCCTTGGCCTCGGCGTTCCTGCTTTACGGGATCGCGCTCGCCTACGGTGCCACCGGGTCGACGGCTCTCACCCAGATCGGCAACCGGCTCTCGGCCGACGGCGTCGGGCCGATGGCCGGCCTCGGGATCGGCCTGATGCTCATCGGGCTCGGATTCAAAGTGGCCTCGGTGCCGTTCCACATGTGGGCGCCGGATGTCTACGATGGGGCCCCGACGCCGGTGACCGCCTACATGGCGACGGGCGTGAAGGCGGCCGGCTTCCTGGCCCTGGTCCGGGTGCTGATGGTCGGGTTCCCGGCGGCCGTCGATACCTGGCAGCCCATCGTAGGCACCCTGGCGGCCGCCTCGATGATTCTGGGCAACCTGGTGGCCCTGGCCCAGCGGTCGCTCAAGCGGATGTTGGCGTACAGCTCGGTGGCCCATGCCGGGTATCTGCTGTCGGCCGTCTGGGCGGGCAGCCAGGCCGGCGCCAGCGCGACGCTGCTCTACCTCGCCGCCTACGTCCTCACGACCATCGCAGCCTTCGGGATTCTCGGCGTTCTGGGACGCGGCGGAGAGCGCGATGTGACGCTCGATTCGATCGCCGGGCTGGCCGGCCGCCGCCCGGTGCTCGCCTTCGCCTTTGCCGTCTGCATGTTTTCGCTTCTCGGCTTCCCGGGCACCTTCGGCTTCATCGGCAAGTGGGCGATTCTCTCGGCGGTCACGGCCGAGCATCACCGGTTCCTGGCCGTGATCCTCGTGGTCACGAGCCTCGTGTCGGCCGGCTATTATCTGCCGGTCGTCCGCTCGATGTACATGAAGTCCGCCTATGCGGCGGACCAGCACGACGGGGCGGTGCTTCCGGGTGCGGCGCGTTGGGCGGTGGCGGTCGGGGTCGTGCTGCTGCTGGTGCTCGGGGTGGTCCCGCGGCTGGCCATCGGCATCGGCGACGCGAGCGCCAGGGCCTTCGCCGGGAACGTCCTCGACCGTGCGGTGGCCGGGCGCTGACCGGGCAGGCGCGGGTTGGCTGGGCCGCAACGAGCCCAGCGCGGGCGAGCCGGCCCGTGCTGGGCTGATTCATCGGGGAGGAGGAAACCCGCCGTGAACGTCCCGAAGAACATCTTTCGCCAATACGACGTTCGCGGAATCGTCGGGAAGGAACTCACCCCGGAGCTGGCCCGGGGCCTGGGTCGGGCCTACGCCTCGGCGGGCTGGGCCCGGTTCGGCCGCGCTCCCGTGCTCGCCGTGGGCCGCGACAATCGGCCCTCCGGCGAAGCGTTGGCGGCCGGCGTCCGGCAGGGCATCGTCGACACCGGAGCAACGGCCATCGACGTCGGCATGCTCCCCACGCCGGCGCTGTACTTCGCGGTCCACCACCTCGGGACCGACGGCGGTCTCCAGGTGACGGGGTCCCACAACCCGCCCGAGTTCAACGGCTTCAAGATGGTCCTCGGCGGCGAGTCCGTGCACGGGAACGCCATTCTCGATCTCTACGACGTCATCATCGCCGAGACCTGGCGGACCGGCCCCGGGGCCGAGCGCGCCGACGGCTCGGTGCTCGATGGGTACGTCGAGGCAATCACCAGCCGGCACCGGCTCGGCCGGCCCGTGAAAGTGGTCGTCGACTGCGGCAACGGCGCCGCGAGCCTCGTGGCCGAACGGGTCCTTCGCGCCCTCGGTTGCGAGGTGGTGCCGCTCTTCTGCGAGTCGGACGGCACGTTCCCGAATCACCACCCGGATCCGACCGTTCCGGAGAACCTCGAGGATCTGATCGCCGCCGTTCGGCGGACCAACGCCGAACTCGGCGTTGCCTTCGACGGCGATGGCGACCGGATCGGGGCGGTCGACGAACACGGGACCATCATCTTCGGCGACCAGCTGCTCGTGATCCTCGGCCGCGACGCGGTTCGCCGGTTCGGCGCCGGCGTACCCGTGATCTTCGACGTGAAGTGCTCCGAGGTCCTGCCCCTGGCGCTCACGGCGGCCGGGGCCCGGCCGGAGATGTGGAAGACGGGGCATTCCCTGATCAAGGCCCGGATGAAGGAGCTCAAGGCGCCGCTGGCCGGCGAGATGAGCGGTCACCTCTTCTTCGGTGGCGACTACCTCGGCTTCGACGACGCGCTCTTCGCGGCGGCGCGGCTGCTCGAAACGGTGGCCGCGGGAGCCCCCGGCCTCCATCGCCTGCTCGCGGATCTCCCCGCGACGTTCGCCACGCCCGAGATCCGCGTCGATTGTCCCGACGATGTGAAGTTCCCGCTGGTGGAGCGCGCGGCGGCCCACTTCGCCGCCCGATACGACGTGAATACGATCGACGGCGTCCGGATCGCCTATCCGGATGGGTGGGCGCTCCTCCGCGCCTCGAACACCCAGCCCGTGCTGGTGATGCGATTCGAAGCCACCAGCGAAGCGTCGCTGGCTCAATACCGCCGCGAACTCACGGAGTGGCTCGCGGGGCAGTGCATCGAGGCCTGACGATGGACCGAAAGCGCCGGCGCCTGATCATCGGCGGGGCAATCGTGGTGGCCCTGCTGGTCTTCGGCCGCTGGAGCGCGGGGTTCGTCACGGCCCGGCTGTGGGAAGCCGACGTCTCGCCGGCAGCGGCGCTCGTCGGGACCCGGTTCGGGCTTCTCGAAACGGCCCTCGAACTGGCCGGGCTGCTGATCGCGATCGCGTGGTTCGGGATCCATTTCGTCTGGGTCACCCGCTCCGTCACCCTCCAGTTCGGCGATCTGCCGCGTCCCCTGGGCCGGTTTTCCGAACGAACCGTCTACCTCGTTGCCCTGGGGATCGGCGCCATCCTCGGCGTCGGCGTTGGCGGCGGTACCGGGCTCTGGCTCCCGGCGATTCTGGTCGACATGGCCGGGGTGCAGTTCGGCCTGCAGGACCGGCTCCTCCAGATCGATCTCGGGGTCTTCGCGGCAGAGCTGCCGGTGCAGGAACTCCTCTTCGATCGCGCGGTGGCGCTCGTGATTCCGGCCCTCGTGGCGGTCGCGGTGGTGTCGATCGCCGGAGGGCTGCTGCGGTTCGCCGAACGGCGGCTCTGGCTGGCCCGGTCGGCCCGCCGGCAGCTCGCCCTCCTGCTGGCCGCCGCGGCCGTGCTGATTGCCTGGTCGGAGTGGCTCACGCCGTTCCGCCTGGCGGCCAGCCGGACTCCGGAACTCGCCCAGTCGGAGTTCCTCCTGCGGACCACCGTCTCGCAGGTGGTCACGCTGTTCGCCCTCACGGCGGCGGTCCTGACCGGCCTTTGGGGCCTCCGGTTTCGGTTCATGGTGGCCCTCGGCGGCTGGGTTGGGCTCGGGCTGGCGCTCCTCGGCGGCAGCCTGCTCGTTCAATCCCGCGCGGCCGACGGGCCGGGGATCGAGATCGAGGTGGAGCAGCTTCGGGCGCTCGACTCTGCGGCGTTCGGGGTCGGCTACCGGCCGCTGGCTCATCTGGCCGTGGACAGCCAGGCGCCGTCCCTCTGGGATCCCGAGGTCGTGCGCCGCCTCGTCGCCACCGACAGCGTCCCCGCGGTCGGAGCCTGGCCCGGGGAACTCGAAGTGGCCGGCCGCCGGAGCCGCGTCTGGTTCGTGTTGCGGGGGGCCGCGGGGGGCGATCCCGCCCTCGTCGCGGTGGCGGATGACCGGGTCGGCCCCACCGGGGGCATCACCTCGCTGCGCTATGGCGACGACAGCTTCCTGCCGGGCGTTGTTCCGCTCGTCACGCTGTCGCGGCATGACGCCCGGCCGGGAGCGCCCGCGTTCGACCTGAGCCGCGGCGCCAGCGGCGTGGCGCTGTGGAGCCAGAGCCGGCGCATCGCCCTCGCCTGGGGGCTCCAGCTCGGCGCGGCCCTGCGGGCCGACCCGGAGGCCAAGGTGGCGTGGCGACTCGACCCGGCCCAGCGGCTCGCCGGAATCGCGCCGTTTGCCGACTGGTCCGCGCCGCGCGTGGTGGTGGCGGACCGGGCCGTCTACTGGGTGTTGTCGGGCTTCCTCACGGTCGCCCGGTTTCCCTCGAGCCGGACGCTGGTCTGGCGCGGGGGCGACGTGGGATACGCCCGGGCGGGTTTCGTCGGCGTGGTGAGCGCCCGCGACGGTCTGGCGACCGTCTACCTCCGTCCCGACGCCGACTCGCTCGCCCATGCCTGGGCGCGCATGGCGGCCCCGCTGATCGAGCCCGCCGATTCGTTGCCTCCCGCGATTCGCCGGCAGCTCGGTTCGCCGGCCGGGCTGGCCGCCGTCGCCGCCGAGGTTCTCCGGACCCCGGCCTGGCTCGGGGGGCCCGTCGCCGGTGTCCGGCCGTCCTATCCGGCCGACCACCTGGCCAACCTCGGCACGGCCGCGGACCCGTTCCTGATTCCGGTGGCGGATTCGGCAGGGAACCGGCTTCGGGGCCTCCTCCGCCTGACGGACGATACCGGCTTCCGGTTCTTCGCGGCGGATTCGGACCGCACCGTGGAACTGCCTAACGACCTGCAGCAGCGGTGGGACCGGTTTCCCTTCTTCCGGCAGCTCCAGGATTCGGTGCGGGCGGGGGAGAGCGAGTTCGTCGCGGGGACGATCCGCTACGGCGCGGTCGGCGACACGCTGGTGGCCTACCAGCCGAACTATGCCGTCAGTCCCACCGGTGCCGGCGGCGTGGTCCTCGTGAATCTGGCGATGGCCGGCCGGCTCGGGGCCGGGAGGACGCTGCCGGAGGCTTGGCGCAACCTCCGGGGCGAGATCGGACCGCTGCCGGTCGGTACCGACGCCCGCAGCCGCCTCGAGCAGGCGCGCCAATGGCTCGACCAGGCGGACGCCGCGCTCAAGCGAGGCGACCTGCTCGAATTCGGCCGCGCCTTCTCGTACCTGCGGGAACTGCTCCGCCCCGGCACCGAACTCGCCCCACCGCCACCGTAAGTGAAGTCATTGTTTGAGCTTACCGCCCCGACTACTTTACCCGCGGCGCTGCACCGAGGGACCGTCTTCGGGTGCCGCGACCTCCCACTGATTCCCTACCCGTGACGAGGGGCACGTGAACCTACACGAGTACCAGGCCCGCGAACTGCTCAAGGCAGCCGGGGTCCCGATGTTCGACGGCGGGGTGGCCGCCACGCCGGAGGAGGCCGAGGCCATCGCCGCGCGCCTGAGCGGCACCGTCGTCGTGAAGGCCCAGGTCCACGCCGGCGGCCGCGGCAAGGCGGGCGGCGTCAAGCTGGCCAAGACCCCCGCCGAGGCGAAGGAGCACGCCGGCCGGATTCTCGGCATGCAGATCAAGGGCCTCACCGTCCAGAAGGTCCTCGTGGTGCCGGCCGCCGAGATCGCGTCCGAGGCCTACGTCGGACTGATCATGGACCGTGAGTCCCAGCGGCCGCTCTTCATGGTGAGTCCCGCCGGCGGCATCGACATCGAGGAAGTGGCCGCCAAGACGCCGGAGAAGATCCACCGGTTGGCGGTCGATCCGCGTTTCGGCCTGCTGCCGCACCAGTCGCTCGGGCTCGCGCTGACGCTCTATTCCGACTTCGCCCAGGTGCGGGCGGCTGCCCGGATCATGGAGCAGCTCTACGCGGTCTTCATGGCCAACGGCGCCTCCCTCGCCGAGATCAACCCGCTGGCGACGACGCCGGACGGCAAGGTCCTGGCACTCGACGCCAAGGTGACGATCGACGACAACGAACTCGAACGCCGGCCCGACCTGGCGGCGCTCCGGGACGAAAGCGCCGAGGCCGCCAGCGAGGTGGAAGCCCGCCGGGCGAGCCTGACCTTCATCAAGCTCGACGGCGACGTCGGCTGCGTCGTCAACGGGGCCGGTCTCGCGATGGCGACGATGGATCTGGTGAAGTACTACGGCGGGGAACCGGCGAACTTCCTCGACATCGGCGGCAGCTCGAATCCGGACAAGGTCGTCAACGCACTTCGGATCATCACCAGCGATCCGAACGTCAAGGTCATCCTCTTCAACATCTTCGGCGGCATTACCCGGACCGACGACGTGGCCAACGGCATCGTCACGGCCACGGGCCAGTTCAAGGTGAACGTCCCGATCGTCATCCGCCTCACCGGCACCAATGAGGAACAGGCGGTCAAGATCCTCCAGGGGAACGGGATGAAGGCCCTCAATGACATGGACGAGGCCGTCAAGCAGGCGGTGGCGCTCGCGAAGGAGGCCAAGTGAGCATCTTCGTCAACGCCGCCACCCGGCTCGTCGTCCAGGGCATCACCGGGCGGGACGGTTCGTTCCACTCGAAGCAGATGATCGCCTACGGCACGAACGTCGTGGCGGGGGTGACCCCGGGGAAGGGCGGCCAGACCTTCGAGGGCAAGGTCCCGGTGTTCAACACCGTGGCGGAGGCGGTGAAGGAGACCGGCGCCAACACGTCGGTGATCTACGTGCCGCCCATGCTGGCCGCCGGCGCCATCGCCGAGGCGGCGGACGCCGGCCTCTCGCTGATCGTCTGCATCACCGAAGGGGTGCCGGTGGTGGATATGACGCGGATCATGCCGCTCGTTCGCGAGAAGGGCACCCGGCTCGTCGGCCCGAACTGCCCCGGCCTGATCAGCCCCGGCGTCGCCAAGGTGGGCATCATTCCAGGGCAGATCTGCCTCCCGGGTCGGGTCGGGCTCGTGTCGCGGAGCGGCACCCTCACCTATGAGGTGGTCAATCAGCTGACCCGCAACGGCATCGGCCAGAGCACCTGCGTCGGGATCGGCGGCGACCCGATCATCGGGACGAACTTCATCGACGTCCTGGCCGCTTTCCAGGCCGACCCGGACACCGACGCCATCGTGATGATGGGGGAGATCGGCGGGACCGACGAGCAGAAGGCCGCCCAGTACATCGCTGAACACGTGACCAAGCCGGTGGTCGGCTTCATCGCCGGCCAGACCGCGCCGCCAGGGCGGCGAATGGGGCACGCCGGCGCGATTGTCTCGGGCTCCTCGGGCACGGCGGCCGAGAAGATCGCGGCGTTCAAGGCGGCGGGTGTGGGAGTCATGGAGCGGCCCGCGGATGTGGTGCCGCTGATCAAGGAACGACTGAAGAAATAAGGATACGGAACCGATGGCTGGTCGAATCACCCTCGGCATCGTGAAGCCCGATGCCGTCGCGAAGGGCAATCTGGGCAATATCGTCGCCCACCTCGAGCGGGGCGGCTTCGTGGTTCGCGCCGGCCGGTTGGCGCGGCTCACCAAGGCCCAGGCCGAGGCCTTCTACGAGGTCCACCGGGGCCGGCCGTTCTACGACGAGCTGGTCGCCTTCATGACCAGTGGGCCCTGTTTCCCGATGGCGCTGGAACGGGACGACGCGGTCAAGGCGTTCCGGACGGCGATCGGCGCCACCGACCCGGCCGAGGCGGCCGAGGGCACCATCCGGAAGTTGTACGCGGAGTCGAAGGGCAAGAACGCCGTCCACGGGTCCGACAGCGACGAAAACGCTGCCCGGGAGGTGGCGTTTTTCTTCGCCGAAGGGGAGCGGGCCGGCCTGGCCGGCTGAATCCGGCCCGCGTTTCGGGCTCCTTGTTCTAAACCCGTTCCGCGGCTAGCTTTAGGGGCTATGCTCCGGGTCGACATCAGGGATCTACGCCGGGGGCCGGTCCGGACCGACGCAGTCATCCCGCCCGGCGACCCAGCGCTGGCCGGGCTCGACGCCGAACTGACCGGGCCGCTGCGGGTCTCGGGCACGCTCGAGGCCACGGCCGGCGACGGCTTCGTCTGGCATGGCGAGTTCGCCGGGGAGGTGAAGGCCAACTGCCGCCGGTGTCTCAAGGAACTGGTCGTGCCGGTGGCGGAACGGGTCGAGGTGATGTTTTCGCCCGATCCCGAATTGCAGGACGACCCGAGCGTGTACCCGTTGGAGGAACCGCTGTCCGCGGTCGATGTCACCGGCGCGGTGCGCGAGGAATTCGCCCTGGCGGTGGCGGCGTACCCCCTGTGCCGGGAGGACTGCGCCGGGCTGTGCCGGGTATGTGGGGCTGATCTGAACCAGGGTCCGTGCGGATGCGCCGGATCCGCGTCTCGCTGAGGAACGTATGGCGGTACCGAAGAGAAAAACGTCGAAGCGCAAGAAGCGGCTCCGCCGCAGCCATCACTCGGCTGCCGGGATGGCCGTTCAGGCCTGTCCGCGGTGCGGCTCGCCCCGGCTCCCTCACCGGGTGTGCGGGTCGTGCGGCTATTACGCGGGCAAGAAGCGGCTCGAGGTCGAGGACTGACGAGCGTGGTTCGCGTCGCGCTCGACGCGATGGGCGGGGACGCCGCGCCCGCCACTGAAGTGGAGGGCGCGGTCCGGGCCCTCTTGGACCTGCCGCCCAACTTCTCGGTCGAGCTCGTCGGCCAGACGGCCGGAATCGAGGCCGAACTGGCGAAGTATCCGGAGGTCGACCGGAGCCGGGTCCACCTGGTCGAGGCGCCGGAAACGATCGGGATGGCCGAGAAGCCGATCGAGGCGGTACGCCGGAAGCGGAAGAGCAGCCTGGTGGTCGGGCTGTCCCGCCACGCGGCGGGCGAGGCGCAGGCCTTCATTTCGGCCGGGAACACGGGCGCCATCCTGGCCGCCTCGACCATCATCCTCGGGCTCCACCCGGGCGTGGCGCGGGCCACGGTCGGCACCCTGTTGCCCACCATCGATGGAACCGTGCTCCTGCTCGACGCCGGGGCCAACGTCGATTGCTCCGCTCGGGAATTGGTCGGCTTCGCCTACCTTGGTTCGCTCTACATGCGGGACGTGATCGAACGGGCCGAACCGCGGGTCGGCCTGCTCAACGTCGGGGAAGAGGAGGGCAAGGGCACCGCGATCGTCCGCGAGGCCCATGACCTGCTGAAGCAGGCCCCCGGCCTCAACTACCTCGGCAACATCGAGGGCCGGGATATTCTCGGCGGGCATTCGAGGCACGGCCGGGTCGACGTCGTGGTCGCGGACGGGTTCGTGGGCAACATCGTGCTCAAGTTCTACGAGTCGGTCCTCGGTCTGGTGCGGCAGCTCGCCGAGCGGGAACAGCTCTGGGACCGGCCGGAAACCCGGAAGGCGTTCCGGATGCTCGACTACTCGCAGTACGGCGGGGCCCCTCTCCTCGGCGTCAAGGGCACGTCGATCATCTGCCACGGCAGTTCGAACGCCAACGCCATCAAGCACGCGATCCGCGTCGCCGTGCAGACGGTGGGCTCGGGCCTCAACAAGCACATCGGCGCCGAGTTCGCGAGCCACGAGCGGGAACCGGCGTGATGCGCCGGCCCATCGCCCGGATCGCCGGGATCGGCGCCGCCGCGCCCGACACGGTCGTCACCAACGCGGATCTCGAGAAGGTCTACGAGACGACCGACGAGTGGATCGTCGAGCGGACCGGCATTCGCGAACGGCGCCAGCTCCAGCCCCACGAACAGCAGAGCGACCTCTTCGTCGCAGCGGCCCGCCGGGCCCTCGGTCAGGCGGGCATCGAGGTGGCCGGCATCGACACGATGATCTGCGGGACCTGCACCCCGGACCGGCGGCTGCCCTCGGCCGCCTGCGACATCCAGGCGAAACTCGGCGGCGGCATCGCCGCGGCGTTCGACGTGGTGGCAGCCTGTCCCGGCTGGCTCTACAGCCTCACCGTCGCCGAGGGACTTATCGCGAGCGGTTCCGCGTCGAAGGTGCTGGCCATGGGGGGCGATCGGGTCTGGTCGATTACCAACAAGTCGGATCGGAGCACGGCGGTGCTGTTCGGCGACGGCGCGGGGGCCGCGGTGCTGGTGCCGGCCACCGACGACCGCGGGATTCTGGCGACCGTCCTCGGCGCGGACGGCACCCTCGCCGACCTGCTCTACATCCCGGCCGGGGGGTCGAACGAGCCGCCCAATGAACGGGTGGTCGCCGAGAGCCTCCATACGATCCGGATGTCGGGCCGGGAAGTGTTCAAAGTGGCCGTGCGGCGGATGGCCCAGGCCTGCCACGAGGCCCTCGAAAAGGCGGGGCTCCGGGCAGTGGACATCGACTTGCTGGTGCCCCACCAGGCCAACCTGCGGATCATCAATGCCACGGCGGCCGAGGCGGGGGTGCCGGCCGAGAAGGTCGTGATCAACGTCGATCGCTACGGCAACACCTCGGCGGCGTCGATTCCGCTCGCCCTGGTGGAAGCGGAGGCGGCCGGCCGGCTCAAGCCGGGCATGATCGTGCTGCTGGTCACCTTCGGCGCCGGTTTCACCTGGGGAGCGGTGGTGGTGCGATGGTAGACATTCTCCTGTTTCCGGGGCAGGGAGCCCAGAAGGTCGGGATGGCCCGGGACCTCGCCGAGCGGTTTCCGGCGGCCCGGGACACGCTGGCGGCGATCGACGAGGCCGTCGGCGTCTCGCTGACAGGCATCATGTGGGAGGGGCCGGACGACGTCCTCCAGCAGACCCTCAACACCCAGCCCGCGATCCTGGCGCATTCGGCCGCCGTCCTCGCCGTGGCCGGCGGCCGGTTCGGGACCGTCGTCGGCGCCGCCGGGCACAGCCTGGGGGAATACAGCGCCTACGTGGCCGCGGGCTCGCTGAGCGCCGTCGACGCCGCCCGGCTGGTCCGTCGCCGGGGCGAGTTGATGCACCAGGCGGGCACGGAACGGCCCGGGGCCATGGCGGCGGTGCTCGGCCTCGCCGGCGACCGGGTGGCTGAGTTGTGTGCCGGGGCCTCCGGCCAGGGCGCGGTGGCGGTGGCCGCCAACCTCAACGCCCCCGACCAGACGGTGATTTCGGGCGACCCGGCCGCCGTGGCCGCCGCCGGGGACGCCTGCAAGGCAGCCGGGGCGAAGCGAGTGCTCCCGCTCAAGGTGAGCGGGGCGTTCCATTCGCCGCTGATGGCGCCGGCCGCCGCCGGGCTGGCCGGGGCGCTCGCGGCGGTGGCCTTCGCCGATCCGGCATTCCCGGTGGTGGCCAATGCCACCGCTGCGCCTGTTACGACCGGCGCGGACGCCCGTCGGCTGCTCGAGGAGCAGCTGACCTCGCCGGTGCGCTGGGTCGAGTCGGTCGCGGCCCTCGGGGCGCTCGCGCCGGAGGTCCGGTTCGTCGAAGTCGGGCCCGGCACGGTGCTTGGCGGCCTGGTCAAGCGGATCCTGCCGTCTCCCAACTATCTCTCGTTAGGCACCGCCGACGAGGTGGAGCGATTCCTCGGATGAGCACCGCGATCGACCTCGCCGGCCAGGTGGCCTTCGTCACGGGCAGCACCCGGGGCATCGGCCGGGGCATCGCGGCGGCCCTGCATGGGGCCGGGGCGGCCGTAGTGATCGTGGGCCGGAACGCCGAGGCGGCTGGGGCGGTGGCGGCCGGGTTCGGGGAGCGGGCCACCGGGGTGGGTTGCGACGTGGCGAACGCCGGCCAGGTGGACGCGGCCATTGCCGCGGCCGAGGCGGCGCTCGGGCCGATCTCGATCCTGGTCAACAACGCCGGCCTGACCCGGGACAACCTCCTCATGCGCCTCGGCGAAGACGACTGGGACCAGGTCCTGGCGGCCAATCTCAAGGGCGCCTTTCACACCACCAAGGCGGTCATCCGCGGGATGATGAAGCGGCGGGCGGGCCGGATCATCAACATCACCAGCGTGGTGGGCATCACCGGCAACAAGGGCCAGGCCAACTACGCGGCCAGCAAGGCGGGGCTGATCGGCTTCACCAAGTCGGTGGCCAAGGAATACGCCAGCCGGGGGATCCTGGCCAACTGCATCGCCCCGGGGTTCATCGAGACCGACATGACGGCGTCCTTGCCCGCAGAGGCCCGGGACGCCTTATTATCCCAAATCGCGCTGGGCCGCCTCGGCCAGCCGGACGACGTGGCCGGCGCC
>JBFXAY010000069.1:0-26514 GCA_050183815.1 Gemmatimonadales bacterium | reverse complement strand
GTTGCGAAGGCCGTACCGGTCCACGACGGCGTCGGAGTACCGGGTCTCGTCGCCGTCGCCGAGGCCGTCTACCACCGTCTGGGTCCCGACCAGCCTGGGACCCAGACCCCGGGCCGCGCGGGTCTCGACCATCCCGACCACCGACGACGAATCGAGCCCGCCCGACAACTGGGCCCAGGTCACCAGCCCGTCGTCGGTCTGGGCGGCCACGGCCTCCTCGAACAGCCGCCCGAACTCGGCCACGGCTTCCCGCTCGCCGACCCGGATCTGACCCGCGCGATAGTCCTCGGCGCGCCAGTACCGGCCGTGGGTCAACCGCCCGTCTTCGACGAGCAGGTATCCGCCCGGATGGACGCGTTCGACGCCCTGGTAAGGGGTCCGCCCATCGACCGGAGGGAATCCGGCCGCGAACTCCGCGAGATAGGCCGCGTCGAGTTCGCAGTCCTCGAAGGCGTCGAGGTGCGAGGCCACCGCCAGGCGACCCCGCAGCCGGCGGAAGTAGAGGTCCCGGATGCCGACCCCGTCCCGGGCGGCAACGAGCCGGTGGTTCTCCGCATCCCACAACACGAAGGCGAAGTCGCCGACGAGTTCCGCCAGGCCGGCAAAGCCTCCGGCGCGATACCGATCGACGACGAGCGCCAGATCGGCGGCGGCCGCCCGGTCTCGCCCGGCGGCCAGGAGGCCGCGGTTGGTCAGGCGGACATCGCCCACCGCGAGGATGCCGTGCTTGTGCAGCACCGCCGGGCGCCCCCGCTCGGTGGCCGGGACCCAGGCCGCGCCCCACTGCTCCACCACCGCGAGTTGCCCGTTCTGATCCGCCCGCTCGAGTGCCGTAAGCGCCGGCATGAGATCGTCCACGCCAACGCGGCCGCCGTCGAGCGCCACTACGGTGTAGAACGGGTTCATGCGAACGCCTCTGGAAAGGCGACGAACGCGACCAGCTCGTCTTCGTTCTCGAGGACCGGCCGGCCGTCCAACTCGAGCCAGGCGTGGGCCCGGAAGGGCAAGGGCTGCACCCCGACCTTAAGGGCGGCGTCATAGCCCCGCCGCCGGAGCAGCAGGTAGCCGGCGAGCGACTGTTCGAGGCAGATGGCCCGGCCCGGGAAGAATGCCGCCGCGACCGCGACCGCCCGGACCACGAGAGTCGCATCGCCCGGGACCGGAGCCGACCGCGACGGCCGGCCGAACCGCTGGGCGAGGCGGACGGTTCGGCGGAAGCCGACCGTCTTGAGCAGCAGCCGGGTCAGGGCCACCGCGCAGAAGGCGGCCGGGAAGCGGGGCACGGGCCTCATCGGGTGCGCACCAGGCCGTCCCGGCGAAGCCCGGCCAGCAATTCGTCGAGATCGGACCGGATCGTTTCGACCGGCGCGTCGTACTCGCCGGCGAGCACCTCCGCCAGGGCCGCGACCGAACGCGGCTCGGCGAGCAGCTCCCAGGTCCGGCCGGCCACGGCATCGAGGGAGTAGAACTGCTCCCCGCCAAGGTCCATGAGCACGGTCCGATCGCCCTGCTGGACCGCGCGGACCGTCGCCGCCCGGACGAAGGTTTCCGGCACCGCGGGGCGCCGTGAAAAGAACCTCATCGACCCTGCTCCGTTACGAGACGAGCCGCGACACTGGCGGGCCGCGGCCGACTACTTCAACGTCGCGGAGTGGGTGGGGGGTAACAATGCGACCAGCGGCAACTTCTTGCCGTTTTCGCCGCTATGCGCCCGGGCGAAGTGCGCGACCTGCCAGAACGGGCAGAATCCGGCCACCGTCGACCGCCAGGCGACCATTCACAACGACGAACCGCACCCCGGTCGCGAGCAGCTCGGGTGCCTCGTAGGTCGAGCGCGGCGCGTAGGCGGCGGAATCGAGCACGACGATGTCGGCGAATCGGCCGGGCTCGATCCGGCCCCGGTCGGGCAAGCCGACGATGTCCGCCGTGCGGGCGCTCGATGCGGCGATCGCGCGAGCGAAGGGAATCACGCCACGCTCGAGCGAGTAGACCTGGATCTTGGTCGGGAAGGTGCCATACTTCCGGGGGTGGCCGGCCGAGCCGTCGGAGCCGGTGACCACGAAATCCTGGCGCATGAACCGTTCGATGTCGGCCTCGCTCATGTTGAACGAGGCCACGCTGGCGTCGCCCGCTTCGATGACCTGGATCGCGGCCGAGATCGAATCGGTGCCGAGCGCCTGCGCCACCGCCGGAAGCCGCTGTCCCTTCCACCGCCCGGTCGTGAGCAGGAGCGACTCGGCGCCGCCGCGACGCTTGAGGTTCGCCAGCATCTCGGTCTCGATCCGCTGCCGGGTCCCGGCGTCCGCCAGACGGGCCTTGAGCGAGTCGCGACCACCGGCCTCCGCCCAGCGCGGCAGCAGCGACGCACCGACGCTGGTTCCCGAGGCGGTGTACGGGTACTGGTCCGCCGTCACCCGCTGTCCCGCCGCCCGGGCGGTCAGGATCCGCGCGATGACCTCGTCGCTCTTCCCCCAGACGTCGGTGCCCAGCGCCTTGAGGTGGGAGATGTGCACCGGCAAGCCGGCCTCCCGGCCGATCCGGATCGCCTCGTCCACCGCGCCGAGGAGCCCGATGGTGTAGGACGACTCGTCGCGAAGGTGCGAGTCGTAGTAGCCGCCGGCCGCCGCCGCTTCCTGCGCGAGCGCGATGACTTCCGCGGTCGAGGAGTAGCTGCCCGGGGCGTAGTAGAGCCCCGTCGACATCCCCGCCGCGCCGTCGGCCATCGCCCGGCGGACCAGGGACCGCATCCGGCCGAGTTCCGCCGCGGTCGGCGCCCGGGCCGTCATCCCCATCACGGTGCGGCGGACGCTGCCCTGCCCGACCAGGTACACCACGTTGGTCCCCACGCCGGCCCGATTGAGCTCGGCCCTGGCGCTGCCGATGTCCACCGGTCCGCCGCCGTCGTTCCCGGTCACCACCGTCGTGACGCCCTGCATCAGGTACCCCGGCAGCCCCCGCCGCGCCGGCGAGCGGACATCGCCGTCGGTGTGGGTATGGGGATCGATGAAGCCCGGCGCCACGACGAGCCCCCGGGCGTCGACGATCCGGGTGGCCGCGAGCCCCCGCGGCGCCTCACCGACGAAGACGATCCGGTCGCCCGAAATCCCGATGTCCGCCTGGCGCGGCGCCCCGCCGTTTCCGTCGTAGACGCTGCCGCCGCGAATCAGCAGGTCGACCCGCGTCTGCGCGGCCACCGGCGCCGCCGCGAGCAGCGCGACGGCGGCCAGCACGGCCGGCCGGCCGCTCACGGCACCGGCTCCGGCTTCACGTCGACCCCGAGGACGTGCCGGCTGAAGAACGCGATCTCGCGCTGGATCTTGTCCAGCATGTGGCGCGGCTCCCGGAGACCGTGCGGCTCCCGGGGAAAGAACACCAGTTCCACCGGCACGTCGTTCTTCTTGAGGCCCATGTACAGTTCCTGCGCCTGCCCGATCGGGACCCGGGTGTCCTGCTGGCCGTGGAGGATCAGCGTCGGCGTCCGGGCCTGCTTGATGAACATCATGGCACTCGCCCGGCGGTACGCCTGCTCGTCGTCCCACGGCTCGGCGCCGAAATATTCCTCGAGCACCATCTGGAGATCGTTGGTCGAGTACATCGAGTACATGTTGGTCAGCCCGGCTCCGACCATCACCGCCTTGAACCGGTTGGTCTGGGTCAGCGTCCAGGCGGTCATGTAGCCGCCGTAGCTCCACCCGGTCTGCGCCAGCCGCGCGGGATCGGCAACGCCCCGCTGGATGAGGTAGTCGAGTCCGGTCTGGATGTCCTGGTAGTCGCCGTTGCCCCAGTCGCGGTAATTCGCCGCGAGGAACTTCTCGCCGTAGCCGCTCGACCCGCGCGGATTGGGCAGGAAGGACAGCCATCCCTGGCCCGCGTAGACCTGGGCCGAGTTGTACCAGTTGGCCGGGAAGGACCGGTCCCAGACGCCGGAGGGGCCGCCATGAATGATCGCCACGGTGGGATACCGCCGCCCCGGCTGATAGCCCACCGGGTAGACGAGGATACCCTCCACCTCCATCCCGTCCTTGCTCTTCCAGCGGACGATCTCGCTCTGGCCCATCGGCACGGTCGCGAGGTCGGGATTGAGCCGGGTCAGAGCCCCCATCGTCCAGTCGCCGCCCAGCCGCGCGGTGTAGACCTCGTCCGGCGTCTCGATCGTGCCCCGCGCGAACGCGATCACCGACCCGTCGGCCGAGATCGACGGCGTTCCCGCGCCGAAAAGACCTAACGATCCCTCGAGTTTCGACAGCTGGCGGACCGGACCGCCCGCCACCGGAAGGGAATAGAGCTCCGAGGAGGTCCGGGTGAGCGTCCAGAACATCAGCGTCTTCCCGTCGGGGCTCCAGACCGGGGCCCCCGGCTCGTAGAGGAAGCCGGATCCGAGCATCCGGAGGGTCCCGCCGTCGGCGGCGATTGTGGCGAGGCGGTTCTGGGTAACGCTCACCGCCTGGGCGCCCCGGGTCCGGAACGCGATCATGGTCCCGTCGGGCGACCAGGCCGGGTCGGTGTCGGGGCCGGGATTGTCGAGCAGCCGCCGCACGGCGCCGCTGCCGAGATCGGCGATCTGGATGTCCGCGTAGCGGGCGTCGTCGGCCCGCGGCGTCGGGATGGAAACGAAGGCAAGCCGGCGGCTGTCGGGGGCCCAGGCGAGGTCCGCGATCTGATAGTCGCCGGTCTTGAGGTCGGTGACCTTCCGGCTCTGGACGTCGAGCACGTGGAGCGTCGCCGCCTTGAAGTTCCGGTCCACCTCGACGGCGTCGTCCTTGCCCTGCTGCCGCTTCTCCTCTTCGGGCGTGTCGGCTCGCTCCACGACGAAGGCGATGGACGTCCCGTCCGGCGACCAGGCGAACGCCTGGATCGGCTTCTTCAGCGTGGTGAGTTGTTCCGCTTCGCCCCCGCGCACGGCAATCCGATAGAGTTGCGGGGCGCCGGCGCGGGCCGACCGAAACGCGATCCACCGGCCGTCCGGCGACCAGGCCGGACTCTCATCGGACTCCTTCGCGTTGGTGAGCCGCCACGGCTCCCCCCCGCCCGTGGCCGGCACCAGCCAGATGTCGCTGTTCTCGGAGCTCTCCTCGAGGTTCGGCACCGTCACGACGTACGCCACGGTCCGGCCGTCGGGGGAAATCGTCACGTTGCTGAGCCGCTTCATCGCGGCGGCCTGGACGGCGGTCAGGCCGGTCTGGGCGGACAGCGGGGCGGCGGCCAAAACGAGCAGCGCAAGCAGCGGCCGAAAGATCCGGGTCGGCATGGAGGGCTCCGGGAACGGGAAGGATTACCTTTGTATACAATACCGCCATTCGCAGTCGGCGGCGATCCCCTCACCGGAGTCCCCCATGGCGATCCTTCCCAGCCAGCGCCACCGCTTCGACCTGCCGGCCGACGTGGCGTACCTCAACTGCGCCTACATGTCGCCCATGGCCCACGAGGTGGCGGCGGCGTGCCATGCCGGCGTCGATCGCAAGCGCCGACCCTGGCTGGTCAAGCCGGCGGACTTTTTCTCCGCCACCGAAGCGGCCCGGACCGCGTTCGCCGGACTGCTCGGTGCCCCCGCCACGCCGAACGACGTCGCCCTCGTCCCGGCGGCGAGCTACGGCATGGCGGTCGCGGCCGCCAACCTGCCGATCGGCCCGGGCCGCCGGGTGCTGATGATCGAGGCCGAGTTCCCCTCGACGATCCTGACCTGGCGGGACCGCGCCCGGGAGACCGGCGGCGACTTCCACCTCGTGCCCCGCCCCGCCGACCACGACTGGACCGCGGCGCTCCTCGCGGCCATCGACGAACGGACGGCGGTCGCCGCGCTGCCGGCGTGCCACTGGATCGACGGGTCGCTGGTCGATCTGGTCCGGATCGGCGCCCGGCTCCGCGAGGTGGGCGCGGCCCTGGTGCTCGACCTGACCCAGTCGTTAGGCGTGCTGCCCTTCCCGCTCGCGGCGGTCGATCCGGACTTTCTGGTGGTGGCCGGGTACAAATGGCTCATGGCGCCGTACAGCACCGGGTTCCTGTACGTGGCACCGCGGCACCACGAGGGCCGGCCGATCGAGCGGTCCTGGTTTGCCCGGGCGGGATCGGAGAACTTCGGCGGCCTGATCGACTATCCCGAAGCCTACCAGCCGGGCGCGCGGCGCTTCGACATGGGCGAGCCCTCCAATTTCGGCCTGCTGCCGGGGGCCACTGCCGCCCTGGGCATGATTGCCGCCTGGGGGGTATCGAGTGTGGCAGAGACCGTCGGCGCGCTGACCGCCCGGGTGGTCGCCCTGGCGGCGGACCGGGGCCTCGAGTGCGTCCCCGCCGGCCTGCGCGCGGCCCATTACGCCAGCCTCCGCGCCCCAGGCGGCTTTCCGGCGGACCTCGCCGACCGCCTGGCCCGCGAGCGCGTCTATGCCAGCATCCGGGGCGGCACGGTGCTCCGGGTCACACCCCAGGTCTACAACGAAGCGACCGAGGTGGATCGGCTGTTCGCGGTCCTGGACCAGGCCTCTTGACTGCCCGGCCGGCCTCGCGATAGCTTCGCCACCATGCTGGTTACGGCGAACCTGCGCTCCACGACTCAGTGGTGGTGGCCCTGGCGATCTCTCGCGGGGGCTTCCGACGCGCGTTCGAGCCAGTAGCCAGACTCGACCCGACACCCGACAGCCCACCGCGAATGCGGCGGGCTGTTTTGTTTTCGGCCGCCGCGGTGGACCCCAACTCGAGAAGGCGGCCATGATCATCGTTCTCAAACCGCACGCGACCCGCGACCACGCCGACGAGCTGATGCAGCAGATCTCGGCGCTCGGGCTGCGTCCGCTTCACATGCCGGGCAGCGAACGCGTCGTCCTCGGCGCCCTCGGCGACGAGCGGGTCCTCGAGCAGCTCCACCTCGACGGCCATCCGCTGGTGGAAAGCGTCAAGCCGATCCTGGCTCCGTACAAGCTGGTTGCCCGGGAAATGCATCCGGCCGATACCGTCGTGAGCCTCGGCGGCGTGGACCTCGGCGGCGAGCGGGTCGTCGTGGTGGCGGGTCCGTGTGCGGTCGAAAGCCTCGACCAGCTGCGGGAAACGTCCCAGGCGGTTCAGGCGGCCGGCGCCCGGATCATCCGCGGCGGCGCTTTCAAGCCGCGCACGAGCCCCTATTCGTTCCAGGGCCTCGGCCGTGAGGGCCTGCTGCTGCTCAAACAGGTGTCCGAGGAACTCGGCCTCCCGACCCTCACGGAAGTGGTGGACGTCGCGGACGTGGAGATCGTCGACCGCTACGCCGACGGCTTCCAGTGCGGCGCTCGCAACATGCAGAATTTCCGGCTCCTCAAGGCCCTGGGCCAGAGCCGGAAGCCGGTCGTGCTCAAGCGCGGGATGTCCGCCAGGATCGACGATCTGCTCCTCGCGGCCGAGTACATCCTGGCCGAGGGGAATCCGAACGTGATCCTGTGCGAACGGGGGATCCAGACGTTCGAGACCGCCACCCGAAACACCCTCGACCTCTCCGCCGTCCCCGCCATCAAGGCGCGAAGCCACCTGCCGGTGGTGATCGATCCGTCGCACGGCACCGGCGTGCGCGAGTACGTGAGCCCGATGGCCAAGGCGGCGATCGCCTGCGGGGCCGACGGCCTGCTCATCGAGGTCCATCGGGATCCGCGGGTGGCGCTGTCGGACGGCAAGCAATCGCTGTTCCCGGATCAGTTCGCCGGCCTGATGCGGGAGATCGAACCGTTCGTCCGCGCGGCGGGTCGGACCCTGTGACCCCGGCCGATCTGGCCCGGAGCGGCACCGTGGCCCCGCTGGTGCGGCGACTGGTCGGCGCCCCGGACCCGCTGGCGCTCTACCACCGGGTCTCGGCCGGCGGGCGCTTGCCCGACACCGCGATTCTCGAGTCCGCCGACCGGACCGGCCAGACGGGCGAACGGAGCCTCATCGCGGTCCGGAGCGCGCTCCGGATCCGCGCGTTCGGCCGCACCGTCGAGGTCGACCCGCTCACGCCTAACGGCGAGGCCGCGGCGGCCTTTCTGGCGGCCCGGCATGCCGACGCGCTCCGGCCCCGCGAGCCCGGGGCGCGCACTTTCGCCTTCGCCGCGGACCCCGGCGACGGACCCGAACGCGACCGGTTCCGGCGCCGGTCGCCGTTCGATCTGCTCCGGACCCTGGCCCATGGTCCGGTGCTGCTCGCGGCCCCGAACCGCTGGTGCCACCTCCTCCTGGGCACGTTCGGATACGACGCGATCGAGTACTTCGAACCGCTCCCGGCCGGCCGCGAGGATCCCCTCGGCCAGCCGACGCTCGAGTTCTGGCTGCCGGATCAGCTTCTGGTGATCGACCACGCCCGGCAGACCACCACGGTCGTGACGACCGCCTGGGGCGGTGACGGGGCCGACCGGCGCTATCACGACGCCAGCCGCTCGCTCGAGGCCCTGGTGCAGCTGGTCCAGGACGGCCGGGCGCCGACACCGGCCGTACCGCCGCCGGCGCCGGTGCGCGTCGAGGCGGACGTCGACCAGGACGACGCGGCCTACGCCGCCGTCGTGGCCCGGCTCAAGGAGCACATCGCCGCGGGCGACGTATACCAGATCGTGCCGTCCCGTACGTTCGCGCTGCCCTGCTCCGATCCCCTCGGCGCCTACGCGGCGCTCCGGGTCCGGAATCCGAGTCCCTACCTGTTCTTCCTGGCCGGCCGCGAGCGGACCCTGTTCGGTGCCTCGCCGGAGACCTGCCTGCGAGTGGACGGCCCGAGCCGCACTGCCGCGATCCTGCCGATCGCCGGCACCGTCCCGCGCGGCCGCACCCCGGACGGCCGGATCGACCCGGACGCCGACATCCGCAACGAAGTGACTCTCCGGCTCGATCCGAAGGAACTGGCCGAGCACCTGATGCTGGTCGATCTGGCCCGCAACGACGTGGCCCGGATCAGCGTGCCGGGAACCCGGACCGTGGCCCGCCTTCTCACCGTCGAGCGATACTCGCACGTCATGCACCTGGTGTCGGAGGTGACGGGCACGCTGGCGCCCGGCATCGACGCGCTCGAGGCCTACGCCGCGACGATGAACATGGGTACCCTCGTCGGGGCCCCGAAGGTCCGGGCCGCCGAACTGCTCCGGGAGCACGAACCCTCGCGCCGCGGTTGCTACGGCGGCGCGGTCGGCTACCTCCTCCACGACGGCACCCTCGAAACCGCCATCGTGATCCGGTCGGCGGTCGTGGCGGACGGGATGGCGCGGGTGCGCGCCGGCGCCGGGGTCGTGCTCGACTCCGATCCGGTCCGCGAGGCGGACGAGACCTCGCGCAAGGCTCGCGCGGTGCTCGAGGCGATTGCCGCCGCGGCCGGGGAGCCGGCCCATGTCTGAACTCTCGGTCGTCCTTCTCGACAACGTGGACTCGTTCACATACAACCTGGTGGACGAGTTCGCCCGCCGGGGCCAGTCGGTCACCGTGTTCCGGAACGACGTGCCGGCCGAACGGGTGCTGGCCGAGGCGCTCCGGCGGCCCCGGACCCTCCTGGTGATTTCGCCCGGCCCCGGCGACCCGGCCGGCGCCGGGTCCTGTCTCGGCGTCGTCCGGGGGGCGTTAGGCAGGGTCCCGCTGTTCGGCGTCTGCCTCGGGCACCAGGCCCTCGTGGCGGCCGCCGGCGGCCGCGTGGTCCGGGCGCCGGAACCGCTGCACGGAAAGGCGACGGCGGTCGTCCACGACGGAGGGCAGCCGTTCGGGGGGTTGCCCTCGCCGATGCCGGTCGGCCGGTACCACTCGCTCGCCGCAGGGTCGGTACCGGACGCTCTCGAGGTCACCGCCCGCGCAGGCGACGTGGTGATGGCCGTGCGCCACCGGACCGCGCCGGCCCTCGGCATCCAGTTCCACCCGGAGTCGGTGCTGACACCCGCCGGCGGGGCCCTGATCGACAACGTCATCTCGTGGGCGACCCATGCCGGCCGCTGAGATCCTCGACACCCTGAGCCGCCGGAGTCTCGAAGCGGACGAGAGCTTCGCCGCCTTCACCGAACTCGTCACCGGCGGCCTCTCCGAGATCGAAATCGCCGCGATCCTGGGGGCCCTGAAGAGCCGGGGCGAAAGCCCCGCCGAAATCGCCGGCGCGGCCCGGGCGCTTCGCGCCGCCGCGGTCGCCTTCCCCAAGCCGGACTATCCGGTGGCCGACACCTGCGGCACCGGCGGCGACGGCGCCGGAACCGTGAACATCTCGACGGCCGCGGCGTTCGTCGCCGCGGAGGCCGGCGTCCGGGTGGCCAAACACGGCAACCGCGCGGCCTCCTCCCGGTGCGGATCCGCCGATCTCCTGGAAGCGGCCGGCGTCCGGCTCGAGGCCCCGCCCGAGGTGGCCCGGCGCTGTCTCGACGAGACCGGGCTCTGCTTCCTGTTCGCCCCGGCCTATCACCCGGGCGTCCGGCGGGCCACGCCGGTGCGCCGGGCTCTCAAGACCCGCACCGTGTTCAACCTCCTCGGCCCGCTCGCGAACCCGGCGCATCCGGAGTACCAGGTGATGGGGGTCTACGACGCCCGGCTGGTGCGGCCGATCGCCGAGACGCTCCGGTCGTTAGGCTGCCGGTCGGCGCTGGTCGTCAACGGGGGCGGGCTCGACGAGATCGCTCTCCACGGCCCGACCCGGGTCGCCCGGCTCGCCGACGGCGCGGTGACCGAACTCGAGATCGTGCCCGAGGACGGCGGGCTCGAACGCCGCCCGATCGCGGACCTGGCGGGCGGCGACCCCGAGGCCGCGGTCCCCTGGCTCCGGCGGCTGCTGGCCGGCCGGGGACCGGCGGCGCATGCCGCCGCCGTGGCCCTCAACGCCGGCGCCATGCTCTGGGTCGCGGGCATCGCCGGTTCCTTCCGCGAGGGCGTCGCGGCGGCGGGGGACATCCTCGCCGGCGGCGCGGCCGCGCACCGGCTCGCCGCACTGGTGGAGTGTTCCCGTGGCGCTTGACCGGATCCTGGTCACCAAACGGGAGGAAGTCGCCGCCCGACGGGCGGCCCTGCCGCTCGAGCGCGTCCGCGAGGGACTCGAACCGAGCGACCGCCCGTTCGAGGCCGCGCTTCGGAGCCGCCGGCCCGCCTTCATCTGCGAGATCAAACCGGCCTCGCCGTCGGAAGGCCCGATCCGGCCCGCGGACGCGATGGGACCGGCCATCGAGACCTACGCCCGCCATGCCGACGCCGTCAGCGTCCTGACCGATGCCACCTGGTTCGGCGGCTCGTTCGACCTGCTCCGCCGGGTCCGGCGTTCGGTGTCCCAGCCGGTGCTCTGCAAGGACTTCGTGCTCGATCCCTACCAGGTGTACGAGGCCCGCCGGGCCGGGGCGGACGCGGTGCTGCTGATGCTCTCGGTCCTCGACGACGCCGCCTGGCGCGACTGCGCCCGGGCCGCGGCCGAATGCGGCATGGGAATCCTGACCGAGGCGCATTCGGCGGCGGAAACCGACCGCGCCGTAGCGTTAGGCGCTCCCGTCATCGGCCTCAACAACCGGAACCTCGGCACCCTGGCGGTGGACCTCGCCACCACGCCGGCGCTCGCGGCCCGGGTTCCGGCCGATCGGGTCCTGATCGCCGAATCCGGGATCCGGACCCGGGCCGACGTCACCCGGCTCCGGCCGCTCGTGGACGGCTTCCTGGTCGGCACCGCGCTGATGCGGGCGGCCGATCCCGATGCGGCGCTGCGGGATCTCGTGTACGGGTGGACCAAGGTGTGCGGCCTCACCCGCCCCGAAGACGCCCGCCACGCAGCCGACCGCGGGGCCACCCACGGCGGTCTCATCTTCGCGCCGGAGTCGCCCCGCCGGGTCACTCCGCGCCAGGCGCTCGCGATCCGCCGGGCGGCACCCCTCCGCTTCGTCGGCGTGTTCGTCAACGAGTCGTCGGACCGGGTGGCCGAGTTGGCGCAGACCCTCGACCTCGCCGCCGTCCAGCTGCACGGCGAAGAAACGCCGGATGTTCTGGACCGGCTGCGGCGGAAACTCCCCGACGGCGTCGAGATCTGGAAGGCGGTCCGCGTGGTCGACACGATCCCTGCCAATGCCTGGAACGCCGACCGGCTGCTGCTCGATCGCTACGACCCGGCCCGCCGCGGCGGGACCGGCCGGCCCTTCGACTGGTCGGTGCTCGAGGGGGTGACGCGCCCGGACGGCTGCATCCTGTCCGGCGGCGTCGGCCCCGACAACCTGGCGCGCGCGCTGGCAACCGGCCTCGATGCCTTCGACGTCAACTCGGCCGTCGAGTCGGCCCCGGGCGAAAAGGACCCGGTCCTGCTCGACCGCCTGATGGCGGCCCGCCGGCAGGCGGGGCCGCAGGAGTCCCGCTCGTGAAACTGCCGACTCGGTTCGGCCGCTTCGGCGGCACCTTCGTACCGGAAATCCTGATGCCGGCCCTGGAGGAGCTGGAAGCCGCCTTCATCACCGCCCGCGAGGATCCCGCATTCCAGGCCGAGTTGGCGGACCTGCTGGCGACCTACGCCGGCCGGCCAACGCCGCTCTACCGGTGCCGGCGGTTCGGTGCCGCGCCCGGCACGGCCATCTGGCTCAAACGCGAGGACCTGCTCCACGGCGGCGCCCACAAGACCAACCAGGCGCTGGGCCAGGGTCTGCTGGCCCGCCGTCTCGGCAAGCGGCGCCTCATCGCCGAGACCGGCGCCGGCCAGCACGGCGTGGCAACGGCCTTCACCGGCGCGGTCCTGGGCCTCGAGACGATCGTCTACATGGGCGCGAAGGACGTCGATCGGCAGCGGCCGAACGTCGAGCGCATGCGGCTCTTCGGCGCCACCGTGGTCCCGGTGGCGACCGGCGGGGCCACCCTCAAGGATGCAATCAACGAGGCCCTTCGCGACTGGTCGGCCAGCTCCGACACGACGCACTACCTCCTCGGCACGGTGGCCGGGCCCCATCCCTTCCCGCTCATGGTTCGTGACTTCCAGCGGATCATCGGCGACGAGGCCCGCCGGCAGATCCAGGACGCGATCGGGGGCCTGCCGGACGCCGTGATCGCCTGCGTGGGCGGCGGCTCGAACGCGATCGGCATGTTCACCGCGTTCCTCGACGATCCGGTCGACCTCGTCGGCGTGGAACCGGCCGGGCACGGGCTCCACACCGAACACCATGGCGCCACGATCCTCAAGGGGGAACCGGGCATCCTGCACGGCGCGCTGACGATGGTGCTGCAGGACGCCGAAGGGCAGGTCCGGGAAAGCCACTCGCTCTCGGCCGGCCTCGACTATCCCGCCGTCGGGCCGGAACACGCCCATCTCCACGAGACCGGCCGGGTCCGCTACCTCGGGTGCGACGACGCCGATGCGGTGGCCGCCTTCGGCGACCTCGCCCGGGAAGAAGGCATCCTGCCCGCGCTGGAGAGTGCCCACGCGCTGGCGGCGGCGCGGCGGCTCGCGGCGGCAGGCCGCCACCGCCACCTCGTGGTGAATCTCTCCGGCCGGGGCGACAAGGACCTCGCGACCGTCACCCGCTGGCTGGAGGAATCCCGATGAGCACCCATCCGGTCCGTCCCGGCACCGCCGGCCGCTACGAGGCCCTGTTCGCCCGGCTGCCGGCCGGCGAAGCCGCCTTCATCCCCTTCCTCACGTTAGGCGATCCCACGCCCGCCGACTCGGCCCGGCTCATCGATGCGGTCATCCGGGGCGGCGCCGATGCGCTCGAACTGGGCCTCCCGTTCTCGGACCCGGTGGCCGACGGGCCGGTCATCCAGGCGGCGGCCGTCCGGGCCCTCGGCGCCGGCACGACGCTGGCGGACTGCTGGCACCTGATCGCCGCGGTTCGGGCCCGACACCCGGAGCTCCCGATCGGGCTCCTCGGCTACGCGAACCTCGCCTTCCGCCAGGGACTCGACGGGTTCTACGCCGCCGTGGCGCGCGCCGGTGCCGATTCGGTGCTGCTGGCCGACGTCCCGGCGGCCGAGGCCGGGCCCTTCCAGGCGGCCGCCGAGGCGGCCGGCGTGGCCCAGGTCCTGATCGCGCCGCCTAACGCCGACGGCGGGCGGCTTCGCCGGATCGCCGGACAGTCGCGCGGCTACACCTACGTCACGAGCCGCGGCGGCGTCACCGGCGACGACGGCCGGACCGACCCCGGTCTCGCCGACCGGCTCGCCGTCCTCGCCGCGGCCGGCGGGGCGCCGGCCGTCCTGGGCTTCGGGATCTCGACGCCCGCCCACGTCCGGGCCGCCGCCGCCGCGGGCGCCCGGGGCGTGATCGCGGGCTCAGCGCTGGTCCGCCGGGTGGCGGAGGGAGTGACCGACCTGGCCGGGACCGCCGCCGGGCTCGAACGCGCCGTCCGCGGCTTCAAGGACGCGACTGCCTGACGGTCAGGGCCCCGGTGGGACACGCGCCCGCGTGGCGCAACCCTTGGCACTCCCGCCTGCTGGACGATCGCCGCGCGCCGAACGTAGCTTTCCCTGCGGAAGTGACGTCGTTCGATCCCGCCCGAAAGGTCGCCGTTGTCTTCGATGGCCGACACCGATTTCGCCCGCCGCGGCGTACACGGTCCGATCCGGATTCTTGCGCGGCAGGATGCGCATCGAGCCCTGACCGAGCTGGTCGGGTCGGGTGCCTGCCCGCTGGATTGGGGTAAGGGCTGGGCCGCGGCCTCCCGGCCGTACTACGCCCTGGCCGGCCACCCGGCGATCATCGCCCGCGTGGTCGAGTTGCTCGGGCCGAACGTCCTGCTCTGGGGTGCATCGCTCGTGCGCCGGGAACCGGGCGTCGTCCACGCCTGGCACAGCGATCTCGAATCGGCCGCGCCGGACGGCCGCACCGTGTCGGTCTGGCTCGGCCTCAAGCACTGCACGGCGGCCTCGTCGCTCGCCGTCATTCCGGGGTCGCAGCACTACGGCAGGACGTTGCAGGAAGTCCGGGCCGCGGCCCGGGTCGAGCGGGCCGCCAGCGGCCCCGCGGACGCCCTCGCCTGGGCCACGGCCTTCGATCCCTCCGCGGCGATCGAGACGATCGCCACCGAGGATGGCGAGGCCGTGTTCTTCGACGGCCGCATCTGGCACGGCTCCGACAACCGGAGCCCGAACGTGCGGACCGCGCTGCTGCTCCAGTACGCCGTTCCCGACACCCCGATCCGGATTCCCGCGAGCTACGACTGGCCCTACGTCATGCTCGACACGCCCCTCCCGCCGTGCCTGCTGGTGCATGGGGAGGACCGCTCGCAGGTGAACCGGGTCGTTCCCGCCCCGGCGGCGTCAGGGGCCTCGCGGGGTCCGCGCCTCACCCGTCACGCCCGGCCCCTCGCCTTGCCGCTCGACCCGGGTAACGCGCCATGGAAGCCGTTTCCGATCTTCCGCGGGACCACGGCCGGCCTCCGCAGCATCACCTGCCACGTCTCGGCGCTGGCCCCGGACCACTCGCCGCATCCGCCGCACACCCACGACGACGAGGAAGTGCTCATCGTGCTCTCGGGTGAGGCCGACGTCATCCTGCCGGCCCTGGCCGGCGCCGACGCGCGCCAACGGCTGCGCGCGGGCGACGGCGTGTATTACCCGGCGCACTTCCCGCACACGCTCGAGGGCACGGGCGACGCGCCGGTCAACTACCTGATGATCAAGTGGATCGGCGACCCGACCGGCGCGAGCGCTCCCCTCGGCTTCCGCCGGTTTCGCTGCGAGGAACCCGCGGACCAGCAGCCCGGCTTCCGGGTCCACCGGCTGTTCGACGGACCCACCGGATGGCTCCACCGGCTCGAATGCCACGTCTCGACGATGGCGCCCGGGGCGGGATATCCGCCGCATGCGGACGCCCACGACGTGGCGATGGTAATGCTTGACGGGACGCTCGAATCCCTCGGGCAGCGCCTGACCCCGCACGGCGTGTTCTTCTATGCGGCCGGGGAGCTCCACGGGGCCGGCAACCCCGGGCCGGCAGCCGCGCGGTACCTCGTCTTCGAGTTCCACGCGCTCCCGACCGTTCGCCGCGACGACGGCGACCGGGTCCCCTTGCTCCGCAAGGTCACCGACCCCGACCGCTGGCGCCGGAAGGTCGGCGCCCTGGCCCGGCGGATCCGGCGCCGGCTGAGCCCCGCCCGCGCCTAACGACGCCCGAGCGCCGCCGCCACCGCCTCCATGCCGGGATCGCGCCCGGCCCGGAACGCCTCGATCGACAGCGGAGCCGCCACGTCCGGCCCGAGCGAGGCCACGGCGATCGGATTCCGCCGCACCGGGCCGTGGCAGTCCCGGTACGCCCGGCAGCCGTTTCGATAGTCGTGCCGCTCCCGAGCCACCGACATCGCGGCCCCCGAGTACGGCAGGACGACCAGGCCGCCCTCGGCCCAGAACTCGAGCCGGTCCCCGACCGGTTCGCCGACGATCGTCACCCGATCTCCGCCCGCCTGCTTGAGGTAGCCCGCCGTCGAAATCGCGGCGGAAAACGTGTAGGGACTCGTCAGGATGAAGATCCGGCCGGAAACCAGGCGCGGCAGCCGCTGGACGAAGTCGCGGGTGGTGTTGAGGTCGCCGCCGCCGTCGAACCGCAGATCGAGGACGAAATGCGGCGCGCCCGATTCGGTGATCGCGGCCTGCACCGCCGCCAGGAAGTCCGCCATCCGCCGGTCCGGTGCGTCGCGATTGATCCGGAGCTGCGCCACCACCGCGCCGAGGTCCTGATCGACGCGGTGCCGAAGCAGCACGTCCGGGTCGTGAAAGGCCCAGGGAAGTCCGGCCGGAGCCAGCATCCGCCAGACTCCCCGGTCGGTGTCGAGCGGTTCCGGCGAGAGCCAGCGACTCGGGAAATAGCGGTCTCGCTGCGGATTGGCCGGGTCCGCCGGAATCAGCCGCTGGACGGTTCGTCCGTTTGGCAGCACGAACTCGTAGTCGGCCCGGTCGCCCCGAACCGCGAGGTTGAGCGCCTGCAATTGTTCCGGTGACTCGAGGAGGAAGGGTACCTGCCGATCGCGCCACGCCGCCGTACCGCCCCACAGCTCGCGGGCCGCTCGCTGCAGATCCGCGACGGGATGGTGATCGATCGCCGTCAGCCGGGCCCCGAGCAGATCGGCGTTGGCCGTGTCGGTGCGCAGCACGAAGAAGTCGGTGCCGAAGGGCGCCAGCCGAACCGGCACCCGGCTGTAACGCCGCGAGCGCCGCGCCCCGGGCGAATTGGTGTGGCCGTTGTCCGCGAGGGCCACGATCCGGGCGAGTTCCAGCTCGAACGCCGCCGCCGAGAGCGAGGCGGCCGAGGCGTCGAGCCGGGCGAGCCGCCGTTCGGCTTCGGCCCGGTGGTCGGCCGAGTAGGACTGGTCGACGGCCAGGAACTCGCGCCGGAACGCGGCCAGGTCATCCCGCCGGCCCGCGGCTGCTCCGGGATCGGCTTGAGCGCCGAGCGTCCCGGCGAGCAGGAACGGCAATGACAGCCAAGCGGCGAGCCGAGTGCCACGCATCGACAGCTCCTCGAGAATCAGGTCCCCAACCACACGCCCGCTGAGCCCCGCAGCGAAACCGTTCGAGACCTACGGGTGGCCGGCCGCACGGGATTCCGCCCCGTCGGGTTCTCTTGCGACTCTTACAAGTGCTGCCGCCCGAAGCACCGACGCGCCGAGGTACGCCGCCGGGGCCGACTCGCTCGCCGGACCGGCGGCTAGTAGATGAACGGGATGAGTTTCCGAACCCGCCGCTGGTAGTCGCGGTACTCGGGATACCGCTCGACCAGCCAGCGCTCCTCCCGGGCGGCTTTGAAGCCCAGGAGCACCAGGAGCGCGACCGCCTCGAGAAGCATCAGCGTCCCGCGCGCCGCGAAGGCCCCGCCGAACGCCATCAGCAGCACGCCGGCGTAGATCGGGTGGCGGACGATCGCATACGGGCCCTGGGCCACGAACCGCGAACCGGGTTTGGGCGCCGGCAAGGCGGTGAGCGAGTTGCCCAGCCGGCCCACGGCGACGAAGAGGAGAATTGTCCCCGCCGCCAGGAGCAGGATGCCGGCGGACCGGGCGACGGCGCCGAGGGCGGGCGGCCATGACGGCAGCCAGGCTGCCGATCGAGGACCGAACATGAGGAACAGGAAGAGCACCGTCTGGCCGGCGACGTACCACTCGCCTCGTGCCCCGCGCCACCAGCCTGGCCGCGCCGGGTTCATTCCCTGGGTCAGGGCTCGAGAAAGGCCGGCGCCAAGCGAACCTGCCCCCCTCCGGCCAATCCGCCGTGTACCAGCTCCTGGGCCATGAAGACCTCGTCAGGCACTTCGAACGGAGCCGTCAGGCCGAAGGAAGCGGCGCTCCGGAAGCCGAAACGCGGGTAGTACTCGGCGTGACCGATCACGACCACCGCCTGATACCCGGCCTCACGACAGGCGGCGATCCCGGCCGCAACCAACCGGGACCCGATCCCGCCCCGCTGCCGAGGGGGGGCGACGGCCATTGGACCGAGCAACGCCACTCTGGCCGGGGCCGCGACCCCGAGCGATGCGGTCGTGAAGAGCACCTGCCCCACCACGGCGCCCTGTTCGGCGGCAACGAGGGACAGGCTGCCCTCCGCCGCGCGCAATCGGTCCACGATCGCGGCCTCCGTGGTGCCCCCGAATGCGGCGCAGAGCAGCGACCGGACCGCGTCGCGGTCCGCCGCGACCTCCGGCCGAATCAGGACGTCCGCGGCGTCGGGGCTCCCCTGCGGTATCGGCATGATTCTAAGGATTGACGGCGTCCGGCCGCGGCGCAACCCTCGGCCGGGGATTGCGACCGGCCCCCGCTTCCAAGACCTTTCGCTGTCCCCCGGCCGCCCGGCCGATCCCGTCCTCGCACTGGAACCCCGATGCCCCCGATCAATCGAATCCAGGCCCCCGGAACCGCCCGCCCTGTCGGTCACTACTCACAGGCGGTCGTCCACAACGGGTTGGTCTATGTCTCCGGCCAGGTTCCGTCCGATCTCGCGACCGGCCAGCCCGAAACCGGCCCGATCGAACAGCAGACCGAGCGGTCGCTCGGCAATCTGGCCACCATCCTCAAGGCCGCCGGGAGCGGCCTCGAGCATGTGCTCCAGATGACGATCTTCATCTCGTCGATCGACGACTGGCCCGCGGTCAATGCGACCTACGCCCGGATCATGGGCGAGAGCCGGCCGTCCCGGGCTATCGTCCCCGTCGCCCCGCTCCATTACGGGACGGCGATCGAGATCATGTGCGTCGCGGCCCTGCCCCGGAAGACCGCCAGGAAGCCGGCGGCCCGGACCAAGGCCGCCGGCCGCAAGCGCTCCACCAAGGTTCGCACCCGAAGGAGAGTTCGATGACCGTTCGCCCTCTGGCCGTCTTCGCGGCCATGACCGTCGCGGCCGCCGCGCCGGCCGCCGCGCAGACCGACGACCCGGCCATCCGGGAAGCCCTCGGGATCCTCCAGCGCGACAACGACTGGACGGTGGCACAGCAGATTTCGCTGTGCGAGATCCCGGCGCCGCCGTTCAAGGAGGCGGCCCGGGCCGCCGAGTATGCCAACCGCTTCCGCGCCCTCGGCTACGAAGCGACCGTGGATCAGGTCGGCAACGTGATCGCCGTGCGGAAAGGCACCGGCGGCGGGCGTCGTTTCATGATCGCCGCCCATCTCGATACGGTGTTCCCCGAAGGCACCGACGTGAAGGTCAAGCGTGAAGGCACCAAGCTGATCGGTCCGGGCATCGGCGACGACTGCCGGGGCCTGGCGGTCGTGCTCGCCGTTGCCCGGGCGATGCACCTCGCCAAGGTCACCACCAAGGGCGACGTCGTCTTCGTCGGCAACGTGGGTGAGGAAGGGCCCGGCAACTTGCGGGGCGTCCGGCATCTGTTCGGCGAGAAGTCGGCCGGGCCGGTGGACGCCTTCGTCTCGGTGGACGGAATCGGCTACGGCCTGGTGAGCCGCGCCGTCGGCAGCAACCGCTACCTCGTGAGCTTCGACGGGCCTGGCGGCCACAGCTACGGCGCATTCGGGATGCCCAATCCGATCCATGCGATGGGCCGGGCGATCGCCGGCATCGGCGACATCCAGGTCCCCGAGCATCCCAAGACCACCTTCAACGTCGGCATCGTGGAAGGCGGCACCTCGGTGAACTCGATCTCGTTCAAGGCCACGATGCAGGTGGACCTGCGATCCGAATCGGCCGAGCAGCTGGCGCTCACCGATGCGACGTTCCGCAAGATCGTCGAGAACGCGGTGGCCGCCGAGAGGGCCCGCTGGCCGCGGTCGAAGGCCGCGCTCACCGCCTCGTTCACCGACATGGGGCAGCGGCCGGCCGGGGCCCAACCCGATACTCTCTGGATCGTCCGGACCGCCCAGAAATCCGCGGCACGACTGGGCCTGCCCGCCCCCCAGCCCTCCGCATCGAGCACCGATGCCAATGTGCCGATCAGCCTCGGCATCCCGGCGCTCTCGATCGATGGCGGCGGCATGGGCGGCGGCGCTCATTCGCTGGGCGAGTGGTACGACGACGGGCCGCGGGGCTGGCTCGGACCGCAGTGGGCCCTGCTCCTGACGACCGAGGTGGCCAACGGCTACTGACCGGTCCAGCAGTCCGATACGCGAAAGGGGGGAGGAATCGGTCGATTCCTCCCCCCTTCGGCTGCCACCCCGGCCTGCCCTAGCGCGGCCAGCCGTCCGGCCGACCCTCCGTCAGCAAAATGATCGGGGATTTGAGGTCCCCCGCGAACACGGTCGACTCGAGCGGCATGGTCCGGTCGAGGTCGTCCGTGGTCGAACCAATGCAGCAGGTCAGCATGATGTGTAAAACAGGCTGATCCATCAGGGCCGGCGGGGGGGCCGAACGGCGGGGGCCGAAGGCCATGCCGTCGCGGATCGTGGCCGGAACCCGGCCGCTGATATAGACCGGTAGGTCCATCAGCGACTGCAGTAACCGATAGGTCAAAGTTGTGGATTCGCCGCCACAGGTGACGACGCCGAACACCGGCGCGTCGAAGCGACCGGTCCGCGGAAAGATGGCGACTCCCCACTGGTACCGGGCGCTCGCCTCGTTGGCGATCGTCATGGTCTCCACGAGGAGATCATGAACCGCGATGAGGTTCTGAGGAATGGGATCGACGTTCACGGGGTGGCTCCGGCCTGGAATTGAGTCAGGGGACCCTCTTCCACAGGGCATAAGCCGGGCCGAAGCGGCAGCCCTCCCGGCAAAACGCCACGTCGCTGCCGAAAACCCCTCTGTTACTGCCAGCCGCCGGGGGCGAAAACGGCGGAAGCAAGGAGATGCACCGGAATGGACTGATTGTTCAATAGGCTGACACCAGGTTCTCAGGCCTCGCTCCGCCCGCCGGGCGACGACGACTCACCGCCACCCCACGAGTCGCTGCTGGAGGAACCGCTGCTGCTCCAGCATCACCCCGAAGGGGACCCCCTTGGACAGCGAGGCCGCGACCTGCCGGCCGTCTACCCGCACGATGAGCCCCTCCACTTCGAGGCCCGTGTCCGTGGGCAGTTCGAGGAAACCCTTGAACTCCTCCTTGACCTTGAGCGGGGTTGGTCCCGGGTGGACAAACCGGATGCCCTGCTCGGACAGGTCCACCACCTCGCACCGCAGCCGGTCGAGGCGGAGCACCGGCCGGAAGGCCAGGGGGTAGACGAGGCGATAGAACGCCCGATCGAACGGAGGACTCATCCTGTCTGAATAGCATCGGCGCGAAACGGCGCGGCTCAAGTCGGGTCCTGACAGGCCGATACCCTTGCTCGCAAGGGGGAACCAAACGCCGATGCACGTACCGTTGGACCAACTGCGTCCCGACATGGTCCTGTCAGCCGATCTCAAGGACGCCGGCGGCCGCCTGCTGCTGCCGGCCGGCACGACCCTGACCGAGAAACACATCCGCTATTGCCAGATGTGGGGCATCGCGGAAGTGCGGATCGTCGCGGAGGAAGAAGCCGAGGAGGAAACGGCACCGGTCATCGACCCGGCCCGGCTCGCCGCGGCCGAGGCGGCGCTGGCCCCGCGGTTCGGACACGTCGACCTCCATCATCCGGCGATCGCCGCCGTGTTCCGCTACTGCGTCCAGCAGGCGCTTCGAAAAACGACCTGACCGATGCCGCGACGACCGGAAGACCTCATCAAGGGAGCCGTCGAAGTCGGCACGGTTCAGGGCATGTACGAGCGCCTGGTCCAGGTGATCGATCATCCCCTCTCGTCCGCCTCCGACGTCGGCCGGGTGATCTCGGAAGATCCGGGCCTGACCGCCCGCCTCCTCCGCCTGGTCAACAGCCCGATCTACGGCTTCCCCTCGCGGATCGACACCGTGAGCCAGGCGATCAGCATCGTCGGCATGACCCAGCTCCGCGACCTCGCGATCGGCACCTCGTTCATACGGCTCTTCCAGAACGTCCCGTCGCATCTCGTGGACATGGAATCGTTCTGGCGGCACAGCATCGCCTGCGGGCTCACGGCGCGGGCCCTCGCCGCCCACCGCCGCGAGGCCAACGTCGAACGGTTCTTCGTGGCCGGGCTGCTCCACGACATCGGCCGACCGATCATCTTCACCCGCGCCCCGCTCGAAGCGGCCTCGGCGCTGCTCGAGGCCAGCCGCACCGCCCAGTTGCTCCACGTCGTGGAGCAGAAGCTCCTCGGGTTCCACCACGGGGCGGTCGGCGCGGCCTTGCTCGAACGCTGGCGCCTGCCCGGCCTTCTCGTGGCCGCCGCCGCCTGGCACCACTCGCCCCGGCTGGCCAGCCGGTTTCCCCTCGAGACCGCCGTGGTGCACGTGGCCGACGTCTTCGCCAACGCACTCAACCTGGGCTCCAGCGGTGAGCACCTGGTACCGGCCTTCGAGACCGAGGCCTGGGAAGCCACCGGGTTCTCGGCCGATGCGGTGGCCCCGATGCTCAAGCAGGTCGAGATGCAGTTCGAGCACGCGGTCCACGCGATCCTGGCCCCGGTGACGTGACCGGCCCGGCGTCACCCGTTCCGACCCGGCCGGAGCGCCTGACTTCGGAGGCCGCCGCCGAGGCGGCCCGGGCGATGAACCGGTGGCTGCTCGACGCCCTCGACCACGTCGCGTCGATCGGCATCATCCAGCCGGGCAGCGCCGACGCCTCCCAAGCGGACATGCTCGCCCAGGCCGGCGGGGCGATCGCCCGGATCGCCCCGGTCGACGGCGGCGCCTTCTTCCTGCTCGAGGAAGCCAGCGCGGATTTTCCGCTCGCCTGGTGCTGGCCGCCGGAGCGGGCCGATGGCTATCGCGCCGAGGTCGACGCCCAGATCGCCAACGGGCTCTTCGCCTGGGCGCTCCAGAACAATCATCCGGTCCTGATCCCCGCCCTGACCGGCGACGGGACGGTGCTGCTCCACTCGCTGGCCACCCGGAGCGGGCCCCTGGGTCTTTTCCTCGGGACCATTCCGGACCGCTCGCCCTACATCCCGGACGGCTGCCAGAAACTGGTGTCGATTGTCCTGACGGGCTGTGCCAGCCAGCTCCGGTCCGACACCCTCCGGACCGAGTTGGTCCAGGCGAACCGCAATCTCGAAGGGATGGTCGAGGAGCGCACGGCCGAGTTGAAGCAGGCCCGGGACGTCGCGTTTCGGGCCGCCCAGGTCAAGTCCGAGTTCCTGGCGAACATGAGCCACGAGATCCGGACCCCGATGAACGCGATTCTCGGCACCGCCGCGATGCTGCTCGACCGGCCGCTCGCCGAGGAGGAACGGTCGCTCGCCACCACGATTGCGCACTCGGGCCGCGACCTCCTCGCGATCATCAACGACATCCTCGACTTCTCGAAACTCGAGGCCGGCAAGCTCCGGATCGAGACGATCGCGTTCGACCTCCGCGAGGTGGTCGAGGGGGTGGTCGGCCTGCTCGAGCCGAAGGCCCGGGCCAAGGGCATCCGGCTCCGGTCGAAGGTGACCGACGCGATTCCGGCGCGGGTGTCGAGCGACCCGGTCCGGCTCCGCCAGATTCTCACGAACCTGATCGACAACGCGATCAAATTCACCAGTGACGGGTTCGTCGCCGTCTTCGTGGACGCGGTACCCGGTCCGCCGGATACGGTGCCGGTCCGGATCACGGTCCAGGACACGGGCATCGGGATGACCCCGGACCAGGCCGCCCGGATCTTCGACAAGTTCACCCAGGCCGACACCTCGACGACCCGGAAGTACGGCGGCACCGGCCTCGGACTCTCGATCTGCCGCCAGCTGGCCGAGCTCCTCGGCGGGAACATCACCCTCGACTCGACGCCCGGCGAAGGCAGCACCTTCAGCGTGGCGCTCCCGCTCGCGATTCCCGCGGCGCCCGCGCCGGCCGCTCCCGAGGCGGCGGTGGAGGTCGGCCGGCTGGCGGGGCACGTCCTCCTGGCTGACGACTACCCGGCCAACCGGAAGATCGCCTGCTGGATGTTGGAGAAGATCGGGCTCACCGTGGAAACGGCGGCAGACGGCGCCGAGGCGGTGGCCGCCCTCCGGCGGGGCGGCTTCGATCTGGTGCTGATGGACTGCCAGATGCCTAACGTGGACGGGTTCGAGGCCACGGCGCAGATCCGGGCCGACGCCGCCATCGCCGCCACCCCGGTCATCGCCATGACCGCCGCGGCCCTCGCCTCCGACCGCGACCGGTGCCTCGCGGCCGGAATGAACGACTACCTCAGCAAGCCCGTCCAGCTCGAAGATCTCGCCACGGTCCTCGCTCGGTGGCTACCGGCCCGGTAGCCGGGCGGCCTCGAGAAACCGGATCGTCAGCGTCGTGCCCCGCCCCACCTCGCTCGCCACGGAGATCGTGGCTCCCCATCCCTCGACCAGCCGCTTCACGATCGCGAGGCCGAGTCCCGATCCGCTGGTCGTCGTCGAGAAGCGCGGCTCGAAGATCCGGTCGAGTTCCTCCGGGCTGATGCCGCAGCCGTCGTCGATCACCTCGAGCACCGGCCCGTCGATCCGGACCACGACCCGGGTCGCGTCGGCGTTCCGGGAGTTTTCGAGCAGGTTGACGATCGTCTCCTTGACCTCGTCGCGGTGCGCCAGCACCGGCACCTCGCGCACCAACTCGAGTTCCACCCCGCCCTTCGCATCCGGCGCGAGGCCATAGAGCGCCACCACTTCCCGCGCCACCTCCCCGAGCGAGGTCGGCTCCGGCGCCGGCCGGCCCTCGGCCGGGGCCGCGAACCGGCTGAAGGCCCGGGCGATGGTATCGAGCCGGTCGATCTCGCCGAGGATCCGGCGCGAGGTGTCCTCGAGCGTGCCCCCGAGCGGCCGGCCATCCCGGTGAACCCGCTGGAGGTGCTGGATCCCGAGCCGCATCGGGGTGAGCGGATTCTTGATCTCGTGGGCGATCTGGTTGGCCATTTCACCCCAGGCCAGCACCCGGGCCGCCCGCTCCTGGGACTCGCGGTTCGCGGTGATGTCCGCGGCCATGGTATCGAGCGCGGTAAACACCGGCGCGAACTCGGGCGGCGGCGCGCTCGTCGGGGCCGGCATCGGCTCGCCCCGCCCGAAGGCGAGAGCCGCGTCCCGGAGTTCGCTGGCCGGGCGCGCCAGGGCCCGGGCCCAGAACTGCGCGCCGATCACCGCGGCGATGAGCCCGATCACCACGGCCAGCAGCAGGACGAAGGCGAGGTCGAGCTGCTGCCGGGTGATCCCCGGCTCCCCCGTGGTCTGCGGCGACGCGAGCATCGCGGCATCGCCGGTGGGAAGCCGCACCGCCCGGACCCCGATCCGGGTGGGCGTGATCGAGGAGGGGCCCTCGGTCACGGCGGTGAGTTCGCCTTCCAGCTGGATCCGGTGAAACACCTCCGGGTCCACCAGCGGATTCACCACCCCGAAATCCTCGAACGCACCACCCCCGTTCGAGGCGTAGAGCCGGCCGTCCTTGTAGAGCACCAGATTGGCGTCCACCCGCTCCGCCAGCGCCTCGAGCGACTGGTCGAGATCGAAGCCCGTGCCTAACGGTAGCTGCGGCCCCGGCGAAGCGTCCCGAAGCGTCTGGGCAATCATCAGGTCCCGCCGGCTCCGGCCGTCGTTGGCGAGTTCGACCAGATTGATCACCGCGAAACCCGCCGCCGGCACCAGGAAGAACGCCCCCAGCGCCACCGCGATGCGAGTCCGGAACGCCCGCCACTCCGGCCACCAGACCGGGCGGACCAGCCGGCCTTCGGCGAGCCAGCCGCCCAGACCGGCGAGGAGGAAGAGCACCGCGAGGTCGAGCACCACGAGCAGCACGCCGCGGACCAGCAGCCCGCGGGGGTTGCCCAGGTCCACCATGCCGTTGACGTCCCGGGCACCCGTTCCCATCGCCACCGTCCGGCGCCCGCGCGCCACCCATCCCTCCCGGTCCCAGAGGGCGGCCCCCTCGACCGGTTCGTCCAGCGACCCGGTCGGCGACAGGGTGAGCCGGTAGAGCGGCGGGTTCGGCGGCTCCGGGTCCAGCAGCCGCCCGAGCCGGGCCGGCGGTACCAGCGCGGTGCGCGGCCCGACACCGACCGACAGCACCGTACCCGGATCGAGCCGCACCAGGGCGAGGTAGTGCACTGCCGGAATCCGCTGGAGAGGAACGACAGCGCGTTCGACCTCGGCGGGCAGCTCGCGCGCCATCCGGCTCACCAGCGAGTCCGGGAGGTCGAGTTCGTCGAGCTTGAGCTGGGCGCGCGGTTCCCCGCTGGTGGACCAGAGTCCGAGGGC
>JBFXAY010000068.1:0-26615 GCA_050183815.1 Gemmatimonadales bacterium | reverse complement strand
CGCGGGCGGCGGGATCCCGCGGCGTGATCTGTTCCACCCGGCCGGCGGGAATCCGATCGATCAGATACTCCAGGTATCCCGTGAGGCGCTCCGATTTGGCCCGCAGTGCCGCCATCCCGACGCGGTCGAACTGCCCGATCGATGCGAGCAGCGGCGTCATCGCGAAGACGGGCGGGTTGCTGATCTGCCAGCCGTCGGCGCCGGGGCGCGGCACGAACCGCTCGTTGAGGTGGAGGCGGAACCGGGTGTCGGGATCGTTGCCCCACCAACCCGCGAAGCGGGGCAACCCCGCGTCGGCGTGCCGGGCGTGGACGAAGCACCCGCCGACCGCCCCCGGACCGGCATTCAGGTACTTGTACGAACACCAGGCCGCGAAGTCCACGTTCCAGTCGTGAAGCTCGAGGGGCACGTTGCCGGCGGCGTGCGCCAGGTCGAAGCCCGCGATCGCGCCGGCGGCGTGAGCCGCGTTCGTGATCCGCGCTACGTCCAGACGCTGCCCGGTGTAATACTGGACCCCCGGCAGCAGAACCAACGCCAGTTCGTCGCCCAGCCGGGCGATGAGCGCCTCGAGCGCCGCGGTGTCGAGGCAATGCGAGCCCGGTTCCGGCCGGGCCACCACCACGTTCTCCTCCGGATCGATGCCCCGCGCCGCGAGATGACTGGCCACCGCGTAGGTGTCGGACGGGAAGGCCGCCTCCTCGATGACCACCTTCCGGCGCCGGCCCGCCGGCCGGTAGAAGGAAACCATCAGCAGGTGGAGGTTTACCGTGAGCGCGTTCATCATCACGACTTCCCCGGGCCGGGCCCCGACCAGCCGGGCGCCGGACTCGCGGAAGTTCTCGTGGTAGCTGTACCACGGTGTCGCCGCCTCGTGATGCCCTTCCACGGCAAAACGGGCCCAGTCGTCGAGCTCCTGCTCCACCAGCGCCCGCACCCGGTGCGGCATCAGGCCGAGGGAGTTCCCGCAGAGGTAGACGAGCGGCTGCCCCCCCTCCCCGTCGGGAAATTCGAACTCGGACCGGAGCGGGCCGAGCGGGTCGGCGGCATCCTGGGCCCGGGCCCACTCGAGCGTGGACTCGTACCCGGGGCTCACAGGAAATCCTCCAGCCGGCGGTCGAGGAACGCGAGCGCGGTCCGGAACAGGAGCCATTCGCGCTGGTCGGGCGTGAGGTCGGTCATGGTCTCGATCATCGTCCCCGGCCGCGCTTCACCGAGCGGAAACGGGTAGTCGGACCCGAGGGCGATGCGCTCCGCGCCGATGAGCCTGATGAGGTGGCGGAGCATGGCGGGGTCGTGGGTCAGCGAGTCCACGTAGAACCGGCCGAGGTACCGTTCCGGAGGATGGGGGTTGGCCACGGCCACGAGATCGGGCCGGGCCTCGAAGCCGTGCGACATCCGGCCCAGCACCGCCGCGAAGCTGCCGCCGCCATGCGCGAAACAGATCCGCAGGTTGGGCAGCCGTTCGAGCACGCCGCCGAAGATCAGCGAGGCGATTGCGAGCGCGGATTCGGTCGGCATGCCGATCAGCCAGGGCAGCCAGTATCGGCGCATCCGCTCGGGGGCGAGCATCTCCCACGGATGCACGAAGATCGCCGCGCCGAGCTCGGCCGCCTTCTCGAAGAAAGGGAACAGCTCCGGCGCGTCGAGATTCCAGTCGTTGACATGGGTGCCGATCTCGACGCCCGCGAGGCGGAGATCCCGGACACACCGCTCCAGCTCGGCCACGGCCAGGTCGGGTGCCTGCAGCGGCACAGTGCCCAGGCCGACGAACCGCTTCGGGTTCGTGGCCACGACCCAGGCCAGGTGATCGTTGATGATCCGGGAGAGATCGTTGGCGTCCGACGGTTGGGCCCAGTAGCTGAACATCACCGGCACGGTGGAGAGGACCTGCACCCCGACGCCGTCGCGATCGCACTCCTCGATCCGGCGCCGCGGGTCCCAGCAGTTGTCCTCCACTTCCCGGAAGACCCGGCCGTCCACGATCAGCTGGGCCCGGCAGGGAGCCACGTGCTGCATTTCCAGGAAGCCGCCGTACCCGTACCGGGCGCGGAGGTCGGGCCACGACTCCGGGAGAATGTGGGTGTGCAGGTCGATCTTCACCGAGCCCCGGCGCCGACCTATTTCTTGGGCGCCGGAACCGCCATCACCGTCCCGCACTTCCGGCAGGTTCGCTTGGCTTCGTCGGCGTAGAAATCCTCGATGATCGGCTTGAGCTGCTTGCCCAGGTCCACGAGCTGGAAGCTCGCGTCGAAGAGCATCTCGCCACACTGCTCGCAGAACCAGCGGAGATGGTCGCGCTCGTGGTCGGCACGCTTGCGCTCGATGACCAGACCGATCGTGTTCGCCGGCCGCTGCGGCGAATGGGGGATGCCCGCCGGGAGCAGGAACATCTCCCCTTCCCGGATCGGGACCTCGCGGACCTTGCCGTCCTCAATGATCCGGACGGTGATGTCGCCTTCGACCTGGTAGAAGAACTCCTCGCCGTCTTCGACGTGGAAGTCCTTCCGCTGGTTCGGCCCGCCGACGGCCATCACCAGGAATTCCGCGTCCTGCCAGATCATCTTGTTGCCGACGGGCGGCTTGAGGAGGTCGCGGTGTTCGTCGACCCAACGCTTGAGGTTGATGGGCGGCAGCGCGGCCATGGCGTTCTCCGGAAAGGCGGGACCGGCCTCAATGTATCCAATCGGCCGGTCCGAGGTAAGCGAGTTGGGTGCGCGGCGACGCCCCGCGCGACGGGCGTCGGTCCCTATCCGGCCGCGCGCGTCAGCCGCTCGAAGGCCGGCCGGTCGATCGCGCCTTCGGTACAGATGGCCAACGCGACGGTCCGGGCGCCAAGCCCCAGTACCGACCGGGCCTCGGCGCAGCCCGGGTCGGTCATCAGCGCCAGCAGCCCGCCGACGGATGCGGCACCCGAGGTGCCCACTTCCAGCGACTCGGCCCGCGGCGCCTGGTACAGCAGCCGGACCGCCTGCTCCGCATAGCGCTCCTCGATCCCGACCAGCGCATCGACGCCGCGCCGGATCGCGGGCCAGGATGGCAGCGACACTTCCCGACAGTTGAGACACGCCATCCCGGTCCGGCCGCTCCCGCGCGAGGCAGCCGGTTGCCCGCCGGGCGAGCGGAGCGACTCAGTCAGACAATCGGCCTCCCGCGGCTCGACCCCGATGACCCGTGGCCCGGCCTCCTGAGCGCGATAGTGATCGACCCCGGCCTGCAGCACCCCACCGACCCCGCCGGGAATGGCCACCGCATCCGGGGCCGGCCACCCCGCTTCGGCGAGCTGGCGATCGATCTCGCCAAAGAGCGTGGAGTACCCTTCCACGACGAGCGGCGGAATCTCGAGATACCCGTCGTAGCCGACGTCGGACACGATCTGCCAGCCGCGGCGCCGGCTCTCGTCGTCGCAGCGGCGGACGGCATCCTCGTAGTTCCCCGGCACCAGCACGATCTCGGCGCCCTCGCGCCGGATGTTCTCGACCCGCTCCGGCGCCGCGTGCTCCGGCAGAAAGATCACCGCCGGCACCCCGAGGAGCCGGGCGGCCCACGCCACCGACCGGCCATGGTTCCCCTCGCTTGCGGTGGCCACGGTACCAAGGTGCCCGCCCGCCCGTTCGAGCAGGCACTGGAGGGCCCACGACCCGCCCAGCGCCTTGAAGGCCTGGAGACCGAATCGGTCGCCTTCGTACTTGACGTAGAGGTCGGCCAGGCCGAGGGACTGGGCCAGGGCCGTCCGGCGCACCAGCGGGGTAGGATGGTAGCCCGGCAGCGCGGCGTGAAAGGCCCGCACCGGTGACCGATCCGGAACCGGAAACGGCCCGGTCTCCCGGTACGGGTTGAGGACCGCCCGCGTCGGCTGCGCCATCAGTCGCCCTCGTGGCGCAGACCGCCGATTTCGATCACGGTGCCGATCCCGAGTTCCGCGGCCCGGCGGGACACGAAGTGGGCCGACGCAAGATCCTCGATCGCGAGCCCGAGACTCTTGAAGAGCGTCAACTCGTGGGGTCCGGTCCGGCCCGGTACCGCACCGATCAGCACTTCGCCCACTTCACCGCGAACGTGGTCCTCTCCGAACCGCCCCTCCCCCATCGGGATCAGGAAGTCGCCGCTCTCCGCGAGCAGGGACTCGCGCCGGTCCGCGAAGACCCGGCACGCCGCGACCGTGTCGCTGTCGAGTTCCCGGGCCGCCCGGAGCGACGCCCCGACGGCATTGAGGTGGGCCCCTTCGCGAACCCAGGCGCGCTCGACAACCGGGGTCCGGGCCCCCGTGACCGTGCAGATGAGGTCGGCACCGCGGCAGGCCGCTTCCGCCGTGGGCATCACCTCGACCGGGAGCGAAACCAGCTTCGCGGCCCGGGCGGCGAACCGGCGGGCATTGTCGGCGTTCCGACTCCAGATCCGAATCCGCCGGAGCGGCCGCACCGCGGCCATCGCCTCGAGGTGGGTATCGGCCTGCACCCCGCTCCCGAGGATGGCCAGATCGCCCGCATCCGGGCGCGCCAGGACGCGGGTGGCGACCCCCGACACCGCGGCCGTCCGGATCGCCGTGATCGAGCTCGCGTCGAGGATCGCCTCCAGCGAGCCATGACCGGCCTCGAACAGGAGGACCACGCCCTGGTGCGAGTCGTACCGGGTGCCCTCGTTCCCGGGGAATACCGTGATCGCCTTGAGACCGATCGCATCGGGCGGATTGAGATACGACGGCATCGACGCGAAGACGCCCCGGCCCTCGGGCAACTGGACCATGGTGCGCAGCGGCAGCAGCGCGCCCCCGCGGGCCAGCGTCCGAAGCGCATCCTCCATCAGCTCGATGCAGCTGGTCATCGGCAGCAGTTCGCCCACCTGCTCCTGAGTCAGGATCCTCACCGGCATGGCGCCATCCGCTGGTTCGCTGGGATGGCGTAGAGTCGGCCGAGGCCGGAAAACAGTCAAGGGCCGGTCGAACGACCGGCCCTTGACGGTGTGACCTTGCGGCGAACGGCGCTACTGGATGACCGGCGCCTTGCCGGTCCGGACCCAGCGCACGGAAGGCTGGTTGACGAGTCTGACTTCCGGCAGCGGCGATTCCCGGTAGGCGAACGACAGGGTGATCTGGCTCCCGTCCTGTTCGTAGTTCACCGACACCTTGAGGGTGTCGCCGGTCTGCTGGGTCTTCACCCGCTTGATCGGGTGGACCGAGAACTGATCGCTCTTCTCGCCGTTCTGGAAGGCCACCGCGTTCTGGTTGATCCAGAAGTTCCGGCCGGCGTAGCGGCCGTCATCCGTGGACCAGGTGCCGACGACCTCCGACGGTAGCGGCACGCTCGAGAGAAAGGCGTCCCAGGCGTAGTACCCGACGGCGGCGATGGCCAGCGGTGCCAGCACCATCATGATCTGCCGGACCGGAATCCGGATCCGGAACTTCTTGGCCTCCTCGGCGGCCGCCTCCCTGGCCTCCTGCTTCCGGTCGCGCTTCGGGAGCCGGAAGACGACGCCCACACCCTGCAGGTAGTCCCGCAGCCGGACCGGTGTGGCGAGGTTGCCGTCCGCGATACCGGTGACGTAGCCCGTTGGAGCCTGCGGCTCGTTACCCTCGACCGGCCGGCCGCGGGCTTCCTGAGTGGGAGGCAATCCAGCTGTCATCGTCTAGTACCTCGAAGCTCGACCGATGTAGCCGCCGTCGTTGCCCAACACGACGTCGTCCTGACTCGGCCCCGCGGTGATGGAGATCGCCGACGCCCCGTCCTTGCCGGTGCTGTAGATGTCGTACTCGGAGTTGAGGTCGACGCCGAAGACGTCCGTCCGGGGTGTGCCACCCAGTTTGAAGTTCACGTAGACGTAGGGATTCCCCCAAGGATCCGCCATCCCGGCCCGGTCCACGACCGCGAGCGACGCCGGCAGCGCCTGTCCAGCCGACGCCGCCTGGAACCCCTGGACGTCTGAGGCCAGCGCCCGGATGTCACCGATGGCGCGGGCAACCCGGGCCTGATCCAGCGTGTAGGAGGTCCGGGCAATGCCAACAGTGGCCAGCAACGCGAGGACCACGACCACCGTCAGCAGCTCGATGAGCGTGAAGCCACCGCTGCCCAGCGAAGGGACAGGTCGGGGCGAGCCGGAAAGGGGTCTGGAACGCCACATGGGCTCACCCCTATGCAAAGGGTGAGCCCATGTTGTCAAGTCTATTATTTACAGCACCTTACAACACGGCGACCCGGCCAGTTTGCCGCAGAACGCTACGCAGGATTCTGCTGTTACCGCGCAATCCGTTGCACCAGCCGAACCATCCTCAGTTCATCTGCAGCGCCGACATCGCCTCAGCGACCTTTGACCGGATTTCGTTCCCCGCGTTCAAAGCCGCGGCCAGATTCCCGGCCGCGAAGGCCTGGGTGGCCTCGGTCCACTTCGAAGCCCAGCCTGCGGCATCCGTCTGCAGGGCCGCCACCTTGTTGGCGTCGATCCCGGGGGGGAGCCGGCGCATCGCCCCGAGGTCCTTGAGCCGGCCAGTGACCGCCTCGAGCTTGGCGGGCAGCTCGTTCTGCAGCGTCGTGAACGACGTCGTGAGCTGTTCCTTTCGGGTCGCCAGGTTGGCGCCGAGGTCCCGGGCCAGGCTGTGGATACTCCGGGCCCCCATCAGGGCGCCGGAGTAGTCCCCTGCTTCGACCCGTGCCTTCATGGCACCCAACGAGTCGTCCAGTGCCTTGAGCTCGTTGGGGGCAATTTTCTCCGCCTCCGACCGGAGGTCGGCGATTTCGCTCTCCGCCCGCGCAATGGCGCTGTCGGCCGAGCGCTTAGCGCACCCGGTCGTGAGGACGGCCATGAGCACGGCGGCGGTGGCCAGCGGCTTCGATCGCATGTTCCCTCCGGGTCCCGGTTTTGGTGGGGCGTGAACCGGTAAGGTCACGATTCCACAACGGTTGCGCAATGGAGGGGGCCGATCCGCACCCCGAGTGCGGCTCCGGCCCACGGAGCCGCTTTCACGGCCGGTTCAAGTTCGCTTCATCGTCCGGGGCGGACATTCGACCATTCCTCGGGGCGTCTGGGACCGCCCTGGTGTTGGGCCGGCCCCGCCGCCACACCAATCGAATGGAGCCCTCCATGTCCCTCCTCGCACCAGTACCCTGGAGCGCCGGTGACTCGCTGGCGGACGAACTGAACGCGCGCGGCGTCAGCCGCCGCGAGTTCCTCGAGTTCTGCGGCAGCCTTGCCGTGGTCCTCGGCCTCGGGAAAGAGGGGGCGGCGCAGGTGGCCCAGACGCTCGAGTCGGTCAAGCGCCCGCCGGTGATCTGGATCCAGCTGCAGGAGTGCACCGGTTGCGTGGAAAGCGTCCTCCGCACCTCGGAGCCCACCATCGGCGACCTGGTGCTCGATCTGGTTTCGCTCGACTACTCCCATACCATCATGGCCGCCGCCGGCCACGCCGCGGAAAAGGCCCTGGCCGACGCCATGACGGCCAACAAGGGCAAGTACCTCCTGCTCGTCACCGGCTCAGTGCCGCTCCCGGATGACGGCGTCTACCTCACGATCGGTGGCCGGGGGGCCCGCCAGATCCTCGAGGAAGCCGCCGACGGCGCCGCCGCGGTCATCGCCCTCGGCGCCTGCGCCCACTGGGGCAGCGTGCAGGCGGCTCGCCCGAATCCCACCGGCGCGGTGGGTGTCAGCGAGATCATCAAGAACAAGCCGGTGGTGAACATTGCAGGCTGCCCGCCGATCGCCGACGTGGTGACGGCCACCGTGGTCCACTTCCTCACCTTCGGCCGGCTCCCGGCCATGGACGCCGACGGCCGCCCGCTCTTTGCCTACGGCGCCCGGATTCACGACCAGTGCCCACGGCGGGCCAACTTCGACGCCGGCCAGTACGTCGAGGCCTTCGACGACGAGAACGCCCGCAAGGGCTGGTGTCTGTACCGGGTCGGCTGCAAGGGCCCGGCGACCTTCTCGCCCTGCCCGATCTTCCAGTGGAACGGCGGCACCAGCTGGCCGATCGGCGCCGGCCACCCGTGCATCGGCTGCACCGAACGGCATTTCTGGGACACGATGACGCCCTTCTACGGGCGCCTCCCCGACGTCGGCGGCTTCGGCGTCGAGCAACGGGTCGACCTGATCGGTGCCGCGCTCGCCGTGGGTGCCACCGCGGGCGTGGCCGCCCACGCCATCGCCACGGGCGTCCACCAGAGCCGGGCCCGCAAACGGCAGCTCCCGGTCATGGGCGACGGCCCGCCGAGCGGCCCGGGGACCCCACCACCACCCAAGAATCCTCCGGCCGGGGAGGCCTGAGCCATGGCCACCAAACTCGTGGTTGACCCGATCACTCGCATCGAGGGTCACCTTCGCATCGAAGTGCAGGCCGACGCCGGCAAGATCCAGAACGCCTGGGCCTCGGCCACCCAGTTCCGCGGGATCGAGATCATCATGAAGGACCGCGACCCGCGGGACGCCTGGGCCTTCACCCAGCGGATCTGCGGCGTCTGCACCGTGGTCCACGCGGTCGCGTCCTGCCGCGCGGTCGAGGATGCCCTCGGCATCACCATTCCGCCGAATGCCAACCTGATCCGGAACCTGGTGCACGGAATGCAGTTCGTGCAGGATCACGTGATCCACTTCTATCACCTGCACGCGCTCGACTGGGTGGACGTCACCAGCGCCCTCAAGGCGGACCCCGCGGCCACCGCCCGGATCGCCGCGTCGATCTCCCCGTGGCCCAACAACTCGCCGACCTACTTCAAGGCCGTCAAGGACCGGCTCACCAAGTTCGTCCAGAGCGGCCAGCTCGGCATCTTCACCAACGGCTACTGGGGCCACCCGGCCTACAAGCTGCCGGCCGAGGTGAACCTCCTGGCCGTGGCCCACTACCTCGAGGCGCTCGACTGGCAGCGGGACGTCATCAAGCTCCACACGATCTTCGGCGGCAAGAATCCGCACCCCAACTTCCTCGTGGGCGGGATGGCCTCGGCGATCAATCTCGACGACACCGCGACCATCAACGCCGAGCGCCTGTCCGACATCAAGGGCATGATCAAGCGGGCGCAGGCCTTCGTCGAGCAGGTCTACTATCCCGACCTGGTGGCCATCGCGGGGTTCTACAAGGACTGGGCCTCGATCGGCGGCGGCGTCAACAACCACCTGGCGTGCGGCGAGTTCCCCGAGGGCGACATCAAGGACGTCGACCGGTTCTACTTCCCCCGCGGCATCATCGTCGATGGCGACCTGACCAAGGTCCATCCCTACGACCAGCAGCAGGTCCAGGAATACATCAGCAGCTCGTGGTACGAATACCCCGGCGGCGACGAGCAGGGTCTCCACCCGTACCAGGGCGAGACCGTTCCGAAGTACACCGGCCCCAAGCCCCCGTACGAGTTCCTCCAGGACGAGAAGAAGTACACCTGGATGAAAGCGCCGCGATACGAAGGCCGCGCCATGCAGGTCGGCCCGCTCTCCCGGATGCTGGTGGCCTATGCGTCCGGCCACAAGGAAGCGCAGAGCCTCGTCGGTGAGGTCCTCGGCCGGCTCAACGTCGGTCCGGCCGCGCTCTTCTCGACCCTCGGCCGCACGGCCGCCCGGGGCATCGAAACGGTCATGATCGCCCGGCGGATGAACACCTGGTTCGACCAGCTCGTCGAGCGGATCAAGAGCGGCGACACCCGCACCTTCGACGGAAGCAGGTGGGAGCCGTCGAGCTGGCCGGCCACCGCGGAGGGCTACGGGTTCCTCGACGCGCCGCGCGGCGCGCTGGGCCATTGGGTGCAGATCGCCGACGGGAAGATCTCGCGCTACCAGTGCGTGGTACCCAGCACCTGGAACTGCTCGCCGCGGGACGCCAAGGGCCAGATGGGGCCCTATGAAGCCTCGCTGGTGGACAACCACCCGCTGGCGGACCCGGACCGGCCGCTCGAGATTCTCCGAACCATCCACTCGTTCGACCCCTGCCTCGCCTGCGGGGTCCACGTGCTCGATGCCACCGGCAAGACGGTGACGGAGGTCAAGGTGCAATGACCACCCCGACCAAGGGCTCGGCGCATCATCACGAACCCGAGCTCTACGGCCCGTTCGACTTCGTCCGCAAGGTGCCGCCGCCCAGCGGCCAGTACCGCTGGGTCTATCTCTGGGAGCGGCCGCTCCGGTTCATGCACTGGGTGGCCGCGCTCTGCCTGGTGGTCCTCGCCGCCACCGGTCTCTACATCGGCAAGCCGTACTTCATGACCGGCGGTGACACCAGCAGCCACTTCATGATGGGCTGGATCCGCTTCATCCATTTCACGGCGGCGGCGGTGCTCGTGATGACCGCGGTGATCCGCGTCTACTGGCTCTTCATGGGGAACCGGTTCGAGCGCTTCGGCGCGCTGTTCCCCATCAAGCCGCGCGACTGGGTCAATCTGGTGAAAATGAGCAAGTTCTACCTGATGATCCGGCCCGAGGACGCCCCGCGGTATCTCGGCCACAATCCGTTGCAGCAGCTGAGCTACACGCTGATCTACGGAGTCGCGCTGGTCAGCGTCCTCACGGGCTTCGCACTGTACGGCCAGGCCGACCCGGGCGGCTTCTTCCATTCGACCCTCGGTTGGGTGTCGACCCTGCTGGGCGGGCTCCAGATCACCAGGTTCGTCCATCACATCGCCACCTGGGCGTTCCTGATCTTCATCCCGATCCACATCTATCTCGCGATTCGGGCGGATCACATCGAGCGCACCGGGGTGATCTCGTCGATCATCAGCGGCGGCCGCTTCGTGCCCACGGACGAGGTCTTCGAGGACGGCGAGCCGTGAGCCGGGTCCTGGTCCTCGGCGTCGGCAACCCGCTCATGGGCGACGACGGCATCGGCCAGGCAGCCCTGGAGCGGTTGCGCGCCGACTGGGAACTGCCGGCGAACGTGGAGCTGGCCGACGGAGGGACCTGGGGCATGCAGCTGATTCCCGCCATCGAGGCGGCGGACGAGGTGGTGATCGTCGATGCGATCGCCGCGGACCGACCGGTGGGCACGGTGGTCCGGATGGCGCGGGAGGACCTGCCGCGCCTGTTCAAGATGCGGGTGTCTCCCCACCACGTGGATCTCGAGGACGTGCTGGCCCTGCTCGAGTTCCGCGGGTCCGCCCCCGAGCGCATCTGGGCGGTCGGCATCGTGCCGGGACCGGTGGACTGGGGCATCGGGCTGAGCGACCCCGTGGCCGAGCGGATTCCCGAACTGGCCGCGGCCGTGGTCGCGGACTTGCAGGAAAGAGGGTTCGACATCGTCCCCCGCGCCGAGGAGGCTCGCCGATGATCGCCGCCCGCCTGGTTCACGTCACCGGTCAGGTGCAGGGCGTCGGGTTCCGGCCGTTCGTGCATCGGCTGGCCTCCCGGCACCATCTGTCCGGCTGGGTCCGCAACACCTCGGGCAACGTGGAAATCGAGGTCGAGGGCGAGGAGCCCGAACTCCGGCTGTTTCTCGAGGAGCTGGTCATCGAGGCGCCGCCGCTGGCCCGGATCGAGCACATCGACGTGGCCGAATGCCCGCCGGACGGCGTCGCGGCGTTCTCGATCCTCCGGAGTCTCGAAGAAGAGGCCGAGCGCCAGGCGCCGACGCCGGACGCGGCCATCTGCCCCGCCTGCGAGGCCGAGCTGTTCGACCCGGCGAATCGGCGGTATCACTACCCCTTCATCACCTGCACGGATTGCGGGCCGCGGTACACGGTGATCCGCACCATGCCGTACGATCGCGAACGCACGAGCATGGGCGTGTTCGAGCAGTGCGCCCGCTGCCGCACGGAATACCACGAGCCCGGCGATCGCCGCTTCCACTCCCAGACCAATGCCTGCCCGATCTGCGGTCCGCGACTCTGGTTCTCGGGACCCGACGGCACCACCACGCGCGGTGACCTGATCGGCCGTGCGGCCGGCCTGCTCCAGGGCGGCGGCGTGCTGGCGCTCCGGGGTCTCGGCGGTTTCCACCTCGCCGTGGACGCCACCAATGAAGCCGCCGTCCGCCGCCTGCGGGCCCGGAAGCACCGCGACGCCAAGCCGTTCGCCGTGATGGTGCGGACCCTCGAGGAGGCCCGGCAACTGGCCTCGTTCGACGAGGGCGAGGCCGCGCTCCTGACGACCATGGAGCGGCCGGTGGTGCTGGTGAAACGGCGGCCGGATGCGCGCTTGGCGCCGTCTGTGGCCCCCGGCCTCGAGGGCATCGGCGTGATGTTGGCCTCCACGGCCCTGCATCACCTGCTGCTCGATGCGGTCGGCGTGCCCCTGGTGATGACCAGCGGCAACGTCACCGAGGAGCCCATCGCCATCGGGAATGCGGAAGCCGTTGACCGGCTCGGTGCCGTGGCGGATGGGTTCCTGCTGCATGACCGGGAGATCCTGGCGCGGTATGACGACTCGGTCGCGCGAGTGGTGGATGGCACCACCGTGTTCCTTCGGCGTGCCCGTGGCTATGCCCCGGCGCCGCTCTCCCTCCCGGTCCCCAGTCCCACGCCGCTGCTGGCCGTCGGACCGCACCTCAAGAACACCTTCACGCTGGTGGACGGTGCCCGGGCCTTCGTGAGCCAGCACATCGGCGATCTCGAGAACCTCGAGACCCTCGAGCACTTCCGCGCCGCGCTGGCCGAGTACCGGCGGCTCTATCGCCTGGAACCGGGTGCGATCGCCCGGGATCTCCATCCGGACTACCTGTCGACGCGGGTGGCCGAGGAGTTCGGCCTGCCGACCGGCGCCGTACAGCACCATCACGCCCACGTGGCGGCCGTTCTGGCCGAGCACGGCGAGATGGGTCCGGCCATCGGCGTCGCCTTCGACGGGACGGGGTACGGCGACGACGGCCACACCTGGGGCTCCGAGTTCCTCCTGGCCGATCTGGTGGGCTACCGGCGGCTGGGGCACCTCCGATATGCCCCTCTCCCCGGCGGCGATCTCGCCGCCCGAAGCCCCTGGCGCGCCGCCCTCGGCTACATCTCGCGCACCGGACATCCGACGGCGTGGGACTCGATCTTCGACGGGGTAAACCCGGACGAGCTGGCCCTGGCCCGGAAGCAGGTCGCCCTCGGCATCAACGCGCCGTTGGCGTCATCGATGGGGCGCCTGTTTGATGCGGCCGCCGCGATCATCGGCAGCCGACTGGTATCGAGCTACGAGGGGCAGGCCGCCATGGAGTTGGAGGCCCTCGCCGGGGCCCGGCCCGCAAGCGAGATCATCAGCTCTTTGGTGGATACCGAGGACGGCTGGGCGATCGATCCGACGCCCCTCCTCACCACCCTCCGCTGGAGCCGGGAGCGCGGCGCCCCGGCGGCAGACCTGGCGGCGGATTTCCACGCGAGCATCGCCTGGATGACCGAGCAGTTGGTCCGCCGGGCGGCGGACGCGCACAGCGTCACCACCGTGGTGCTGAGCGGCGGCGTGTTCCAGAACGCCCGGCTCCTGCACTCTGTCCGCCACCGCCTGGTGGACGCCGGATTCAGGGTCCTGGTGCCGCGCCGGCTGCCGCCCAACGACGGGGCGATCAGCTATGGCCAGGCGGCCGTGGTGGCAGCCCGGCTCGCCGCAGGCGTGGCGATCGACCCGCCAAGGCAGCCGACAGTTCACTGAACGCCTCTTCACGATTCGTTACGGCACCGGCCGGGAAACTCCCGGCCGGTGCCAGTATTATTGACCCATGTCAAATCGCTCCCGCGACGCCTGGTCCTATCTTCACGATCCCCGCCTCAACAAGGGCACCAGCTTCACCGAAGCCGAGCGCGACCAACTCGGGCTCCGCGGCCTGCTCCCGCCCCGGGTCACGTCGGTGGCCGAGCAGGACGCCCGCATCCTCCGGGCGTTCCACGACAAGCCGACGGCCCTCGAGCGGTACATCTACCTGATCAGCCTCCAGGACCGGAACGAGCACCTCTTCTACCGAACCCTGATCGCGCACATCGAAGAAATGATGCCGGTGATCTACACACCCACCGTGGGTGAGGCCTGCCGGAAGTTCGGGCAGATCTTTCGCCGCCCGCGGGGGTTGTACGTCACGGCCGGGGACCGGGGCCGGGTCGGCGAGATCCTGAGCCACTGGCCGGACACCAACATCCGCGTCATCGTCGTCACCGACGGCGAACGGATCCTCGGCCTTGGCGACCTGGGCGCCAACGGCATGGGCATCCCGATCGGCAAGCTCTCGCTCTACACCGGGTGCGCGGGCATCGACCCGGCCGGCTGCCTTCCGATCACGATCGACGTCGGCACCGAGAACGCCGAGCTGCGCGCCGATCCCATGTATCTCGGGCTCGATCAGCCGCGGGTCCGGGGCGCGGAGTACGACGCCCTGCTGGACGAATTCGTGGAAGCGGCCCACCAGCGCTTCCCCGAGGCGATCATCCAGTTCGAGGATTTCGCCACCGAGCAGGCCGTCCGGCTGCTGGCGCGGTATCGCGATCGCTACTGCTGTTTCAACGACGACATTCAGGGCACGGCCGCCGTGACGCTGGCCGGCCTCTTCGCCGCGGCCCGCGTGACCGGCACCCCGCTCGACCAGCAGCGGATTCTCTTCCTCGGCGCGGGCTCGGCCGCCACCGGCATCGCCGATCTGATCGCGTTCGCGCTGATCCAGCAGGGGATGGATCCCGGCGAGGCCCGGCGCCACTGCTGGCTGGTGGACCGGGGCGGCCTCGTCACCGCGGACCGCACCAGACTCGCGTCGCACAAGCTGCCCTACGCGCATCAGGGCCCGACCGCAGCCGACCTCGCCGCGGCCGTCGAGGCGCTCAAGCCGACGGCGCTCGTCGGCGTCTCCACCAACCCGGGCGGGTTCACGGAGCCGATCGTGCGGGCGATGAGTTCGTTCAACCAGCGTCCCGTGATCTTCCCGCTCTCGAACCCCACCAGCCACTCCGAGTGCACCGCAGAGCAGGCCTACCAGTGGTCCGACGGCCGGGCGGTCTTCATGAGCGGCAGCCCGTTCGATCCGGTGACCCTCGGTGGGAAGACCTGGTTCCCCGGCCAGGGCAACAACTCGTACATCTTCCCGGGTATCGGACTCGGCGTCGTGGCCACGCGGGCCAGCCGGGTGCCGGACACGATGTTCCTCGCGGCGGCGGAGACCCTGGCGGACGCCGTATCGGAGGCGGCGCTGGCTGAAGGCAGACTGGTACCGAGTCTGAGCGATATCCGGCAGGTGTCACACCGGATCGCGGTGGCAGTGGCGGAGGTGGCGTACCGCGAGGGGCTCGCTCGGGAGCCGCGGCCGGCGGACCTGCCCGGCACGATCGAGCGGATGATGTACGACGGGACCTACCCCGACTACCTCGGCAGTTGACCCCTCAGCTCGGTGGGCACCACGGGATACCCGCCGTGGTCGCCCCATTCGAGGGCGCCGAACACCACGGTGGGCCGGAGTCCGGGATGGCGGGTCAAGGCGGCGTCTACCTCGCCTTTTCGTTGCGCCGCCCGGTAGCGGCGCCATGCCGTTTCCGCCGCGAGCAGCAGAATCAGCCATCCGAACAACGCGCCGAACGCAACTCTGGTCACTTTCTCCACGACCGCCATGACGGCCTCCTTTCGACGAGGCCAATATTGGTATCGTGAAGCCAGAGAACAAGTTGGGAAAAAACCTTGCTTCCCCCGGTACCGGGGGGTGTATCTTGTTGCGGCACGGGGCGGTAGCTCAGCTGGGAGAGCACCTGCTTTGCAAGCAGGGGGTCGCCGGTTCGATCCCGGTCCGCTCCATGGCAGCATCCGCAAAACGAAAGCGCCTGCGACCGTCGTCGCAGGCGCTTCGTGCATTCGAACTCACCTCAGCCGGCGGGGAGCAGCCGCTGGGCCGCCTCACGGCAACGCCTGCTCCGCCGGCGGCGGGGGATCGAGCGGCGGCAACGGCAGCTTGAACAACTTCCGCGAGTTCTCGTACATGATTGCCTGCCTCGCCTCGTCCGTAATATCCAGCTTCTTCATGAACTCGACGTACGACTTCATCGAACAGATCGGCCAGTCGGTCCCGAACAGGAACTTGTCCGACTCGCCCGCGTAGACGATCACGTCCTCGATCTCGTCCGACATGTAGTCCTCGAACGCCGCCGTGAATTCCCCCAGCACGAGCCCGGAGAGATCCGCGTAGGCATTGGCGTTCTTGTAGACGACCTCCATGCAGTCGGTGAGCCACGGGTTGCCGAGGTGGCAGATCACGAGATTCACCTTGGGGTAGTCCACCGCCACCTCGTCGATCTCGAGCGGGTGACTGAACTTGAGCTTGCCGGTGGGGCTGTAGGTGTCGCCGCTGTGGATCATCACCGGCACGTCGAACTCCTCCGCCAGCTCGTACACGACCTTGAGGCGCCGGTCGTGCGGATAGAACGGCTCGTACCCCGGGTAGAGCTTGAGGCCCTTCACGAGGCCGTCCTGGAGGAAGTCGGCCAGCTCGCGGAGGTTCCGCTCCTTGTAGTGGAGGTAGCTGATCCCCGCCACCACGCCGAGGTTGTGGCACTTCTCGATCGCCTTGACCACCTGCGCGGTGCTCGGCCGCTGCGGCGTGACCAGATAGCTCGTCAACACCAGCGAGTAGTCGATCCCGGCCTCGGCCATCGACCGCTGCAGGTTGTCGAGGCTCTCGTCCAGCGACACCTTGATCTGCTCGTGATAATTGTTGAGGTGGACGTGGCAGTCGATGATCTTCACTCAGCGGCTCCGAGGTCGAGGTCCTTGAGGCGCACCTGCCGAATCACCGTCCGGCCCTCGAGATCCCGCATGATCCGCCGGAACGACGTCGTGGCAAGCGGGCGCGGCGTCCGGTAGACGCGGCGCCAGATCGTGAACAGCAGCTTCTTGAGGTAGCTCACCGAGAGGCTCCGGCGGGGCCGCCCCAGCGACTCGTAGTACATCACCAGCGGGACCGGATCCTCGTCGGGCCGGAGCCGGGGCTGGTGATAGGCGAAGTCGAGGGCGAGCACCCGGTCCCGCTTGATCAGCGTCCGAAGCCAGGGGTTGTCGCGCCGCACCTCACCCACGACGGCGGCCAGATCCTTGTGGGCCACCGACCGGGCATCGCGCCGGAACGCCGCACGCAGCCGGCTGCGGAGCTTTGGCCCCACCCCCAGCCCCCGGGCCGACGGGGCCACCGCCAGATAGCCGATCACCCCGACGTTGACGTTGCCGAGGTAGGTGCCGGTGGCCAACCCGACGACGGTACTACCCTGCTCCGCAACTTCGATGTGCCAGCGGATGTCGCTCCAGAGACCCGCGTTCCGCTCGGCCAGGCTCGACCGCCATTCGCTGCGGCCAACGAGTTCAGAGGCGTGAAAGGATTGGCGCAGCAGCCGGTGCGCCCGCGGCAGCGCCGGATCTTTCGGCGCGATGATTTCTCGAAAACGGATCTTCGACGTTACCCCAAGCGACCTCCCCATGCGTCCCGTTCTTGGCGGCCCCCGGCCGCCCCAATTCCGGCTTCCTGTCCCTCAGTCCGGCCCTCATCCGCGGCGCGCCCGCTTCCGCCGCCGCCGCTCGACGGCCTCCAGGCGCCGCTCGAGGGTTCGGAGCCCCCGGTCGAGCAGCTGTCGTTCCGCGGGGTCCATCCGCCGGAGCGCCTCGACCAGGCGATCCACCGGCCGCTTGGGCGCCCGCCGGAGCAAGGCCCGCCCCCGCGCGCCGAGACGGAGCAGCACCCGGCGGCCGTCCTGGGACGAGGGCCGCCGCAGCACGTACTGCTTGGCCGTAAGCCGCCCGACCACAATCGACACCGTGCTCTGCTGGGTGCCGGCCAGACCGGCCAATTCGCCGATCGTCACCTCACCTGCCGCCTCGAGGGTCCGAAGCAGCTCGAGCTGGGCGTGGGTCACCCCGGTTCCCCGGTCCACCGCCCGGGCGGACGTCGTCAGCATCGTCTGGACGCGCTGCAGCCGGTCGGCAACCTGGCTTCCCGGGGGCGCCGTCGTCGCATCGGACGAAGGCCTGCTCATGGGCAATCCTCCCACGGTGGCGAGGGGCCGGCGACGACCCCTCAAAGCAACATATTGACGTCAAAGGAAATCGCAACCTGTGCTAGGTTGCCGGCGCATCCGCCTTCACGGTGAACACCGTCTGCGTGGGGTAGGCGAACTCCGCGCCGAGCCCGGCGAACCGGGAGTACATCGCCAGGTTGATCCGCTGCTGCACGTCCATGTACCGGGCGAAATCCCGGTCGAGGACGTAGTAGACCACCTCGAAGATCAGCGCGAAGTCGCCGAACGATTTGAAATGAGCCCGGTCGAACCGTGCCTCGTCCTCGCCGTCGATGATCTCGCGCATCACACCGGGCAGCTGCCGGAGCACCTCTTCGCTGGTCTGGTAGGTGACGCCGAACTCGAAGGCCACCCGCCGCTCCTGCATCCGGCGGTAGTTGCGGATCCGGGAGGAGAGCAGGTTGGCGTTCGAGAACACCAGCTGCTCGCCGGAGAGGCTCCGGATCCGGGTGGTCTTGAGGCCGACCTGCTCCACGGTCCCGGAGAGATCGTCGATCACCACGAAGTCGCCCACCTCGAACGGCTTGTCGAACGCGATGGAGAGCGACGCGAAGAGATCGCCCAGGACGTTCTGGACCGCGAGTGCGACCGCCACGCCGCCGACCCCGAGGCCGGCCACCAGCGCCGTGACGTCGACGCCCAGATTGGCCAGCACCATGAGGAGCACGGCCGCCCACACAACCGCGCGAGTCGACAGCCGGACGATCGTCATCGTGGCCGAACGAGGGTCCTTGCCCTCGCCCACGGCACGGAACGCGAGCCCGACGCCCAGGGTGGAGAGCCACCGTCCCACCTGAAGCCCGATCGCGATGGTCAGGAAGATCCGGAGCCAGCGGTCTCCCTGGTCAGGCAGGTCGTAGTACCCGGCGGCGGCCCCGAGGCCCAGCACCAGCGGAAACCACGCCGCGGTTCGATCCGCCACGTCGGCAACGAGATCGTCCGCGGTGTTGGTGGTCCGGGCGGCCAGCGTCCGGAGCCGGCGCACGACGAGGCGCCGGAGGAGCGCCACGATCAGGGTCACGCCGACCCCCACGACGGCGGCTTCGGCCCAAGGGGGCAGTCCAGCAGGCAGCAACGACGACAGGTCCAACAGAGCCTCCTCCACAGCGAATGGTGATGGGCAGGGCGGCGAGCCCCCCTCGCAACATATTGAAATCAATAGACATGGCAACCCGACCGCCGCCGCGCGCCGGGCCGCCCCTTCTCACCCCTGATACCTTGGGTGCCGATGACGACCCCACCCATCCGCCGCTACGTGGCGATCGGCGACAGCTCCACCGAGGGACTCGACGACCCGGACGGCCGGGGCGGCTACCGCGGCTGGGCCAACCGCCTGGCCGAACTGGTGGCTGCCTGGCAGGGGGGCCTGCTCTATGCCAATCTGGGGATCCGGGGCAAGCGAACCGGGGAGATCCTGGCCGAGCAGCTCGAGCCGGCGCTGGCGATGCAACCTGACCTGGTGACGGTGTTCTCGGGTACCAACGATGTGGTCGGGCGGCGGTTCGAGATCGCGCCGGTGGCGGCGGACATCGAGACGCTGCAGAGCCGGCTCACCGGGGCGGGCGCCACGGTGCTGACGTTCACCCTGCCCGACCTCCGCCCGGTGATGCCGCTCGCCGCCCTGGTCACGGAGCGGGTCGAGGCGTTGAACGAGGCGATTCGCGCGGCCGCGCGGAAGAGCGGTGCGATCGTCGTGGACATCGCCCGCCATCCCGTCGCGAGCGATCCCCGGCTCTGGAGCCTGGACCGGCTCCACGCGAATGCCGTCGGCCACGCCCGCATTGCCCAGGCGCTCGCCGAAGCCCTCGGCGTGCCCGGCGCGGGATCGGGATGGAGCGAGCCGCTACCGCCCCAACCTCGTCCCGGATTGACTCGGCGCATTGCGGCGGAAATGCGGTGGACGGCGGACCACCTCGTCCCCTGGGTGTGGCGTCATCTGCGGGGCCGCTCGTCGGGCGACGGCATCACGGCCAAGCGACCGGAGCTCGTCCCGGTGCCGGTGGCTCAGCCAAGCGGCACCCGACCCGGCGCCTGACCGACCCGCGCGGCGTGGCCGCTCGCGGGCTCAGCCGCCGCGGTAGTAGAGCAGCCCGCCCGCCGAGGTCCCCACGATCAGATCCGGACGGCCGTCGCCGTCCACGTCCCCGACCGTCGGTGCCACGAGCACCGGCAGGTTCGAGCCGACCGACCCGGCCCGGACAAAGTTCGGCGTCGTGCGGGTGCCCTCGTTCCGGAAGAACACCAGGCCCTCGTCGTCGGAGCCCACCAGCAGATCGAGATCGCCGTCACCATCGGCATCGACCAGCGTTGGGGCGCTCCGGCGCCCGATGTCGATCTGCTCGTACTCGTCGCTGACCAGGACGAACTTCGGCGCCGCTGGGGTGCCGTCGTTGCGATAGTAGTTGAGGGTCCCGGTCGCCTCCCCGATGATCAGGTCAAGGTCGCCGTCGCCGTCGAGGTCGCCCAGGGCGGGCGTGGTGTTGCTGCCGCGGGTGATGGTCACGATCGCGGAGTCGGCAAGCGTGTAGCGCGGCGCCGTGCGGGTGCCGTCGTTCCGGTACCAGCCGAGGCGGGCGGTGTAGCCGCCCATCAGGATGTCGAGATCGCCGTCGCCGTCGAGATCGGCCCAGGCCGGGGCGAAGTGATAGGTCCCCTTGATCGGCAGGGCGCCCCGGTACCGGAAGGCGGGCGCCGTCGCGGTCCCGGTGTTCTCGTAGCGGTAGATCCGCGCCGTGCCGCGCTCGAGTGGCTCGATCTTGTTCGCCACGAGCAGGTCGAGATCGCCGTCGGCGTCGTCGTCGACGAGGGTCGGGATCGTTTCGCTCCCCAGGTCGATCATCGGGAGAAACCGGGCGGATTGGCGGACCCACCGGCCGTCGGCGGCGCGGTTGAAGTAGTGGAGGTTGTCCACGATGGTGCGGATCGGATCGTACGACCCGCCAAGGACGCCGACCAGCAGATCGAGCTTCCGGTCGCCGTCGAGGTCACCGAAGGCCGGCGCGTTGTACCCGCTGGTGAGCAGCGGGTCGCCCGGCGGGAAGCGGACCGGGTCGCGAATGATTCGCGGCTCGGCACAGGTGCCGGCGTTCTCGAACAGCAGCAGGCCGGCCTCGAAGAAGTCGCCCCAGAAGAGGTCGAGGTCGCCGTCCTCGTCGTAGTCCACGAACGCCATCGTGTTGGCGCCATGGCGGCTGCCCTGCCCCGTGATGATTTCGAGGTCCTGGAATCGCTCGGTCAGCAGCCGGAACGCCGGCACCGGCGCCTTCGGGTCCACGATCTCATAGCGGAGGATGGTCCCGGAGATCCGGCCGATGAAGAGGTCGAGCTTGCCGTTGCAGTCGAAGTCCACGAACTGGGCAATGTTCTGCCGGTCCGCGAAGATCGCGGTGCCGGTCGCGTCCTTGAGCGTGTCCGGCAGCGCCTCGAAGCGGGCCATCATCTTCGTACCGGTGTTCCGGAACACCCGGATGTAGCTGTTCGGCCACTCGGCGAACAGATCGAGGTCACCATCGCCGTCGTAGTCCGCGAACCGGGACCACTCGCCGATCCCGATCTGCCCGTAGTGGTGGCTTGCCAGCGTGAAGCGCGGCGTGCCGTCGGGCCGGTTCCCGTCCCGGACGAGATAGCTCATCCGGCCGCCGTATTCCTGGACCATCAGGTCGAGGTCACCGTCGCCGTCGAGGTCGAGGAGTTGGGGGCGCGGGATGTTGAGCCCGCCGAAGAAGGCGAGGTCAACATCGGCCCCGCTCGAGTCGGCGACCGGAAACGGATGGACGTCGTATTGAAGGGCCGCGAACGCGTTCCCGCCCGCGGCGGCCGGAGCGGCCACCGGGGCGGGTGCGTTGCTCTGGCAGGCCCCGATGGCGAGCAGACTCGCCAGCGCGAGCCGCCGGGTCAATGACATGAAGCGGGGGTCTTGGGCGCCTTGGCCGGCACTGCCACACCCATGCCGGCGGCGTAGTTGCCGGACTCGATCACGGTTTCGATGTCGCCGGTGGGAATGCAGATCGCCATGGCGGTTCCGGTGGCCACCGCCTTGTGTCCCTCGTGGTCGTGCGCGCCGCCCGCCTGATGGCGGTTGGTCACCCAGAGATACTTGCCGTCCGGCGAGAGCGCGACGCCGTGCGGCTGGGCGAACTGCGGCGACTCGATGACCTTCACGACGTCCCAGGTGGCCGTGTCCACGAAGCTCACCTTGTTGGCGTCGAGGTTGGTCACCAGGAGCCGGGTGCCGTCATAGGTGAACACCGGCTCGAAGGGGCCCTTCTCCATGGGGATCGTCCGGGCCAGCACCGGCTTGGCCGGATTCGACACATCGTAGACCACGACCTGGTTGCCCTGCTGCCCGGTGGCGGCCAGCCAATGGCCGTCCGGCGACACTGCGAACTGGGTGAAGGTCTGGGGCGGCCCATCGAAGTCCACCAGCTCGGACTGGCCGTCGGCGAGCCGGATGCTGGCGAACTGGTTCACGCCGAGGCTCGCCACGAAGACGTACTCGCCTTTGGGGTGCGCCACGAGGGCGTGGGGCCGCGGGAAGAAGACGTCGACCTCGTCGAGCAGCTTCATGTCCGACCGGCGAATCAACGCGATCCGCTTGGGCGGATTGACCGCACTCATCGACCGCCCGACGATCAGGAGGTCCTTCCCCGGCACGATCGTGAGGAGGCCGGGTACCTCGAGGTCCACCGAGCCGACGATCTTGTCGTTCCGGTCGAACTTGAACACCTTGCCCGCGCCGATGGCGGTCAGATACCAGTGCGCCCCGTCCGGGTCCACCTGGGCGTGGTGCGGCTTGGCGTTGGGGCCGAAGCCGAGTTTCTGGAGGTCGATCTTCTCCAGGAGCTTCTGACTCTTGAGATCGACGACCGACACCGTGGCGTCATCCTGATTCGCCACGTAGAGCCGCGGCCCCTGGGCGGCGGCGGGCGCCGCCCAGAGGACGAGGAGTGCTGCACCGAAAGCGCGCATGGTCACGGTACCGGAGACATCTGGCGGTGCTTCACGATGAAGAGGCCCTGCCCGATGCTCGAGATGAGGATGGTCCCGCTCTTGAAGTACGGATAGTTGCTCCACGAGCCGTCGAAGCCCGGGGTGTTCTCGCCCCACGGCACGGTGTCGAAGTAGCCCACCTCGACCGGATGCGCCGGATCGGCAATATCGAGGATCCGGAGCCCGGCGACGTAGTTCGACTGATACAGATACCGGCCCCGGACGTACATGTTGTGGTCCGTGGCGGCCGTATTACCGAGGAACTGGTTGACCAGCACCGGCTCGTCGAGCTTGGAGACGTCCCAGACCATGGTCCGGGTCTTCTCGGCCCCGCCGGAGAGTTCGTCGAGTTCGTCGTTGAGGAAGAAGTACTTGTGATCCTCGCTGATCCAGCCCTGGTGGGCGTACGCGGTGTTCGGATACTCCGCCACCGCCACCGCCACGGGCGCGTTCTTGTCGGTCACGTCCGCGATCCCGACGGCCGTCTCGGAGGCGTTGAAGCAGAGCTCCTTGCCGGTGTACCGGGCGTCCGGCCCGTGGTAATTCACGCACATCGCGTCGTGGGTGTAGCCCGTCTTCTGGCGGCCGGTCGCCTTGTCGGCGAAGCAGCCGGCGAAGGCCGGGTGCCGCGGATCGCGAATGTCGATCATGTGGAGCGCGCCGCCGCAGGTCTCGCCGCCGGCGCTGTTGCCGACCGAGTAGGCGAAGCCGGTGGCCTCGTTGATCACGATGTTGTGGGCGCTCGCGATTTTGTCGTACACCGTGTCCGGTTTGAAATCGGCCGGCGGGTTGGCCACGTTGCGAAGCCGGGTCAGGTCGAAGACCTGCATCCCGTGCTGGCCCGCGCCGTCCGCCACGATGAAGGCGTGATCCTTGTAGACCTTGATGTCACGCCAGGCGGCCGGCTGGGCCCCTTCGGTCAGGGGCAGGTTGCCGAGGTACCGCGGGTTCGACGGGTCGGTCACATCGACGAACGCGGTGCCGTCCACCCGGCCCACGAGCGCGTACTCGCGATTGTTGCTGGGATCGGTCCAGCCCCAGATGTCGTTCAGGTGGACGCCCCGGCCGCCGCCGATCTGGTCGATCGGGAGGTAGGCGAGCAGATCCACTTCCTGGCAGTTCCACTCATCGGCCTTGCCCGACTGGCAGTCCTTCTTGCCACCGGTCACGGCCGTCATCGAGAACGGCTTGTCGACGAGCTTGCCCGCCGCTTCCCAGCTGCCCGTTCCGCTCCGGCTGTAGACGAACGCCAGGCCTTCGCCGTTGTCCGCCGCCGGCGCGCCGACGACGAGCAGCCGCGGCGACGCCGTGAGGCTGACGCCGAACTGCAACCGGCCGGTTTCCGCTGGGACGAGCCGCTGCGTCGCCGACCACTCGGCGCCGTTCCGGGTCACGACGTGCACCGCGCCGCCGAAGCGATTCTCGAGCGGGGCACCGACGATCAGCTGGTCGCCGGCGGCCGCCATGGCGGCCCCGTACATCAGGAAGGTCGAGGGCGGCGCACCGGGGCGCGGCGCTTCGTTCGGAATCGGCGCGGCGAGCTTGCCCGCCGGCGTCCACGCGCCGTCAGCGCCCCGCTGGTACCGATAGACGACGCCCGACCCGCGGTTGGCCACCGGCGCGCTGATCGCGACGTCGTTGCCGAGTGCGACGACCCGGGCGCCGAACGAAGTCACCGAATCCTCGGCAGGCGCCGTGATCCGGGACTCCTCGGTCCAGTCGCTGCCGCGCCGGCCCAGGACGATCACCGCCCCGGCCTTGGCCCGCCCCCGCCCGCCGAGCGCCGTCGGGCCGGAGGCGGACACGAGCAGGCGGCCGCCCACCATTTCGAGGGAGGCGCCGACCTGGTCCGCGGCCTCGGAGCCCGCGGCCACCTTGGCCGGGGCGCTCCAGCCGGACCCTTCCCGGCGGGACGTGTACGCCGCCCCGCGGGCCGAGTCGCGCCCGGGGGCACCGATCACCAGCATGCCGGAACGGAGCAGGACGGCTCCGCCGAAGCCGTCGCGGGCCGCGCCGTCCGGCAGGGTGACCATGCCGTCCTGGCGCCACTCGGAGCCGCTCCGGCGGAAGAGGTAGACGGCGCCATGGCCGTCCGCGGCGTTGGGCGCCCCGACGGCGAGCCAGTCGCCCTCGGCGGACAGCGACTGGCCGAAGCCGTCGCCCGCCTTCGTGTCGGAGGCCTGAATCATCAGGTGCTCGGTCCAGTTCCCGTCGCCGCCCCGGCGAAAGAAGTGGACCCCGCCGCCGCGCGGCGACCAGGCCCCGCCGCCGCCTCGGCCGACGACGATCTCGTCGCCCACGACGGCCATGGCCGACCCAAAGCCGGTCATCAGGGCCGCGGTGCCGCCGTCGCGGTAAAAGGTCTGGGCCTCGGCCGTCCCGGCGAGGGCGGCGGTCACGACGAAAACCAGTCTGCTCAGTCGGTGCATTCCTGTCCTCAGGCTCTGAAAGTCCGGGGTGGAAATAACCACCGGGGCGCCTCCGGCGCCACCGATGGCCGTGTCCCCCGTACGACCTCAGGGGGGACCCGGTTTCCCGGGCGGGCACGGCCCGGAACGCCCCGGGTTTCGGGGTGGACAAGGGGCCGGCGGTTCCCCGGCGGCGGGGAAGCCGGGCGAACGGCCTAACGGTCGATCGGAGCGGTGCCGTCGGGCTCGGTCAGGGCCGCCCGGACGTGCTCGAGGAGGATGTACGGCGTGAAGGGCTTCCGGAGGAAGCGCTGGTCGGCAGGGAGTTCCCCGCTCAGGTCGTCGCCGGGATAGCCCGACATCAGGAGGACGCGGAGCGCCGGCCGCTCGTCGGTCAGGACCCGGGCGAGGGTCGGCCCGTTCATGCCGGGCATCACGACGTCGGTGAGGAGCAGGTCGATCGGGAACGGGGCGCTGGCCGCGAGCGTGAGCGCCTCTTCGGCGTCCGCCGCCGGCAGCACCCGGAAGCCTTCCCGCCCGAGCACTTTCTGGGCGATCTCGCGCAGGCCGGTTTCGTCCTCGACCAGGAGAATCGTGGCGCCGAGCCGGACCGGCGGGAGCGGTGCCGCGTCCGCCTCCTTGACCGGGGCCACCTGCTGCACGACCGCGAACGCGATCGCGAAGGTGCTGCCCTCGCCCGGCGCGCTGATCAGGCTGAGCCCCGCCCCGCTCTGTTTCACCACGCCATACACCGTCGCGAGGCCGAGTCCGGTCCCCCGCCCCGCGGGCTTCGTGGTGAAGAAGGGCTCGAAGATCCGCGACTGGGTGGCCACGTCCATCCCGGTGCCGGTGTCCGTCACCGAGACGACGATGCAATCGCCCGGCGGGGCCGGCAGCACGACCGTCCCGCCGAGCGCCTGCGGGGTCGCGGTTCGGGCGGCCCGGATCGTCAGGCGGCCGCCGGAGGGCATCGCGTCGCGGGCGTTGATGGCGAGGTTGAGGACCGCCTGTTCGAGCTGGATCGGATCCACCCGAACGGTGCCGAGCCCGTCGGGGACGTCGACGGTGACCTTGACGTCCTCCTTGATCAGGCGCTTGAGGAGCTGCGCCACCCGGGCGATCGGGGCCGCGACCTCGATGATCCGCGGCTCGATGACCTGTTTCCGGCTGAAGGCGAGCAGCTGCTTGGTGAGGGCCGCCGCCATGTCGCCGGCGCGCTTGATCTGGGTCAGGTCCTCCCGGACCGGGTGCTCCTCGTCCAGCATCCCGATCGCCACTTCCGAGTGACCCAGGATCGTGGTGAGGAGGTTGT
>JBFXAY010000067.1:0-27013 GCA_050183815.1 Gemmatimonadales bacterium | reverse complement strand
GGGGGACAACATCCAGATGAAGATCGAGCTGATTACGCCGATCGCGATGGATGAGGGGCTTCGGTTCGCGATCCGCGAGGGCGGCCGGACGGTCGGCGCGGGCGTCGTCACCAAGATCATCAAGTAGGCTGCTGAGGACACGAGCATGGCCAGCAAGATCCGGATTCGCCTGAAGGCGTTCGACCACGCGGTGCTCGACCAGGCCGCGGCGGACATCGTCCGTTCGGTCGAGAAGACCGGGGCGCAGGTTTCCGGCCCGATCCCGCTCCCGAGCAAGATCGAGCGGTGGACGGTGCTGCGGAGCCCGCACATCGACAAGAAGAGCCGCGAGCAGTTCGAACTCCGGACCCACAAGCGGCTCCTGGACATCAACGATTCCCGTCCGCAGACGATGGACGCGCTCACGAAGCTGGATCTGCCGGCGGGCGTCGACGTCGAAATCAAGGTCGAGTAGGACGAAGCGAGGCTCAAGTCGCCATGACGGCTGGATTGATTGGACGCAAGGTGGGGATGACGCGGGTGTTCGTCGACGATGGGTCATCGGTTCCGGTGACCGTCATCGAGGCGGGCCCCTGCCAGGTCCTCCAGGTGAAGGAGAGCGGCGTGCAGCTCGGCTTCGGGAAGAAGCGGGCGAATCGCGCGCCGAAGGCGGAGGTCGGGCACGCCAAGGCGGCGGGCTTCGACGGCGCCCCGAGCGTTGTGCGGGTGTTCCCGGTCAACGGCGATGCGCCGAAGCCGGGGGACACCGTCACGGTCGGGATCTTCGAGGCGGGTGAGACGGTCAAGGTCACCGGGCGGTCGAAGGGGCGCGGGTTCCAGGGTCTGGTGCACCGGTACGGCGCGGGCGGTGGCCCGGCGTCGCACGGCAACACCCGGCACCGGAAGCCCGGCTCGATCGGTGCCGGTACGGATCCGTCCCGAGTCATCAAAGGCAAGCGGATGCCCGGTCACATGGGCGATCGGCGGCACACCGAGCTCGGCCTCAAGGTCGTGCGGGTGGACGCCGAGCGGAATCTGCTGTTCGTCCGCGGGGCGATTCCCGGGGCCAAGAACGGCATCGTGACCGTGGCGAAGCAGGGAGGAAAGAGCCGCCATGATTGAGGCTCCGCTGTTCGGCACCAACGGGAAGCAGAGCGGCAGCTTCGCGCTCCCGGCCGACTATTTCGACGGCACGGTCAATGAGCCGGTGATGCACCAGGCGGTGAAGGTGTTCCTGGCCAACCAGCGCCAGGGCACCCACGCCACCAAGACCCGGCGCTGGGTTACCGGCGGCAACCAGAAGCCGTGGCGGCAGAAGGGCACCGGCCGCGCTCGTCAGGGCACGACCCGGGCGCCGCACTGGCCGGGCGGCGGCACCGTGTTCGGGCCGCACCCGCGAGACTACAGCCAGGACATGCCCAAGAAGCAGCGGGCCGTGGCCCGCCGCTCGGCGCTCAACGCCCGGGCCCGGGAAGGGTCGATCTGGGCGGTGGACGGGTTCGGGTTCCCGGCGCCGAAGACGAGCCAGCTGGCCGGTCTGCTGACCGCGATGGGGCTCGAGGGCCGCAAGGTCCTGATTCTCTCCAACGGCGTGAACCGGAACCTTTACCTGAGCGGCCGGAACATGCCGGCGGTCCAGGTGATGCCGTACTCGGATGCCGCCACCTATCACGTCCTCTGGGCGGATGCGGTGGTGGTCGAGCGGACGGCGCTGACCGGCGAGGCGCCGGTCGAGGCCCCGGCGGCGGTTGCCGCGCCCAGGAAGAAGGCGGCCCCGAAGACGCCGGCCGCTGCGAAGGCGCCCAAGGCCGAGAAGAAGCCGGCGGCGAAGAAGACGACCAAGGCGCCCGCGGCCAAGAAGCCCGCGGCCAAGAAGCCGGCGCCGAAGAAGAAGGGAACTAAGTAATGCCCGCCCTTCACGACGTGGTGGTCCGGCCGCTGGTGACCGAGAAGAGTTCGGCGGCCTATCAGAACCGCAAGGAATACGCGTTCGAGGTGGCCACCGCGGCCACCAAGCGCGACATCAAGCAGGCGTTGGAGAAGCTCTTCGGCGTGACGGTCACGGCCGTCCGGACCATGCAGATGCGCCGCCGCGAGATGGTGCGGGGGCGGGTCCGGGGCAAGTCCGCGGCGTGGAAGAAGGCGATCGTGACCCTGAAGGACGGCGACTCCATTGCCGTGTTCGAGGGCTGAGATGGGTATTCGGCAATTCCGTCCCAAGACCGCCGGGACCCGGTTCCGGTCGGTGTCGGGCTTCGACGAGATCACCCGCTCGACTCCGGAGAAGTCGCTCCTGGAGCCCTTGCGGAAGACCGGTGGCCGGAACAACAAGGGCCACGTCACGATGCGCGCCATCGGCGGCGGGCACCGCCAGCATTACCGGCGGATCGATTTCAAGCGCAACAAGTTCGGGATTCCGGGCAAGGTGGCGCACATCGAGTACGATCCGAACCGGACGGCGCGGATCGCCCTGATCGTGTATGCCGACGGCGAGAAGCGCTACATGCTGCATCCCGCCGGGCTCCAGCAGGGCGACACGGTGATGAGCGGCCCGGGCACGGACGCCCGGCTCGGGAACGCGCTGCCGCTCGGGGAGATCCCGCTGGGTACCAACGTGCACAACATCGAGCTCAAGATCGGCAAGGGCGGCGAGATCGCCCGGAGTGCCGGTCAGTACGCTCAGGTGGTGGCCCGCGAAGGCGAGTACGTGACGCTTCGCCTCAAGAGCGGCGAGATGCGGCGGGTCCATTCCCGCTGCCTGGCCACCATCGGCGAGGTCGGGAATGCCGAGCATGAGTTGATTTCGCTCGGCAAGGCGGGCAAGACCCGGTGGCTGGGCCGGCGCGGCAAGGTCCGCGGCGTCGCCAAGAACCCGGTCGATCACCCGCTGGGCGGTGGCGAAGGCAAGAGCTCGGGCGGCCGGCCGCCGGTGTCGCCCTGGGGCAAGAGCGAGGGTGTGAAGACGCGGGCCCGGAAGAAGGCGACCAACCGGCTGATCGTCCGCGGGCGGAAGCGCGGCAAGGCGACCGGCGGAGGGAACAAGTAAATGGGACGGAGCGTCAAGAAGGGCCCTTACGTGCACGAGTCGCTGCTCCGCAAGGTGCAGGTGCTCAACTCGAAGAACCAGAAGCAGGTCATGAAGACCTGGAGCCGGGCGAGCACGATCCTGCCCGAGTTCGTGGGCCACACCTTCGGGGTGCACAACGGCAACAAGTTCGTGCCGGTGTACGTCACCGAAAACATGGTCGGTCACAAGCTCGGCGAGTTCTCGCCGACCCGCACCTTCAAGGGGCATAGCGGGAAGCTCGTGGCCGACAAGAAGGCGAAGCCGGAGTAACCATGGCGCAAGGACACGCAATCCAGCGGCACGTCCGCCAGAGCCCGCGGAAGATGCGGCTCGTGATCGATCTGATCCGGGGCAAGGACGTCAACGAGGCGATGGCGATCCTCAAGTTCAACAAGCGGATTGCCGCCCGGCAGATCGCCAAGACCTTGAAGAGCGCCGTCTCGAACGCCGAGCAGAAGGCGATGCAGGAGAACGAGCGGTTCGACGCCGACGATCTCCTGGTCACCAAGGCGATCGTCAACGGCGGAACCCCGCTCCGGCGGATCCAGGCCGCGGCCCAGGGCCGGGCCACGCCGATCCGGAAGCGCACCAGCCACGTGGAGATCCACGTGGGGAGCAAGGAGTAGTCGATGGGTCAGAAAACACATCCGGTCGGGTTCCGGCTCGGGATCGTCAAGCCGTGGGTGTCGCGCTGGTACGCGGGCAAGGACATGCCGGCCCTGCTCAAGGAAGACGAGCTGATCCGGAAGTACCTGATGACCCGTCTCGGCCACGCGGCGATCGCCGAGATCCACGTCGAGCGGCGGCCCGGCAAGGTGACCGTGACGGTGCACACCGGGCGTCCCGGGGTGGTCATCGGCAAGAAGGGCACCGAGGTCGACAAGCTTCGTGACGAGCTGGCGCAGCTGACCGGCAAGGAAGCGGCGATCAACGTCGAGGAGATCAAGCGGCCGGAGACGGCGGCCCAGCTCGTGGCGGACAACATCGGCCACCAGCTGGTGCAGCGGATCTCGTTCCGGCGGGCGATGAAGCGAGCGGTCCAGAGTGCCATGCGGATGGGTGCCCAGGGCATCCGGGTCCGGGTCTCGGGCCGGCTGGGCGGGGCGGAAATCGCCCGGACCGAGAAGTACCATGAGGGCCGGGTGCCGCTCCACACGCTCCGGGCGGACATCGACTACGCCACCAGCACGGCCAAGACGACCTACGGCACCATCGGGATCAAGGTCTGGATCTTCCGGGGTGAGGTGGTCGAGGACATGACCGGCAAGACGTACAGCACGGGGGCCTAACGATGCTTGCGCCGAAGCGGATCAAGTTCCGCAAGCAGTTCAAGGGCCGGACCAAGGGCATCGCGATCCGCGGTTCGACCATCTCGTTCGGGGAATTCGCCCTGGCGGTGACCGAGCCGGGCTGGATCACGAACCGCCAGATCGAGGCGTCGCGCGTGGCGATCAGCCGGGCGATGAAGCGGGGCGGCAAGATGTGGATCCGGGTGTTTCCGGACAAGCCGGTGACCAAGAAGCCGGCCGAGACCCGAATGGGGTCGGGCAAGGGCAATCCGGAGGGCTGGGTGGCGGTGGTCAAGCCGGCCCGGATCCTCTTCGAGGTGGAGGGGGTGCCGGAGGACGTGGCGCGGAAGGCGTTCGCGCTGGCGTCGGCGAAGCTCCCGCTCAAGACCCGGTTCATGAAGCGGGAGGAGTAGGATGAAGGCGCTCAAGGCGGAGGATCTCGCTCAGATGACGGACGAGGAGCTCCAGGCGAAGCTGGCCGAGCTCACGGAGGAGCAGTTCCGGCTCCGGTTCCGGACCGCGACGGAAGCGGTCGAGAACCCGATCCAGTTCCGGGTCCGGCGGCGGGACATCGCCCGGATCAAGACGGCGTTGCGGCAGCGCGAGCTGGGCAGGTAACCGATGGAACAGGACACGACGATGACCGATGAGAAGGCCGCGCGGGCCCGCCGGAAGAGCCGGACGGGAGTGGTGAAGAGCGACAAGATGACCAAGACCGTGACGGTCGTGCTGGTTCGGCGGTTCGCGCACCCGGTGTACGGGAAGCGGATCACCCGGACCAAGGTGATCAAGGCGCGGAACGAAATGGACGCCAAGGCCGGCGATACGGTGCGGGTGATGGAAACCCGTCCGTTGGCGAAGACGGTCCGGTGGCGGGTGACCGAGATCGTGGAGCGGGCGAAGTAGCCCGTTCGGAGAAACGACAATGGTGCAACAAGAGACGATTCTGCGCGTCGCGGACAACTCGGGGGCCCGCAAGGCGCTCGTGATCCGGGTTCTCGGCGGCTCCAAGCGCCGCTACGCCGGCCTGGGGGACGTGGTCGTGGTCGCGATCAAGGACGCGATCCCCACCGGTCAGGTGAAGAAGGGTGACGTGGCCAAGGGCGTGATCGTCCGGGTGGCAAAGGAGACCCGTCGGAAAGACGGCTCCTACATCCGGTTCGACGAGAACGCGGTGGTCCTGATCAACGACCAGGGCGAGCCGCGGGCCACCCGCATCTTCGGGCCGGTTGCCCGGGAACTGCGCGAGAAGCGGTACATGAAGATCGTGTCGCTGGCGCCGGAGGTGATCTAGCATGCGGATTCTGGTCCACAAGAAGGCCCGGCGGAAGCTTGGCCCCAAGCCGGTCGAGCGGGTCAAGCTCCACATCACCAAGGGCGACATGGTCCAGGTGATTTCGGGGGCCCACTCGGGGAAGCGGGCCCGGGTCCTCCGGGTGCACCCGAAGACCGGGCGGGTCACGCTCGAGGGCGTCAACCTGGTGAAGCGGCACCTCAAGGCCTCGGGTCCGGAGCAGCAGTCCGGGATCATCGAGAAGCCGGCGCCGATCCACCATTCGAACGTGATGCTGATCGATCCGAAGTCGGGTGAGCCGACCCGGATCCGGCGGAAGAAGGACAAGGACGGCACGGTCGAACGGATCGCCGTCAAGTCCGGGCAGTCGATCGCGAGGAACCGGTAACGATGGCTGACGCGAAAGCGACCAAGGCGCCGGCGCCGAAGAAGGGCGCGCCAGGCAAGGGCGGCAAGTCGGAGAAGGGCGGCAAGGCGCCTCAGGGGGCGACCGATCCGGCACCGAAGGTGGTGGACGGAACCCCGCGGCTTCTGGCCTATTACCACTCGACCGTGCGGGAGCGGCTCAAGGCCGACTTCGCGCTCGGCAACCCGATGCAGGTCCCGAGGATCGAGAAGATCATCCTCAACGTGGGCCTCGGCGAGGCGAGCAAGAATCCGAAGGCCCTCGACGCGGTCGTCGACGAGATGGTGGCGATCACGGGCCAGCGGCCGGTGGTGACCCGGGCCAAGAAGGCGATCTCGAACTTCGGGCTCCGGCAGGGCGTGCCGGTGGGCGTGATGGTGACGCTCCGGGGCCCCCGGATGTACGAGTTCCTCGATCGGTTCATCTCGCTTGCGGTGCCGCGGATCCGCGACTTCCGCGGGCTGCCGAACCGGAGCTTCGACGGACGGGGCAACTACTCCTTCGGGATCAAGGAGCAGCTGATCTTCCCCGAGATCGACTACGACAAGGTCGACAAGATCCACGGGATGGACATCACCATCGTGACGTCGGCGGGGCGGGACGATCTCGCGCTCGCGTTGCTTCGGGAGTTCGGCTGGCCGTTCCGGGGCGAGACCCCGAAGCGGGCGGCGGCGTAACGGGAAGAGACTATGGCCAAGACCTGTTGGATCGAGCGCGCCAAGCGGGCGCCGAAGTTCAAGTCCCGGACGGTGCGGCGCTGTCAGCGCTGCGGCCGGTCCCGTGCCGTGCTTCGCCGGTTCGGGCTCTGCCGGTTGTGTTTCAGAGAACTGGCGCTTCGGGGGCATGTCCCCGGGGTGCGCAAGGCTAGCTGGTAAGGGAAGGGATCACGCATGAGCATGACGGATCCTGTGGCGGACATGCTGGCCCGCATTCGCAATGCGGCGTCGGCGGGACAGCGTCGGTTGGAACTCCCGTCGTCGCGCTTGAAGGCGGAGCTGGCCCGGATTCTCCACGACAATCACTACATCGCCGACTTCAAGGTCGTCGAGGACGGCACCCGCAAGAACCTGCGGATCACGCTGCGGTATCACAACGACCGCTCGGTGATCCGGGAGATGAAGCGGATGTCGAGCCCCGGCCTCCGGCGGTACGTCAAGAGCCGGGAGATTCCCCGCATCAAGAACGGACTCGGGATTGCGATCGTCTCGACCCCCAAGGGGTTGATGAGCGACAGCCAGGCCCGGGCCGCGAACTTGGGCGGCGAGCTTCTCGCGGTCGTCTGGTAGGAGGCGAAAGCGTGTCGCGAATCGGCAAGCGCCCGGTGACCGTCCCCAAGGACGTGACGGTCACCCTCAAGGGCAACAAGATCTCGGTGAAGGGTCCGCAGGGCGAACTGTCCCGGGACATTCACCCGGCGATGAAGCTCGCGTTCGAGAACGGGATCATCACGGTCAACCGGCCGAACGACCTCGAGGCGAACAAGGCTCTCCACGGACTGTCGCGGACCCTCGTCGCCAACATGGTGGAGGGCGTCTCGAAGGGTTTCGAGAAGACCCTCGAGATCCAGGGCGTCGGCTACAAGGCGGAAACGACGCCGACCGGTCTGACCCTGAGTCTCGGGTTCTCGCACCCGGTCAAGTACGCCGCGCCCGCCGGGATCAAGATGGCCGTCGAGAACAACACGGTGGTCAAGATTTCGGGGCCGAGCAAGGAACTGGTAGGCCAGGTGGCCGCCGAGATCCGATCGATCCGGAAGCCGGAGCCCTACAAGGGCAAGGGCGTCCGGTATCAGGGTGAGCGGATCCGCCGGAAGGCCGGCAAGACAGGAGCGAAGTAACCGATGCGCCCGATTCACGCACCCAAGACGCGCGAAGAGCGCCGCTACCGGCGGCACCTCCGGGTCCGGAAGAAGGTCGCCGGCACCGTGGAGCGCCCCCGGCTCGTGGTGTTCCGTTCGCTCAAGCACATCTACGCCCAACTGGTGGACGATGCCACCGGCAAGGTGCTCCTCGGCACCTCGGACCGGAGCGAAGGCCTCGAGCTCGACGGCCAGGGGAAGGTTGCGAAGGCCAAGGCCGCCGGGAAGCTCCTGGCCGCCAGGGCCAAGGCGCAGGGGATCGCGAAGGCGGTCTTCGACCGGGCGGGCTATCGGTATCACGGGCGGATCAAGGCGGTCGCCGACGGCGCCCGCGAAGGCGGACTGGAGTTCTAAATGACCGAACCTCAGGGACAGACCGCGGAAGCGACCGAAACGACCACGCAGGAGTCCTCCGGCGGTGGCCGGGGACGGCGCGGCGGCCGGGGCGGCGGTGACCGCGGCGGGCGGGGTGGTCGGGGCGGCCGGGACGGCCGGGACCGGCGGGACCGCGAAGCGCCGAGCGAGTTCATCGAGAAGGTCGTGGACATCAACCGCGTGGCCAAGGTCGTCAAGGGCGGCCGGCGGTTCTCGTTCAACGCGCTCGTGGCGGTCGGCGACGGCAAGGGCCGGGTCGGCTTCGCGACGGGCAAGGCCAATGAGGTGTCGGAGGCCGTCCGCAAGGCGGTCGATGCCGCCAAGCGGTCGATGACCGAAATTCCCCGGACCGGCTCGACGATTCCGCACGAGATTCTCGGACGGCACGGTGCCGGGAAGGTGTTGCTCAAGCCGGCCGCGACCGGTACCGGCGTCATTGCCGGCGGCCCGGTGCGCGCGGTGCTCGAATGCGCCGGGATCACCGACATTCTGACCAAGAGCCTGGGCTCGAGCAATCCGCACAACATGGTCCGGGCCACGATCAAGGGCCTCCGGGGCATGGTGTCGGTCCGGCAGGTGGCCCGGGAGCGCGGGGTCGAAGCCGAGTCGATTGGCTACAAGCCGCGGCAGGAGGGATAAGGACGATGGGACGCAATCCGGCAGTCTTCCGGCAGGGCCCGGCGTATCACGCCGCGACCATTCCGTCGGAAGCGGAGGCGAAGCGGGTCCGGGTCAAGCAGATCCGCTCGACCAGCGGGCGGGGCGAGACGATGCGCCGGACGTTGGCGGCCCTGGGGCTCCACAAGCACCAGGCGACCGTCGAGCTGGTGAACAATGCTTCGGTGCGCGGGATGCTGTACAAGGTCCGCCACATGGTCGAAGTGACCAAGGCGTAGACGAGTTGCGGGCGTAGAAAGGATCGCAGGTCACATGGCTGACAAGATCACGCTGTCGAATCTCAAGCCGGCTCCCGGCAGCAACGTGCCGCGGAAGCGGATCGGGCGGGGCATCGGCAGCGGTTTGGGCAAGACGTCGGGCAAGGGTCACAAGGGTCACAAGGCCCGGACCGGCGGCTCGACGAACCCGGGCTTCGAGGGCGGCCAGATGCCGATGTACCGGCGGCTGCCGAAGCGCGGATTCACCAATCCGTTCAAGGAGGTGGCCCAGGTGGTCAACCTCCGCCAGCTCGACAAGGTCGAGGGCACCGAGGTGACCCCGGAGTCGCTCGCGGCGGCGGGGCTGATCAAGAAGCCGATGGGGCCGATCAAGCTGCTGGCCCAGGGCGACGCGACGAAGGCCTGGACGGTGAAGGGTCTCGCGGTGTCCGGGGCGGCCAAGGCGAAGATCGAGGCCGCCGGCGGAAAAGTCGAGGAATAGCGTGACCAGTCCGGCGCCGCTCCAGTCCCTCGGCATCGACGACGAACTCAAGCGGAAGCTGTCGTTCACGCTGCTCGCGATCCTGATCTACCGGATCGGCGCGCACATCGTGGCTCCCGGCGTCAACGCGGCCGCGCTGCAGGCGTTCATCGACGGTAACCAGGGCGCCAGCACCTTCTTCCAGTTGTACGACACCCTGGGCGGCGGCCTCTACCGGGCCACGATTTTCGCCCTGGGGATCATGCCGTACATCTCGGCCTCGATCATCTTCCAGCTCCTCGGCGGGATCTTCCCGACCGTGAGCAAGATGCAGAAGGACGAAGACGGCAAGAAGAAGCTGACCCAGTGGACCCGGTACGCGACGATCATCATCGCCGTGTCCCAGGCCATCACCTTCACGGCCTTTACCGAGTCGATCCCCGGCGCCATCGTGAACCCCGGCGTCGTCTCGCGGGTGATCATGTGGTTCACCCTGACGGTCGGCGCCATCTTCATCATGTGGCTCGGCGAACAGATCACCGAGCGCGGCATCGGCAACGGCATGAGTCTCCTCATCGCCGTGTCGATCATCGAGCGGCTCTGGCCGACCGTCTTCCAGAACATCGAGCAGATCCGGGTCGGCGGCCTGACCTTCGGCGCCGCGATCGTGGTCCTGACGCTTGCCGTCGGCGCCGTGGCGGCGGTCGTGGCGATGACGATCGCGGCCCGGCGGATCCCGATCCAGATCCCGCGGAAGGTCATGGGACGTGGACGGGTCCGGGAGGGGCAGAAGACCTTCATTCCGATCCGGCTGATCACCGCCGGCGTGATGCCGATCATCTTTGCCCAGACGATCATCATCATGCCGAGCACGATCGCGAACTTCGTCCGGAACGAGAAGCTCACGGAAATCGCCAACTTCTTCACTCCCGGCGACCTCCCCTACGAGCTCGTGTTCGGCGTGATGGTGGTGCTGTTCAGCTACTTCTACACCTCGATCATCTTCAACTCGGTCGACCTGGCCGAGAATCTGAAGAAGCAGGGCGGGTTCATCCCTGGCGTGAAGCCGGGCGCCGCGACCGCGGACTACATCGACCAGGTGCTGGGCCGGATCACCCTGCCTGGCTCGATCTTCCTCGCCCTGATTGCGATCATCCCGCAGGTGATCGGTCGCCGGTTCGGCTACCAGTCGACCTTCGGCGGTACCTCGGTCCTGATCGTCGTGGGCGTGCTCCTCGACACGATTGCCCAGATCGAGCAGCATCGGACGCTCCGGAAATACGACAGCTTCATGAAGAGCGGCCGAGTCAAGTTCCGGGGCCGGCAGCAGCGCTTCATCTGAGTGGGGAGCCCCCGGCCGGCCCGGGGGGCAAGTTGGCGAGACGCGGGCCGCATCGGCGGGGCGATCCCGGCTTCGAGGCGGCCCGCGACCCGTTTCCGGGGCCCGCGGTTGCCCCCGATCACCTCGTCGGAGGACACACGACATGGATCTCCTGCTCTTGGGCCCCCCGGGGGCCGGCAAAGGCACCCAGGGCGCCATCCTTGCCGAACGGCTTGGCATCCCGAAGCTCGCCACCGGCGATCTGCTCCGGGACGCCGTGAAGCTGGGCACCCCGCTCGGTCTCAAGGCCAAGGCGGTCATGGAGTCAGGCGCCCTGGTCAGCGACGACATCATCATGGGTATCGTCGGGGAGGAGACGGCCAAGCCGGTCTCCGCGAAGGGGGTCATCTTCGACGGCGTCGTGCGGACGATTCCCCAGGCGGAAGGCGTGGCCCGGCTCCTCGGGACCCTGGGCCGGCAGATGGACCGGGTCCTTTTCTTCGACGTGACCGACGCGGAGATCCTGGCCCGGATCGAGAAGCGGCGGACCATCGAAGGCCGGGCCGACGACGATCCCGCGGCCGTTCAGCGGCGCCTTACCGCCTACCGGGAGCAGACCGCACCGGTGCTGGCCTGGTACGAGGCCCGGGCGGGCGTTACCCGGATTCCGGCGGTCGGCACGGTCGAAGAGATTGCGGACCGGGTTCAGGCCGCCCTGGGCGCCTGAGCGGCTGCGATCTGCTAAATTCCTGGTCAGTATGGTTACCCTGAAGTCACCCCGCGAGATCGACACGATGGCCAAGGCCGGCGCCATCGTCCATGCCACCCTGGAACTCTGCCGGGGCCTGGTGGCACCCGGCATGTCCACCGAGGACCTCGACCGCGAGGCCGAGAAATTCATTCGGAGCCATCCCGGGGCCAAGCCATCGTTCAAGGGACTCTACGGCTTTCCAAAGAGCCTCTGCATTTCGATCAACGAAGAAGTCGTGCACGGGATTCCCTCGCCGAAGCGGGTCCTGCGAGAAGGGAACATCGTCAGCATCGACTGCGGCGTCTGCATCGACGGGTTCCACGCGGATAGTGCGATTACCGCACCGGTCGGCGCCGTGGCGCCGGACACGGTCAAGTTTCTCGACACCACCCGCCAGGCATTGATGGCCGGAATCGAGCAGGCCCGGCTCGGCAACCACATCGGCGACATCGGCCACGCCGTCCAGACGGTGTCCGAGGCGGCGGGTTACGGGGTGATTCGGGAACTGGTCGGGCATGGTGTCGGGACCAAGATGCACGAGGATCCCCAGGTCCCGAATCACGGCAAGCCGCGTCGGGGCGAACGGCTGCTCGAGGGCATGACCATCGCGATCGAGCCGATGATCACGATGGGGGACTTCAAGACCAAGGTGCTGTCGGACAAGTGGACGGTGGTGACCGCCGACGGCTCGCTCGCGGCCCACTTCGAACACACCGTCGCCGTGACCCGGGACGGACCCCGGATCCTCACCCTGGCGGCCTAGCCTCTTCCGGGCTCCCTCAATCCGCGATCGTATCGAGGAGCCAGCCGTGAATGGCCGGATTGCCGGCCACCACGGCTGATCGCATCGCGGCCAGGCGCCGGCCGCCCAGGTCGGTGGCGGTGCCGCCGGCCTCCCGCACCAGCAGCAGGCCCGCCGCCATGTCCCATGGCGCCAGTTCGAGCTCCCAGAACGCATCGAAGACGCCGGCGGCGACCCAGGCGAGGTCGAGCGCCGCCGATCCGGCGCGGCGAATGCCGGCGGTGGCCGGCGCCACCTTGGCGAACTGCCGCTGGTAGCGTTCCAGATGGTGGGGCGTCTTGAACGGATAGCCCGTTCCGATCAGCGCGTGCGAGGGGTCCTCGATCCGCGAAACCGCCAGGCGTTCCTCGTTTCGCCAGGCGCCCTCTCCGCGCACCGCGCGGTAGAGGAGGTTCCGCTCCACGTCCAGCACCACACCGGCTTCGAGCTGCCCGTCGGCCTCCGCGGCGATCGAGACCGCGTAGTTGCCGAAGCCATGCACGAAATTGGTGGTGCCGTCGATCGGATCGACGATCCAGACCAGCCCCCGCCGTTCCGCGTCCGGCGACAGCTCCTCGCCGAGGACGGTGGAGCCGGGTTCCCCGCGAACGAGAGTCTCGGCGATGATCTCCTCGGTTCGACGATCCGCCTCGGTGACGAAGTCGTTGAGCCCCTTGCTGGCCCAGGCCGCCGGATCGGCCGGTCGCTCGACGGCGCGGAGGTAGTCGGCTGCGTGGGAGGCGGCCACCACGGCCAAACGGCCTAAATCCATGGGTGATTTCATCTTGATTGCTCTGGTCCCGGTGACTAGCTTGCCCCAACGGGTGGGTCGTGACGGCGACCCGCCCGTTCCCCTTTTTGCCGGGTTCTCATGAATCGCGTCTATTCCGGCATCCAGCCGACCGGTGAACTTCACATCGGCAACTGGCTCGGCGCCGTGAAGAACTGGGTCGACCTGCAGGATCGGTACGACTGCCTCTACTGCGCCGTCGACCTGCACGTCCTCACCACCGAGTACGACCCGGCGACCCTGGCGGAGCGGACCCGGGAAATGCTCCTCGCTCTCATGGCGGCGGGCCTCGATCCCGACCGCTCGATCATCTACGCCCAGTCGCACGTACCGGAGCACACCCGGCTGATGTGGTTCTTCACCCACGTGGCCGCCGTGGGCGAACTGGAGCGGATGACGCAGTACAAAGATAAGGCGCAGCGAATGGAGCGGGTGCCGGCCGGCCTGCTGATGTATCCCGTGCTCCAGGCCGCCGACATCCTCCTCTACCGCGCCGACAAGGTGCCGGTCGGCGAGGATCAGGTGCAACATCTCGAGCTCTCGCGGGAACTGGCCCGGACCTGGAACGCCAAGTTCTCGCCGGACGACCCCTACTTCCCCGAGCCGCAGCCGCTCCTGACCCCGGCCAAACGGATCATGGGGCTCGACGGCCAGGCCAAGATGTCGAAGAGTCTTGGCAACACCATCGGGATCTTCGAATCGGCGGACGAAATCTGGGCCAAGCTGCGTCCGGCGATGACCGATCCCGCCCGGAAAACCAAGAAGGATCCGGGCACGCCCGAGCGATGCAATCTGTACACCCTGCACCAGCATTTTTCGCCGTTGCCGGTCGTGAACGACGTCGCCGACAAATGCCGGACGGCGGGATGGGGCTGCCTCGAGTGCAAGCGGGTCCTGGCGGACCACATGATCGCCGAGTTGGCGCCGATCCGGGAGCGCGCGGCGACCCTGCGGGCCGACCCGGCGGAACTCGACCGGACGATCGCCCGCGGGGCCGACAAGGCCCGGGCCATCGCCGCCGAGACGATCGCCGAGGTCGACCGGCGGATGGGTTTCCTGCCGCTCAAGAGGGGGTAGGATGGCGAGCGTACCGATCGAGAAGATCATCAAGGCCGCCGTGGACCGGGGCGCCTCCGACCTCCACATCAAGGCGGGGGACGTCTTCCGGGCCCGGATCGAGGGCCGGCTGGTTGCGCTCACCAAGCAACGGCTGACGCCGGAGCAGACCCGGGCGGTCGCGGTACGGCTGATGGCCAGCGACGACGACCGGGCCCGGGTGGACGAGCTGACCGACTACGACTGCTCCTGGGGCCTCCCGGGTGTCGGCCGGTTCCGGGTGAATCTCCTCCGCCAGCGCTCCTCGTTCATGATCGTGATGCGGGTGATTCCGTTCACGATCCCGAGCCTGGACGAGTTGGGTCTCCCGGACGCGGTCCGGGAACTCGCCGAACTCGGGAGCGGGCTGGTGCTGGTTTCGGGGGTGAGCGGAAGCGGGAAGAGTTCCACGATCGCCGCGATGCTCCACCATCTCAACCAGCATCACCACCGGCATATCCTCACGATCGAGGACCCGATCGAGTTCCTCCACCGCGACATCAAGTGCTCGCTCACTCAGCGGGAGGTCGGGATCGACACGGCCACGCTCGCCACGGGCGTCCGGGCCGCGCTGCGGCAGGACCCGGACGTGATCGTCGTCGGTGACGTCTCCGACGGCGACACGCTCGACACGGCGATCAAGGCGGCGGAAACCGGCCGGCTCGTGATCGGCGCCATGCCCACGCCGGACGTGACGGCCACCGTGGCCCAGGCGCTGGCGATGCTGCCGACGACGGAGGCCGGGATCGGGCGGATCCGGTTTTCCGAGGTGCTCGCCGGCATCGTCTCGCGGCAGCTGCTGCCCCGCAAGGACGGCAGCGGCCGGGTGGCGGCCGTGGAAATCCTGCTCGGCACCGGTCCGGTCCGCGATGCGCTCAAGGACCCGGCCCGGCTCAGCGACCTCACGGTGCAGATGGCCCGGCAACACGGGAAGACCGGCATGCAGACCTACGAACAGCACGTAGCCCAACTGGTCAAGGACGGCGTCGTGTCGGCGCAAACGGCTCGCGCGCTCGGGACCGAGGCCGGGGACGCCCGGGGGCGCCACTGATGTTCTCAGCCGAGCGGCGGTGTCTCGTGGTGGTCGGCTCCCAGTGGGGAGACGAGGGGAAGGGCAAACTGGTCGATGTGCTCTCCGAGCAGGCCGACCTGGTGGTCCGGTATCAGGGCGGGGCGAACGCCGGCCACACGGTGGTGATCGGCGACTCCCAATTCATTCTCCGGCTGATCCCGAGCGGGATCCTCCATCCGACCACCACCTGCCTGCTGGGCAACGGTGTGGTGATCGATCCGGAGAGCTTTTTCGGCGAACTCGACGGTTTGGCGGAGCGGGGCATCGCCACGGAGGGCCGGGTTCTGGTGTCCGACCGGGCCCACCTGGTCCTCCCGTATCACAAACTCCTCGATCTGGCGGCCGAGCGGCGGCAGAATATCGGGACGACCAAGCGCGGCATCGGCCCGGCGTACGAGGACAAGTACGGCCGTCGCGGGGTTCGGGTCGGCCAGGTGGCCGATCTGGCGGCGCTCGCACAGGTCCTGCCGGAGCGGATCGAACGCGCCAACGAGATTCTCTCCCTGGCCGGGATGACCGAGCGGGCCTCGGCCGACGAGCACCTTGGCCTGCTGCACCGGATCGCCCCGCGCCTCCAGGCGATCACGGCCGATACCGGGGCCCACCTGCACCGGGCGCTCAAGGCGGGTCGCCGGGTGCTCCTCGAGGGCGCCCAGGGTGCTCTGCTCGACGTGGACCACGGGACCTATCCGTTCGTGACCTCGTCGAATACGACGGCCGGCGGGGCCGCAGTCGGGGCGGGGATCGGGCCAACGTCGATCGACGGGGTCATCGGCGTGGTGAAGGCGTATACCACCCGGGTGGGGAATGGGCCGCTGCCGACCCTCGCCCCGCTGCCGCTCGAGGAGCGGCTCCGGGAGGTGGGACACGAGTTCGGAGCGGTGACCGGGCGGCCCCGCCGGTGCGGCTGGTTCGACGCGGTGGTGGTCCGGTATGCGGCGCGGGTCAACGGGCTCACGGCGCTGGCCGTGACCAAGCTGGACGTCCTGGACGACTTCGACCGGATTCCGGTCGGAGTGGCGTACCAGGTGGGCGGGGACCGGGTGGACGACATGCCGGCGGACGTGGCGGCCCTGGAGCGCGTGGAGCCGGTCCTGGAGACCATGGACGGCTGGGGGGCCTCCACGGCGGCCGCCCGGTCCCTGGGCGACCTTCCCCGGGCCGCCAGGGCCTATTTGGACCGCCTCCAGGAGCTGGCCGAGACGCCGATTCGGTACGTGAGCGTCGGGACCCGGCGGGACCAGATCATCGAGGTGCCGGGCTGACGGGTCCGGCGCCGAAAACAGCGCGGGGGACGCCGATCGGCGTCCCCCGCGTCGTTTCGGGCAGGCCCTGACTAGCGGCTCTGGAGTTCCCGGAAGTAGTTCGCGACGCCCGTCTGGTTGAGCCAGACCGGGTCGATCTCGTAGTACCGGCTCTTCACGTACCGCCCGGTGGTCGGGAAGTACGGCGGCGGGTTCGAGGCGCCGCACGGATCGTACGCGTGGCGCTCGGCCCAGCCCGAGGAGTTCGTGTACCCGACCGGCCAGTAGGTCCACCAGTCGATCCGGCCGAGGCCCATGCCGCCGGTGACCCGGATGCAGCCCGAGGCGGCGTCGGCGCAGCGGTCCGGCAGGGTGCCCGGAATCGCCGGACTGCCGGGACCGGTGTAGACCGGGATGCCGGGGATGTCGCCCCCGTAGTTCCCGATCATCATCATGAACATGTGGTAGTTCTCGTCCGCCGGCGTGTCGTCGAACCCGCCCTGATAGGCGTTGTTCACCTTGAACGGCGTCTGGACGTTGTTGTCCTCGATCACGATGTTCGACTGGCTGATGGCGCCGAAGATGTCGCCGGTCTCGCTGCAGTCGGTTCCCGGCGTGGTCCAGTACTGGAAGTCGTCGGCGAGGACGATGTTGCCGGTCGAGACGACCGAGACGCGGCCCCGGAGGCGGCCGCTGATGGCGACGTCGCCGGTGACGTAGATGACGCCCTTGAAGTTCGCGTTCTTGCCGAGGGGGATCCAGTACTCGGCGTCACCGCCCGAGGCGATGTCGTTGCGGACGCCGGTGACCGAGGCGTGGGCTCCGGTGCGGCGCGGGACCCACCGGCCGCCGTAGCCCGGCGGCAGGCCCCGGTTGGTGACCGTCGTGTCCATGAGCAGGGTGTCGCCGGTCACGGCGGTCCAGAGCCTGGGGTCGCCGCCGAGGTAGCAACGCCGCTGGGCGCTGGTCAGCGCCGTGCGGATCTTGTTCCGCTTGTTCGTTGCCGTTTCGCCGGCCGCGGTGAGGCTGTCATACAAGGCCCGGGCCGTGATCCAGCCCGAGGCGCCGGAGACCCCGCCGCAGTTGGGCGAGACGATGTTGGGATCGGTCGTGACGGTGACACCCACGCCGGCGAGGTCCGCCGGCACGTTGGGCCACCGCTTGCCGGTGACCATGTGGAGCGAGCTGTCGTTGACCCCGACCGCGGACAGACACTTGAAAACCCGGACGTAGCCCTCATCCCACTGGATGGTGCCGTCGCCGTTGCTGTCGAGCACCTGGAAGTCGAGGCGGGTGCAGGGCCGGTTGGTGCCGGTGTTCCCGCCGGTGATGTCGTAGTCGCCGCCGACCGCGTCGGCGTCCTGGGCATAGGCCTGCATCGTCGCGAGCTGGGCGGCCGTCGGCCAGGCGAGCGGCGTGGCCCCGGTGGTATAGCCCTTGGTGTAGTTGCCGGAACTCGGGTTGACGATCGAGCCGACGACCGACACGGCGCCGAAGAAGTCCACCTTGGGGCTCGAGCAGCTGCCCTGGAGCCGAAGGTTCGAGTTCGAGTGGAAGGGCCCGGAGATCGACTCACCGCAGCCGTAGGCCACGCCGGCGTTGCTCCAGTTGTCGATGGCCACCGCAAAGCGGGACCAGGACTCCTGGGTGAAGAGCCCGCGCCGGGCGGCCACCGCACCCCGGGGATCGTTGATCACCGAGACGATACTCATGAAGTTCGAGCCGTACTGGCCCGCCGTGGCTGGACCGCCGGTGCGGCCGCCGGTCTTGCCGGCGTACACCGTCCGGGTGTAGCCGGTGATGTTGTTGTTCTGGGCGTCCTTCATGGCGCTGGCCGGCACGATCGTCAGGTAGCCCGTATCCGGCAGGATCGTGGGCACCCGGTTGATCGAATCGCGGGCCACTTCGAGGCCGGCGTCGGCCAGGGAGTGGAGGGCGGCTTCCTTCGCGGCGAACTTGGCCGTCAGCGTGCCGCTGCCGGCGATCATCACGCCGCCGATGGCGAGGGCCGCCACCGCGAGCGTGATGAGCAGGGTGAGGATCAGGGCCACCCCGCGTTCGTTGTTGACGTCGATGCGCTTCATGGACCGCTCCAGGGTTACGGCGCCGTCGCGGTAATCGCGGCGATGGTCGACTGCGACGGGGTACAGTCCTGGGCGGCGAGACCGAAGTCGTACGCCGCGCCGGGGACCAGCCCGCTGAGGTAGATCGAATAGGCCGTGGTCGTGTCGGCTCGCACCATCATGAGCGGGTCGCGCCACACCGCGGCGGTATCGTCCCGCTGATAGAGGATGTACTGGCGGACGTCGTACTCGCCGCCGCCGTGGTCGACCGACCGGTTCCAGGCGAGCGTCACGGCCCCGCTGCCGACGGCGGTGTCGGGGGTGGCGGTGAAGGTCGACGGCGCGAACGGCGACCGGCCGCAGACGTTCGGCGACGGGAGCCCGTTGTTCGGGACCTGGATCGTCTGGGAGAAATCCCGGGTCCGCTCGTCGGCGCCGGTGGCCCCGTTGGTGACCCGGATGTTGATCCGGATCGCGCGGACACTGTCGGGCCGGATCGCGTTGGCGCTGTCGGCCGAGGTGAACGAGGACTGGAGGACCAGCCGCTTGAGCGGCAGCAGGCTGCTGGACGCCAGGATCAGGGTATCGGCCCCGGAGCTCAGCCGCCGGGAGATGAAGAATTCGAGGAACGGCCGGCCCGGGTAGACCAGGATGTTCCGGGCGATGTACTCCGCCGTCCCGCTGTTGGTCCGTTCCCAGAGGACGTAGTCGTCGCTCCGGGTCGTGGTGGAGTCGAGGGAGAAGTAGAACATCTTCGTCTCGGCCGGGCTGGTCGCACCGCTGCCGAGGAGGAAGGTCTGGGGCGGATAGGTGTACGAGCTGTTGGGGATCGTTCCGGCGTCGCCCTGGAGCCAGGCCACGGTCTCGTCCGTGGGGACCGAGGGGTTCCAGTTGACGGCCCAGCGGAAGTCGGTGGTGTCCGTTTCGGTGTAGTCGGTGTTGAAGGCGATGACCTTGTCGTCGCCGTAGACCAGCATCGGCTGCTGGCCCGTCACGCCGGACCCCAGGGTCCGGAGGATTCGCTCGACCTGGCTGACCGAGTATCGGGCGTTCTGGAGCAGGTCCATCCGTTCGCTGGTCTTGAGGAACGCCTGGTTCTGGTTCCGGAAGAACATCACCGTGGTACCCATGATCATGCTGAGCACCACCAGGGTCACCAGCAACTCGACGAGCGAGAAGCCGGCGCGATCGTTTCGCAGTCGATTCGGCGTCATGGCCTCGCGATCACGGCGGTGAGACTCACCGTGTCCTTCATGATGGCGGTGGTGGTGAACACCCGGACCGTGACCGTGGTCATGTCCCGGGCCGGCGAGCCGGTCTGATCCCGGGTGACCCAGGTCGCCCGGCGGATCATCGGGAAGCCGGGCACCACGGTCGTCGTGTCGCTCGGCTTGTTGTAGAGGCTGACCAGCGAGGTGTACCGCGGGTCCGCGCGAACCTGCTCGAGCCGCTCCTTGGCCGCGCTCGTCATCTGCGAGAGCAGGCTGGCCTTGGTGGTGGCGTTCTGGTACTTGCTCATGAACTGCCCCAGGCTGATCGCGGCCAGGCTGAGCAGGACCACGGCGATCAGCGTTTCGATCAGGGTGAAACCTTTGCGGTTCATCAGTTCCCCTTGGCCCAGGCGCTGTTCAGGTAGCGGTACGACGTGGCGCGGCCGGTGGCCCGGACCACTTCGAGGGCCCGCGTGTCGACGTGCGTTCCCGCCGCCACGGCCCGATTGCTGTTCATGAAAATCACGCCCGACTGGTCGGCGCTGCCGTCCCGGCGGTAGACGATCACGGTCAGTTCGTTCGTGGGCGCGGGGGCGGGCAGGTCGCCGACACCGCCGCGCTCGAAGTTGACGCCGTCTTCGAGCTGGATGACCCGGCGGCGTTCGTTGGAGCCGAAGGTCCCGTCGTTGTTCGCGTCTTCGTCCACGATGAGGCGGCGGGTCCCATGGTTGATGGTGACCTGCACGTTGTGCTGGAGGCTCACCGCCAGCCGCTGGGCGTACGTCAGCTGCATCGAGATGTTCCGCTGCTCGGCATTGAGCCGATACTTCATCCAGTCGAGCCGGGGCACGGCCAGCGCGGTGAGGATACTGAGGATCACGATGACCCACAGCAACTCACCCAGCGAGTAGCCCCGGCGGTCGGCCGCGACGGTTCGAAGGTTCATGGGCGTACCTACCTCACATGGTTCAGGGGTAGCGACGACGCGAAATCGGGCCGCCCCCACCTTGGGATACCCCCAACAGGCAAGGTCCAAGCCATGGGGGAGGGTGCTCTAAGTGCTTGTACCGCTTCACGGTGTCGCGCTTGCGCGCCACCGGGGGGCCCCGCCAAACCCGCTTGAGATGGCATCCTGCCAGACAGCGCAAATCATTGCTTGCCGGGGGGTTAGGTGCGGGCCTAACTTTCCCGCCCGGCCGCCGGCATCCGGCCCGAGGCCACCGACTTCCGACGACAGCGCAGCATGGCCGCCCCGACCCTGATGGACAAGCTCGTTTCCCTCGCCAAACGGCGCGGGTTCGTTTTCCAGAGTTCCGAGGTCTACGGCGGCCTTGGGTCGGTCTGGGACTACGGCCCCCTCGGGGTCGCGCTGAAGAAGAACGTGAAGGACCGGTGGTGGCGGGCGATGGTCCAGGCCCGGGACGACATCGAAGGCCTCGACGCCGCGATTCTGATGCACCCGAAGGTGTGGGAGGCGTCCGGACACGTCGCCGGGTTCACCGATCCGCTGGTGGATTGCCGAACCTGCAAGGCGCGGTTTCGGGCCGACAAGCTCGAGGACGCGGCCTGCCCGCAGAAGCCGTCGAAGCATCCGGGCGGCCACACCACCTGCGATCTGACCGAGCCGCGGCTCTTCAACCTGATGTTCAAGACGTTCATGGGACCGGTGGAGGAGCAGGCCTCGGTCGTCTACCTCCGTCCGGAAACGGCCCAGGGTATCTACGTCAACTACCTCAACGTCCTCAACAGCTCGCGGCAGAAGATTCCCTTCGGCATCGCCCAGATCGGGAAGGCGTTCCGCAACGAGATCACCCCGGGGAACTTCATTTTCCGGACCCGCGAGTTCGAGCAGATGGAAATGCAGTTCTTCGTCAAACCGGGGACCGACGAGGAGTGGTTCGAACGGTGGCGCGGCCTCCGGATGGCGTGGCACCATGAATTGGGGCTCACGCCGGCCAAACTGCGGTGGCATCAGCACGGCCCCGGCGAACTGGCTCACTACGCCCGGGCGGCCTACGACATCGAGTACGAGTTCCCCTTCGGTTGGCAGGAGATCGAGGGGATTCACAACCGGACCGACTTCGACCTCAAGCGGCACCAGGAGCACTCGGGCAAGAAGCTCGAGTACTTCGAGCAGGCCACCGGCGAGCGGTTCGTGCCCTTCATCGTGGAGACCTCCGCCGGAGCCGACCGGGTCACCCTCACCGTCATGGCGGACGCGTACCACGAGGAGCAGGTCGACGGGGAAACCCGGGTCGTCCTCCGGTTCCACCCGGGCATCGCCCCGATCAAGGCCGCGATTCTGCCGCTGGTGAACAAGGACCGGATGCCGGAAACGGCCACCGAACTGTACAACGATCTCCGGAAGCGCTTTGCCTGCTTCTTCGACGACGGCGGGGCGATCGGCCGGCGCTACCGCCGGATGGACGAGATCGGGACGCCGTTCTGCATCACCGTGGACGGCCAGACGGCCGAGGACGGCCAGGTCACCGTCCGGCACCGGGACACCATGGCGCAGGAGCGCATCGCCCTCGGCGCGGTTGCCGGCTACCTCGCGGAGCGGCTCTAAGCCGCCCGGCGCGGTGCAGCTATCGGATTTCGAGACGCTGGTGCGGCGGCTGGCCGACGAGATTCCCGACGAGTTCCTGACCGGAATCGCCGAGATCGTGGTGTCGCCCCGGACCGTGGCGCACCCGGAGCGGAACGAGATCTTCACTCTCGGCGAGTGCATTCCGCTCCCGGCCGCGACCGACGAGGCCGAGGCGGTCCAGAGCCGGGTGGTGCTCTACTACGGTTCCTTCGCCGCGCTGGCCCGGGACCAGACGGACTTCGATTGGCATGCGGAGGCGTGGGAGACCCTGACCCACGAGATCCGGCATCATGTCGAGTGGCGGGCCCGGGAGCCGGCGCTGGAATCGCTGGACGAGGCGGTCGAAGAGAACTATGCCCGGCTGGCGGGCGAACCCTTCGATGCGGTGTTCTATCGCGACGGCGAGCGCCTGCCGGGCGGGATGTTCCGGGTCGAGGACGACTATTTCATCGAGGTCGACTCGGCTCAGGTGGGGCATACTTTCCGGTTCGCCTGGGCGGGCGAGCGCTACCGGGCCCAACTGCCCGACGACCTGGCCCTGCCGGCGTTTCTGTCGGTGCAGGGGCTCGCGGCCCCGCCGCCGGGTGAGCTGGTGCTGGTAGTGGTCCGGCCGCCCAAGCTGTTCGACGTGCTGAAGGCGCCGGAACCGGACCAGCGGGAGATCTGGGTGGAGGCGGAGGTACGGTGATGGGGAGAGGCATCGCGGGCGCGGTTCTGGCGTTGGGCGTGGCCGGCGCGGCGGGGGCGGCTCAGGCACCCCGCCCGGCCGATGACTTCCGGGTCGTGGTGGTCAGCGAATCGGGGGACGTGATCACCTGGCTCCGGCCCGAGGGCAACCGGCTGGTGGTCGATCGGGTGGTGCCCGTGGGGATCATGCCGGCCGACATCGACGGCCCGCACCACGTGGCGATGGCGCCGGACATGAAGTCGTATTTCGTGACCCTCGCCCACGGCGTGCCGTTCGGGACCCTGTGGCGGTTCGACGCCGCCAACGATACCGTGATGGGCCGGGCCACGGTGGAGCTGTTTCCCACCACGATCGCGGTGACGCCTGACGGGGAGATCGCCTTCGTGGCGAACAGTGATTTCCACGGCGAACGTCCGCGAACGAACGTCGTGTCCGTGGTGCACCTGCCGACGATGGTGAAGCTGACCGACATCCCGGCCTGCGACATGCCCCACGGGGTCCGGGTGAACCACGCCGGCACGCTGGCCTACGTGTCCTGCATGAACAGCGACGAGCTGCTCGAGCTCGACACGGCGACCTTCGAGATCCGCCGCCGGATCGCGATCGGATCGGGGCACTCGATGGGCGCGGAGGCCGGCGGCGATCACCATCCGGTGGCGTCGACCCCGCCGGGCGGCGCGGACCGGCCGTGCGCCGGCACGTTCGTGTCGGTTTCGGCGGACGACGCCAGGCTCTACCTGGCGTGCAACGCCGGGAATACGGTCCAGGTGCGGAACGCGGCGGATCTGGCGCTCGTGGCGGAGATTCCGGTCGGGGCGGGGGCCTACAACGTCGAACCCTCGCCCGACGGCCGGTTCGTCGTCGCGACGAACAAGAAGGATCAGTCGGTGTCGATCATCGACCCGGCGGCGCTTCGGGAAATCGCCCGGGTCCGGACGACCAAGAAGATCGTCCACGGCGTGGCATTCTCGCCCGACGGGCGTCTGGCATACGTTTCCCAGGAGTCGGTGGGGTCCGATCCGGGCGCGGTCGACGTGATCGACCTCGCGCAACGGAAGGTGGTCGGAACGGTACCGGTTCCGGCCCAGCCCACCGGGATTGCGGTGGCCCGGCCCTAGGCCGGATGCGTTCAACCCTTCACCCCGCTCCAGACATGGTTCACGAAATCACCACTCCGCTCTCGGCGGCCGAAGTGCTCGACCGCGCCAAGGCGTTTTTCTCCTCCCGGGTGCCGCATCAGGCCGCGTATCCCGAGAAGGAGGGACCCGGCTATCTCCTGCTGCGCGGCCAGGGCGGGGAAGAGATCGCTCTCGCGGTGTTTGCCGGCGAAGGCGGCCAGCGGGTCCGCGCCTCGACGCTGCTCTTCGACCAGTCGGTCGGGCGGTTCCTGGCCACCCTCCCCGGAGGTCGCTGATGAACCCGATCCCCGTGCGGGTCATGGTGCTCGACACCTGGGACGAGGTGACCTTCGACGTGCCGCCGTCGAGCCTGGTCAGCGATCTCAAGGCCGCCGCGCTCCGGCGCGCCGGGGTGACCGCGCCGCCGGCCGGCTATCAGGTCAAGTTCCGCGGCGGCCTCGTGCCCGAGGGCGAGACCACGGTCGGCGAGGCGGGCCTGGTGCCGAACGCCGCGCTGATCGTGTTGTCGAACCGCCGGCGGGCGGTCCGGTAGCGGATGCCGCTCTGCCCGGTCTACTACCACCCGGCCAGCCTCGACCACCTGATCGCCCCGAAGCACCCGGAATCGCCGGCGCGGCTCCGGGCGGTGCTCGACCGGATTCGGGCCCGCGATCCGGGGGCCGTCCGGGAAGCCCCGCGGGCCTCCCGCGAGGCGGTCCGCCGGGTACACCCCGACGAGTACCTCGACCGGCTCCAGGCGGTGGCCGGGCAGGGCGGGGGGCAGCTCGACGCCGATACCGGCATGAACGGGGCCAGCTGGGAGGCCGCCCTCGGCGCCGTGGGGGCCGTCCTCGCCGCCGTGGATTCGGCGTTAGGCGGACGGCCCGCGTTTGCGGCCGTCCGGCCGCCCGGGCATCACGCGCTGGCCGGCCGGGCCATGGGGTTCTGCCTCCTCGCCAACGTGGTGATCGGCGCCCGGGCGGTGCAGGCGCGCGGCATCGAACGGGTCCTGATCGTGGACTGGGACGTTCATCACGGCAACGGAACCCAGGCGCTGGTCGAGAACGATCCCAGCATCCGGTTCGTATCCCTCCATCAGTGGCCTCACTGGCCGTTCTCGGGGTCGCGGGACGAGAAGGGCGTCGGCAACGTCTTCAACGTGCCGATGCGCGCCGGGCTCGATCCCGACCGCTACGTCGACGGACTCTGGCAGGCGGTCGAGCGGGCCACGGCCGACTGGACCCCGGGTGCGGTGCTGATTTCGGCCGGCTTCGATTCGATGCGGGGTGATCTCCTCGGCGGTTTCACCCTCGAGCCGGCGCACTACGGCCTCTGGGTGGACCGGCTCCGGACCCGCTTTCCGGGCGCGCCGATCGCGGCGGCGATGGAAGGCGGGTACGTCCCGTACCGCCTGGCCGAAGGCGTCGAGACCGTCGTCGAGGCGCTCGGCCGCTGATCCCGCGGCGTTGCGCCGTGGTCGAATTTGTATACAATTGAGTCGTTCCGACCCATTCATCCACGCTCCGCCGCCGAGTCTTCCGTGTCCAACCGCCTCCGGCTCCAGGCCGAAATCCTCACCCTCCGTACCAAGTATCCCTTCAAGATTGCCCGGGCCGAGCGGGAAGGGATCCGGACGCTGCTGGTGAAGGTCATCGACGGGGACGGGCTCGAGGGCTGGGGCGAGGCGACCCCGCAGACCTTCTACGGCGAGACGATCGAGACGGCGTTGGCGGCGCTCGAGTCGTACGCCACCGCCATGCCGACCAACGCGTTCCATCTCGAGGACGCCGAGGCCGCGCTCGAGCGGACGCTGGTGGGGAACAATTCGGTGCGGGCCGCGATCTCGACGGCGCTCCACGACCTCGTCGGGAAGCGCCTGGGGATCCCGATCTGGAAACTCTGGGGTCTCGACGCCGCCCGGGCGCCGCAATCGACCTTCACGATCGGGATCGACACGGCGGACATGATCAAGAAGAAGGTGCTCGAGGCCGCCGAGTATCCCATCCTCAAGATCAAGCTTGGACTCCAGAACGACATGGAGATCCTCCGGGCCATCCGCGAGGTGACCGACCGGGAGCTTCGGGTCGACGCCAACTGCGGCTGGACCCGGACCCAGGCAATCCGGATGCTCCCGGTGCTCGAGGAGTTCGGCGTGACGGTTCTGGAACAACCGTTGCCGGCCGGCGATCTCGACGGACTGGCAGCGGTCGCCCGGGCGTCGCGGATTCCGGTGATCGTGGACGAGAGCTGCCAGACCGCCGCCGACATTCCGGGCCTGGTGGGACTGGTGGACGGGATCAACATCAAGCTGGCCAAGACCGGCGGGCTCCGGGAGGCGCTCCGGATGATCGCGATCGCCCGGGCCCATCACCTGATGGTGATGGTCGGCTGCATGATCGAGACGTCGATCTCGATTACCGCCGCCGCCCACTTCACTCCGTTGGTGGACATTGCCGATCTCGATGGCGCCGCGTTGCTCGCCGAGGATCCCTACGTCGGGGCCACCATCGCCAAGGGCCAGATCCGGCTCCCGGATGGCCCCGGGCTGGGCGTGACCGCCCGGGTCAGCGGGTAAGCGGCGACCAGGCGACGCCGTCGGTCCAGACGCCGGTCGGCAGCACACCCACGATCGCGCCGGAGCCGAGATCGATCGTGGCGACCTGGG
>JBFXAY010000066.1:0-27395 GCA_050183815.1 Gemmatimonadales bacterium | reverse complement strand
ACGAACTCGTCCCGGTACATCCGGAGAATCTCGAAGAAATAGGAAATCGCCAGCGGTCCGATCAGCAGCCCGAGGAGACCGAAATAGGAGTCGCCGGCGATGGCGCCGACCAGGGTCACCAGCGGATGGACCTGGGCGAAGCGGTTGAACACCAGCGGCCGGAAGATGTAGTCGATGAGGCCGGTGGTGGCGAGGCTCCAGCCGACGAGAAACGCCGCCGCGCCCGGGCGGGCGTCGACCACCAGCACCAGCACCGCCGGCACCCAGATCATCCCGCTGCCGACGACCGGGAGGACCGCGAAGACGATCGTGACCACGCCCCAGAAGATCGGGTTGTCGAGGCCGACGAAAGTGAAGCCGAGGGTCATCGCGACGCCCTGGGCCACCGCGGTGAGCCCGGTCCCGATCACCGTGGACACGGCGATCGCGACGAACCGTTCCCGCAGCCGGTCGGTGTTGGCCGCCGAGAACGGGATGTAGGGACGGACGCCCTCCCACGCCTTCTCCGGGTTGATCAGCAGGTAATAGAGCCCGAACAGCGCGAGGAGCACGTTGATCGAGAGCCGGGTGACCGTGCCGAGGAGTTCGAAGGCGTTGGTGCCGAGCCAGCGAACGATGTTCTGGCCCAGCCGGGCAATCTCGGTCCCGACGTCGAAGGGGCCGAACTTGAGGCCCTGGATCCGGGCGAGCACCGGTCCCTGGAGCACCGCCTCCGCCATGTCCTGCGCCTGCCCGACGATGAGGCTCACCGTCGAGAACCCGGGGATCACGATGATCAGGATCGTCAGGGTGACCACCAGCCCAGCGGCGATCCGGGCAGGCAGCACCTTGGCGAGCCGCCGATGGACCGGCCCGGTGATCACGTACAGAACTGGCACGGCCACCAGGCCGGTCGCGTAGGGCACGAGGGCCACGGCGAGACCGATCCCGAGGAGCGCCAGGACGATGGCGGCCCGCTGATGGCGTGAGTCGAAAAAGGCCATGGAGAAGCTGAAGTCTATGAGGCCGCGCCGACGCTGGTCAACGGCGGGCCGGTCCCCCTATCCTTCAGGATGCCCGCGCCGCGACGCCAAGGCCCCGCGTGACCGCTTCCCGCCAGGGGGCCGCCGAACTGGCAGCCCGGCACTCCACCGAGCCGCTGCTGGTAACGGACGCCGACCGGGTGATCTTCGCCAATCCCGCGTTCTGCCACCTGGTCGGTGTGCCGGCCGACGAGGTCGTGGGCCGGGGCGTCGATCAGATCATCACCGTGCTCGACGAGCCGATGGTGGTGGACCGCCTCCGGAACGCGCTCCGCCAGCACCAGCCCTTCCACGGCGAGGCCGCGTGCCACCTTCCGGACGGCCGCCACATTCCCGTGGACCTGACCGTCATCCCGGTGGAGAGCGGAGCCACGGAGCTGTTCGTGGTCTCGGCCACGGATCGCCGCCATCTCAAGCGCCTCGAGCTGCAGCTCCGGCAATCCCAGCGGCTCGACGCGGTTACCCAGCTCGCCGACGGCATCTCTCACGAACTCAACGAAGCGATCCAGATCATCTCGGGGATTGCCGACCTGGCCGCTCGCGGTCCGGACGAGGCCAGGCTCACCGGCGGCGACCTGATGGCCCTCGAGTCGGCCGGCCGGCGGGCCGCCAAACTACTGACCGAGCTGCTGGTCTTTGCCCGGCCCGGCACCCCGGTCCGGGAGCCGGTGGATCTCAACGAAGTCATCGCCCGGTGGGAGCCGCTGCTCCAGGCGATGATCGGAACCCAGGTCCACCTCATCGTCGACCTTGGCGCGGTCCGTTCCCCCATCCTGGCCGATCCGGCGGAACTCCAGCAGGTCCTGATCAACCTCGTGACCAACGCCCGCGACGCGATGCCCGGCGACGGCACGCTCACGATCACGACCCACGAGGTCACGGCCGCCGAGGCGCTCGACGCAGGCGCCGTGGACAGCCGGGTGGGCGCCTATGTGGTCCTCACGGTGGCCGACACCGGAACCGGCATGTCCGCCGAGACCCGGTCCCAGCTGTTCCAGCCGTTCTTCACCACCAAAGGCGAGCGCGGCACCCGGGGCCTCGGCCTCGCGACCGTGCAGGAGATCGTACGCGAGGTGGGCGGGCTCCTCTGGGTCCGGACCCGCGAGCAGCAGGGCACGTCGGTCGAGGTGCACTTCCCCGCCCTGGCCGAGGTGGCACGCCCCGCCGAAACGACGGACGAGCCGCCGCCGCCGCGCGGCGGCACCGAGACGATTCTCCTCGTGGACGACGATCCGGGGGTCCTGATCGTGGCGCGGCGCGGCCTGGAGCAGTTCGGCTACCGCGTGGTCACCGCCTCGAGCGCCGCGGAGGCCACCGCGATCGCCGCCGAGCGCGGCCGGGAGATCCGCCTCCTCCTCACCGACGTGATGATGCCGGGGCAGCGCGGCACCGGCCTGGCCCAGGAACTGACGGGGGACTGGCCCGATCTCCGGGTCCTGTTCATTTCGGGATATCCCGGCGAGGAAGCGGCCGAGATGATGCGACAGGCACCCTACCTGAGCAAACCCTTCCTCCCGGACGAGCTGGCCCGCGCGGTGAGGGCCACCCTCGACGCCTAACGGCCGGCCAGCAGCGGTCCGAGCACCGCCCAGACGTTGGCGGCCACCAGCTGCTGACCCCGCGGGGTGGGGTGGATGCCGTCGCCCTGATTGAGGGAATCGACGCCCGCCACGCCGGCCAGCAGGAACGGCACCAAGGCCGCCTCGTTGGCCCGGGCCAGTTCCGGGTAGATCGCCCGGAACCGCTCGACGTATCGCGACCCGAGGTTGGGGAGCGCTTCCATCCCGGCCAGGACGAGCCGCGGCGGCGGCGAGAGCGCGCGGGCCCGGTCGATGATGGCCTGGATGTTGGCCCGGGTCGAATCCGGGTCCTGCCCCCGAAGCCCGTCGTTCGCCCCCGTTTCCAGCACCAGCACGGCCACCCGGTTCTGGGCCAGCACCCAGTCGATCCGCCGGAGCGCGCCCGCCGACGTCTCGCCGCTCACCCCGGCGTTGACGGCCCGGTACCCGAGCCCCAGGGAGTCGAGCCGGTGCTGAATCAAGGCCGGATAGGCGAGCGAGGGATCCGGCAGACCAAAACCGGCGGTGAGGCTCGTGCCGACGAACACGACCGCCGGCGTGGTATCGGCCGGCGCGGCCGAAACCGCCGCCGGCACGGCCGCCGGGGGCTCGGGTGCCGCCTCGCGGCGCTCCGACGAGCAGGCGGCGGCGAGGGCCGCGGCGACGATGAATCGGGCTCGGGAACTGGCTATCATTGACCCCACCATGAACGACTCAAACACCCCCATGCTGGTCTGCGACGGCCTCACCCAGACCTATCTGTCCGGCGGCCGGCGGCTGACGGTGTTGAACAATATCACGTTCTCGCTCGAGCGCGGCGGCTTCCTCGCGATCGTCGGGCCCTCGGGCAGCGGCAAGACCACGCTCCTCGGGCTGCTGGCCGGCCTCGACCGGCCCACCAGCGGCCGGGTGGCTCTCGACGGCGCCGATCTCGGCAGCCTGACCGAGGACGAACGGGCCCAGCTCCGGGCGCAGAAGGTCGGATTCGTCTTCCAGTCGTTCCACCTGATCCCGACGCTCACCGCCCGGGAAAACGTCCAGGTCCCCCTGGAGCTCCGCGGCGAACCGGCCGAGGAGCGGGCCCAGGAACTTCTCGGCCGGGTGGGCCTCGGCGACCGGGGACACCACTATCCGGCCCAGCTCTCCGGCGGCGAACAGCAGCGGGTGGCGCTGGCCCGGGCCTTCGTGTCCCGGCCCCAGATCCTCTTCGCCGACGAGCCCACCGGGAACCTCGACGCCCGAACCGGCGCCGGCATCGTGGACCTGATGGTAGGCCTCAACCGGGAACTTGGCACCACCCTGGTCCTCGTGACGCACGACCTCGACCTCGCCGCCAAGGCGCGCCGGATGCTCCGGCTCTCCGACGGCAGCGTCATCGAGGACACGGCCCAGTCATGAACCTCGGTTTCGTGGCCCGCCTGGCGTGGCGGGAAAGCCGCGCCGCCCGGCGCCGGCTTCTGATGCTCATGGCCTCGGTGGCGGCCGGCGTGGCCGCGCTCGTCGCGATCAACGGCTTCACCGAGAACCTCCGCACCTCGGTCGGCTCCCAGGCCCGCGCCCTCCTCGGCGCCGACCTCTCGATCTCGAGTCGCAAGGCGTTCGGCGAGCGGGTCGAGTCCCTCGTCGACTCGCTCGTGGCCGACACCGCGGCCGGGGCCACCGGGGCCCGCGCCCGCGTCACCAGCTTCGCCGGCATGGCCTACGTGCCCCGCACCGCGGGCGTGCGCCTGGTCCAGGTCAAGGCGGTCGAGCCCGGCTATCCGTTCTACGGGGAGATCATCACCCAGCCGGCCGGCCGCTGGGAGCGGGTCGGCCGGAGCGGCTCGGCCCTCGTCGATCCGACGCTCCTCACCGCCCTCAACGCCCGCGTCGGCGACACCCTCGCCCTCGGCGAGGGCCGGTTCGAAATCGCCGCGGTCGTCACCAACGTCCCCGGCGACGTCGGCGTGGCCGCGAACTTCGGGCCCCGGGTGTTCATCCCGGCGGCGGACCTCGAGGCCACCGGCCTCCTCCAGTTCGGCTCCCGGGCCGAGTACGAGACGTTCGTCCGGCTCGCCGACCCGACCCGGGCGCAGGACATCGCCGACGCGCGGCGCCTGTCGCTCCGGCAGGAGCGGGTCCGGATCCGGACCGTCGAGGACGATCGCGACGATCTGACGGACACCCTCACCCGCCTCGGCAACTATCTCGGCCTCGTGGCGCTGGTGGCCCTGCTCCTCGGCGGGCTCGGCGTGGCAAGCGCCACCCACCTCTTCATCCGCCGGAAGCTCGACACCATTGCCGTCCTCCGCTGCCTCGGCGCCACGGCCGGCCAGGTGTTCCTGGCCTACCTGGTCCAGGCGCTCGCGATGGGAACGTTAGGCAGCCTCGTCGGCGCCGGGATCGGCCTCGGGGTGCAGCAGCTGCTGCCGCTCCTCTTCAAGGATCTGCTGCCGGTGGACGTGACCATCGGCGTGGCGCCGGTGGCGCTCGCCGTCGGCATCGGACTCGGCGTCTGGGTCACCGCGGTGTTCGCCCTGCTGCCGCTCCTCGGCGTCCGGCGGGTGTCGCCGCTGGTGACCCTCCGCCGCGCCTACGAACCGGGGCCGGGCCGCCGCGATCCGCTCACCTGGGCGGCCGCGGGTGTCCTGGCCCTGAGTGTCATCGGGCTCGCCGCCGTGCAGGTCCGGGGGCTTCGGGACGGGCTCATCTTCGCCGGCGGCGTGGGGCTCGTGGTGCTGGTGCTCTGGCTCGCGTCGGTCGGCCTGATCGCCGCGATCCGGCGCTGGTTCCCCAAGGGACTGCCGTACCTCTACCGGCAGGGGCTGGCCAATCTCTACCGGCCCGCGAACCAGACGGGCACCGTGGTGCTGGCCCTGGGCTTCGGCGCCTTCCTCCTCGCCACGCTCTTCCTGGTCCAGCACAATCTGCTCCGGGAGTTCCGCTTCGGCGGCGCGGGCGGCGCCCGGCCCAACCTGATGTTCTTCGACATCCAGCGCGATCAGGCGGCCGGCGTGCTCGCCACCCTCCGCGATGCCGGCCTCCAGGCGGACGAGCCCGTACCGATCGTGCCGATGCGGATCACCGCCCTCAGGGGCCAGGAAGTCACCCTGGGCCCGATCAATCCGGACAGCGCGGCGGACGAGCCGGATCCGCCGCCGCGCCGCGGCCGCCGCGACGAGGCCGACTCCACCACCCGCGCCAGCCGCCCGCCGGGCGGCTGGGCGGTGCGGCGCGAATACCGGTCCACCTACCGGCAATCGCTCACCGACGCCGAGACGCTCACGGCCGGTACCTGGTGGGATGCACCTCGCGGCGAAGGACCGGCGCGGATTTCGGTCGACCAGGACCTCGCGGACGATCTCGGGGTCGAGTTGGGTGACGAAATTGTCTGGGACGTCCAGGGCGTCCGGATCCCGACCCGGGTCGCGAGCTTCCGCCGGATCGACTGGGGCCGGTTCCAGACGAACTTCTTCGTGGTCTTCGAACCCGGCGTCCTCGAAAACGCGCCCCAGATGCTGGTGACGCTGACCCGCGCCGACAGCGCCGCCATCCGGGGCCAGGTCCAGCGCACGATCGCCGAACGGTATCCCAACGTCGCCGCGATCGACCTGTCGCAGATCCAGCAGGCCATCGAGGGCGTGCTCGACAAGGCCACGCTCGCGGTCCGGTTCCTTGCCCTCTTCAGTCTGGCGGCGGGCACGATCGTGCTCGTCGGCGCCGTGACCACCGCCCGGCTCCAGCGCCTCCGCGAAGGCGTGCTGCTCAAGACCCTCGGCGCCACCCGGCGCCAGGTGCTCCGGATTCTGATCGCGGAGTACGCGGCCCTCGGCCTCCTCGCCGCGGCGGTGGCCATCGTGCTGTCCTCCGTGGCCGGGTGGGCCCTGGCCAAGTGGGTGTTCGACGCGCCTTACGATCTCCCGATCGCGTCCCTCAGCGGGTTGACGGCGCTGCTGGTGGCGCTCACGTTGATGGTGGGTCTCTGGAGCAGCGCCGAAGTCCTCAAGCGGCCGCCGCTCGAGATCCTCCGCACCGACAACTAGGAGAACCTCATGCTGGCCATCGATCTTCGCGGCAAGCGGGCCTTCGTCGCCGGCGTCGCCGACGACGGCGGATTCGGATTCGCCATCGCCAAGGCCCTCGCCGAGGCCGGCGCCTCGGTGTGCCTCGGTACCTGGCCGCCGGCCATGGGGATCTTCGAGAAGCTCCTCGAGCGCGGCAAAATGGACGGCTCGATGACGATGGCGGACGGCTCGAAGCTCGCCTTCGAGCGGATCTATCCGCTCGACGCCGCCTACGACCGCCTGGACGACGCGCCGGCCGAGATCCGCGAGAACAAGCGCTACCGGGAACGGGGCGACTTCACGATCGAGGGCCTCACCGGCCAGCTCAAGGCCGACTTCGGCTCGCCCAGCCTCGACGTGGTGGTCCACAGCCTGGCCAACGGGCCCGAGGTCAAGTCGCCGCTGCTCGACACCTCGCGCCGCGGCTACCTCGACGCGATCAGCGTCAGCGCCTACAGCAACATCTCGCTGGTGCGGAACCTCGGGCCGCTGATGCGCCCGGGCGGCTCGTTCCTCTCGCTCACCTACATGGCCAGCGAGCGGGTGATTCCCGGGTACGGCGGCGGGATGTCGTCGGCCAAAGCGGCGCTCGAGTCGGATACCCGGACGCTGGCCTTCGAGGCCGGCCGCCGGTTCGGCGTCCGGGTCAATACCATCTCCGCCGGTCCCTATGCCTCGCGCGCGGCCAGCGCCATCGGCCTCATCGCCCGGATGATCAGGTACTCGGAGGCCAACAGCCCGCTCACCCGGGAATTCCAGGCCACCGACGTCGGCAACGCAGCCGCCTTCCTGGCCAGTCCGCTCGCCGAGGCGATCACCGGCACGGTGATGTACGTCGACAACGGGTTCCATTCGATGGGCATGGCCGTGGATCCGTCGGCGGATCCCGCCGCGGCGGGCGCGTGACCTCACGGCGCATCCTCGGCGCGGCCGCGATTCTCGGCGGGCTGGGAGTCGCGTTGGGCGCGTTCGGGGCCCACGCCATGCGCGGCCGCTTCCCGGAGGCGGACCTGGCCATTTTCGAAACCGCCGTCCGCTACCAGATGTACCACGCGGTCGCCCTCGCGGCGCTGGCCGCCTGGGCCGACCGGCACCCCCATCGCCTCGTCGGCATGGGCGCGCTGTTGATCCTCGTCGGCGTGGGCATCTTCGCCGGGAGCCTCTACCTGCTGGTGTTCAGCGGCGCCCGGTGGCTCGGCGCCGTTACCCCGCTGGGCGGCGTCTCCCTCATCGCCGGGTGGCTCGCGGTCGCCGCCGCGGCGTTCTCCCGGGACGGCTGAGCGGCCCGTGACCCGACCCGCGAGCGACGGTCCGGGCCCGCGCTCGCGCTACCTCCCCCTGCTGCAGGAACTCGACGATTGGCAGACTCGGGTGGCGGAACGGCACCCGGGCGTCGTTCCCTGCCGGCTCGGCTGCCAGGCCTGCTGCCGCGGCCCCTTCGACATCTCGGTGGCGGACGCGTTGCTCATCCGCGACGCGGTGGCGGCGCTGCCGCCGGAGACGCAGCAGGCGCTGCGGGCGCGCGCGCTCGACCACGTGGCCCGGATGCGGGCCATCGAGCCCGGTTGGGAACCGCCCTTCGACCTCGGTGCGATCGGCGACGAACGGTTCGACCGGATCAGCGACGCGCTGGCCGACCTGCCCTGCCCGGCACTCGATGCGCACGGCGGCTGCACGATCTATCGGTTCCGGCCGATGATCTGCCGCTTGATGGGCCTCGGCCTCCGGACCGACGCGGGCGAGGTGATCGAGAACGCCTGCCCGATCCAGGACGAGTTCCCCGCCTACCGGGAGCTCCCTCCGGAGCCCTTTGCCCTCGAACGGTTCGAGACCCGCGAAGTCACGGCGCAGGAGGAAGCGGCGCAGGTGCTGTTCGGTACCGAGGCCGGGGCCGCCTACGAGACCACCGTCGCCGGCGCGATCGCGCTGGCGACCGGCGGCTAGGGCCGCCCGGCCCGGCTGGCGCTAGCGCCACCACCGCGGCCACTATTCATCATGGGTATCCTGACGGATCTGGTCCGCGGCAAACGGGTCCACGTCGACCCGGTCGCGGCCCTCGACGGCCTGCCGTGGGAATTGGCCGGCGCCCGGGTGGCCCACCACCCGCACACGATCTGGCAGCTCCTCGGTCACCTCAACTACTGGATCGACTACGGGCTCCGGCTGATCGAGACGGGCGGCATCACCCCGCCGAAACATGCCGCGGAAAGCTGGCCCCAGGCGGACGGTCCCGCCGACGACGCGGCCTGGCAGCACGAGGTCGCCCTGTTCCGCACCAACCTTGGCCAGCTGTCCGCCCTGGCGGACGCGCGCGCCTCGACGCTCAACCGGATGGTCGACAAGGAGACCGGCAAGACGGTCGAAGCCGTCCTCTGGGAACTCGTGGTCCACAACAGCCACCACCTCGGCCAGATCGTCCAGCTCCGCCAGGCGCTGAAGGCGTGGCCGCCTCCGGGCGGCGGAATGACCTGGTAGCGGGCGCGGTCCGGCGCCTGCCGCCTAACGCCGCGCGAGCGCCGCGGCAGCCAGATCCGGAAAATCAGTGAAGCAGCCGTCGACGCCGAGCTCCGCCATTCGGCGGACCTCGGCCGCGAAGTCGCCGGCGTAACCGGCGGGCAGGAACTGCGGATCGGCCCGCAGCGTCCAGACGTGCACGAACAGGCCGGCCGCATGGGCCTCGGCAACCAGCGTGGTGGGCGGCAGCAAGGTGCCGTCGGCGGCCAGGGGCTGGACCAGGTCCTTCGACGGCCCGATCCCATCCGCGTATCCGGCGATCTCGCCAAGGCCGGCCGGACCGATCAGGTCACGGTAGGTCCGCTCGTCGCCCGACAGGGAGAAGTCGGCAGGGCGGCCGCCGGCTTCGATCAGCTGCACCAGCCGGAGCCGGGTCCGGGGGCGGATCCGCCGGAGGTTGGCGGTTTCGAAGGACTGGATGAACACGGGATCGGCCGCGTCCCGATAGCCGTGCCGCTCCAGCGCCGCGAGCAGCGAGTCGGTGATCGGCAAGCCCAGGGATTCGTGGTAGCTCGGATGCTTGGTTTCCGGATAGACGCCGATCCGCCGTCCGAGCCGCGCTTCCTCGGCCGCGACGAACTCGAGAATCTCGTCGAACGTCGGCACCGGGAACCGTCCGTCGAAGGCGTGATCCCGGAACGCCAGCCGCTCGCGCGCCCGGAGGGTCCTGATCTCCGCCAGACTGAAGTCCTCCGCAAACCAGCCGGTGACCTCCTGTCCGTCGATCGTCCTGGTGGTCTTCCGGTCCGGGAACCTCGTGGCCACGTCGGTGGTCCCGCCGATCTCGTTCTCGTGACGGGCGATCAACACCCGGTCCCGGGTCATCACCAGATCCGGCTCGATGACGTCCGCGCCCTGGGCGATGGCGAGCCGGTACGACTCGATCGTGTGCTCGGGGCGATAGCCGCTCGCGCCGCGGTGGCCGATGATCAGAGGCTGCGCTGCCACGACGGTGGCTCCTCCCAGACAGAGCCCGACCAGCACCGCCAGGCGGCGCATCAGGCGTTGTAGATCGGGCCGCCCTGGCTGCGGTACAACTCCAGCACCGCGACGGCCTCGGCCCGCATGACATGACGGTCGAACCGGACGCCCCGGGCCTCGAGGTACCGGTACGATTCGGGAAACACCGGGCCTTCGTCGAACCCGAGCCGGGTGGCGTCGTCCCGGGCGGCCGCCGTGATGACCCGGCCGACCCCGCTCCAGAGCACCGCGCCGAGGCACATCGCGCAGGGCTCGCAGGAGGAGGCCAGCACGTGCGGGGTCAGACCCGGCGCCGCCAGGCTCCACGTGCCCTGCGTCCGCTGGGCGGTCATGTACGCCACCATTTCGGCGTGGAGCGTCGCGTTCCCGAGGCGAACCACGGAATTGACCCCGATCCCGACCAGCTGCCCGCTTGGCTCCTCGAAGATCGCGGCGCCAAACGGGCCGCCGGTCCGCCGGACGACGTTTTCCCGAGAAAGCCGCACCGCGAGCTCGATCCGTTCCCGGTCGGAGGGGTAGCGCCGCTCCGGATCGACGACCTCGTCGACCCAGTCGGGCAGCGTGACCCGGACGTCCGGACGGAGCGGATTCACGGCACCGGGCCGCCCGTCAGGTTCCGGACGAGCCGGTACATGAAATCCAGCCCCTGGTAGAAGGCCTCGGTGGGGATCCGCTCGTTCATCCCGTGGGCGCCGGTATCGGGATAGAAGAGGCCCGACACTCCGTAGGTGGGGATCCCGGCCGTCCGGAGCGCGAGCCCGTCGGTGGCACCGGTGCTCATGGTCGGAATGACCGGCACTCCGGGCCACAGCTGGGCCGAGACCCGCTCGACCTCGCCCATCAGCGCCGGCGTGAGGGGCGAGGGCGGGCTGTTCTGCGCCTGGCCTTCCGCCTTCACCGTGACCTTCGGGTTGGCGATCACCCGGGCGAGGGTGGCCCTGATTACCTCAGGGTCCTCGTCCGGCAGGATCCGGCAGTTGACGTTGGCCCGGGCCCGCTGCGGCAGGGCGTTCCGCGCATGGCCGCCGTCGAGCATCGTCGCGACGCAGGTGGTCCGCAGCTGCGAGTTGTACCGCGGATCCGCCGAGAGTGTGGCGGCCGCCGCCTGATCGGCCGGGTTCGCCACGATCCGCGTCATGGCCGCACCGACCTCACCGCCGGCCACCCGCGCCGAGCGTTCGAAGTACGCCCGGGTGATCTCGTTGAGATGGACCGGGAAGTCGAACCCGCCGACCGCCACCAGGGCCGCGGCGAGATGGGTGATCGCGTTGTCCTTGACCGGCACCGAGCTGTGGCCGCCCGGGTTCGTCGTCTCCAGCACGAAGTTCTGGTACTTCTTCTCGCTCGCCTGGACGTCGTGGGAGAGCCGGACGCCGTCCCGCACCCGCCCACCGCCCCCCTCGTTGAACGCGAACTCGGCGTCGATCAGCTCGCGATGGTTCTCGAGCAGGTAGCGGACGCCGTTGTCCGGGCCGCCCTCCTCGTCGGTCGTGAGCGCCACGATGAGATCGCGGTCCGGTACGAACCCCTCCTCCCGGAGCCGCATCAGCAGGGCCAGGTGGATTGCCCCCTCGTCCTTGTCGTCCGCCACGCCGCGGCCATAGAAGTTCCCGTCCTGTTCCACGAAGGAGAACGGCGGGAGGGTCCAGTCCTCGGGCTTGGCTTCCACCACATCGAGATGCGACAGCAGCAGGATCGGCTTCTTGCCGGTCGAGCGGCCCCGGAGGCGGACGATCAGGTTGCCCTTCCGGCCGGCATGCTCGATCACCCTGACGTCGGCCGCGGGAAAGCCGGCGGCCAGCACCCGGGCTTCCATCGCATGGGCGGCCCGGGCCGTGCTGCCCGCGCTTTCGGTCGTGTTGATCTCGATCAGTTCGCGGAGCAGGCTCCGGGCGGTCTCTTCCCACTTCGTCAGGTCGCGGACCTGTCCGGCGGCGGGCGCGGCACCGACGAGAACGAGTACCGCCGCGCCGAGCCGCGCCGAGCGGAAGGACATCATGGTGGCTCCGTGATCAGGGGGCTCCCGAAAGGAAGCGGATCGGCCGCGAGGCCGGAAGGGCTCAGCCGATGCGGGCGGGCTGCTGGCCGAGGGTTTCCCGGATCCGGCGGATCAGGGCGTCGGGCGTGAACGGTTTCTCGATCAGGGCGGTGCCCGGCTGGAGCACGCCCTGGCGCACCACCGCACCCTCGGCGTACCCGGACATGAAGAGGAGCTTCACGTCCGGCCGGATCTCGGCGAGGCGCCGGCCCAACTCGGGGCCGCTCATCTCGGGCATGACCACGTCCGACAGCACCAGGTCGATGCCGTGGGGATCGCCCCGGAAGAGTTCGATCGCTTCGGAGCCGCCGCTCGTTTCGATCACCGTGCAGCCGTTGCGGCGGAGGATCTCGCCGGTGAGGCCGCGGACGATGTCGTCATCCTCGACCAGCAGCACCCGCTCGCCGCCATCGAGCGCCGCACCGGCCACCGGCCGGGCCGCCCCCGCCGGCGTCCCGGCGGTGGCCGGGAGCCGGATCCGGAACGTGGTGCCGCGGCCCAGCGCACTGTCCACGTCGATCTGGCCGCCGCTCTGCTTGACGATGCCGTACACCGTCGAGAGCCCGAGGCCGGTGCCCTTCCCCGCGTCCTTGGTGGTGAAGAACGGCTCGAAGATCCGGCTCGCCGTGTCCTCACTCATCCCCACGCCCGCGTCCGTTACTTCGAGGATGACGACCGGGTCCGCCCCATCCTCGCCGGCCGGAGCCGGACGTACCGTGATCGCAATCGGCCCGCCGTGCGGCATCGCTTCGCGCGCGTTGACCACCAGGTTGAGCAGCACCTGCTCGAGCTGATTCGGATCCGCCAGAATCGGCGGCGTGGGCCGGCAGGCGACCTCGAGCGTCACGTCCTCCCCGATGACCCGCCGGAGCATCGGCTCCATGCCGGTCACGACCTGCGCCGGATCCACCACCCGCGGCTGCATGACCTGCTTGCGGCTGAAGGCGAGCAGCTGGCGAGTGAGCGCCGCGGCCCGTTCGCCGGCCCGGCGGACCTCCTCGATCTCGCGCCAGACGGGATCTTCCCGCCCGAACCGCTGAAGGGCCATCTCGGCGTAGCCGAGAATGGCGGTGAGCAGGTTGTTGAAGTCATGCGCCACGCCGCCGGCCAGCACGCCGACGGCTTCCATCTTCTGCGATTGACGGAGCTGGGCCTCGAGCTGGCGGCGCTTGGCACCGGCCATGAAGTTGGCCATCAGGTCCGCGATCGATGCCGCGAAGATCTGTTCCTCGATGGTCCAGTGCCGCGGCGGTCCCACGTGGGCGTGGCAGACCATCCCGATGAGTTCGCCGTGCACCCGGATCGGGACGTCGAGCATCGAGGAAATCCCGAACTTCTCCGCCAGCGGCACGAGTTCGCGAAAGCGGGGATCCTGCTTCACGTTGTCGGCCACCAGCACCCGGTTGGTCCCGAGGGCGGCGAGGTAGGTCCCGAACTCGTTCGCGGCCATCTCCATCTGCGACCCGGGCGAGGCCACCCCGCCGACGGTCATCAGATCGCACCGCATCCGGCTCCGGTCGTCGGAGACGAGCCAGATGGCCACCCGTTCGACCCCGAGCACCCGGGAGGCGGTCTCCGCAACGGCCGCGACCATCTGCTCGACGTCCTCGTCGCCGAGGGAGGTGAGCTCCTGGAGCGCGCCCATGCCCCGGATGGCCTGTTCCGACCGGGCCCGGAGCGCGTCCTCCGCCGCCCGGCGCTCGGTGATGTCGCGGACGATCACGATGAACCGGTCGCGAAGGACCGGAAGCACCCGGGCCTCGAAGTGCCGCTGCGGGGTCCCGGCCACGGTGTACTCGGCCGTGGCGATCCGCCCCTCGCGAGCGGCCTCGCCGAGGACCGCGATCAGCGTCTCGGCGACGCCGGGGGCCGGATGCTCCTGGAGAAAGCGGCCCACCAGGCGTTCGCTCGGAAGGAAGAAGTCGCCCTCGTGCCCGCCCCGGCATTCGAGGATCCGGCCGGTGGAATCGACCCGGAAGAACAGGTCGGGAAACGCGTGGAAGGTGGCCTGCAGGTCGGAATTGGCCTGGAGCAGCTCCTGGGAACTGAGCTCGAGACTCCGCTCCAGCATCGCCCGGTCCGCGTCGAACGATCGATAGGCGGCGTCCACGGCGTCGAGGAGCGCGGCGAGGTGCTCGGGCACGGCGTCGGTGCCGAGGTGCCGCCGCAGTTGCCGTTTCAGGAGCGAATGCATTGCGGCCGTCAGCACTCCGTGAACGTCGTGATCGTCATCGTCTGGTTGTGCAGTTCGCAGCGGGCCGCCGGCGTAAACGGCGAGATCTCGCCGTAGGAATAGAAACCGGTCAGTACCGCTTCGTCACCCACCACCTCCCGGACCGCCTCGACCTCCTCCTCGGTCCGCTGGCCGAGCACCAGCCGGCGGCCGACGCAGCTGACCAGGATCGCGAGGGCTGGCCGGGGGCAGGCATCGCCGGGCCGGGCTACCACCCGGGCAGCCCCGGCCGCGCCTTCGATCAGCCGATCGATGTTGGCCATCATCAGCCGGGCGTAGCTCCCGGTCGGCACGTCGCCGGCAAAGGTCAGGCTCTGGCTGGCTTCGTCGACGCCGAGGATGGTTCGCACCACCGGTTCGGCGCCCTCGCGCGTCCGGAGGCTCAGGGGAAACAGCAGGCCCGTCGCCGGCAGGCCGGCCGCGTGATCGCCGAGGTACTCGCGATACAGCTGGAGGGCGGACCGCCCGTCCAGTTCGTAGAGGACGTTGCCTTCGCTCCGGGTCACGATCCGGTCGGGACCGAAGGCGTCCCACCCGCCGAGAGACCCGCAGCCGACCTTCAGGGCCGAGCCGTAGAAGCCGACCGCGGCGACCTGACCGCTCGACACGACGCCGCCGACCAGGACCGACGTTTCCTGGAACCGGTCGCCGTCGCCGGAGAGACCGCCCGTGATGGAGACCCCCCGCGGCAGACCCTCGGTCAGCCCCTTCACCAGCTCGCTGCCGTTGACCGTGAGGCCGTCGGAAAGGACGAAGACATGGGTCAGGTCGGGCCCGGCGAGCGCGGCGGCGAGTTCCCGCCCGGCCTCCCGGCTCGTGACACCGGAGATCGCGGCGCGGGCCGACCGGACCTTGGTCCGGTCGAACTTCACGGCCGTCGCGACGATGGCGCGGTCGAGGACCCGGGTCCCGGCGATCTCGCCGGCCGTCGAGCAACCGATGATCGCCGCCCCGGGATAACTGGCCCCGAGCCGGCGCGCAGTGTCCCGGTCCAGCCGACCGGGACCGGCAAAGACCAGAACGAGGTCGGCAGGCTGCGACGGGGGGATCCCGAGCTCATCTCCGGTGAAGACGGTCTGGCTGACGCGCACGGCTACCTCCTCCCGGGAGACTATCGGCATACGGGACAAGCACTTGAGCCCCCCAAGAAACGGCGAGGCCCGGGCTCACGGCCCGGGCCTCGGTTCCCGACGCCTGGCCGCCCGGCGTCAGAATGTCGTCTTGACCCAGTATTCGTGCAGAGCGATCAACGCCAGGATCAGACCGGCGGCGATCACGATGGGCCACACGAAGAAATTGGTGAAGATCTTCGAGTCCTGCTTGAGATGCATGTAGAACATGGCCACCAAGGCGAACTTCGCGGCCGACAGCACCAGCAGGATCGGTACGACGATCGGCTCCACCAGCGAGTGGAGCGGGGCGCCCGGGCGGTGGCCCACTTCATAGGCCCCGACCTCGAGGGCCGTGAGCACGAAGAGGATCACCGCGATGCCGATGTAGAGTGCGGGCGTCGGATGCGAATGGTCGGCGTGATCGGTGCCGGTCGAGTGTGCGCTCATCGGTTTGCGACTCCTACCGCATCAGGTAGACGACGGGGAAGATCACGATCCAGACCACGTCGACGAAGTGCCAGTACAGCGCCGCCAACTCGAGGTTGAGCGCCTTTTCCGGCGGGAGCTTCCCGCGGAGGGCCAGGAACAGCACCGTCGAGAGCCAGATCACGCCGAGGGTCACGTGGCTGCCGTGGAACCCGGTGAGGGTAAAGAAGGTGGACGAGAACAGGTTGGTGCTGTACCCCATTCCCTTGTGATAGAAATGGGTGAACTCGTACACCTGCATCCCCACGAAGAAGAGCCCGCAGAGGACCGTCAGGCCAAGCCACATCAGGAGCTTGCCCCGGTTGCCCTTCTGGGCGTGGTAGAGGGCCAGCACCACGAAGAAGGAGCTGAAGAGGAGGACCGCGGTGCCCGCGGTGACCAGGGGCGTCTCGAAGATCGCCTCGCAGGCCTGCATCTTCCCCTCGAGCATGCACTGCGACTCGGTGTGGGGCAACGGGCCGACCAGACTCTTGCCCTTGTAGACGAGATAGGTCGAGATCAGCGAGGCGAAGAACATGCACTCCGACCCGATGAAGGCCCAGATGGCGAGTTTCCGGCTGTCGAGGCCGGTCGCCGTGTAATGATGGTCGTCGATGTCGCCGTGGTCGGCGGTCGCGATGGCGGCTTGTGCCACGTCGGTGCTCTCCCTCTGGAGTATCGCGCCTCTCGGTCCCGCGGGCGCGTCCGGTCTCTCGGTCCAGCGCGGGGCCGCCCCGGCCCCGCGCGTTCAGATCGCTACCCTCAGTGCGCCGGCTCGAAGGCCCAGCGGTAGACGCTGAAGAAGAGCCACGCGGCTCCGAACAGCGTCAGGGCGTACCAGTGCGGCCAGTGCCGGATGAACAGCAGGCTGCCGAGCACCAGATTGACACCGATCGCCGCCATGAGCGGCCAGTACGACGGGTTCGGCATGTGGATGTCGTCGCCGTTCACCAGCGCCGGCTCCGGCAGGTGCCCGCCGGCCGCCCGGCGCGCGTCCCACTGCGGCACCGAGCTCGCGACCACCGGCAGCTTCGGGAAGTTGAACTCCTGCGGCGGCGACGGGATCGACCACTCGAGCGTGGCGCCGTTCCACGGATCCGCCGGGGCGTTCCGGGGACCCATCCAGGTCTTGATGATGTTGACCAGGAAGATCAGGAATCCGAGCGCCAGCATGAAGGCGCCGCCGGTCTCGATCAGGTTCCAGAACTCGAAATTGAGGCCGGTCGGATAGGTGTAGACCCGGCGGGGCATGCCGTTCAGGCCGAGGATGTGCATCGGGAAGAACGTGAGGTTCATGCCGATGAACATCAGCCAGAAGTGGGCCTTGCCTAGCCCCTCGTCGAGGAGCCGGCCGAACATCTTGGGCCACCAGTAGTACGCGCCCGCGGTCAGGCCGAAAATGGCGCCGCCGAAGAGGACGTAATGAAAGTGGGCCACGATGAAGTAGCTGTCGGTCTGCTGGAGGTCGGCCGGCGCCGCGGAGTGCATGACGCCCGAGAGCCCGCCGATGACGAAGAGCCCGACCATCGCGAGCGCCATCATCATCGCCGTGGTGTACCGGATCGACCCGCCCCAGATGGTGCCGATCCAGTTGAAGATCTTCACCCCGGTCGGAATCGCGATCACCATCGTGGCGAGCGAGAAGAACGTGTCCGCATAGGGCCCCATGCCCGTGGCGAACATGTGGTGGCTCCAGACCCCGAACCCGACGAACCCGATGAAGATCCCCGAGAACACCATGGCGGTGTACCCGAAGAGCGGCTTCCGCGAGAACACCGGCAGAATCTCCGACGCGATCCCGAACGCCGGCAGAATCAGGATGTAGACCTCGGGATGGCCGAAGATCCAGAACAGGTGCTGCCACATGATCGGATCACCGCCGCCGTCGGGCATGAAGAAGCTGGTCCCGAAGTTCCGGTCCATCATCAGGTACACCAGCGCCACCGTGATGACCGGGAAGGCGAGGAGCAGCAGCACCTGCACCACGAAGCTCATCCAGACGAACATCGGCATCCGGAGGAGCTTCATCCCCGGCGAGCGCATGTTGACGATGGTGACGAAGAAGTTCACCGCCGCCGCCAGCGACGCGATGCCGAGGATCTGGAGACCGATCACCCAGAAGTCGATGTTGAGCCCGGGCGCCGGCGCGGCCGCCGTGGCGGGGATCACCCGGCTCGACGTCAGATTGGCGTAACCGAACCAGCCGCCGTCCGGCGGCGCCCCGACCAGGAAGCTCAGGTTGATGAACAGGCCGCCCAGCAGGAACACCCAGTAGCTGAAGGCGTTGAGCCGGGGGAACACCACGTCCCGGGCGCCGATGTGGAGCGGAATGAAGTAGTTGAAGAACATCGCCGACAGCGGCATGACCCCGAGGAAGATCATGGTCGTGCCGTGCATCGTGAACAGCGCGTTGAAGGTATCCGGATCGACCAGCTTGCCGTTCGGGCCCATCAGCTGGAGCCGGATGATCAACGCCTCGATGCCGCCGAGGAGAAAGAACAGGAACGCGGTGGCGCCGTAGAGAATGCCGATCCGCTTGTGGTCCACCGTCGTGATCCAGCTCCAGATGCCGGTCTTCGGGTGAGCATGGCTGATCGCCGGGGCGCGGCTGCCGATCGTCGTGGAAGTCATGACTCGTCTTCCTTACTTGTGCATCCGGAGATACGCCACCAGCGCCTCGACCTCGGCTTCGGTCAGCGGGCGGGGCAGAATCATGTGGCTGCCCTTCTTCATGCCCTGCGGATCGCGCAGCCAGGCCGCCAGGTTGGCGGGCGTGTTCTCGTACATGTTCGCACCGATGGTGGTCCGGCTCCCGAGGTGGCTCAGGTTCGGGCCGCGGAGCGTCGTCGCCCCGGCGAGCGGGGTGCCGACCATCGCGTGGCAGCTGAGGCAGCCGCCGGCCATGAACGCCGCCTGGCCCCGGGTGTGAACCGGATCGGCCTTCCAGACGCTGTCGGTCGCGGCGTCCACCTTGCCGGCCTCGACCAGCGGCGACCCGACCCGCTGCTGCGCGACCCAGGCGTCGAACGCCTCCTGGGTAAGCACCTGCACCCGGAGACCCATCCGGCCGTGCTGGATCCCGCAGAGCTCGGCGCACTGGCCGCTGAAGTCACCGGTGGTGTCGGCGGTGAACCAGAGCGGATTGACCTTGGGATACTTGGTGACGCCGTTGAAGATCGGGAACACGTCCCGCTTCGAGGCGAGCTGGGGCGACCAGAAGCTGTGGAGCACGTCCGCGCTCCACATCCGGAGCCCGACCATCTTGCCGACCGGTACCACCATCTCGTTGGCGGTGACCACCCCGAGCTTGGGATAGCGGAACTCCCACCACCACTGGTGGCCGATCACCTCGACCTCGACTTCCGGATTCTCCGCCGGCAGCGAGGTCTTCATGATCGTCTTGACCGTCGGCACCGCGATCGCCACGAGAATCATCGCCGGGATGATCGTCCAGATCACCTCGAGCGTGGTGTTCCCGTGGCTCTGCACCGGTTCCGGATCGTTCGGCTTCGCGCGGAAACGCCACATCGCGAACAGCAGCGCGGCCTCCACGAGCACGAACACCACCATCGCCCACCAGAACGTCGTCCGGAATACGGAGTCGATCATCCGGGTGATGTCGGAGTGCGGAACCAGCGTGCTCTGCGGATAGGTTTCGCCGCAACCCGAGGCGAAGAGGAGCAACCCGAAAACAGCCGTTCGGGCCAGCCACGCGCGCCCGGCGCGTCTCTGGGAAATATCCATGCGGTCGTCCGAAGAAGGAGATTCGGCCTGAGCTCACCGATAGGTATCGGGAGAGCCGGGCGGAAGGTTAAACACGGCAACGGTTTGGGTCAAGAAAATTTCGGGCAATTCGGAGGGGCGAAGTCGGAGTTCAGTCGGGGTGCGTCACCTCCCGGTCCAGCGCCGGCAGACCATAGCGCTCGACCGCCTCGACGACATCGCGCGCCACCGCCTCCACCCGGCTGGTCGGCGCCACCCGCCACAGGCCGCCGCGGTCCCTCGCCGGCATCAGATCCCAGAGCGACACCTCCGCGGGCCATTCGGCCCTGCCGTCATCCGTCTGTCGCGACAACGCGATCCGGAGCCGGGTCGCCCCGGTCCGATCAAGCTCGGTCTCCAGGCGCACGATGTCGAATCCGCGGAGCCGGCGGCGCCGAAAGAGCCCCGGGCCGCCGAAAAAGCCCCGGATCCGCAGCGACCGGCTCATCGCCACCATGACCGGCCGGAGCCGGGCGAGTTCAGCGTCGGAGCCCATGGATCGGACTCCATGGAAATTTCGTGCTCACGGGGCCATTCGGCCCCACCCCGGCCGATTTGCGCTCCTGCCCCCAGGGGATATCTTTTGAACTGGTTATCACTTAGGCGCCCGGTTGGCTCCCAGCCGGGCCCCATTCTTTTTTGCCCCGGCGGGTCCCATGATCGATGAGATGAGGGAAAAACTCGGCAAGGAGATCGAGGCCCTGACTCACGAACTCAACATCACCCTGCCCCAGGCCATCGCCACCGCCGTCGCGATGGGCGACCTCCGGGAAAACTCGGAGTACAAAGCCGCCCTCGAACGCCAGCAGCTCGTCCAGGCCCGGCTCGGCCAGCTCCACCAGCGCCTGGCCCAACTGTCCCAGCTCGCCAACACCGAGGCCCCGAAGGACCGCGTTGGGCTCGGCTCCAAGGTCACCGTCATCGACCTGGCCACCGACGAAGTCGAGACCTTCCAGCTGGTCCTGGCCGAAATGATGGACATCGACGCCGGCCACATCTCCCTCGCCTCGCCCCTCGGCCGGGCCCTCAAGGACCGCAAGGTGGGTGACGAAGTGACCCTCCGGCTTCCGACGTTGGTGCGCCAGCTCCGGATCACGGAGCTCTTCACCGTCCACCAGATGGAGTAGGGCGATGGACGACTTCCCTCCCAGGAAACTCCTGGTCGTCGGCGATCGCGTCCTGGTGAGCCCGGAGGAGGGCGAGGACCGGACCCGGGTCGGCCTCTATCTCCCGGCTACCGCCGTCGACACCCAGCAGGTCCAGCAGGGCCTCATCATCGCCACCGGGCCCGGCGATCCGATGCCGGACGCCTCGAGCTTCGACGACGAGCCCTGGCGCGTCGGCGAAAAAACGCCGCGGTTCCGCCCGATGCAGGCCCGGGTCGGCGATCACGCAATCTTCTTCCGCAAGGCGGCGGTCGAGATCTCGTTCGAGGACAAGAAGTACCTGGTCGTCCCCCAGGGAGCGATTCTCGTCCTCGTGCGCGACGAGTTGCCGATCTGACCCGGGCTTGACCGAACCCGAACGTCCTCGCAACTATCGAGACAGCTCCGCGCCGGACCGATAATGCCCGACCTGCCGCCCTTCCCCTCCCCGAGCACCATGATCGGCCGAGCCCTTCGGCTCCGGTGCCCGGTCTGCGGCGGCCATCCGATCCGGCTCAGCTGGTTCACGCTCTGCCCGAGCTGCCCGGTCTGCGGCTTCCGCCTCGACCGCCACGAACCCGGCTATTGGCTCGGGAGCTACACGATCAACCTGTTCGCCACCGAAGGCGTGTTCCTCACGGTCCTCGTTACCGGCATGGCGCTGACCTGGCCCGCGGTACCGTGGTCGGTCATTCTCTGGACCGGGTTCGCCGCGGTGCTGATCGCGCCGGTGCTGCTGCTGCCGTTCACCCGAACCCTCTACCTCGCCATCGATCTGACCTTCCGGCCGCCCGAGCCGCCGGACCTGGTCACCCCGCGCGAGCGCGGCTTCCTCTCACCGCTCCCCGACCCGCCCCGGGTTCCGTCCGCCGTCGCCGGTCCCACGCGGGACTGACCGGCACGTCACGGCGGAGTCACGCCGCCCAGCGACCTTGTCCGCATCGCCGCACCGGTCCGCGGCAGGACAGACGTCGACTCGGGAGCACCTATGCAACGATGGATTCTGGCCGGCGGCGTCATCGCCGCGCTCGCCTCGGCGGAACCGGCAGAGGCCCAGGGCCCCGGCCTCCTCATGGGACTGGCGATGGGTCCCTCCCTCACCGAGTTCCTCGCCGCCAACCCGGTCGGAGTCGGCGCCGTCATCAAGCCGGAGTGGCGGTTCAGCAACGGCACGGGCATCGGCATCGGGCTCCGCTTTCTGGTCTACCGCGGCGTCCCCAACCACGGCCTCCTGTTCGTCGAACTCGGCCGAATGGCGACCAGCGGCACCGTCCGGCCGGTGTTCGCCATCCGGGCCGGCCTGTTCTCCGGCGGCGATCGCGGCGCCGACGATTCCTACCTCGGCGGCCAGGCCGGCCCGCTGCTCGGCTTCGAGCACCCGCTGTCGCCCGATGCCTCGCTGCACGTCGCCGGAACGCTGTTGGCGACCCAGGCCCTGCACCGCGATTTCCGCTGGGTCGGCGGCCTCGAGGCCGGGATCCGATTCCACCACTGACCGAATCGCAGTCACCGGTTGCGCCGCGGAACGGGGATCCGATTTTCCTCCAGATGAATCCGGCATGAATTGCTGGTTCATGTGTCGGGGGATTGCTATGTTCTGCGTGTTTAAACAATTGATCATCTTCTCAATTCCGCTGTCCACGGAGGAACCCGTGCGGCTTCGTACCGGGGCGCTGATCGGCGCCACCTTGCTCTTCTCCTGCGCCCCGGCCTCGCTCGACCCGGCCTCCGAGTCCGTTCCGACCTTTGCCAAGGGACCGGGCAGTGCGAGCGGCGGCGAACTCCAGTTCTTCTCCGCCCCCGACGCGCCGCCCCTCTCCGGCACCACCGTGAGCTTCTGGGCCGTGAAGGGTGCCGATCGCCGGCTCACCTGGTACTACCAGCCGGCCGCGGGCCAGCACGACTCGACCGAGTTCGTCCGCTTCCGGGTCCGGTCCGGCTCGCTGCTCGCCGCCCCGGACGGGACACCCTACCAGCCGGGCGATTCGGTGCTGATCACCCTGTCGCTCGCGGATGCCGATCGGCTGATCGTGGACTTCCAGCCCTCGGGCCTCACCTTCGATCCGAACCAGCCGGCCGAGCTCGAGTTCCGCATGGATCAGTGCGACCTCGACCTCAACCACGACGGCGTCATCAACAACGCCGACAAGGACCTGCTCCGCTCGAGCGCCATCTTCCGCCAGGAAACGGCCGCCGATCCGTGGGAAGTCCTCGGCACGGTCGGGGCGAACACCAACTTCAAGGCCAAGGTCAACGGCTTCACCCGCTACGTCGTCGCCTACTGAGCCTCCCCGGCCGATCGCGACCGGACGGACCACCGAGGCCCGCGCGGTGAGCTCGCCGGCACCAGAGACTCGCCCCGACGGGGAGGCGCTCGAAGCCCAGGTGACGCTCGCCGTGTTCGAGGCCAGCTCCGCCTTCACCGCCATCTGGGATCAACTCGCGGCCGATACCGGTGCGGCGGTGGAACGCTTCTCGAATCGCGAAGTCTGGGCCGCGTCGCCCCACTCGGTCCGGATCGCGGCGGTGGGCGGCGCGGAAGCGGACTTCGTCGGCACCCTCCCCGATCTCGAAGTCCGGGGCGAGACCGTGGTCGTCGGCGCCGATCCGAGCCACCGGCTCGCGTCGGCCATGGTGCGCGCCGGCGCCGAGGATTACTTCGCCCTGCCGGACGACCTCGACCTCCTCCGGAGCCACCTGTCCGTCCGGGTCGAACGCCTCCGCCGGCTCCGGGGCCAGCGCGACTTCACCGCCCGGGAATCGGCCCGCTACCGGTTTGACGAACTCCTCGGCGAAAGTCCGGCCCTCCGCCGCACCCTCGCCATCGCATCGAAAATCATTCCGCATCCCGGCGTTACCGTCCTGATCACGGGCGAGACCGGCACCGGCAAGGAACTGGTGGCCCGCGCCATCCACTACAACGGGCCGCGCCGGAGCGGTCCCTTCGTCGACGTGAACTGCGCGGCGATTCCGGAACGGCTCCTCGAAAGCGAACTCTTCGGCCACGAGAAGGGATCGTTCACCGGCGCCACCGCGGCCAAGCCCGGCCTGTTCGAAGTGGCGAACCGCGGCTCGATCTTCCTCGACGAAATCGGCCACCTGCCGCTCGAACTCCAGGGCAAACTGCTCCGCGCCCTGGAGCAGCGGATGACGCGCCGGATCGGCAGCACGACGTCGCACCCCGTGGATGTTCGGGTCATCGCGGCGACCCACGTCGATCTCGCCGCGGCGGTGCGCGACGGGCTCTTCCGGGAGGATCTCTACTACCGGCTCAACGTCGTCCAGATCGAACTGCCGCCGCTCCGCGAACGGGGCGACGACGTCGTCCTGCTCGCCAATCACTTCCTCGACCGGTTCGCCACCGAGTACCGGGTCGAACGGCCGAAACTGACCGACGCGGCCCGCCGGCGGCTCCTCGAACACCGCTGGGACGGCAACATCCGGGAGCTCCGAAACCTCGTCGAACGGTCGCTCCTCCTCCACGACGGGCGCACCCTCGACGCCGCCGACCTGGCCTTCCGCGTCTCGTCCGCCCAGGCGGCGCCCGCGGCGGAGTTCGCGATGACCGGCACGCTCGCGGAGATGATCCGGAGCGCGGCCTGCGCCACCCTCGAGCGCTGCGGCGGCAACAAGAGCGAAACCGCGCGCCGCCTCGGCGTGTCGCGGAGCCGCCTGGCCCGCCTGCTCGACGGCCAGGACGACGAGGACGCGGACTGATGGGACCCGGCCCGGCATGAGCCCCGAGCGCTTCGAGGGCGTCCTCGGCGAGATCCGGCAGTGCGCCCGGCGCGCGGACTGGACGGCCGTCCGCGGCTACGCCGAGCACGAGGTGGTCCGGCTGACCTCCGAGGGCGCCCTGCTCGTGAGCGAAGCCGAGCTGCGCCAGGGCGACAGCGCCGCGGCCCGGGAACGCCTCGCCGTTCTGGTCGCCGAAGCCGCCCGGCGCCATGACGCGGTCGCCACCCGCCTCGCCACCAACATGCTCGGCGCGGCCCACTTCGAATTGGGGGAAATGGAAGCGGCCGAGACCGCGTTCGAAGCGAGTCTCACCGCGGCCGGACGGGAGCAGGATCATCTCACCGCGGCCCGGGCCACGAACAATCTCGGGATGATCGCCAACCTGCGCGGGCGCCACGAGCTGGCGCTGACCCGCTACCGGATGGCGGTGCCCGCGTACCAGCGCCTCGGCGCCACCGGCGATCTCGCGGGCGTATTCCACAACCTGGCCATCACCCTCCGCGATCTCGGCCAGCTCGACGCCGCCGACGACCACGAGCGGCGGGCCATGGAATACGCCGAGGAGGCCGGCAACGAGCGGGTCCTGGCCATCGCCCGGGCGGGCCGGGGCGAGATCAGCCTCCGGACCGGGGAGTACGCCGTCGCCGCGGCCTCGGCGGCCCGGGCGGCCGGGGCGCTGGAAGCGTTAGGCGATCCCTTGAGCGCCGCCGACGCGCTCCGGATCATGGCGCTCGCCGAAGCGAACCTCGGCCGGCCGGAACGGGCCGCCGACGCGATCGACAACGCCGTCACCATCGCCGAAGAGGTCGGCGCGGCCCTGATTCACGCGGAGTGCCTCCGGGCGCGGGCCGAGATCCGGCTCAAGGCCGGCGACCGGGCCGGCGCGCTGGCCGACGTCGGGCAGGCGGCCCGCGCCTTCCGCGATCTCGGCGCCACCCCGGAGCTCGCGGCCGTCGAGGCCTGGTGGTCCGCCGCGAATCACTGAAGGACCGGGCTCGGCCCGCCGCTTTCGCCGACAGCGCTCGGCCACCGAGCCCCAGTCGCGAACCCCGATCGTCGGATCCCCGCCGTCGCCGGCAGCCCGCCGACGTCAGGCCGCCGACACCGCCCGCCGCCGCAGCCGGCGGATCCCCGCCCGCCCGGTCAGCCAGGTGAGCACCAGCAACACCACGAGCGGCACCAGAAATCCCGTCGCGGCGATGCCACCGGCCACGACCGACACGCCGTTGCGCCAGGCCTGCTTGAACGCCTCGACCAGGACGCTCTGCCCCGGCGAACCGACGAGCGGACCGGGCACGAAGAGTTCGAGTTCGATCGTGCTCATGGCCGTCTGGGTCCGGAGCCAGCGGAGCCGGCCCTCGTACCGTTCGATCTCCTCCCGGACCCGGGCCAGCTCCCGTTCGACCCGAAGGACGTCGTCGAGCTTGCCGGTCCGGGTCGCCAGCAGCGTCACCAGCCGCTCCTCGAGCCGCCGGGCGTTGCCGACCCGCGCCGTCACATCGACGAACTCCTCGCCGACGTCCTGCGCGTAGGTCGCGACCGATTGGACGGTGCCGATCTCGGCCAGCCGGTCGACCGCGCCCTGATAGCGGTCCGCCGGGATCTTGAGCTGGAGCGAGGCGTGCTTGCCCTCGGCCGTCCCGCCCTGCACCGCGGTGTTCGCCAAATACCCGCCGAGACTGGTGACGAGTTCGGTCGCGCGGGCAATGGCCACCGGGAGCGAATCGACCTTCACCTCCGCCCGGCCGGTGCGGATGATCATCGCGGGGGAGGCCGGCGCCGGGTTCTGGCCGGTCACGAACCCCGGCGACTCCTCGGCCGCCTCTGACTTGGCAACGGCCAGGTCCGCGGCGGGGGCGGGGGCGGCGCGGGAGGGACTGAAACCCGTCGCGGCGCCGGCATCCGTGGACGCCGCCTCGGCGGTCCGGAACGACTGGTCGGGCTCGGTTCTGAGGGCGGCAGTGCTGCAACCGGCAATGAGCAGGAGGATCAGTCCGGCGGTTCGGCGGGTCATGGGGGCTCCAATGCGAAGGTGGCGATCCGGAGAGTCCCGGAACCGCCACCTTTGCACACCTGCCCGATTCACCTGCCCGATTCACCGGCCCGACGGCCGGAGGGTACCCCGCCTCAGGGCGTGGCGCGCGGCCCGCAGCTGCCGTCCGCCGCCCGGACGGTCGGATACTTGATGCCGAGCTGCTCGAGATAGGTCCCGTAGCGGCTCGCGTCATAGTAGAACGGCCGCATCTTGTCGCGGTAGCGGTCCAGGATCCCCTCGTTGAGCTCGATCGCCGGCTTGTCGCCAGGGCGGATCAGGGGCTCGTACTTGGTGTCCTTGTTCTGGACGTTCCGGAAGTAGTCCCAGGCGTCGGTCACGAGCTGCGGGGTGAGGAGGATGTCGAGCATCGTCAGCGCCATGGCCTTGGCCCCGGCGGTGGCACCCTTGTGGGCCACCGGGGTGGCCATGGCGATCGCGTCGGTCCAGTTGTGGCCCGGGAGGCCCGGGATGTTGGACGGGAACCGGAGGGTGACGGTCGGCACGGTCCAGGTCACGTCGCCGATGTCGTCGGAGCCGCCGCCGCGCATCGAGGAGAGGGGCGGCGGATTGCGGAGGCTGTCGGCCACGGTGGTGTCGAGGCCCTGGACCTGGACCTTCATTTCGGTCTGGAGCGCCTTGGCGAAGCGATGATCGTCCTCGCTCCACTTCGGCATCCCCACCGACTTGATGTTGGCGAACATGGCCTGGGCAATCGGCTTGTTGAAGTGCTGCGGCCAGGCGGACCCGA
>JBFXAY010000065.1:0-27443 GCA_050183815.1 Gemmatimonadales bacterium | reverse complement strand
CTGCTCTGGACGCCGAAGATTCCCCGCAGCCACAGTCTCCGTTATCCCCTGATCGTGAAGCCGGCGCGAGAGGACGCGAGCGCGGGGGTGGACCAGGACTCGGTTGTCACCGGGTACCGGCAGCTGGTGTCCCGCCTCGAGCAGGCGTTCCAGTCCTTCGGCCCTCCGATGCTGGTCGAGGAGTTCATCGTCGGACGGGAGTTCCACGCCTCGGTCCTCGGCAACGACCCGGGCCGGATGCTGCCGTTGGTGGAGTACGACTTCTCCCGGCTGCCGTCAGGCCGGCACCCGATCATCAGCTACGCGGTGAAGTGGGATCCGCTGCAGGAAGATTTTCACCGGGTGGATTCGATCTGCCCGCCCAAGCTCGGCAAGCGAATCGTCGAGCGGATCGAAAAGGTCGTGCTCGCAGCCTACCGCATTCTCGGTGCCCGCGACTACGCCCGGCTCGATATCCGGCTCGACCGGGAGGGCCGGCCCTTCGTCCTCGAACTGAATCCGAATCCGGACCTGACCGAGGGCGTCTCGTTCATGGAGTCGGCCGAGGCGGTCGGCATGTCGTTCCCGAAAACGCTGGCGGCCATCGTGGAGATGGCCGCCGCGCGTCGCCCGGTTCCCGCGGCTCCCGACGCCCCGGCTGCGGAAGCCCCGGCCGGGGACGCCCCGACCGAGGAAGACCGGGCCGCGACGGGCCCGGCGCCGGAAGCTGCGGGGCGAACGCCCTGAGCCTCAGCGGGCCGCGGCGCTCCAACCCGGGCCGCGGAGCGCCCGTCCCGGCTTCGCGCCGGTATGGCGGCCGTTTCGCCACACGGCCACGCCGTTCACGAAGACGTCCCGGACCCCTCGGGCCAGCTGGTGGGGCTGGTCGAAGGTGGCGAGATCCGCCACGGTGGCCGGGTCGAAAATCACCAGATCCGCCTTCATCCCTTCCTTGACCAGGCCGCGATCCCGGAGCCCGAGAATCTGGGCCGTGGACCAGGTCATCTTTCGGACCGCGTCCTCGAGCGTGAGGACCCGGTCGTCACGGACGTATTTGCCGAGGATCCGGGGGAAGGTCCCGTAGGACCTGGGGTGGACGATCGCGGTACTGCTGTCGGGGTCGTACCCGCCGGCATCGCTGCCGACCACCACCCAGGGGCGGGCCAGCATGGTGGCAACGTTCTCCTCCGACATGCCGAAGGTGATCTTGCCGAGGCCGTTGTGTTCGCCGACCGTGAGGGTGATGATCGCGTCGACCCAGTCCTGGCCCAGGTCGGCCGCGATCCGGCTGAGCCGCTGGCCCTGATACTTCTTCCATTCCGGCTTGGTGAAGCCCTGGATCTGGTAGGCCTCGGGCGGATTGTGCTGGCAGTACACCGCCGCTCCGGGCGAGAGATCCGTCATCTCCCGGCGAATCCGGGGCCGGAGCGACTCGTCCGCGAGGTTCGCAAGCAGCTTGCCGTCCGCGTGGACCCAGTCGGGAATGCATGACGCCAGGTTGTTGCCGGAGGCCGGGTACGGATACATGGTCGCCTTGACGTCCTGGCCGGCCTCGCGAACCGAATCGAGTTTGGCGATCGCCGGCCCGGCCAGGTGCCAGTTGACCCGCCCCGACGCCTTGAAGTGATAGACCACCACCGGCACCCCGGCCTCGCGGCCGATGGTGATGGCTTCATCGAGGGCGTCGAGGAGTTTGCTCTCCTCGGAACGGATGTGCGTGATGTAGGTCCCGTGAAACGGCGCCATCGCCTTCGCGATTTCGATCAACTCCGCGGTGCCGGCATAGGAGCCCGGCGGATAGATCAAGGCGCTCGAGATCCCGAAGGCGCCGTCCCGCATGGCATCGGCCACGACGGTCCGCATCGTGTCGAGCGCGGCCTGCCCCGCCTCCCCCTGGGTCTGGCCCATCGCGTACGCCCGCACCGTGGTCGCCCCGAGGTAGCTGCCGGCATTCACCGAGATCCCGTGGCGCTCCATGGCGTCGAGCCAGCGACCGAAGCCGCCCCGGCCGCGGAAGGTGGCCACCTGGGCCACCATCTTCGCATCGTCCGGGTCCCCACCGGCGAAGAGCGAATCGATGTTCTCGTTCGAGGGCCCCGGCGTGGTGGACTCGCCGAGGATCTCCGACGTGACCCCCTGGGCCACCTTGCCGACCACCCGCCCGTCGGCGAACAACAGGGCATTCCAGGAGTGCGACTGGATGTCGATGAACCCCGGCGAGAGCACCAGCCCGCCGGCATCGATCCGCTCGCCGGCCGGGGCCCCGGCGAGCCCGCCGGGCGGTGCCACCGTGGCGATCTGATCGCCGCGGATGCCGACGTCGCCCGCGTACCAGGGGTTGCCGGTCCCGTCCACGATCCGGGCATTGGCGATGACCAGGTCGTAGCCGGTTCCGGTGCCGCCACCGCCGGTCCCGGCGCAGCCCAGCCCCACGACGAGTCCCGCCACGGCCGCAAGCCGGTACCGCGCCGACCCGCCGCGGGGCGGGTGGGCGCGTTCGAGGTCGCCGGCCATCACGGCATCGTGGCGGCGCTGTTCTTGCCGCCCCACTTCTGGTACCAGCTCTGCATGTAGAGCAGCGTCCGCATGAAGTTCGAGGGTTTCGACGAGGTCCCGTGATACTCGCCGGAGAACTGGAGGATCTCCGCCGGGACGCCGAGCATCTTGAGGGCCGCGTAATACTCCTCGGTCTGCGGCATCGGGGTGCGCATGTCGAGCTGGCCCGTCATCAGCAGCGTCGGCGTCTTGACGTTCTTCACGTACATGAGCGAGGACTGCTTGAGCCACGGCTCCGGATCCTCCCAGAACGGCTTGTCGAAGAAATTCCCGGTGAAGAGGGGAATATCGGTCTGGCCGGAGAAGCTCAGCCAGTCGATGACCGGGCACCGGACCGCCGCCGCGGCAAACCGCGTGGTGTGCCCGATGACCCAGCTCGAGAGCACTCCGCCGCCGCTGCAGCCGCCGACGTACATCCGGCTCTCGTCCACGATCCCGCGGCCAACGACCGTGTCCACCGCCGCGATCAGGTCGTCATAGTCCACACTCGGATAGGCCCGCTCGATGGCGTTGCCGAACCCGGTGCCGTACCCGGTGCTGCCCCGGGGGTTGATGTAGAGCACCAGATTGCCGTTGGCGGCGAAATTCTGGTTCATGTAGCTGAACGCCACGTTGTACGCCCCGTGGGGCCCGCCGTGGATTTCGAGAATCAGGGGATACTTCTTCTTCGGATCGAAGTTGGGCGGCTTGACCAGCCAGCCCTGCACCTTCGCCCCGCCGCTCGACTGGTACCAGAACTCCTCCTGGTCGCCGAGGCGGATGCCGGCCAGCACGTCGTCGTTGACGGCCGTCAGCTGGGTCACCTCGCCCGGGCGGACCAGCGAGAACCGGATCACGTCACCGGGTGCCTTGGGTCCGGCCAGCACGCCCACCGCAACACCGGACTTCGAAATCGAACTGACGCCCAGCATGTGGCTGCCGGTCGTGATCTGCCGGTAGCCGCCCCGGGCCGGGCTGAAGTAGAGGTTGGCGGTGCCCTGGTCGGCCGAGCCGAAGTAGACGCCGCTTCCGTCCGGCGCCCAGATCATCCCGCCCACGTCGCGGTCGAGGTCGCCCGACGCGAGCCGGAAGTTCGAGCCGTCGATTCCGAGGTAGTAGAGCTCGGCGGTCTTGTAGCTCTTCCGGGTGGTGTCGTACCCGGCCAGGGCGATGGTCCGCCCGTCCGGTGAGACGACCGGGTTGCTCCAGGTACCGGTCCGGCTGGTGAGCTTGCGGAGCCGGCCGGTAGCCAGGTCCACGATGTGGATGTCGGAGTTCCGGTAGTTGTAGTCGGCGTTGGGCTCGAGATAGCCGTCGAAGACGATCGCCTTGCCGTCCGGGGTCCAGTCATAACCGACGCCGCCGGACATCCCGTCGAACTTGGCCCCGACACTGAAGTCGCCCTTGGTGACCTGGCGCTCGGTGCCGCCGTTGGCCGGCACCACGAACAGATGGGTCCGCACCGGGCGCATGAAGCCCGCCCGGTCCTGGCGGTAGTGGAGGTCGGTCACCCGCCGGGGGGCCGGCGTCCACTTGGCGCCCTGCGGCGCGGCCGGCATGCTGATCCGCCAGGTGTTGTCATAGGGCACGTTCATGCTGAACGAGAGCCACTGGCCGTCGGGCGACCAGGCGAGGTTCCCGGGCGATTCCTCGAGCCGGCTGACCTGCGACACCGCGCCTTCGGCGTCCATCCAGCGGACGAAGAGCTGCGCCTTCCCCTCCGCCTCGCCGATGAAGGCGATCCGGGTGCCGTCAGGCGACCACCGCGGGCTCGAGCCTTTGAGCAGGAAACGCTGCCGGCTCCCGTCGGCGTTCATCAGCCAGAGGGCCGACTCCCACTTGTCCTCCTGCTGGTTGATCCAGCGCCGGGCGTAGACGATCTGGGTGCCGTCAGGCGAGATCTGGGGATCGGAGACCTGTTCCCAGTCCAGGTAGTGCTGGACGGTGAGCAGGGTATCGGACGGCGTTTCCTGGGCGGCGGCGCGGGCGAGCGGCGCGGCGGCCGCCAGCGCGACGAAAACGACAGCGCGACTGCGAGCGGTCATCGGGGACCTCGGGGCCGGGACGAGCGGAAGTGGCGGGTGGACCCTGTTAACCTAGCCCCCGTCGGCGGGTCCCGAAATCCCGGCCCCAAGACCGGTGGGGCTGCCCCCGGGGCCGCAGGACCGTTGAGCGGGAACCGGTCGCACGGGCGGCCCCGCCCTCGATCCGCGCCGGGGCCGGACCGGTCAGTGCCCCAACCGGCGTTCCACCAGGCGCCGAGCCGCCTCCACCGGCGACTCCTTCCGCTCCGCAGCCTCCCGGAAGATCCCGGTGAGCCGCTCGTCCATCCGTCCGATCTCCCGCTCGATGTCCGGAAAATTTCGCCCTTCGTCCACCATGGCGAGCGAAACGGCGCCTCCGCCGTTGACGACGTAGTCCGGGGCGTAGAGGATCCCGCGCTGCACCAGGCGCTCCGCATCCGCGGCCACCCGCAGCTGGTTGTTCGCGGCCCCCGCGATGACCCGGCAGCGGAGTTTCGGGATGGTCACTTCGTTGACCGTGGCACCGACGGAGCAGGGCGCGTAGACGTCGCAGGCCGCGTCGTAGGCCTTGTCGGGATCGACGACCGCCGCCCCCAGCTCGGCCGCGAGGGCATCGCGCTTCTTGAGGTCGATATCGGTCAGAATCAGCTCCGCGCCGGCCTGCTTGAGGTAGCGGGCGAGCGGCGCCCCGGTATCACCGACCCCCTGCACCAGCACCGTCACGTCCCGGAGATCGTCCGATCCGGTCTGGTGGCGCCAGGCCGCCCGGAGACCGACGAACACACCGAGGGCGGTGTACGGGCCGGGATCGTAAGCCGCCCGCTCGTTCCAGTCGTAGCAATGGACGTAGCGGGTAACCGTGGCGAGCAGGGCCATGTCCTCCGGCGTGGTTCCGATATCGGGCCCCGTGCCGTACCGCCCGTTCAGCGAGTCGATCATCCGGCCGAACCGCCGCAGGAGCGCGGTCCGGGCCTCCCCGGCGACCGGCCGCGAGAGCGCGATGACGCCCTTCCCCCCGCCGTAGTCGATGTCGATCGCCGCCCACTTGGCCGTCATGCCTTCCGCGAGGCGGGTGGCGTCCCAGAGGCCCTCCTCCGGGTCGGAGTAGACTTTGAGCCGGACCCCGCCCACCGACCGGGTGCCGCGAGTCGAATGGAGGGCGATGAACATCCAGGCATCGGCCTCCCGGTCGTAGCGGACGACCACTTCCTCCCCGGGCCATTGGCGCAGCAATTCGGTCCACTCCACGGTCCCCTCCGGCGGTGATCTTGCGACGTTGAAATCACGCGCGATATTTCAACCATGTCAAGCAGGCGGCATCGCCCCTTCGTGATCCGGCGGCGCGATCAGATCGCGGCCCTCGAATCCGCCGTGCGCCAGGAGATCGTCGACACGATCCAGGCCGCGGGCCCCCGGTCCGCCGCCGAGATCGCCACGCTGATGGGCCGCCCGGCGGACGCGTTGTATTACCATCTCCGGCGGCTCACCCGGGTCGGGATCCTGGTTCAGCGGGTGCCGCGACGCGCGGGCGGCCGGGACGAGGCGATCTACGATCTCGTCGGCCACCCGCTGGTGCTCGACTATCCGCTGCCCGGCGCGGACCCGCATCCCCTTCCCCGCCTGGTCCGGTCGATGCTCCGCACCGCCGAGAAAGACTTTCGCGCCGCCGTCACCAGCGACCAGGCCCGTCCGGACGGCGAGTTCCGGAATCTCTGGGCGGGCCGCCGCCACGCCTGGCTCGGCCCCCGGGATCTGGACCGGGTCAATACCCTCATCGATCGCCTGGTCGAGATCATGACGCGGGCCCGGACGCCCGGCTCCGGTCAGCTCTGCACCCTGACGCTCGTGATGGCGCCCCGGCCCGCCCGCTCCGGGCGGCGGGCGCCGGCCCGCTCGGCCGGGAGGAACGCCCGATGACGCCGCCGGATGAGGACCTCTTCGCCCCCGAGGTAATCGCCGACCCGTACACCTACTTCGGGCGGCTCCGGGAAACGGACCCGGTGCACTGGAATCCGGTCTCGTCGCTCTGGATCATCACCCGCCACGAAGACCTCACCTGGCTGGTCCGGCATCACGAACTGTTCTCGTCCGCCGTCATCCGGAACGATCCGCGGCCGCCCTATCCGCCGATCGAAGCCGGCCACCAGCCCCTCTTCGAGGCGGTGCGGACCTTCCGGGCGGACCAGCTGGTCGAGCAGGACCGACCCGGCCATCTCGCCATGCGGAACGCCGTCCACGAATACTTCACGCCGACCGCCATGGAATCGTGGCGGCCGTTCGTCCGGCGGGCCGTCGCGGACCTGCTCGACGAGGCCGCGCCCGCGGGGGGCATGGAGGTGCTCACCACGCTGGCGGCGCCGCTGCCGGTCCGGATCATCACCGAGATGATGGGCGTCCCGAACGACGACCGCGAACACCTCCGGGCCCTGGCCGACAAACTCCTCTACATCAACCGGGGCGAGCCCAACCGGATGGCGCCGCTGATGGAAGGCATCAGCGGCATGATCGACTACGTGGCGCCCAAGGTCGATATCCGCGCCCGGGAACCGGCCAACGATTTCATCTCGGTGCTGGCACGGGCCGAACAGGAGGGTGTGTTCACCCGGCATCAGGTTCTGGTCAACACGGCGCTGCTGCTGTTCGCGGGGCACGAGACGACCATGAACCTGATTTGCAACGGGACCCTCGCGCTGCTCCGCCATCCGGACGCCTGGAGGAGTCTCGTGACGGACCCCGAGGGCCTGGCCCGGCAGGCGACGGAGGAGTGCCTTCGCTACGACCCGCCGGTCAAGTCGACCCAGCGCATCGCGGCCGTCGACGTCGAGCGGCGGGGCAAGACCATCCGGAAGGGCGACCGGATCCGCTGGATCATGGCCGCCGCCAACCGCGACCCGCGGGTCTTTCCCGACCCGGACCGATTCGACCTGACCCGGCAGCCGAACCTCCACGTTTCGTTCGGCGCGGGAATCCACTACTGTCTCGGAGCGGCGCTCGCCCGGATCGAGGGGCAGGAGGTCTTCCGGGCCCTGGCGGAACGCTTCCCGTCGCTCCGGTTGGCCGGCGGACCGCTCGAGTACCAACCCAGTATTCAGTTCCGCTCGCTCAAGGCATTGCCGGTCACCTGGTAGGCTGGAGGTTCCCCGTGGAGCCCGCGCTGCAGATCACGGTCGATCACCACCGTTGCGTCGGCAACGGCCAGTGCGTCAGCCTGGCACCAGCGGTGTTCGCCCACAACGAGGCGGTGCAATCGGTCGTCCACGATCCATCCGGCGCGCCGGAGGCGGTGGTCCTCAAGGCGGCCCGGTTCTGTCCGACCGGCGCCATCCGGGTCGCGGATGCCGCGGGCCGGCTCCTCTTTCCCCCGGAGAATGCGCCGTGACCGGCTATCTGCCCGGCGCCGACGCCCCGAAACGGGTCTCGACGCGCGACCTCACCGAGTTCAAGCGGGCCGGCCGCAAGGTCGTGATGATGACCGCGTACGACGCGCTCTTTGCCCGGCTGGTGGACGAGTCCGGCGTCGACGTGATCCTGGTGGGCGACTCCGTGGCCCCGGTGCTGGCCGGCGAGGCCACCACCCTCCCGGCCACGGTTGACCAGATGATCTATCACGGCCGCTCGGTCCGCCGCGGGGCCGGCCGGGCCCTCGTGGTGGTCGACCTGCCCTTCCTCAGCTACCAGGTGTCGATTCCGCACGCGATCGAGAACGCCGGCCGGATTCTCAAGGAAACCGGCGCGGCCGCGGTCAAACTCGAGGGTGGGAGGCGCTGGGCCCCGACCATCGAGGCCCTGGTCGGCGCCGGTATCCCGGTCATGGCCCATCTCGGGTTCACGCCGCAGTCGGTCCATCAGCTCGGCGGCTTCAAGATCCAGGGCCGGGGAGCCGAAGCGGCCGACCAGCTCGAGGCGGACGCCCGGGCGCTCGAAAAGGCGGGCGCATTCGCGCTGGTCCTCGAACTCGTGCCGGCGCCGGTCGCCTCGCGGGTCTCCGCGGCACTCTCGATTCCCACGATCGGCATCGGCGCCGGTCCGGGCTGCGACGGCCAGGTCCTGGTCGTCCACGACATGCTCGGCCTCAACGAAGGATTCACGCCGAAGTTCCTCAAGCGCTATGCCGATCTCGGGAGCGCCACCCGCGAGGCCCTCGGCCGCTATGCCGCCGAGGTCCGCGGGGGACAGTACCCCGGTCCTGAACACAGCCACGAACGGTGAGCGGTCCCGCGGGGCCCCGCCCGGGTCGGCTCATCGCCTTGCTCGCGATGGTGAGTCTGGTGGGCTATGCCCTCCGGTCCAACATCACCATCGCGCAGGAGTACCTGGCCCCGGACCTCGGCCTCACGATGGCCGACATGGGCACCATCAGCGCCTGGGGCTTCCAGCTCGCGTACGCGCTGTTTCAGCTTCCGGGCGGGATTCTCGCCGACCGGTACGGCTCCCGGGTGGTGCTCACGATCGCGATCCTCGGCTGGGCCGTGGCATCATTCGCCTCGGGTCTCGTGGCGGCCGGCACCGGGGCGTTCGTCGCGCTGTTCGGGGCCCGGATCCTCCTGGGCGTCTCCCAGGCGGCCACCTATCCGGTCGGGGCGATGGCGATCACCGAGAACGTGCCGCCCGACCGCCGGGCCACCGCCAACTCCGTGTTCATCGCGTTCGCGCTCCTCGGCTCGGCCCTGGCGCCGCTGACTCTGGCGCCACTGATGGCGCGGGCCGGCTGGCGGGCCGTGTTCCTCGCGAGCGGCGCGGTCGGCCTGGTGGCGGCGGCGCTCTGGTACTTCCTGGCACCGGTCGCCCCCCGCCCCGCCGGCCGGGCGAGCCTCGGGGACCACGCGCGCGCCGGACTCCGCCTCCTTGGCGACCGGGACCTCCTCCTGCTGTCGATCGCCTACTTCCTCCACTCCGCCGTCTTCTTCGTCTTCATCTTCTGGTTCTTCCGGTACCTGATCGACGGCCGCGGCTTCGACCTGCTGGCGAGCGGCGTGTGGGGCAGCATCCCCTCCTTTACCGCCTTCCTCCTCGCGCCGTTGGGCGGACTCGCCGCGGACCGGCTGAGCCGCCACGGGCGCCCGGGCACGGCCCGCCGCCGGGTGGCCGTGGGATGCCTCACCGCAGCCGCCGCCCTGGTCCTGATCGGCGCCAACGTACCGGGCGCCCTCCCCGCGATCGCGGCGCTCTCGCTCTCGGTGGCGGCCATCAATGCCGCCGAAGGCTCGTTCTGGGCGACCGCGACGGCCCTGGGCCGCGCCAACGCCGGCGCCGCCGGCGGGGTGATGAACCTGATGGGCAACCTCGGCGGGGTCGTCTCGATCTGGGCGGTCCCCCGGATGCGGGACCCGCTCGGCTGGCCCGGACTCCTGGCCGTCTGGGCCGGGGTGGCGCTGGTCGCGGCGCTGCTGTGGTTCGCGGTTCGGGTCGAACGCACCAACCAGGACCAGCGTTAGGCGTTCTTCCGGCGGTCTTCCCGCCCGTCGTTCCTCCCGCAGTGCAATCCGTTGCAGACCACCGTCCAGGTTCTCGACACTGCCGGAGACTTGGGAATTGACCCCCGCCGGCCGAGAACCAAACTTGGCGCGGCAAGCGCCTCACTCAACTCACTTCGTATCGGGGGGAATTCATGAAGTTGCGTCTGCTGGGGGTCATCCTGTCCGGGGCGGCGCTGGCCGCCTGCTCCAGCCAGGAAACTGTCGCGGGTCCAGACAACAACGGCGTGTCGCCGATCGTCTTTCCGGGCGGCGAGAACTCGCCGCCGACGGTAGAGATCTCCAGCCCGACCGACGGGCAGCTGTTCGCCTTCACCTCGTCGGCCGGCGCACCGGTCAATCTCGTGGCCACCCTGGCCGACCCGGATCCGGCGGACACTCACACCTGCTCGATCGACTGGGAAGGTGCGACGAGCGACGGCGTGGTGGACGAAGCAGACGGCACCGGGACCTGCTCGGGCTCCTATCTCTACTCCACCCCCGGCGTGTACACGATCGCCGTCACGGTGACCGACCCGTTCGGTGAAACCGCGACCGATTCCGTCATGATCGTGGTCTACGATCCGTCCGGCGGATTCGTGACGGGCGGCGGCTGGATCGATGCCGCGGCCGGCTCCTATCCGGCGAACCCGGAGCTGTCCGGCAAGGCCACCTTCGGGTTCGTGGCGAAGTACAAGAAGGGGGCCAACGTACCGGACGGCAACACCGAGTTCCAGTTCCACGCGGCGGGGATGAACTTCCACTCGTCGGCGTATGACTGGCTCGTCGTCGCCGGATCGCGGGCCCAGTACAAGGGCACGGGTTCGGTGAACGGCGTCGACGGCTACCAGTTCATGCTCACCGCCATCGACGGCGGGAAGAACTCGGCCGATCGGCTGCGGATGCGGATCTGGAGCAGCGGCGGTGTCGTGTTCGACAACCAGTTGGGCGACGACGAGAACGCCGACCCGAGCACCTATCTCTCGGGCGGCAACATCGTCATCCACAAGTAGGCGCAGAACCTTCCGTGGTCGGGCTTCGCGGTCACTCGCCGAGCGAGTGAACCGCGAAGGCCCCGCCCCGGGGATCCGCGAGGACCGCGATCCGATCCCCGCCCGGCACCTCCATCGGTCCGGTAACGAGGCTTCCGCCGGCCTGCTGCGCCGCGGCCGCCGCCCGATCGGCGTCAGCCACCCGGACGTACGGCAGCCACGCCGGCTCCGGCAGGTCGTTCGCCTGCCGGTACCCACCGCCGAGCGGGGGCCCGCCGAGTCCGAAGAGATGGTAGCGCTCGCCACCGGCCATCTCGAAGTCGCCGGCTGACTCCCAGCCGAACAACCCGCGATAGAACGCCAGGGCCGCCTCGGGGTCGGGAGCGCTGAGCTCGTGCCACGAGAACCACCCGGGCGGGACCGGCTCCGGCGGCGGCGGCTCGATGCTGACCGGCGCAAAGAGTCCGAAGGTGGCGCCGAACGGATCCGCCACGACGGCGAACCGGCCGACACCCGGAAGCGACTCGGGTGACCGGACCACCGCGCCACCAACGGTCTTGAGCTGGGCGACGGTCTCATCCACGTTCGGCGTACCGATGTGGGTGAGCCAGCGGGGCATCCGGTCGGACCGGGATTCGGCCAGGCAGCCGCCGACCGGTACGCCCTTGGCGAGCCAGAGGCGGTACGGCGCGGGTCCCGGCACCGGCGCCGTGCGCCACCCGCAGACCGCCAGGTAGAACGCCTCCGCGCCGAGGGGGTCGGGCGTGATCAGGTCGTGCCAGAGAAACCGGCCCCGGTAGGTCATGATCGATCAGGCGCCGTAGGGCACCCAGATGTTCTTCACCTGCGTCGCTTCCCGGAGAAACTCCTCGCCCGCCCCGTCGGCGCTCCAGTCGCGCTCGGCGCCGTCGCCTACCCAGGTCCGTTTCATGTTGCCGGCGGAGAGCTTCTCGACCGATCCGCCTTCGACCGCGGTGCCGAAGCACCACATTCCGTCGACGTCGTCGTGCCCGCCGAGGACCGGGATCAGCTCCGCCTTGAGACCACTCACCACATTGATGACGCCCGCGGGCAGGTCCGACGTCTCGAGGATCTGGTAGAGATCGAGCGCGGGCAGCGGCCACCGCTCGGAGGGAATGGCCACCACGGCGTTGCCCATCGCGACCGGCGGCAGCACCACCGACAGGAAGCCGAGGAGGGCCGGCGACTCCGGCGCCGCGACGGCCATGACGCCGAGCGGCTCGTGCATCGCGATCGTGACGTTGCGGAAGGGTGTCGCGTGAACCCGGCCGTCGTACTTGTCCGCCCAGGCGGCATAGTAGAACGCCCGCTCCACGCCGTGGTCCACTTCGGCTCGCGCCGCCCGGGCGGACGCCCCGGTGAGACGCTGAATCCCCCGGGCGAGTTCGTCGGCCCGCAGCGCGAGATTCTCGCCCAGGTAGTAGAGAATCTGGGCGCGGAGATGGGCGGTGGCCCGCGACCAGCCGCCGGCCGCCGATCGGGCGGCCTCGACCGCATTCCGGAGGTCCTTCCGGTTGCCCTGGGCCACCTCGGCCACGGGGGCTCCGTCCGGCCCGAGGATCGCCAGACTGTAGCCGCCGTCGGGCCGGACCTGCTTCCCTCCGACATAGAGCTTGTAGGTCCGGTCCACGGGCGGCCCGCCCGGGGCCGGGTCGGCCACCGGCCCGGGCGCCGGATTCTTCAGGCCGCCACCGCGGGCCACTTTGACCGGGAGGCGAGTCTTCCGGACGTATTCGTAGAGACCCTCCTTCCCGCCTTCGCGGCCGAAGCCGCTTTCGCGATAGCCGCCGAATCCGCTCGCGGCGTCGAACACGTTGGTGCAGTTCACCCAGACGGTGCCGGCCCGGAGCCGGGGCGCGATGTCGAGCGCGGTGTTCAGGTTTTCCGTCCAGATGCTGCCCGCGAGCCCGTACCGGGTGTTGTTCGCCAGCTCGACCGCTTCGGCCGGGGTCCGGAACGTCATCAGGACGACGACCGGCCCGAAGATCTCGACCTGGGCCACGGTGGAAGCAGGGCCGACGTCGGTGAGGAGCGTCGGCGGATAGAAGAGACCGTCGGTCGGGCAGCTCCAGCTCGGCTGCCAGAGCGTGGCACCCTCGTCGGTCCCGCGCTTCACCAGCTCGGCGATCTTCTCGAGCTGCTCCGGGGCCACGATCGCGCCGATGTCGATCGCCTTGTCGAGGGGATCGCCGACGCGGAGCGTTTCCATCCGGGCCCGCAGCTTCTCCACCAGGCGCTGGGCGACCGGCTCCTGCACCAGGATCCGGGAGCCGGCGCAGCAGACCTGTCCCTGGTTGAACCAGATGGCATCGACCACGCCCTCGACCACACTGTCGAGATCGGCGTCGTCGAACACGATGAACGGCGACTTGCCGCCCAGTTCGAGGGACAGCTTCTTCCCGCTGCCGGCCGTGGCACCGCGAATGATCCGACCGACCTCGGTGGAGCCGGTAAAGGCAATCTTGTCCACGCCGGGATGCTCGACGAGCATCGCGCCGGCGCGGCCGTCGCCGGTCACCACGTTGACCACGCCCGGCGGCAGCCCCACCTCGGCGCAGAGTTCGCCGAAGAGGAGTGCGGTGAGCGGGGTGAACTCCGCCGGCTTGAGCACGACCGTGTTTCCCATCGCCAGGGCGGGCGCGATCTTCCACGACAGCATCAGGAGCGGGAAGTTCCACGGAATGATCTGGCCGACCACGCCCACCGGCCGGTAACCCGACAGTTCCCCCGCCATCAACTCCGCCCACCCGGCGTGGTAGGAGAAGTGCCGTGCCACCAGCGGGACGTCGATGTCCCGGCTTTCCCGGATCGGCTTGCCGTTGTCGAGGCTCTCGAGCACGGCGAAGAGCCGGCTGTGCTTCTGGAGGTGCCGGGCCAGGGCGTAGAGGTGGCGGGCGCGGCCATGTCCGCCTAACGCCTCCCAGCCGGCCTGGGCCGCCCGCGCGGCTGCGACCGCCGCGTCGATCACCGCGCGATCGGCCTGGCTGACCCGGGCCAGCTCCTCGCGATTGGCCGGATTGGCGGTCGCGAAGGTTTCGGCGCCCGGGTCGGTGAATCGCCCGCCGAGGAAGTGTCCGAACCGGCGACCGTGGCGGTCCAGCCATTCGCGCGCGGGCGCCGCCGATTCCGGCGCCGGGCCCCAGCCCATCGAGTCGAAGGCTTCGCGTACCGTCGTCATCAGACGTCTCCGGTCAGGCGAGCGGGTGACGGTGCGCGGCCGAATAGCGGCCGGTCACATGAAACTCGAGCTGCCGCTCGATGTCGGTCAGCAGGGTCGAGGCGCCGAACCGGAAGAGGTCGGGACGGAGATACCGATCACCCAGTTCCTCCTTGACGAGGGCCAGCCAGTCGAGCGCTTCCTTGGCCTTGCGGATCCCGCCGGCCGGCTTGAGGCCGACGATCTGGCCGGTGCGTTCGCGGTAGGCGCGAATCGCCCGGGCCATCACCAGCCCGACCGGGAGGGTGGCGTTGACCCCTTCCTTGCCGGTCGAGGTCTTGATGAAGTCCGCGCCGGCCATCATGCAGACCAGGCTCGCCCGGTAGACGTCGCGCAGGGTCCCGAGTTCTCCGGTGGCGAGGATCGTCTTGATGTGGGCTTCGCCGCAGGCCTCCCGAAAGGCCCGGACCTCGTCGTAGAGCGCCCGCCAGTTGCCGCTCAGCACGTGAGCCCGGGTGATCACGATGTCGATCTCGCGGGCGCCGGCGCGGACCGATGCCTCGATCTCCGCGATCCGCTGCGGCAGGGGTGACAGACCGGCCGGGAACCCGGTGGAGACGGCCGCCACGGGAATCCCGCTGCCCTCGAGGGCTCGCACGGCCGTTTCGACGAAGGCGTGATAGACGCAGACCGCCGCAACGGTGAGGCCGGCGTCCGCGAAACCCAGGGCCGCGAGGATGTCGTCCCGGACCGGTTGCCGGGCCTTGGCGCAGAGCCGTTCCACCCGGCGGGCGGTGTCGTCGCCGGACAGCGTGGTGAGGTCCATCAGCGACACGGCCCTGAGCAGCCAGCCGAGTTGCCATTCCTTCTTGACGGTGCGCCGCTTGGGAAGGGTGTCCGCCCGCCGCTCGACGGCGCTGCGGTTGACCCGCGCGTCGCGAACCCAATCGAGTTCGAACGGAAGCCCCGGATTCCGGGGCGGATGGTCGGCGGATTCGGGGGCCCGCGGGCGGGAGGCCGCCGCGGGCGCTTCGGTCGGACGGTAGCGTCCGAGCTGACGGCTGGTCATCCCGAGAATCTACTCGGCCGCCGGGCGTCCGGCAGCCGGAACCGGCCCCGGCCGGGTGGCGCTATCCCGCTTCGGAGTACGACACCTCGAACCATCGGCGGATGGTGGCATCGATCTCCGCCGGCGACCCGACCCGCACGGTGTAGCGGCACATGCTGCCCGCCGGCATCTCCTTGAGCCGGGCGTCCGCGGGGAGCACCTTGGCTCCGAAGCCGAGCTCGACCGCGGTGTTGGTCTTCGGGCCGACCATCGCGAACTGTTTCTTCCGCCGGTAGCTCACGTAGCCCTTCTTCGGCGCGGCCTCGTAGGGCCCGAGTGCCGCCAGGATCTCGAGCACGCGGTCGTGTACCGGCCGGAGATCCGCCTTCTTGCCCGAGTAGATCTCGTCGAGCACGGCATCGGGCCCGGCCCCCGACGCCCGCGCGGCGCTCTCGCCGTCCGATTTGAGGGCCAGGTGGACCACCGTGTTGGCCTGGCCGTGACCCAGGCCGTAGCGCTCCATCAGCCAGGCCCGCAGCTCGCCATGCTTGGCCAGGCCGGTCCCGGCCAGCTCAGCACCGAGCTGGGCCAGGGTCTTGCCGGTCTTCGCTTCGATGTTGGCCACCATCGTTTCAAGAGCCTTGTTGGCATCCGCCATTGGATCGCTCGCTGGTTCGATTCTGTTCCCGGTACCGGATTCGGCCGGATTCCTTTGACACCGGCCCCGATCAGCCGCTGCTCGCCGGCTTCAGAACGGCGTGAACTGAGGCGGCGTCCGCCCGTTCATCCGGAGATAAGGGACCAGCTGGCCGAGAGTCCAGGCGGAGTGCTGCAGCGCGGTGACGTTCCAGCGCCACCGCGACATCGACCCGCCGGCGAACTGGCGATCCATCCCGAACTCTTCGTCCGTGACGGCGGCGAGCGTGGCCCGCACGAAGCCGAAGACCCGCTCCGCTTGGGCCCGCAACAGCGCCCGGTCGGCCAGGTAGGCGTTCCGGTCGCCCAGCAGGTCGGGGGGGAGCGCCCGGCCGGCGACCGCCTGCGACGTGATGGTCGCCGCGACCACGGTGATGTGCTCGATCTGCTCGGCGAAGGTGCGCACCCCGGGGGTTGTGCGGAAGGACAGCATCGCCGGGGTGGCGCTGTCGATCACCGCGAGGATGTGCCGCTCCTGGTGGGCCCAGTCGTCGAGCAGTGCCAGCCGGGACGGCGTCTGGGCCGCCGCGAGGGTCGGCAGCGCCAGGAAGAGCCAGGTGAATCGCATATCGCCTCCGGGGGTACGCATGGTCGGAACGTCGGGGCTCAGGTCTGGGACGGTTGCCGCTCCCGCATGGCCCTGATGGTGGCGCGCCGCCGGGCGAGGATGGCCTCCGCATCCGGGGAGCCCATCACGACCTCCTCGAAGTTGCGCGCAAAGTCCCGTTCGCCGGTGATCTCCCGGAGTTGCCCGAGAAAGGGCTGGACCTTGGAGAAAGTGCCGTAGATCTCGCCATGGGCGGCGCGAAAGGCGGCGGGATCGATGGCTCCCGCGGTCACCATGGACGCCGCCATGTCCCAGTAACCCATGACCATCCGGAACGCGGCGTTGCGCTCGCCGCGGACGATCGCCACGAATTCCTCGAAGGACCCCGGGTTGAAGTCGACGAGGAACCACTGCCGGGCCTCGCGAAGGGTCGGCTCCCGGCGAAGCTCGAAGAGCCGGAGGTTGAGGGTCGCGCTTTCGAATGGAGTCGGCATCGGATCGGATGGCTGGGGACGGCCCAAGATACTCCGCCGGCGGGCGGACGGGCACACCAGCCGCGCCCGCCGCCGATCCACCGCCCATGGCGCGCGGCGCACGGCATCAGCATATTCATACTTCGTTCACTTTTGGTGTCTACTCCGACACCGGTCACGCGTTGCGCGGAGTCCTTTGGTGTCTCAGACGAACGTGGCACTCGCCCGCCGGTGGTTCGAGGAGGTCTGGAACCAGCGCAATCTCGGAACGGTCGACGAATTGATGCGCCCCGGGTCTCCCGGGCACATGGAGGGCGGCGAGGTCGCCGGTCCCAACGGGTTCAAGCAGGCCCATGCCGCGCTCCTCCACGCCTTTCCCGACTTCCGCGTCACGGTCGAGGACACCGTCGCCGAGGGCGATCACGTCGTCCTGCGCTGGCGGGCAACGGCCACGCACCGCGGCCCCGTCGTCGGGTTACCCGCCACCAACGAGCGGGTGTCGTTCCGGGGAATGACCTGGTTCACCTTCGCCGACGGCCAGATCGTCGAGGGGTGGGATACCTGGAACCAGGGGGCCGTGTTCGACCGGCTCCGGGCTTCGGTTCAGGGCAAGTTGTAACGCAGCCGTTCCCGGATCAGTTCCGGGTTGCGGAACAGGAAGACCAGCACCATTCCCGCCACGAAGCCGCCGGCGTGGGCCCAGAAAGCCACTCCGCCGGATTCGCGCGCCACGCTGGGGAGGCCGCCGACGAGCTGGAGGAGGAACCAGTAGCCGAGCATGAAGACGGCGGGCACCGCAATGCGGGTGATGAAGATCCCGAGAAAGATCAGCATGTGCACCCGGACGCGCGGATAGAGGACGATGTACGCCCCCATCACGCCGCTGATCGCGCCGGACGCTCCGACCATCGGGATCCGGCTGGCCGGGTTCACGACCGCCTGCGCCCCGGCCGCGAGAATCCCGGACATCAGATAGAAGAGGAGAAACCGCGCCCGGCCCATGGAGTCCTCGACGTTGTTGCCGAAGACCCAGAGAAACCACATGTTGCCGAGCAGATGGAGCCAGCCGCCGTGGAGGAACATCGACGTGACGGGCGTGAACCAGTCGCGGCCCGGCCCGGTGACGCACGAATAGCCGCCCATCTCGACCGGCGTGCCGGCCGGCAGGCGGGCGAGCAGTTCGCCCGGAATGAGGCCGAGCTCGCAGACCGACGCGGCAAGGCGCGGGTCGGTGCCCATGCCCTGCACCAGGAGCCACACCGCCACGTTGAGGCCGATCAGCACGAACGTGATGTACGGCGTCCGGAGCGTCGGGTTGTCGTCGCGGTAGGGGAACATGCCGACAATCTAGCCCATCGGCGGCCGGCGGCGAGCACCAGGAGCGAGTAGAGCGGCAACGCCGGCTCGGCTAGATTTCCCGTGGATTCCGCATCACTCTCGAGGCCCAATGTCGATTGCCCGGTCGATGCTGCTGCGAGCAGCCGACAGCCCCTGGTTGGCGAGGCAGATGTCCCAGCGCACCTTCGCCCGCCGGGCCATCCGGCGATTCATGCCCGGCGAGGAACTGGACGACGCGCTCGGCGCCGCGAAGACCCTCGCGGCCCAGGGCCAGGGCACGATCCTCACCCAGTTGGGCGAGGCCCTGACCCGGCCGGAGGAGGCGGTGGCCGTGCGGGACCACTACCTCGGCGTCTTCCGCGAGATCAAGGCCCGCGGCCTGCCCACCTGGATCTCGATCAAGCCGACCCAACTCGGCATCGACCAGTCCCTGGACGGCTGCCGGAACCACCTCATGACGCTGGCGGCTGCCGCGGCCGACGCCGGCTCGTCACTGTGGATCGACATGGAAGACCACACCTATGTCGACCGGACCATCGAACTCTACGAAGCGGTGCGCTCGAAACACGACCGGCTCGGGCTGGCCATTCAGGCCTATCTGTTCCGGACCCCGAAGGACGTCGAGCGGCTCCTCGCCATTGACCCGTGGATCCGCCTCGTCAAGGGCGCGTACAAGGAGCCGGCCACGGTGGCCTATCCGGCCAAGCGGGACGTCGACCTCGCCTTCTACGACGTCGGCCTGCAGCTGCTCGAGGGGGCGAAGGCCGGCAGGGGCCTGCCGATCTTCGGAACCCACGACATCGGGCTCGTGCGGCGGCTGATCGGCCGGGCACGGGACCTCGGGGTCAAACCCGGCCAATACGAGATTCATATGCTCTACGGGATCCGCGCCGCCGACCAGGCTGCGTTCGCGCGCGAGGGCGAGACCGTGAAGACATTGATCAGCTACGGCCACGCCTGGTTCAAGTGGTACATGCGCCGGCTGGCCGAGCGGCCGGCGAACGTCTGGTTCGTGATGAAGAGCATGGTGGGATGAGCCGCCTCAGACTGTTGGCTTTTGTGGCCGTGGCCGGCACCGGTCTGCCGGCGGCGGCAGCCGGGCAGACGCTCACCATCGCCGGCCCCGCCGACACCGTCACGGTCACGGCCTCGCAGCTCGCCGCTCTGCCGCGCGAGACCGTCCGCGCCCGGATCCACGAAGACCCCGAACGGGCCTGGACCGGTGTCCAGTTGCACCAGCTCATCAAGCTGGTGAAGTACCCGATCGATTCGCTCCGGGGCCGGCGCCTGTCGGATGTGCTCGTGGCCGAGGCTGCCGACGGCTATCGCGCGATCTTCAGCCTGGCGGAACTGGCCCCGGACCTCGGCGGCCGCGGGGCACTGCTCGTGGACCGCGCGGACGGCGCCCCACTCCCCGCCACCGACGGTCCCTTTCGGCTGCTGGTACCATACGAAACCCGGCCCACGCGGTGGGTCCGCCAGGTCGTCCGGCTGCGGATCGTTTCCATCCCCCAGTGAGATCCCCGCCCGCGACGGCGGGCGGTAGATTGCGTTACCCACACCAACCGGTGTTCGCGCCCCTCCGTCCATCCACCGGAGTCAGCCGATGATCCGCTGGTCGCTCACGACCGTCCTCCTGCTCCTGGCCGGCACGGGTCCCCTCGCCGCGCAAACCCGTCCGTGGCGGTTCTCCGTCACGATACCGGCCGCCAGGCCCATGCCGCCCCAGGACGGCCGCCTGCTGCTCCTCGTCTCCCGAGACTCCGCCGCCGAGCCCCGCTTCTCCGTGCACGAGGGCAACTCGACCCAGGTGGTCTTCGGGCAGGATGTGGACGGCATGCGGCCGGGACGCCCGGTGGCCATGGCCCCGACGGCGCAGGGCTATCCCGTCAGCGCGCCGAACGCGCTGCCCCCCGGGCGGTACTGGGTCCAGGCCCTGCTCAACCGCTACCAGACCTTCCACCGATCCGACGGGCACGTGGTCAAGCTCCCGCCGGATCAGGGTGAGGGCCAGCAGTGGCACTCGAAACCGGGCAATCTCTACAGCAAGCCCCGCTGGGTGACGTTGAGCGCCGCCCGCCCGGCGGTCCGCCTCGAACTCACCGAGGAAGTCGGCCCGGTCCCCGGCCCCAGCGAGACCCGCTACGTCCGGTACGAGCGAATCCAGTCGAAGCTGCTCACCGACTTCTGGGGCACCCCGACCTACCTCGGCGCGCACGTGCTGCTCCCCGAGGGCTGGGACACCCATCCGAACGCCCGCTATCCGCTGGCCATCTTCCACGGCCACTTCCCCCGTGAATTCGGCGGCTGGCGCGAGACCCCGCCCAACCCGGATCTGGCACCCGACTACAGCGACCGGTTCCACCTTGCCGGGTACAACCGGATCCAGGAAGCCGCGGCCTGGCAGTTCTACCAGGACTGGACCGGACCGAACTTCCCCCGCGCCCTCGTCATCGAGATCCAGCACCCGACCCCGTACTATGACGACTCCTATGCCGTCAACTCGGCCAACAACGGGCCCTACGGCGACGCGATCATGCGGGAACTGGTGCCGTACCTCGAGCGGAAGTACCGCGGCATCGGCGAGGGATACGCCCGGATCACCTACGGCGGCTCGACCGGCGGGTGGGAGGCGATGGCGGCGCAGGTGTTCTACCCGGACGACTTCAACGGCGCGTTCATTGCATGCCCCGACCCGATCGATTTCCGGCAGTACACCAACTTCGACCTCTACACGGAGAAGAACGCCTACTGGTACCCGTCGGCCTGGAAGCTGACGCCGCGGCCGTTCCTCCGGAATTATCTCGGCCAGCTGACCAGCACGGTGCGGGACGCCAATCTCGTCGAACTGGCCCTGGCGTCAAACGGTCGGAGCGGCGGCCAGTGGGACATCTGGCAAGCCGTCTTCTCGCCGGCCGGCCCGGACGGCTACCCGAAACCGATCTGGAACAAGGCCACGGGCGAGATCGACTCGACCGTGGCGGCCTATTGGCGGGAGCACTACGACCTCTCGTACATCCTCCGGCGCGACTGGAGCACCCTGGGGCCGAAGCTCCAGGGCAAGCTTCACCTCTACGCCGGCGACATGGACAACTACTACCTCAACAACGCGGTCTACCTGGTGGAGGACTTCCTCCGGTCGGCCACCAACCCCGCTGCCGACGCGGAAGTGACGTACGGCGACCGCGACGAACACTGCTGGAACGGAGACCCGACCCGGAGCAACGCCTACTCGCGCCTCCGCTACCACCAGATGTTCCTGCCCCGGATCATCGAGCAGATGCGGAAACGAGCCCCGGCGAATGCCGACACCCTCAGCTGGCGGTACTGACATGCCGACCCGAATCCGATTCGCGTGCCTCCCGGCGGCCGTCCTGGTGCTGGCCGGCTGCGCCCAGCCGCCGATCCCGCCCGTCGCCGCCCGCGCCGATTCCCTGCCGTCGTGGCAGTGGTCGATGGACACGATCCGTACCGTGGTCAATGCGGTGCGGGCCGGCCGGAGCCTCAAGCCGGCGTCCTGGCCCGGCGGCGCCCGGGTGGCGGTGCTGTTCTCCTTCGACGTGGACAACGAGACGATCCCGCTTCGCTACGGCCAGCCCACCGTGGGCGAGCTGGCCCAGGGGCAGTACGGCGCCCGGGTGGGCCTCCGCCGCATCACCGACCTGCTGGCCCGGGAACGGGTCCCGGCCACGTTCTTCATCCCGGCCGTGAGTCTCCTCATCACCCCCGACATCGTCGAGACCATCCGCCGGTCCGGCGAGCACGAGTTCGCCGTCCACGGCTGGATCCACGAGCGCAACACCCAAGTACCGGCCGCCGAGGAACGCGAGCTCGTCCAACGGGCCGTGGACACGCTCACCAGGCTCACCGGGAGCCGGCCGGTCGGGTACCGGGCCCCGTCGTGGAACTTCAGCCCCGCCACCGCGGCGATCGTCCGGGACCTCGGCTTCCTCTACGAGAGTTCCCTGATGGCCGACGACTCGCCCTATGAGCTCGATGTGGACGGCAAGCCGACCGGCATCGTGGAGCTGCCGGTGGAGTGGATCCTCGACGATGCCCCGCTCTTCAATCCCCAGGGGGATCGCTACAGCCCGCCGCGGGAAGCCCTCCAGGTGTGGAAGGACGAGTTCGACCGGGCCTACCAGGAAGGCGGAATGTTCCTGATGACGATGCATCCGCACGTGAGCGGGCACCGTTCCCGAATGGTCGCGCTGGAGGGACTCATCGCCTACATCAAGTCGAAACCGGGCGTCTGGTTCGCCACCCACCGTGCGGCGGCCGAATACGTCAAACCGCTGATCGGCGCCGGAGGCGGCTGATGCGCCGCCTTCTGCCTGCCCTGGCACTCGGGCTGCTCGCCCCGGGCACGGCGGCGGCGCAGGCGCTCCTCCGGGGCACGATCGTCGACGACTCGACCAAGCGGCCGCTGATCGGGGTCGAGCTCGTCATCGTGGGAACCTCGAAGCGGACCGAGACCGACGCCGCGGGCAACTTCGCGCTCGAAGGCCTGCCCGACGGCGTCGGGTACACCATCGTCCGGAAGATCGGCTACCGGCCGATCCGGATCCGGACCCTCGTCATTGCCACCGACACCCTCAATCTCGACATCCGGATGGTGGCCACCGTCCTGGAACTCGAGCCGCTCGAGGTCCAGGCCACCTACGTGCCGCCGCGCCTCACCGCCTACGCCGAGCGGCGGCTCGCGGGCTTCGGCACCTTCCTCGATCCGGACCTGCTCCGGCAATCGGAACACCGGCAACTGGTCGATCTCCTCCGGAACGTTCGCGGCGTGCGGGTCCGGGTCGTGGGCGGGGTGAACCGATACGTAGCGTACTCGACCCGAAGCAACTGTCCGATGTCGGTCTGGCTCGACGGGGTCCGGCTCTACCGGCCCGGCGACCCGGGCGGGCCGCCGGACATCAACGAGGTGCCGGTGAGCGATCTCGAAGCCGTCGAGATCTACCGGGGCGAGGCCGAAATGCCGCTGGCCCTCGGCGGGGCGGCGGCCCAGTGCGGGGCCATCGTCCTCTGGACCCGCCGGGGCGGTCGTTAGGCAGCGTGTACCGGATCAGCCGCCGTTGCCGAACTGGCGGGTGAATTTCACCACGAGGCTCCGGGTGGTCGGCCGGGTCCAGTCGAGTACCCCGGTGGCCTCCTCGGCGTCGTTGAGGACCACGAAGAGACCGGTCCCGGCCGTGTTGAGCCAGCCGAACCGCACGTTGGCCGAGGCGACCCGCGCCTGATTGTTGTACTGGAGCAGCGACTGAAGAAAGATCCGGGGCGTGAAGAAGTAGCCTACCCGGAGCCCCACCAGGGAGCGCACGAAGTCGCCCTCGTCGAGGTGGATGTCCTGATAGTCGACCACCAGCGAGGTGGTGAGCGACGAGCCCTGCCGGACCGTGAGCGTGTTCGTGGCGCCGATCCGGTGCCCGTCGTAGAAGCCGCCGATGTCGAGCCGCGTCACCAGCGACACCGGGGCGCTCGGATTGGTGGTGAGGTCGAAACCGAGGGCCGGATAGCGGTAGGTCCCGGCCGGCAGGATGACCCCGTTCGCGATCTCGAACGGCTGAGCCAGTCCCTCCCCGTAGACGTTCAGCTCCGGCCCGATCCGCCCGCCGTTGTTGAACTCGGCCTCGCCGAGATCGACGTGGTACTGCTCCGTCTGCATCCGCCCATCGAATCCGAAGTAGCCGCGATAGGTGAAGTGCGGCATCCAGTAGCGGATCCACCGGTTGGTGACCTCGACGGTGCGAAACAGCGAAAGCTCGTAGTTCCGGTAGCCCGAGCGGCTCAGGAACCCGACCTCCGGGTTGAAGGCCTCGCCGACCTGGGTGAAGCGGAACGAGTTGTTCCACTGTCGCGTCTGATAGGCGATCCGGCCGGTGAGCGCGCCGTCGCGGCCCGACAGCCGCGGGGTCGCGGTCTTGGCGGCCCACCAGTCGACGGTCCACGCATCGCCAAAGCCGAGGCGGCCGTCGGCGCCGAAGGTGCGGTTCCGGTCGCCGGCACTGTCCACGGCGATTCGCTGAATCCCGATCACCCCGATCCGGGACCGGCCGCCGAGCTCCCGGCTGACCCGCCCCACCGAGTAGGACATCGCCCGCTGGATTCCGGAGACCTCTTCGGTGAACAGCTGCATGGTCCCGATCGTGAGACTGCCGACCTTCCCGGTGAGCCGGCCGCCCCCGATGATCGGAACCGGGCGGCCGAGGCTGTCGATCCCGATCCGCCGGCTGAAGAAGAGGTCCGCCTGCTGCGGGGTGCCGGCGGAGAACACGCCGGCGTTCTCGAGGAAGAAGGGCCGCTTCTCGGGAAAGAAGAGCGGAAACCGGGTCAGGTTGGTCCGCTGCTCGTCCACCTCGACCTGGGCGAAGTCGGTGTTATAGGTGAGGTCGAGCGTGAGACTCGGCGTGACGCCGAGTTTGGCATCGGCCCCGAACTCGGTCGGGTAGCGGGTGTCGGTCGCGCCGAGGAAATCGCGGGTCGCGGAACTGAGGACGTACGGCGTGACCGTGGCGATCCGCTGGCTCGGCACTTCGAGGCCTTGCAGGATGCCGGCCCGCGACAGCCGGTAGAGGTTGAACTGCCGGGGAATCGGCGACCAGAACGCTTCCTCGTTCCGGCGCCGGATGCTCCGGACCACGTTGAGTCCCCAGTCCTGCTCCCGGGCGCTCCCGTACCGCAGCGTCGAGAACGGAATCCGGAACTCGGCATACCAGCCGAGGCTGTCCACGGAGGTGGCCACCGTCCAGCTGGCATCCCAGTTGAGATTGAAGCCGCCCTGGGAACCGGCCTGGGCGCGGGTCTGCCCCTGCTGGAGCGAGCCGCCGCCCTCGCCTTCCTTCACGACCTGGCCGTCGTACTCGACGCCGGCCGGGGTCGTGGCGAAGACGAAGCCGTTTTGCCGGTCGTGGTAGGTGTCGAGAATGACCGCGAAGTAGTCGCTGTTGGTGAGGGTCACGTCCCGGAGCCGCTCGCCCGGGACGATCCCGGCCGCGTTCCGGTCGTGCAGCCACGCCCCGATGTAGAGCGCCTCGCCGTCGGTGAGAAACCGCACCTCGGTGCGTTCGGTTGCCGGGGCGCCCTCGGCGGGCTGGCGCTGGACGAAATCGGCCAGCGGGGTCGCCGACTGCCAGACCGCCTCGTCGAGTCGGCCGTCGATGACCGGGGCCTCGGTGACCCGGGCGCTCCGCGCCTCGCGCCGCGCCTCCGAGGCCCCGGTCATCGCCGGGGTGGACTGGGCCGCGAGAACGCCGGGCACCAGGAACAGCAGGACGAACGGAAGAACGCGGCCCATCGGGTGGCACGCTCCGGCCAAACGGTCTGGAAGGGGGGATACGGTCTTGTATCCAATTTAGCGGCGCCGGAGCCGGTCCCCAAGTCGCGGGAGGGGCGTCCAGAAACGACGGATTCGGCTGGTTCGGCTCTCGCGGAGCGGCCGATCGGACGATAACATGGGCATCGCCATCCGGAGCCGTTCGTGGTCGACACCGCCTCGCTGCTTGCCTGGGCCGAAGCCCGCCTCGATTCGCTGCCGTCGGTCGTGAAACGCCCCGAGTTCGGCGGCCAGGCCTACCTGGTCGGCGGTACCCGGTTCGCGGCCGTGTCCGACCGGAGCCTGGTGATGCATCTCCCCCCGGCGGATCTGATCCGGGCGCTCCGCCGCGGGGCCGCGCGCCCGTTCGTCTCCGTCGGGGCGATGGGCCGGAACGGCTGGGTCGAGATCCTGCTGCCCCGGGCCGACGAAGCGCTGCTCGAGGCGCTGATCGCCGCCTCGCACTCCGCGGCGCAGCACGCCCACCGGCGAAGTCTCCCGCGCCGCCCCGCCGCGGCCCGCCGCCAGCGAAACACCCCGACGAAACGGTAGCCGATGCTGACGCTGTCGCTCCTGCTGGCCCTGCAGACCCAGGCACCCCGGCTGGTTTCGGTGGCCGAGTTGGCGGGCAAGATCGCTGAGCCCAAGCTGGTCCTCCTCCACGTGGGCGACGACCGTTCCCGGCCGGTCTACGACGAGGGGCACATTCCCGGATCGCAGTTCTTCATGCCGCTCCGGGCACTGGCGGCACCGCCCGAGGAGAGCGGCGGCCTCCGGCTCGAGCTGCCCGGCGCGGCGCGGCTCGACTCGGTCCTGGAATCCCACGGCGTGTCGGATGATTCCTGGGTCGTACTGATCCCGGCGGCGGAGTACTTCACACCCACCGCCCGGGCGGCCTTGACCCTCGAATACGCCGGGCTCGGCGGCCGGGTCTCGGTCCTCGACGGCGGCCTCGAAGCCTGGCGCCGGGCCGGGCGCCCGGTGACGACCGAGGTGCCGGCTCCGCGACCGGGCCGGCTCACGGTGCGGCCACAGGCCGGCGTGGTGGTCGACGCCGATTTCGTGGCGCGCAACCTCACCACAGCCGGCGTGGCGGTGGTCGATGCCCGCGATACCAGTTTCTATCGCGGCGCGGAAACCCGTCAGGGCCGCAACGGCCACATCAAGGGCGCCCGCAGCGTGCCGTTCAGTTCGGTCGTGGACTCGACCGGACACTTCCTCGATCCCTCCGCCCTGCGGCAGCTCTTCCTGGCGGCGGGCGTCAGCAGCGGGTCTCGCGTCGTGACGTATTGCCACATCGGCCAGCAGGCCAGCCTCGTGTGGTTCGCCGCGAAGCTGGCGGGGTTCGAGGCTTCTTTGTACGATGGATCATTCCAGGATTGGGCCCGGCGAACGGACTTGCCGGTCGAAGGATCGGTCGCCCGGACGCCCTGACTTGTCGTAGCGGGCCAGGAGGCACCGTGGTCAACCTGATGGCAGCCGCGACGCTGCTGATCGCGCCAACCGCCGATACCCTGCTGGTTTCCCCCGACTGGCTTGCCGGTCAACCCGCCGGCCGGCCGCTCACGATCCTGCACGCCGCCCGGACGGCAGCGGCTTTCGACAGCGCGCATGTGCCCGGCGCTCGTCCGGTCCTCCTCTCCGCCATCACCGAAACCCACGGAACGACGGTCACCGAGCTGCCGGCGGCCGAGACCCTGCGCACGGTGCTCGGCGCCGCCGGGGTCGGCGACAAGGGTCTGATTGTCGTGTACGGAGCGCCGCTCGACGCCGCCCGCCTCTGGTTCACGCTCGACTACCTGGGCCTCGGCGGCCGAAGCCGGATCATGGACGGTGGGCTGGCCGCCTGGATTGCCGGCGGACAC
>JBFXAY010000064.1:0-27714 GCA_050183815.1 Gemmatimonadales bacterium | reverse complement strand
GGGCACCGGCTTGGTCCGGCGGCGCCGCCGCAAGGTTTGATTCCGGGGTTGCCGCCCGACCGGCAAAGGTGACCGACCGGGAATCGATGGGGCTCCTCCGACGAGGGGCCCCATCTCTTTGTGGAACAACCACTTGAACGGAGTCTAGCCGCGCTGGTCCGGGACCTGCCCCCGAGGCTCCCATGCATCGCAGATTCCTCCCCGCAGCCCTGCTGGCCCTGGCCCCGCTGGCGCCGCTTTCGGCGCAGTCGGCCGACTCGCTGCCGCTCGCGGCCCTGCTCAACCGGCCCGAGGTCGCCCGCTACCTGGAGTATTTCACCGGCCCGGCTCGCGATCGCATGGCCCGGTGGCTCACCAGAAGCACCCGGTACCAGTCCCTGATCGCCGACCGGCTCGACGAGGCCGGACTGCCCGAGGAATACGGGTCGCTCCCGCTGATCGAAAGCGGTGTCTCGAACGGCGCGGTCAGCCGGTCCGGCGCGGTCGGCATGTGGCAGTTCCTCCCCGCCACCGCCCGCGAGTACGGCCTCCGGGTGGACCGCTGGGTCGACGAGCGCCGGGATCCGTTCCGGGCCACCGACGCCGCCATCCGGCACCTGTCCGATCTGCGCAACCGCTTTGCGAGCGAGCCCCTGCTGGCTGCCGCCGCGTACAACGGCGGCATGGGCCGCGTGGGCCGGAGCCTTGCCCGCCTCCGGCTCGATCCGGCCGACTCCGCCGCGACGAGTCCGTTCTTTGCCCTCACCGAGCAGGGACTCCTGCCGCGGGAGACCAGCAACTATGTCCCCCAGATGCTCGCGGCGGCGGCGATCGCCCGGGACCCCGCGCGCTACGGCTTCACCGTGGACACCATGCCCCCGGAGCCCGTGGATTCGGTCCACGTGCCTCGGCCGATCCAGCTCGCCGCCGCCGAGCGGGCGCTCGGCCTTGACCGGCTGACCCTGGCGGAACTCAATCCCCAATTCGTCCGCGGGGTGACCCCACCCGGCGGCTCGTGGCTTCGAGTACCTGCCGGCTACGGCGACGAACTCGTGGGCCGGCTGGCGTCGTTACCGGTGGTATCGCTCGCGCGGCACGAGCGCCGTGCGCTGCTGGGCAAGCTGGTCTGGGTGAAGCGAGGAGATTCGCTGGGAGACCTCGCGAAGCGCTACGGCGTCAACGAGGCGGAACTGCGGCGGGCCAACGCGCTGCCGAACTGGTACCGGATCCGGGCCGGTCAGGCGCTGCGGCTGCCGGCTCCCTGACGCGCGGGCCCGACAACCCCGACCCAGACGCCGTCGGTCTCCGCCAGGATCTCCACGCCCGGCAACGCGGCCGCAGGTCCCTCCACGACGATCCGAAGTCCCGGCAGCACCGCCGCCACCGCCGCCTGAACCCACGTCGGGTCCGCGCCGTGGTCGGCCCCGACGATCGCCCCCCGCATGCTCCGGCTCTTGAGCGGCGAACGGCCGCCGCGGAGGACGCTCGCCAGTTCGCTGTCTTCGGTGTCGGGCGGCGGATTCACCAGCACGAACCGGACCCCCGGCAGCAGGGCGGCGAGATCGCCGGCGATCCGCGCCGCGCCGCCGAAGAGCGCGAGGTAACCGCCCGGCCCGCCAATCCCGAGAAACGCGCGCACCGCGGCCCCGGTGAGCGCGGTGGCCCGCGGTGCCGGCGCCTCGCCGCCGAAGTCGGCCCGGCCGTTCTCGACCGCCACGACCCGGCCGCAGATCGGACAGCCCAGCGTTCCCCGGGCCACCCGGCGCCCCGCCATTGCGTCGGGCAGCAGCACCAGGAACTGCTCGGGGTGGTCTCCAGCGCAGCGGAGATGGTCGGTCAGCTCGATGAACATCGGCCGTCAGGCCGGGCCGAGTTGCAGCCAGCCGACGTCCACATGGCCGGGCTGTGCCGCGATCCAGCGAACCGCCTCGGCGACATCCGCGGGCGCCAGCATCTGGGACCGGGACGGCAGGTCGGTCCGGTGGTCCGGATCGAACGGGTCCCAGAGCGCGGTATCGACCGGCCCGGGACTCACGAGAGTGCAGAGCACGCCGGTGCCGCGGTATTCCTCGCGCAGCACCTCGTGCAGCCCGCGGGCACCGAATTTCGTGGCAGCGTAGGCCGAATTACCCGGGAGGGCCCGGTAGTCGGCAATGCTGCCGATCAACACGTGACGGCCGCGGCCCCGGGCCCGCATCAGGGGCAGGAACCGGTGCGCCAATTCGAACGGGGCCCGAAGATTGACGCGATAGAGCTGATCGAGGGTGGCCACCGGGGTGTCTTCGAGCGCGCCGAGGGCGAAGCCGCCGGCGGAGCTGACGACGAGGTCCGGCACGCCGAGCGGCTCGACGGCCGCCGCGACCGCCGCGACGCCCTCGTCGGTGGCCAGATCCGCCGCGACGTGAAGCTCGCCGGGTGGCGCGTCCGGGCTGAGGGACCGGGCCGCCCGCACCACGGTCGCACCGTCAGCCCGGAGGGCGGCGGCGATCGCGGCGCCGATTCCCTTCGATCCACCGGTGACGATCGCCACCCGGCCCGCGAGCGCCGGCTCGGTCACGGGGCCACGATCCGGGGTCCGTGCACCAGCCGGAGAAACTCGTCCCGGGTCCGGGGATCGTCCCGGAAGACGCCCCGGAGGGCACTCGTGACCGTCGTGGAGTTCTGCTTCTCGACGCCCCGCATCATCATGCAAAGATGGGCCGCCTCGATCACGACGCCGGCACCGTGGGGTTCGAGCACGTCCATGACGGCATCCGCCACCTGGTCGGTCAGCCGTTCCTGCACCTGGAGGCGGCGGGCGAACACCTCGACGATCCGGGGAAGTTTCGAGAGCCCGATGATCCGGCCGGCCGGCAGATAGGCCACGTGTGCCTTGCCGAAGAACGGCAGCATGTGATGTTCGCACATCGAGTAGACCTCGATGTCGCGAACCAGGATCATGCTTTCATGGGCCTCCTCGAAGACCCCGCCCCCGACGACCTCGGCCACCGACAGTTCGTACCCGCGGGTGAGCCAGCGATAGGCCTTCTCGACGCGCTCCGGGGTCCGCCGGAGGCCTTCGCGATCGGGGTCTTCGCCGAACCCGACGAGCAGCTGGCGAACGGGATCCTGGAGATCAGGAAGCTTGATATTCGACATAGTTGCGTGGCGTCTCCCACAGACGAATGAGCTTGAGCCGGCCCGCGGGAAGCCGGGGCGCGATCTGTTCCCAGCAGAATACCGCGATGTTCTCCGCGGAGGGAAGCCGGTTCGCGAACCAGGGGACGTCGAGGTTGAGATTGCGGTGGTCCAGCACCGCCACCACGACCTCTTCCGCGATCCGCTTCAGGATCCCGACGTCCACCACATATCCCGTCTCCGGGTCGATGGTTCCCTCGACCAGGATCTCGAGCTCGTAGTTGTGCCCATGGTAGTTCGGATTGTTGCAGGGACCGAAGGTGGTCCGGTTCCATTCGTCCGACCGGGCCGGATTGTGGAGACGATGGGCGGCGTTGAAATGGAGCCGCCGGGCGACGACGCAGGTGGCCATGGTTTCCCTTGCGTGAACCGGGGGCGTTCCGCGGGCGGGAACGTCAAAACGAAGGGCGCCGACCCGACTTGCGTCGGTCGGCGCCCCAGGGTCGGATGGTAACCGGGAGGTTTATTGAAGCCCGAAGTGGAATGTTCGGCGCCCTCACCACGAAGTCTGCCTTCCCCCGAGGGGCATGGCATCGTCCACAGTATTCGGGCCCAGCTCCGGACCTGTTGGCTCAATAACGTGGTTCCCAGTCACCAGCCGACGCCCCTATAATACGAACCGGGTTCGGGGCCGTCAACGCGACCAGGAGTGAGACACCGTGGCAACTTTGGCTGGCGCGATCATTGCTCTTGTCGGATGGTTTCTCGTGACCTTCGTGGTCAAGGTCGGGCTTGGCATCACCCACCTCCTGCTCGTCATCGGCGTGGTCCTGCTGATTCGCTGGTGGGCGTTGCGGATCCGCTGACGCGCTAGATCTCCCAGTTCGAGAACACCACGCCCGACGTCGGCGGCCGTTCCGGCCGTTCGTGCAGCACCATTCGCAGGTCCGTCCAGTGGACCCGGAACCCGAGGTCGATCAGGTCCGCGTAGGCCTCGCGAAACGCCGTCTGGCAGCGGATCCCGACCCGGCCGAGGCCCCGCGCGGCGGCGGCCGCCAGCGCGCCCCGGATGACCCGCCGGAACGCGGCCCGGTCGACGGCCGCCACCTTGAGAATCCGGAGTTCCTCGGCCGAGCGCCCGAGCGCCAGCGGCGCGCTGTGCCAGAGCGCGAACCCCCGCCACTCGCCGTCCCGGACCACGGTAAGGTCGCCTAACGAATGCCGCATGGTCAGATCGACCTCGCGGGTGAAATCGAGACCGGGCACCAGCGCCTCGGTGAGCTGCCGGGCGCCGGGCACCGCGGCGCCGGCGGGCTCGAGCCGGGAGCCGGCCTCCGCCGCCGCCCCGTCGCCGCGACCGACGTCCCGCACCATGGAGACGGTCAGGTGGCCGGGGCGGAATCCGAGCCGGCTGTAGAACCCGATGTTGTCGACGGTCCGCGGCATCGTCTCGAGCCCGATGGTCCGGCACCCCCGCCGTTCGAGCAACTCGACGCCCTCCCGCACGATCGCCCGGCCGACGCCCCGGTGCTGCTGGTCGGTCCGCACCGCGAGCGGCCCCATCCAGCCCTCGGTGCCCGAGCGGTGCACCAGATTGAAGGCCACGAGGCCCCCGGCACGGTCGCGCCAGTGGAGCGCCCCTTCCCCGGCCGCTTCGATCGCGTAGCGCCAGATCGCCGGGCTGAGCTGCGGCACCCGGACGCCCGTCATGCCGTCGCGGTGGTAGCGATCGGTGAAGGCGTCGGAGAACAGCCGGTTGAGTTCGTCGATGTGCGTCGGCTCGAGCCGCAGCGGCCCGACCAGGCCGTCAAGCGGCGGCATGAGACCGCTCGTCCCCGGTGAGCCGCTCTTCCCGCGCCGAGGCGATCCCGCGTTCGACGTCGTAGTCGATCCGGATGATCCGGTCGAACCCCTCGCGCACCGATTCGATGTGGGTGATGAGGATGACCTGGGGGAACCGGTCGGCGAGGCCGCGGAGCAGCCCGACCACCGCTGCCCGCCGCTCCTCGTCGAGGGAGCCGAACACCTCGTCGAGAATCAGGAGCGAGAACGGCTGGCCGGCCCGGTCCGCGATCATCTGGCTGATGGCGAGGCGGAGCGCCAGGTTGGCGACGTCCTCCTCGCCTCCGGAGATCACCGGCTTGGGCTCGCCGTCGTCGATGATCGTGGCGACGTAATCCTCGTCCAGCTCCATGTCGGTGTAGCGGCCGGCCGTGAGGTCCGCGAGCAGCGCCGACGCGGCGTCGGCCAGATCGGGCCGGAGGGTGGCGTTGAGATCGGTCCGGAGATCCGAGAACGCCCGGTCGAGCTCGGTGTTGACCAGCAGTTCGCGGCGGAGCTGCTCGATCTGCGCCGCCCGGCGATCGCGCTCCTCGCGACGGCGGGCCACCGCTCGCCGGTGCTCGTGCGCCGCGTCCCGCTCGCCCTGGGCCCGCACCAGGCCGACTTCGGCGGCCTGCCGCTCGCGCTCGGCCAACGCCACCCGGGCCCGGAGAACCTCGTACGCCTCGGCCGACCAGCCTAACGCCGACAGCTTTTCCCGGAGATCGCGGGCCCGGGCCTCCATCCGGGTGAGCTCCTGCTCCGCCGCGGTGGCCCGGGGCACCAGCTCCGCCGCCCGTTCGGCCCGAGCCGTCAGCTTGACGACCTGCTCCCGGAGCGGCTCGAGTGCGGCGATCCGTTCCCGGACCCGGCGGTGCTCCGCCTCGTCGTAGCGGCTGGGCGTCTCGGCGAGGGTCCGGTCGAGCGTCGCGAGGCGGGCGGTCGCTTCGCCCCGCGCCTGCTCGAGCCGGGTCCGCTCCGACACCGCCTCCTCGATCCGGCCCACCTCCGTGGTGAGCTTCTTGAGTTCGGCCTCCGCCCCTTCGAGCGCCTTCCGGCTCGCCACGACCAGATCCGGCTCGGCGGCGAGCTGCTTGATCCGGGCCGAGTAGTGCCGGCCTTCGCTGACGATTTCGAGGAGTTTCGTCTCGAGATCCTCGAGGACGGCCTCGTACTCCTTCCCGAGCGGCTTGCCGCAGGTGGGGCACGTCGTGCTCGGCCCCGCCTCGACCAGCCGCGCCTTCTGCCGCTCGAAGTCCTTGTGCTGCCGGAGGAGCCCCTCGCGCTCGGTTTCGGCGTTCTGCTTCTCCCGGACCCATTCGGTCCGCCGCGCTTCGTACGCCTCGGCGTTTCCGGCCACCAGCTGCTGGGCCTGGCCCACCCGGGTCCGCACCGTGGCCAGCCGGGCCGGATCCGGCAGCTCCGCGAGCCGGCCGTCCATCCGGCCGACTGCCGCCCGAACCTCTTCGATCTGCGCGACCAGGGCCCTCCGGCCGGACGATGCCATGGCCTCGGCATCGAGCCGCTCCCGGGCGGCAATCAACCCGTCCCACTCGGTGAGAGCGCCCGCGTGGTCGGCCGCCCGGGCTCGCGCCTCGAGCGATTCCGCGAGTTCCCGGTCCAGGGCCTCGCACCGGTTCCGCGCCTCGATGACGCTGTGATCCGCGATCCCGAGCTCGGACTCGATCGCGGCCACCTCCTCGCGCCGGAGCTGACTCGCCGTCCACTCGGGGGTGAGCGTCGTCACCGCGAGTTCGGTCGCCTCCCGATGCCGCCCCGCCGCCTCCAGGTCGCCCTCGGTCCGCTCGACCCGCGCCTCGGCCGCCGTTTCCTCCTCGGCCAGCGCGGCCGGATCGACGAGCCCGGTCTCCGCCGTCTGGAGCGAAGCCCGCACGGCGGTCCGCTCGTCCTTGAGCTTGACCTGGACGGCCGCGAGCCGCTCGTATCCGAGGACCCGGCTCAGGAACCGGGCCCGCTCCGGCGCCGACATCGACGCCATGATGGCCAGTTCCTTCTGCCCGGTGAAGTACGTATTGAAAAATTCGTCCCGGCTCATGCCGAGAAGCCGGGTCACCTTCCCCGTCACCGCGCCGCCGCTGTTGGCAATCGGCGCCGCTTCGCCGTCCTGGAACAGCGCCGCGGTCTGGAGCGACCGGACCACCCGGTACCGATGCGCGCCGAGATCGAAGTCGAGCTCCACCTCCACCCGCGACCGCGGCGGGGCCGAGCGCCGCCGGATCGAGTCCCGCGTGCCGCGGGCGGCGCCGGTCCCGTACATCGCCCAGGCGATCGCCTCGAGCAGCGTGGATTTGCCGGCCCCGTTGGGACCCACGATCCCGGTGAGCCCGGCCTCGAAGTCGAGGACGGTCTCGGCGTGCTGCCGGAAGTTGGTGAGCCGGAGCCGGCGAATCTGCATCAGACCCCCGTCCCCATCTCAGGCTCGACCGACACCGAGTCGAGCAGGGCCACGCCCCGGTCGACGAACTGATCCCGGTCCACCTTTTCCGGCAGCGGCCGCCGCGCCAGAAACCCGCGGACCACGTCGGTGAGGGTCTGGCGCGGGCCCGGCGCCCCGACGCCGATGGTCCGGCGCACCTCGGGCCGGCGGAGATCGAGGTGGAAATGGAGCGCTTCGGCCTTGGCGGCGCGGATCGCGGCGTGGTCGAGGTCGCGAATCAGGTGGCGGGGAATGTCATGCACTACGAGCCGCACCAACTGGTCGGCGATGCCCCCCTTCACCTGCGCGAGCCGCTCCTGAATCAAGCGGTCGATGTCCTCGGCCGAATGGTCGACCGCCTCGATCGGCTTCAGATCGATCAGCCGCCGCTCGAGTTCGAGATAGTGCCGCTCGACCTTCCCGGTGGCCAGGTCGGCCAGGAGCCACCCCTTGCCGCGGGCCCCGCTCTTCCGCTCCTCGACCAGTTCGCCCCACGGATTCGGCGTGTGGTACTCGAGGGCCCCGGCGTACCAGACCCGCTCCCGCACTTCCCGCATCACGTGGTAGTGGCCGAGGGCCACGTAGCTCCAGTCGCTCCGGGCCAGATCCTGCGGATCGAGCAGTGCCCCGCCGGGCTCGGCCCACCAGCGGTCGAGTGGGAAGAGTCCCTCCACCTCGCCGTGGACCACCAGCACCTGATGCCGGGCCGAGCCGCTCGGCTCGAGCCGGAGATTGCCGGTGACCAGCGCCTGATGCGGTACCAGTGTCAGCATCAGATCGAGTTCGGGAACCGGAACGGCCTCGGCCTCCTCGGCCGCCACCAGCACGCCGAGTTCCTGGAAGAGCCGGAGAATGGATCCGGTTTCCGTGGCCCGCGGGGTATCGTGGTTACCGGCGATCAGGGCAATCGGCACGCGGGGTAGCGCTTCGCGGAGCCGCTGGAACTGCCGGAAGCAGTGGACGATCGCCTGGTTGGTGGGGCGCACGGCGTGGAACAGGTCGCCGGCCACGACCACCAGGTCGGGCCGCTGAGCGATGACTCCGTCGACGGCACGGCTGAACGCCCGGGCAACGTCGGCTTCCCGTTGGTTGATCCCGGTAGCGGTCTGGCGATAGTACTGCCGGAACCCGAGATGGACGTCGGCGAGGTGAGCGAGGCGCACGGCGGAAATCTACCTCGGAACCGACCCCCCTGCCGCTAGCGCCAGGCGGCGGCCGCGGCGTCGTAGCAGCCCGCTAACTCTCTGGGAAGCTTGTGCTTCTCGACCCGCTGGCTCGGGGTCAGGGGAAACGCCTCCACGAAACGGAGATACCGGGGCACCTTGAAGGGGGCCAGCCGGCCGCGGCAGTGGGCCAGGACCTCCTCTGCCTCCGGAGCCGTACCGGCGGGCAGCACGAAGGCAAGGACCTCCTCTCCCCGGATATCGTCCGGAACCGCCACGCAGGCGGCCCCGGCGACGCCGGGATGTTCGGCGAGGACCGCCTCGACCTCCTGCGCCGCGATGTTCTCGCCCCCGCGGCGGATCATGTCCTTCGTCCGGCCGACCAGATAGAAGCAGCCGGCCTCGTCCCGCCGCATCAGATCGCCGGTGTGGGCCCAGCCGTCCTGCATCCAGCGGGCGGTGGCCTCGGGCTTGTTCCAGTACCCCAGCGACAGCGCCGGGCCGCGACAGATGAACTCGCCGATTTCCCCCGGAGCCGCCTCGGTGCCGTCGGCCCGAATCACCCGTCCCTCGAAGCCACCGGCCAGCCGGCCGATGGAGCCCGAGCCGGTGAGGTGGTCCTCGTCGAGAGCGGTCATCGTCACGAACCCGATCTCGGTGGTGCCGTACGCCTCCCGCCAGGGGACCCCCCAGCGCCGCTCGATTTCCGCGTGGCGGTCGGCCGGAATGCCGGAGCAGGAAACCCACCGAACCCGGTGGCCCCGATCGCCGGCCGGGTCCTCCGGCTGCTTGAGGAGCAGCACCGGCATCGTGCCAAGGCAGTAGAAGAACGTGGCGCCGGTCTCGGCCAGCGACCGCCAGAGCGTCGAGGCGGAAAATCGGGGCAGCAGCACGAGCTCCATGCCGGCCAGGAGACAGAGAATCAGGTTCCAGCCGAAGTCGCCGTAGTAGAAGGCCGTCATGATCGCCACCACGTCGGCCTCGGTGAAGGCGCCGGCCGCCACGTAGGTGCGCGCCACCTGGAGCCAGCCGCCGTGGGGGATCATCACCCCCTTCGGGAACCCGGTCGTGCCCGAGGTGTACTGCAGGACCGACACCGTGGTCGGGCCGAGACCGCTCAGTTCGTGGCGGTCGGCCACCCGTTCGAGCTGGTCGGCAAACGGGAGGCGTGCCTCGGGGTTGCCGCCCCGAACGCTCGACATCCCGTCCCACGCCAGGACCCGGTCGATGGTCGGGATCGTTTCGGAGACCCGGTCCACCAGCGGCACGAACTCGTTCAGGGTGATGACGGTACCCGCCTCCGAGTCGCGAAGGACGTGGCTCAGATCGGCGTCGCGGTAGCCGGTGTTCACGGGCACCACGATCGCGCCGAGGCGCACGACGCCGAGCCAGCAGACCGGATACTCGAGTCCGTTGGGCAGCATCAGGGCGACCCGATCCCCCGGCGCCACGCCCATCTCCGAGAGCCGGTTGGCCACCCGCGCGCTCGCCCGCTCCACCTCGGCGAAGGTCAGCTCGCGCCCCTCGAAGCGGAGGAACCGCCGGTCCCCGGAACGGGCCGCGCGATCCACGAGGAGATGGCCGAGGCTCCGATCGTCGATCCGGTGAGGCATCGTCAGGCGTACGGGTCGTCGGAACGCTTGAGCGGCGCGAACGCCGGGGCCGCCGGCGCCACGGAGCGCTGCCGAACCTCGCGGCCGAGACACTTCACGAAGAAGGCGACGACGTCGCCCGGCCGGTTGCGAATCGTGGCATGGAGCGCCCGCACCACGTCGGTCTCGGCCCGGCCCGCTACCAGGTCGCGGATCCGGTTGGCCGGCAGCCCCGGGTCGAGGGCCCGGAGCCGGCGGACCACCGCATCCTCGAACGGGACCTCCGCTTCGGGAGCGAACCGGTCGATTCCCTCGCGGCCCGAAAGCACCGCCGGCCGGGGGAACTTGAGAAACACGGGCTGGGTGAAATGCGGATGCCGAACCATCAGCTCGCCCTTCGGCAGCGCGGCCAGCTTGGCTTTGATCGCCGGCGAAAGGATTCCGTACCCGGGCGTGGCCAGTTCGTCGGGGTCGAGCCGGCCGAACACCGAGGTCCCGGCATTGCCGACCACCCGCTTGTGCACCTGGGACCGGAACTGCTGCGCCGAGAACAGCACCAGGCCGAGGTAGCGGCCCCGCTCGGAAAGATCGAGCAGCATCTTCCGGACGTAGGTGTCGTGGCCCTCCTGGGGCGCATACTTGTTGAGTTCGTCCACGAACACGACCACGTGCTCCACGCCGAGATCCCGCCGCTCGAGATGCTCGCGAAGCTTCGACACGATCCGGGCAAAGACGAGATCCTGGGCCAGCGGATCGAGCCCGGCCACGTCCACCACCGAGACGCTCCGATCCTGGAACGCGCCCCACGGCAGGTCGTTGACTTCGCCGTCGTCGGTCACGAGCCCCTTCGACCGGGTGCTGATGTTGCCGAGGCGGTTGCGGATCTTCCGGATGGTGGCGACGTGGTGGGTCCGCCAGATCTCGGCCCCGCGGCCCATGGTTTCGAGAAAGTTGAAGATGGTCCGGAAGAAATCCTCGAGCTCGGCAAAGCTCCGGACCGTGAAGTTCTTCCCGGTCACCTCGTCGAAGAAGTCCTTGCCGATCACCCGCTCCGCCAGAAAGTCGATGAAACCGTCCGCCTTGGCGTCGATGTCGTCGCGATTGAGGAGCACCTCGGTGTAATCGAGGACTTCCCGAAGGCCCCAGACCAGCGGCTCGGTCGGCGTCAGCGCCGGGTTGGTCCTGAGGGTATTGAGGTTCACCCCGTCCGCCTTGAACGGCGCGTAGTAGCGGACCTGCTCGAACGGCTTCGGCGCGATCCCGAGCCGGTCGTACCGGCGGCGATCCTCGGCGGAGAGGTCCGCGGCCTGGTCGAGGAACAACAGGTCGGGGCCCTTCACGTTGAAGCAGAGCGCGGCGATCCGTCCCTTGTGCGCCGGAAAGTGCTGGAAGATCGCCGACAGGAAGAACTCGACCGCCGACGTCTTCGTGGCGAGGCCCGACACGCCGGTGATGTTGAGGTGCGCGGCCTCGGGACCGAGCAGGAAATCCGCGTCCACCGAGATCGGGGCCTCGAGACCGCCGGCCGCGTAGAGGCCGATCGGTATCCCGGTGGGGCGCTCACCGGTCGTGTAGGCGTCCATCCGGAGCGCCACCGCCACGTCGGCGTCCGAGGCGAGGTGGACCTCGCCGAGGGGCACCGGCTGGAGCGGCTCCTCGGGCTCGTGCCGGAGTACCGCGGTCTGGTAGAGGCGGATCTCGCTCCGGTGGCTCGGTTCGAGCTGGGCGAGCGGATCGCCGTCGGCACCGTAGACGGCGTCCATCGGGGTGGCCAGGTCCGAGTAGGCGAACGCATCGGTCACGACCCCGTAGACCGAGCGGCCCGGCGCCTCGACCCGCACGATCGACCCGATCCCGACGGCCGCGTCCTTCGCCGTCCAGAAGAGAAACTGGTGCGGCGTACTCGGCCGGAGCTCGGTGGCGACGACGCGGCCGATCACCGGATCGTCCTCGGCGGGAGCACGCCGGAGGCGGCGATTCCCCCGGTCACTGGGCCGCCCGCAGATGGCGTTCGACCGTCGCCACCCCGTACAGCAGCCGGTCCCACCGCGGATCCGGGCGCGAGAGCGGCGCTCGCTCCGCCAGGATCCACCGCGACAGCTCGTCCGCGTCCTCGGGCGACGCGCGGCCGGCGGCCACCTCGATCCGCACCAGGCCATGCATCAGATCCCGCCGCTCGTAGGGCCAGAGCCGCAGTCCCCACGAATGCGGCGCCGCGAACCGCCATGTTGCCGGCTCGAAGATCGAGGTCCGGTGCCCGGCGGGCAGCGTGAGATAGGTGGTGAGCGCCGTGCCGTCGAAGGGCAACGTCGCATGGCTCTTCGACACGCCGATGACCTTCGGATCCCGGGCCCAGTGTTCGGCGTCGGAGATGACGCCGTCCACCACGAGCCAGTCGCTGCATTGGGCCCGAAAGTCCGCCCCGACCGACCGTTCCAGCGCCGACCGCTCCCGGTCCACTGCGCGGTGCGCATCCTCGAGCGCCTTGAGCGGGTGTCGCACCTCCCCGCCCTGGTCCTCGAGCGCGACCAGGTCGAACCCGGGCGCGGCCTCCGCGGTGAGCGCCAGCCCCTCGCGGGAACTCACCATGATCCGCCGGGTCGACCGGATGACCGTGGTCAGATGGCCGGCCTCGCGCCGCCGGACGGCGGCACCGATGGCGGCCGCGACGACCGGAACCGGGCCGACATAGCCGACCACCTCGGTGCGCTGGGTCCCGTCAAGGAAGGCGAGCGGCTCGGGACAGGGCGTTGCCACCCCGACCAGGCGGTGCCGGAGTTCAGGGTCCTCGATCAGCTTGGCGGGCGCCAGCCGGTAGTCGTCGGGGCGCCCCTCGATCGCCGGCGGGACCGCCGTGGCGAGCGTGACCTCCTCGAACCGGGCGAGTCCGCGGCGGACCCGCTCGAAGACCATCCTGGTGGTCACACCACGCCCGTCTCGAACTCGCGGAAGCACTTCATGATGCGGTCCACGCCCTTGTCGATCTCCTTGTCGGCCGCGGCGTAGGAGAGCCGAACCCACCGGTCGTCGCCGAAGGCACCTCCGGGCACGAGGGCAACGCCGTGCTCCCCGAGGACCCGCTCGCAGAATTTGGAGCCCGTGAGGCCGGCGGCGACGCCGTCCACGCGGAAGAAGAGGTAGAAGGCACCATGCGGCTCGACGAACTCGACGCCCGGGGCCTCGACCCGGAACCGCTCCACCAGGCGATCGCGCCGGCGCCGGAACGCGGCGCTCATCCGGACGACTTCCTGTTCCACTTTCGGATCGGAAAAGGCCACGGCGGCGGCCACCTGCGCCGGGTGGTTCGCCCCGGTGGTGGTGTGGCTCTGGAGATTGGCGATGGCCCTGGCGACATGGGCCGGCGCGTAGGCGGCCCCGATCCGCCATCCGGTCATCGCATAGGCCTTGCTGGCGCCGTAGATCACCACGGTCCGTTCGAGGTACTCGTCCGGCAGGTCGAAATACGACGGTGCCGCTCCCGATCCGTAGTAAATCCGGCGGTAGATCTCGTCGCTCACGATCCAGACCCCGTGTTTCCGGGCCCAGTCGCCGATGGCCTTGAGTTCGGCGAGGGTGTACACCGAGCCGGTCGGATTGCACGGCGAGCAGAGCACCAGTCCCTTGACCAGCCGGTCGGTATGCCGCTCGAGATCCTTCACGCTCACTTTGAGGCCCCACTCGCCGTCCCCCGGCACCATCACGGGCTCCGCCCGGGCCAGGTGGACGATCTGCGGATAGGACACCCACGCCGGCGACGGGATCAGCACCCGGTCCTTGGGCCCGAAGAGGGCAAAACAGGTATTGAACAGTGCCTGCTTCGAGCCGGTGCTCACGACCAACCGGTCCGGGTCGACCTCCCGGCCGCCGGAGAGGGCGCTCAGGTGTTTCGCGATGGCCGTCCGAAGATCGGCAATGCCGATGTTGGGCGGATACCGCGTCATCCCCTTCTGAATCGCCTGCACCCCGGACTGCGAGACCGGCTGGGGCGTGTCGAAATCCGGTTCGCCGACGCTCAGGTCGATTACCTCGCGGCCCAGCGCCCGGAGCCGGCGCGCTTCGGCGTTGATGGCAATCGTTTCCGACCCCTTGAGGTGGGCCAGATTGGCGGACAGCGGGTCGGGAAGCCGGAGAACCTTCGTCACGGATCGTTCCGGGTGGCGGGGTGAAGCGGAAGGTTCATCGGTTGCCGAAACGATGTCAATTGGCCGAACCCTGTTAGATTCCGTCCGCTGGTCCTGTTCTCCTGACAACCGAGGTACCCGTGTCGGACGCTCTGCCCCTGACCCCGCCGGTGCGCGGGGAACTCGAAGCCTACGGCGTGTCGTCGGCCGTGCCCATCGCGGCCCGCGGCAACAGCGTCGTGGTGGCCGCCCCTCCCTCTCCGGCGTACGCCGGACCGGTGCTGGCGGCGGTAGTGGGCCGTTCGGACGACACGGGTACCCTCCCCGTCCTCCTCCTTGTTCCCGATGCCGCCCTCGAGGCGTGGGCCCAGACCGCGGCCCTCGCGGCGGCCGCCGTCGGCAAGACCGCCGCCGCGGGCCCCTTTGCCAGCCGGGCGGCGCACCATCTGACCTCCGGCCGGGTTGACCTGCTGGTCACCACGCTCCCGACGGCCGCCGAGCTGCTCCGCCGCAGTGCTCTCGCGCCCGAACGGCTCAGCGCCCTCGTCGTCGCCTGGCCCGAGGCCGAGCTGTCCGAGGAAAGCTTCGTTCCGGTCTTCGCGGATCTCCCCAAGGACACCCAGCGGGTCGTGTTCACCGCCGATCCGGAGCGGGCTGCCACCTTTGTGGAGCGCTACGCCTGGCGGGCGCCGCTGGTCGGCCCGCTCGCGACACCGCCGGACGCGCCGGTCGCCGCCCGCTGCCGGGTGGCCTCGGTCGGCTGGGACGGCCGCCTCGCCGCCCTCGGCGCCGCCGCCGACCTCCTCGAGGCGGACCACCTGACCGTCTGGACCGCCGACGAGTCGTCCCACGCCGAGATTACCCGGCGGCTGGCGGCCCACGGCGTGGCCGCCACCCTGGCGGCCGGCACCATCCCGACGGACGGTGCCATGGCGTTCTACGACGCCCCGCCCCCGGAGTTACTGGCCCAGGCCGTGCCCGCCCGCACCGTCGTCCTGGCCACGCCCGGCACCGAGAGTTATCTCGCCCGGGTAGCCGGTCGGCTCGAACCGCTGACCCTGCCGGGTGTCCTTGATGAGGCGGATCGGGCCATCCAGGCGGACCGGAATGCGATCCGCGCCCGGATCGCCGGCGGCATCGACCGCGCGGCGTACGCGACGATCGCGCCGCTGCTCGACCGATTCACCCCCGGCGAAGTGGCGGTGGCGCTGCAGTCGCTCTGGGCCGGGTCCCGCACCCGGCCCGCGCCGGCGGCGGCCCCGGCACCGCGGTCCCCCGCGGCCGCGCCCCGCCCCCGGGTCTGGTTGAGCCTCGGCCGGAAGGACGGCGCCACGATCGGGGAGGTCCTCGCCTTCGTGAACCTCGACTGTGGAGTCGCCCGCGACGGCCTCGGCCGGGTCGACCTGAAGGAAACGTTCACCCTGATCGAGTTCGCCTCGGACGACCAGGCCCACCGGGCCCTCGACAAGCTGCAGGGAGCCACGTTCAAGGGGCGCCGCCTCAGCGCCCGCATCGACCGCGGCCCGCGCCGAGCGACTTGACCGGGTCCGGACCGGCACCTATCGTCGGTCTCCCCGTCACCTCTACCTACAGGTCCCGACGCCGATGTATCACCCGTCGCGCACCGGCACGATCGAAGTCATCGCCGGAGTGATGTTCAGCGGGAAGAGCGAGGAGCTGATCCGCCGGATCCGCCGGGCGCTCATCGCGCGGCGCCGGGTTCAGGTGTTCAAGAGCCACCTCGATGACCGGTACGGCGGCATCACCCGGATCTCGAGCCACACCGGGGTCGAAATCGAGGCGATGCCGGTCGACTCCTCGGCCGAGATCTTCCGCCAGGTCCGGCCCGACAGCGAAGTCGTGGCGATCGACGAGGCCCAGTTCCTCGACGAGGGCGTCGTCGGCGTGGCCACCGCGCTGGCCGGCCGCGGGGTCCGGGTAATCCTGGCGGGCACCGACACCGACTTCCGGGGCGAGCCATTCGGCCGGATGGGCGAGTTGATGGCCGTTGCCGAGGAAGTCGCGAAGCTGCAGGCCATCTGCGTGGTCTGCGGCGACCTCGCCTGCCGGAACCAGCGACTCATCAACGGCCGCCCGGCCAAGTGGGACTCCCCGACGATCATGGTCGGCGGCAGCGAGGCGTACGAGGCCCGCTGCCGCCGCTGCCACCGGGTGCCCCGCCAGGACGAGGACCAGACCAGGATCCTCTGACGGATGTATCAGGTCGGCCTCACCGGCAACATCGCGGCGGGCAAGTCCACCGTGGCCCGGCTCCTGGCCGGCTGGGGTGCGGCCATCATCGACGCCGACGAGATCGTCCACGACCTCGAGCGCCCCGGCACCGCGGTCTTCGAGGCGATCGTCCAGCGTTTCGGCCATGCGATCCTCGCGGAGGACGGCACTCTGGACCGGGCCGCGCTCCGAGGCATCGTCTTCGACAACAAGGACGCCCTGGCGGCGCTCAACGCCATCGTCCACCCCGCGGTCGCGGCGGAGCGGCAGCGGCTGATCGCCGAAGCCGAGGCGGCGGGCATCCGGGTCCTGGTCCAGGACATTCCCCTCCTCTTCGAGGTCATGGATCCCGCCCGGTTCGACGCGGTCATCCTGGTGGACGCCCCGGTGGCGGCCCGCCGGGAGCGGCTGGAACGGACCCGGGGCATCGACCGCGGCACGGCCGAAAGCATGATCGCCGCCCAGATGCCGTCGCTCGAAAAGCGCCGGCGCGCCACCTTCGTGATCGACAACGACGGGGACTTCGACCGCCTCGAGGAACGGACCCGGAAAGTGTGGCAGACCATCCAGGCCCGCGCCGGTTCCATGAAGGGCCGTTCCCGACGCTGATTCCGCTTGACCCGGGCCTCCCCGGCGGATATCCTGTACCCGTCAATCCCCTCAGGAAAAAACCGGTGGCCAACGTCCCGGACGATCTGCGATACACCAGTGATCATGAATGGGCCCGGCGCGCCGCCGACGGCGTGCTGGAAATCGGCGTGACCGACTACGCCCAGGGCGAACTGGGAGACGTCGTCTTCGTCAATCTCCCCAAGGCGGGCGATCGCTTCGAGGCCCATCAGGCGTTCGGTACCATCGAGGCGGTCAAGGCGGTGTCCGATCTCTTCTGCCCCGTCGCGGGCGAGGTGGTCGACATCAACGCCGGCCTCGACGCGGACCCCGCCTCGGTCAACCGCGCCCCGTACCAGGACGGCTGGATGATCCGGATCAAGCCGGACGATCCGGCCGCCTACGACGGGCTGATGGACCCCGGCGCCTATCGCAGCCACATCGGCGCCTAACGTCCCCCGGGGGGACTTCTGACGACGGACTCGGACGTGCCCCGGACGGCTGGATGCTCCGGGGCATTCGTCATTCACCTCTTTGGATGCAATTCTCACCCATGACCACCGCCGCCACCTTCGCCGACCGCCATCTGGGCCCCCGCGAGGCCGACGCCCAGTCGATGCTCGGCACGCTGGGATACCCGACCCTCGCCGCGCTGATCGACGCCATCGTCCCCAAGGACATCCGCCTCGGCCGCGAGCTCGACCTCCCGGCCGCGGTCGGCGAGCCGGCGGCGCTGGCCGAGCTGGCGAGCCGGGCGGACGACAACGACGTGTTCCGCTCCTACCTCGGCATGGGCTACGCCAACTGCCACGTGCCGGGCGTGATCCAGCGTAACATCCTCGAGAATCCCGGTTGGTATACGGCCTACACGCCGTATCAGCCGGAGATTTCCCAGGGCCGCCTCGAGGCGCTGCTCAACTACCAGACGATGATCATCGACCTGACCGGGCTCGAGGTGGCCAACGCGTCGCTCCTCGACGAGGCCACTGCGGCCGCCGAGGCGATGGCCCTCTCGCTCTCGGTAGCCGGACACGGTACCCGGTACCTCGTCGACCACGGCTGCCACCCGCAGACGATCGCGGTCGTCACCACCCGGGCCGAAGCGCGCGGCGTGACCGTCGAGGTCGGCGACCCGGCCTCGTTCCAGTTCGATGCCACCACCATCGGCTGCCTGCTCCAGTATCCCTGCACCCAGGGCAGCCTCCGCGATCTCGCCGCCATCGCCGACCGGGCCCACGCCGCGAAGAACGTCGTGACCGTGGCCACGGACCTGCTGGCCCTCACGATGCTCAAGCCGCCCGGCGAGTGGGGCGCCGACGTGGTGGTCGGCAACTCCCAGCGGTTCGGCGTGCCCCTCGGCTACGGCGGTCCCCACGCCGCGTTCATGGCCGCCCGGGACGGTTTCAAGCGCCAGCTGCCCGGCCGCCTCATCGGCGTTTCCCGCGACCGGAACGGCCGCCCCGCGCTCCGGATGGCGCTCCAGACCCGCGAGCAGCACATCCGCCGCGAGAAGGCCACCAGCAACATCTGCACGGCGCAGGTGCTCCTCGCCGTCATGGCGAGCATGTACGCCGTGTACCACGGCCCCGAGGGACTGCTCGCCATCGCCCGCCGGGTCCACGACCGGGCCGGCCGCCTCGCCCGCACCCTCGAAGGGCTGGGCTACCGCCTCGGCCATCCGACCTGGTTCGATACCATCGCGGTGGATACCGACGAAACGACCGCCGCCGCCATCCATGACGCGGCGGTCGAAAGCGGCATCAACCTCCGGGCGGTGAGTCCCACCCGGATCGGAATCACCCTCGACGAGACGGTCGAACTCGACGACCTCCAGGACCTCGTCGCCTGCTTCGACCGGCAACACAGCGGGGCCCGCCTCGCGGCGGAGCCGGGCGAGAGCGGCATCCCGGCAGCCTTCCGGCGGACCAGCAAGTACCTCACCCATCCGGTCTTCCAGCGCTACCGCTCGGAAACCGAGATGCTCCGCTACCTCCGCCGCCTCGAGGGCCGCGATCTCTCGCTCACCAGCGCGATGATTCCCCTCGGCAGCTGCACCATGAAGCTCAACGCCACCGCCGAGATGGTCGGCGTCTCGTGGCGGGGGTTCGGCGCGATCCATCCGTTCGTGCCGACCGAGCAGACCATGGGCTACCAGAAGCTCTTCACCGAACTGGAACAGTGGCTCGCCGAGGTCACCGGTTTCGCCAAGGTCTCGCTCCAGCCGAATGCCGGCTCCCAGGGCGAGTACGCCGGGCTGCTGGTGATCCGCGCCTACCACCGTGCCCGGGGCGACACCGGCCGGACCATCTGCCTCATTCCTCAGTCCGCCCACGGCACCAATCCGGCCAGCGCCGTGATGGCCGGCTTCGACGTGGTGGTCGTCAAGACGGACGCGCACGGCAACATCGACCTCGCCGACCTCGAGGCGAAAGCTCAGGCCCACGCCGGGACGCTCGGCGCCCTGATGGTCACCTACCCGTCCACCCACGGCGTCTTCGAGGACGGTATCCGGCAGGTCTGCGAAATCACCCACCGGTACGGCGGCCAGGTCTACATGGACGGCGCCAACATGAACGCCCAGGTGGGCCTCACGTCGCCCGGCCTCATCGGGGCCGACGTCTGCCATCTGAACCTCCACAAGACCTTCTGCATCCCCCACGGCGGGGGCGGCCCCGGCATGGGACCGATCGGCGTGGCCGAGCATCTCGCGCCGTTCCTGCCGAGCCATCCGGTCGTGAAGGTCGGTGGACCGCAGAACTGCGGCACCATTTCGGCCGCCCCGTGGGGCAGCCCCTCGATCCTGCCGATCAGCTGGGCCTATATCCGGATGATGGGACCCGACGGGCTCCGGAAGGCCACCGAGTACGCGATCCTCAACGCGAACTACGTGGCCAAGCGACTCGCCGGCCATTACCCCATTCTCTACTCGGGCCGCGACGGCCTCATCGCCCACGAGTGCATCGTCGATTGCCGCCAGTTCAAGCAGTCCGCCGGCATCGAGGTCGAGGACGTGGCCAAGCGGCTGATCGACTACGGCTTCCATCCGCCGACCGTCTCCTTCCCGGTGGCCGGCACCCTGATGATCGAGCCGACCGAGAGCGAGTCGAAGGAGGAACTCGACCGCTTCTGCGACGCCCTGATCGCGATTCGCCGGGAGATCGCCGAGATCGAATCCGGCGCGGCCCCGCGGGACAACAACGTGGTCCACAACGCCCCGCACACGCTCGAACAGGTGGCGGCCGATGCCTGGGATCACCCCTACTCGCGCGAACGTGCCGGCTTCCCGTCGGCGGCGGTCCGGGCCCACAAGATCTGGCCCACCGTCTCCCGGATCGACGGCGCCTACGGCGACCGCAACCTCGTCTGCGCCTGTCCGCCGATCGAGGAGTACGCGGGCCACGGGTGAGCCGCCCGACGGCGCCGCCGCCCCCGGGCGGCGGCGCGTCCTGCTGGGTCGATGACGCACCGCGCCCCGGCTGGCAGAACATGGCGATCGACCACGCCCTGTTCGAGCTGGCCGAGGCGGAGGGCCGCCACCTCTGGCGGCTCTATCGCTGGGAGCCCCACTGTCTCTCGTTCGGGCGCCACGAACCGGCCGCCCGCCGCTACGACCGCACCCGCATCGCGGACCTGGGCCTCGATACCGTCCGCCGCCCGACCGGCGGCCGAGCGGTCTGGCATGCCCGGGAGCTGACCTATGCCGTGGCCGGGCCGGTCGCCGCCTGGGGCTCACTTCGCGAGGGATATCGCCGAATCCACGAGTGGCTCGCCCGGGCGGTCGCCGACCTCGGCGCAGCCCCGGCCCTGGCCGGCGACCGCACGGCGCCGGGCCTCGGCGCCGGCGCCTGCTTCGCGGCGGCAGTGGGCGGCGAAGTCGTGATCGGCGGGCGGAAGGTGGTTGGGAGCGCCCAGCGGCGGGGAGAGCGCGCCCTGCTCCAGCACGGCTCGATGCTGCTGGAGGACGATCAGTGCGTCGTGCGCGCGGTCCAGACGCCGTCCTCCGGGGATGCCGACCGGGATCCGGCCCCTGGCACCTCACCACCGGAGACCACGCTCACGGCGGTCCTCGGCCGTCCGGTGTCGTTCGCCGAGGCCGCGGCCGCGGTGGCCCGCACCCTGCAGGCCGAAGGAATCCCTGCCGCGCCGGCCGGAATACCTAACGAGGTTCTGAGACGGGCGGCCCGGCATTACGATTCCTACCGGTCCGCGGCCTGGACCTGGTCCCGCTGAGTTCCACCGAGGAGGATCCCATGCGCGGTCTCCGGTCCCTGACCCTCATCGTGATCGCCCTCTTCGCCGTCCTTCCCGCCTCGGCCCAGTCCGGCCGGCGCGACGCCGGCGTCGTGACGATCGTCGTCGGCGCCGATCCGACCGTGCCCGTGCCGACGCTCGCCCCCGGCAAGGCGGACGTCGACCTCGCGAGCCTCCTCTTCCTGCCGCTGGCCCGGCCGGACCGCCGCCTGGCCACGGCGGACGAGAAGAGCTTCGAACCGATGCTGGCCCGCGCCTGGACGCGGCGCGACTCGCTCACCCTGGCGTTCGACCTCGATCCCCGGGCCCGCTGGCACGATGGCGTGCCGGTCACCTCGCGGGATGTGGTCTGGAGCCTCGACCGCGCCCGCGATTCGGCCGTCTCGCCGACCTACGCGCTCCTGCTGCGGCGGATCGCGTCCGTGACGGCCGAAGGCCCCTCCCGCGTGGTGGTCCGGTTCAAGGAGGCCTACGCCGAGCAGCTCTACGACGCGGTCTACCACGCCGCGCCGCTGCCGGCCCACCTGCTCGACACGATTCCGGAAGCGCGGCTGGTCACGTCGCGGTTCGTGGCCGCGCCCATCGGCAGCGGGCCGTACCGGTTCGTCCGGGCCGAACGCGGTCGCCAGGTCGTCCTGGCCGCCGACACCGCGTTCTTCCTCGGCCGGCCCCGGATCGAGCAGGTCGTCTTCCTGGTGGTCGGCGCGGCGGAGGCCCAGCTCAACCTGATGCTCGACGGGACCGCCGACGCGTTCGAAGCCTTCATCCTGCCCCGGCAGATCACCCCGATCGTCGAACAGCCGTCCCTGCGAATCGTGACCATGCCCTCGCTCGGCGTAGGCTATCTGCTCTTCAATCGAAAGGCCTACGGCGACCGGAGCCGCCCCCACCCGATTCTCGCCGACGCTGACGTCCGGCGGGCCCTGGCCATGGGGGTCGACCGTACCCGGATTCTCCGCACCGTGTTCGGCCCCTACGCGTCGCTCGTGGACGGGCCGATGGGCCAGGCCAGCTGGGTCCGCCGGATCTCGCCGAAAGGACCGGCCTTCGATCCGGGACGAGCCCGCCGGCTGCTCGAATCCCGCGGCTGGGTTGACCGCAACGGCGACGGCATCCGGGAGAAGGACGGCCAACCGCTCACGCTCCGGCTCAACTACCCCGGCTCGAGCATCCCCCGCGTCGGTTCGGCCGAAATCGTCCAGGCCATGCTGCGGGACATCGGCGTGCGCATCGAACTCGTCCGGCTCGAAGGTCCGGTCTGGGCCCAGCGCCGCCGGGGCGGCGAATTCGACATCGACTTCTCCCAGACGGTACTCGACCCGACCCCCTCCGGCCTGGTCCAGAGCTGGTCCTGCGCCGGCATCGGCGGCACCAACGTCGCCCAGATCTGCGATCCGGCGTTCGATGCCGCGCTGACCCGGGCGATCCGCGCCACCCGCGACGTCCCCGCCCGCTGGCGCGAGGCGATCACCACGCTCCAGAACGCCGCCCCGGCCATCTTCCTCTACTCGCCGATTCAGTCGGTGGTCCTGAGCACCCGCTACCGCAACGTGTCGGTCCGGCCCGACCTGCCCTGGTCGGATCTCTGGCGCTGGTCGGTGGACCCGGGCCGCCGGCTCCCCCGGGACCAGCGTTAGGCAGCCCGTGGCGGCCTGGCTCCTCCGGCGCCTGGTCCATGCCCTGGTCACCCTCGCCGCGGTGGCCGTGCTCCTCTTCGTCCTCATGCGGCTCGCCCCCGGCGATCCCCTCGGCCGCCTCACCGAGGACCGCCCGATGGCGCCGGCGGAAGTGGCCCGCCTCCGCCGGCTCTTCGGCCTCGACCAGCCGATCGGTACCCAGCTGGCGGACTTCGCCGGCGCCGCCGTCCGGGGCGACTTCGGCGCGTCGATCGAGTACTACCCGACCCGGGTCGGGACCCTGGTCCGGAGCCGCCTCGGCCCGAGCCTCCTCCTCGGCGCCGCCGTCCTCCTCGTCAACCTGACGTTAGGCATCTGGCTCGGCGTCCTCCAGGCCCGGCGCCGGGGGCGCCGCGTCGACCGCTGGCTCACCCGCCTCTCGCTCGCCGGCTACTCCGCCCCGAGCTTCTGGCTCGGCCTCGTCCTCGTGAGCCTGTTCGCCATCGAGTGGCGGCTGCTCCCCGGCGGCCAGATGACCGATCCGCTGCTGCCGGCCTCCGCCGCCTGGCCGGTCCGGGCCCTCGACGTGCTCCGCCACCTCGTCCTGCCGGCCGCCACGCTGTCGATCGTTACCCTCGCCGCCACCATGCGGTACCAGCGCACCGCCATGCTCGAAGTCCTCCGCCTCGACTTCGTCCGCGCGGCGCGCGCCCGGGGCCTTGCCGAGGGGCGGGTCGTCTGGCGTCATGCCTGGCGCAACGCGGTGTCGCCGGTCGTGACCCTGTTCGGCCTCTGGCTCCCGATGCTCGTGTCCGGAGCGGTGTTCGTCGAGTCGGTCTTCAATTGGCCGGGCCTCGGTTCGCTCGCCGCCGGCGCGGTCGGCACCCGCGACTATCCGGTGCTCATGGCCACCTCGCTGCTCGTGGCGGCCGCGGTGCTTGTCGGCGGGATCCTCACCGATCTCGCCCACCACCTGCTCGATCCGCGGACCCGGATCGAATGACCGGCTCCCTCGCCGCCGCCGTCGGCAAGGCCTGGCGCAACCCGCAGGGCCGGACCGGGATCGTCATCCTCGGCCTTCTGCTCATGTTCGCCGTGTTCGGTCCGCTCCTGCTCCCCGATCCGGCGGCCCTCGGCCTCGACGCGATCTCCGCCGCCCCCGGCGCCGGCCATCCCTTCGGAACCGACCGCCTCGGCCGCGACATCCTCGCCCGGGTAGCCACCGGCGCCCGGATCTCGCTGTCGATCGCGGCGATCGCGGTCGCCCTCTCCCTCACGATCGGCACGGCGGTCGGCATGATCGCGGCCACCGGTGGCCCCGCCATCGACCGCCTGCTGATGCGTTTCGTCGACGCGGCCCTTGCCGTGCCGCGGCTCTTCGTGCTGCTCCTCCTGCTCGCCGTGTGGGAACGAATTCCGGTGGGCGCGCTGATTCTCGTCATCGGCGCCACCGGGTGGCTCGGCACCAGCCGGCTGGTCCGCGGGGAGGCCCTCCGCCTCCGCGAGGAGGGGTATCTCCAGGCGGCGCGGGCCCTGGGCGGCGGCCGGAGTCGGGCTATCTTCAGGCACCTGCTCCCCAACGTCGCCGGGGTCGTGCTGGTGAGCGCCACGCTGGCCATCGGCGACGTCATTCTCCTCGAGGCCGGACTCTCCTACCTCGGCATCGGCGTCCAGCCGCCGACGCCGTCGTGGGGAGCGATGGTCCTCGCGGGCAAGGACTCGATGACGACGGCCTGGTGGGAGATGTTTTTCCCGGGCGTGGCGGTGGTGATCACCGTCCTCGCCATCGGGCTGGTGAGCGACGCGTTGCGCGCGGCTTTCGACCCCAGGAGCGCATGACCCCGCTGCTCGAAGTCGACAACCTCCGGGTTTCGTTTCCGAAGGGGCCCGGGATCTCCCGGCCCGTCGACGGCGTGAGTTTCGCCGTCCACCGGGGCGAACGGGTCGCCTTGGTCGGCGAGTCCGGGTCCGGCAAGAGCCTCACCAGCCTGGCCCTCCTTCGCCTGGTACCCGAACCGGGCCGGATCGAACCGGGCTCGGCCATCCGGATCGACGGGACCGACGTGATGGGCCTCGAAGGCGAGGCCCTCCGCGCCATTCGCGGCGGCCGGATCGGCCTCGTCTTCCAGGACCCGATGACGAGCCTCAACCCGGTGCTCACCGTGGGCTACCAGATCCGCGAGGCGCTCACCGCCCACCGCTCGCTGCCCCGCGCCGAAGCACGAGACCGCACCATCGCCCTGATCGACGAGGTCGGCATACCCGATCCGGCAGGCCGCTACGGCGCCTACCCGCACGAGCTCTCGGGCGGACTCCGCCAGCGGGTCATGATCGCCATCGCCCTGGCCGGCGAGCCCGATCTCCTCGTGGCCGACGAACCGACCACGGCGCTCGACGTGACCGTCCAGGCCCAGATCCTCGAGTTGATCGACCGGCTCCGCGAAAAGCGCGGCATGGCCGTGCTCCTCATCACCCACGATCTCGGCGTGGTGGCCGGCCGGACCGACCGGGTGATGGTGATGTACGCGGGCCAGCTCGTCGAAACCGCGCCGACGCGAAGCCTCTTCGCCGCGCCGGCGCATCCCTACACCCGCGGCCTGCTCCAGTCGATGCCCCGGCTCACCGGTCCCATCGGCCGGCTGGCCTCGATCCCGGGCTCGGTGCCGCAACCGACCGCCTGGCCCATGGGCTGCCGGTTCCACCCCCGCTGTCCGGTGACGATCGATCGCTGCGCCGCCGAGGTCCCCACCTGGCGCGCCGCGGCCGACGGGCAGGAGGCGCGCTGCTGGCTTCTCGAAGGAGCCGGGCAATGATGGCCCGCATCGGCCGACTGCGCCGGCCCCCATGGGGTCGAGGCCCCGAGCCGGTTTGGCCCCGCCCGTGGCTCCCGGGCATCCGGCGAGGCGCTTCGTGACCACGCCCCTGCTGCAGGTCACCGACCTCGAAAAGCGATTCCCCCAGGGCCGCGGCCTCTTCCGGGCGCCGAAAGTGGTCCATGCGGTCAACGGCGTCTCCCTCGAGATCGCCGCGCGGGAAACCCTTGCCCTCGTCGGCGAGTCGGGTTCCGGCAAGACGACCGTCGGCCGGACGATCCTCCGGCTCCTCGACGCCGACGCCGGCTCGGTCCGCTTCGGCGGCGACGACGTGCTCGCGGCCGGCGGCCCGGCGCTCAAGGCGCTCCGCCGCCGGATGCAGATCGTCTTCCAGGATCCCTACGGCTCGCTCGATCCGCGCATGACCATCGGCGCCTCGGTGGCCGAGGGGATCGAGATCCACCGGCTCCTGCCGAAGGCCGCGATTCCGGGCCGCGTCGAGCAGCTCCTCGGTGAGGTCGGCCTCGAACCGGACGCGCGGCTCCGCTACCCGCACGAGTTCTCGGGCGGCCAGCGGCAACGGATCGGCATCGCGCGCGCCCTCGCGGTCGGTCCCGAGTTCGTCGTGCTCGACGAGCCCGTCTCGGCGCTCGACGTGTCGGTCCAGGCGCAGGTGCTCAACCTCCTGCTCGACCTCCAGCGCGACCGGGGCCTCGCCTATCTGTTCGTCGCCCACGACCTCTCGGTCGTGCGCCAGGTGGCCCACCGGATCGCGGTCATGTACTTCGGCCGGATCGTGGAAACCGGCGACCGCGATGCGGTGCTCGATCGTCCCCGGCATCCCTACACGCGCGCGCTGATCTCCGCGGTGCCGGAACCGGATCCCGAACACCAGCGGATCCGGATCGTCCTCCCCGGCGACCCGCCGAATCCGACGACGCTCCCTGCCGGTTGCCCGTTCGCCGGACGCTGCTTCCACCCGGCGAAGAACGCCCGCTGCCAGACCGAACGACCCGACCTGCGGCCGGTGGACGGCGCTCTCGTCGCCTGCCACCACGCCGAGACATTCTCGACCGGCAAGACGCAACCGCAATGACCCACCCCACCGATCTCTGGCTCGTCGACGCGTTCACCGATCAGCCGTTCAAGGGAAACCCGGCCGGCGTCTGCTGGCTCGACCGCGACGTCCCGGACGCCTGGATGCAGTCGCTCGCCATGGAACTCAACCAGGCGGAAACGGCGTTCGTCCGGCGCGAAGGCGACGGGTTCCGGCTGCGCTGGTTCACCCCCGCCTTCGAGGTCGACCTCTGCGGCCACGCCACGCTCGGCAGCGCCCACTTCCTCTGGGCGAGCGGCCGGCTGGCGCCCGACGCCGCGGCCCGGTTCGAAACCCGCAGCGGCACCCTCACGGCCGACCGGACGCCGGACGGCGGCATCCGCCTCGATTTTCCGGCGACGCCGCCGTCCGCGGTGGAGGTGCCGCCGACACTGCTACCGGGGCTGGGCCTCAACGCCGGAACCGTGTTGAGCAACCATCTCCCGCAGCCCGACCTGATGGTGGTGATCGACGACGCCACCCTGCTTCGAAAGCTCGAGCCCGACATGGCCGTCATGGGCCGCCTCCCCGCGCGCGGCATCATTGTGACCGCCCCCGGCGACGAGCCCGGCCTCGATTTCGTCTCCCGCTTCTTCGGCCCGGCCGCGGGCATCCCCGAGGACCCGGTCACCGGCTCGGCCCACTGCACCCTCGGTCCCTACTGGGCCCAACGACTCGGCCGGGCCGAGCTGCGCGCCTATCAGGCCTCGAGTCGCGGGGGCTCGGTCGGGGTCCGGGTGAAGGGCAACCGGGTCGAACTCACCGGTCGGGCGGTAACCGTGGTTCGCGGGTCCGTCGATCTCCCTGGCTGAGCCCGCACCCTCCGGCCAGCGCCCCGACACACGCGACCAGGCCGAGGACCCGGCC
>JBFXAY010000063.1:0-29565 GCA_050183815.1 Gemmatimonadales bacterium | reverse complement strand
CCCGGTCGAACCGGCTAGGCCGCCGGGTGGTGCGATGACCGCCCCCGAGGCAGCGGAGGCGCCGGGTCTGCCGCCCGCCATGCGCCCGCCAGCCGCACCGGCCCCGGCGACGGTTTCGCCCCTGGAGCCGATGACCACGCGGGCGATCCCGGCCCCTCCTCGACCGCCGATCGCGGCGGCCGATGTCCCCGGCGACTGCCGAACCGACGACCGCGGGCGTAACCGCACCGTCCGGCTCAATTCGTCAGTGCAGATCACCGGCACCGGCAGTCTGTCGGACGGTCGCGGCAACGTCTCGGTGGTCTGGACCGGGCCCGACTGCTCGGTCATCATCCGGCTCCGCGGTGCGCCCACGTTCACGGAAGCGGAGGACGACCTCGCTTCACTCTCGAGCAACGGCCGGTTCGAGATCACCGACGAGGACGGCTCCACGGATCGGAGCTACGTCGTCACGATGCGCGACGGCCGGCTCGAGCGCCGCTACCGGGTCGATGGCCGGGACGCCGAACTGGATGCCGAGGCGCGTGCCTGGCGACAGGAGATGATCGTGGCATTCCTGCGGCGAAGCGGATTCGACGCCAAGGCACGGGCCGAGCGGATTCGCCGCACCAAGGGCTTCGACGGCCTGATGGCGGAGATCGAGGCGATCCCCTCCGACGGCGGCAAGACGCGGTACCTCACGGTGGCGCTCGATCAGTCGGACCTGACCGAAGCCCAGATCGTCCGGATCCTCGGCCTGTCGCAGTCGATCGACTCCGACGGCGACCGCTCGGCGGTGCTGGCCGGCGTCCCGGTACGATCTCTGGCTCGCGTTCCCGTCCAACGGGCGTATCTCGAAGCGGTCCAGGGGGTCGATTCCGATGGCGACGTGGCGGCGGTGCTGATCCGCCTCCTCGAAACGGGCTCGGTGGACGGCTCGACCTGCGGCTACCTCCTGGGTCTGGTCCGGGAGATCGGTTCCGACGGCGACCGGAGCAACGTCCTGGTCCGGTCCATCCCGGTGTTCAAGAACAATCTCGAGTGTCAAAACCGGGCAATCGCGCTGACCGCCGACATCGGCTCGGACGGCGACAAGGCCGGCGTCCTCATGGAGTACGTCAAACAGCTGGGACTCGAGGCGGGCGTCCGGGACGCCTTCTTCCGGGCGGCCGCGACGATCGGCTCGGACGGCGACCACTCGGCGGTACTCCACCGCGTGATTGCTGCGCGGTCGCCGGCGCCGTCGGAGACGACCGTGCTGGCCCTTCTCGAGAACGCCCGAGGTATCGGCTCGGACGGCGATCTGGCGGCGGTGCTGGTTGATGCGGCGAATGCGGGGCTGGTCCGCTCGGCGGCGGCGCGCAACGCCTACCTGGCCACCGCCCGCGGGATCGGATCCGACGGCGATCGACGGGCGGCGTTCAATGCGGTGGGGGCCGCCGAGCGATAGCGGAATGGTCAACGGGGCGGTGGGCCGGCGCCAATCACGGCGGCGGCGCTACCTGCCCCGCCCCTGCCACGCTCACCTCGGGCTCACCGTATCTCCGCCAGCGCCCGCAGGATCATCTCGTTGGTCGGCCTGATCTTGTAGTTCACCTCGGTGAATTTCCAGCGCACGGCGCCGCGCCGGTCGATCACATACACCGTGGGGTGGGGCCACCCCTTGCCGGCCGGGTTCCGGAGTCCGTAGCGATCGATGACTCGATGGCCGGGATCGGAGAGGAAGACGTGGTCAGGTCGCCGACCATCCGTCTGGGCGATCCGGTCCACCATCTTCTGCAGGTCCTCTCGGCCGTCGATCGCGACGGCCACAATTTTCGTGACGCGCCGCTGCTCTTCGGTCAACCGGTCTCCCAGCTCACCGAGCTGACCGGCGCACCACGGTCACCAGTGACCTCGGTAGAAGACCAGGACGACGTCATGGGTGCCGCGGTACCGGGACAGCGTGGTCGGCGGACCGCCGAGGGACTCGAGGGTGAAGAACCCGCCAATGACGCCGCGGTGCGGCGCTCGGGTCGAGGCGCGGAGGTCGCCGGAGGCGAGAATGGTGCGGAAATGGGCGGTGAGGGGCTCGAACCCCCGACCTCTGGTATGTGAGACCAGCGCTCTAACCAGCTGAGCTAACCGCCCGAAGGGCGCCAATAGTAACCGCCCGGCAAGGGGCCGAGCAAGCCGAAAATCGGCTGCCGGATGGGCCCTCTGGGATTCGAACCCAGGACCTACGGATTATGAGTCCGCTGCTCTAACCGCCTGAGCTAAGGGCCCCCACAGGACCGCCGGAGAAGTATACCACAGCAGCACTTTCGCGCGCTGACAGGGCCGTTCGGCCCTGAGGTAATTCCGGCGCTACAATCTTGGCCCGCGATGCCCCATTTTGCACCGGTGCGCGTCCTGGTGCTCTCCAATCATTGCCACGATACCGACCGCCGCGACGTCCTTCGCGCGGCTGCGGGCTTGGGGGTCGAAATCATCGTCGGTACAGCCGGCGGTGCGGCCACCGAAGACGGCGCCCTCCGGCTCGTCCCGATCAAGACCCGGGGCGACGCCGCCCAACCCGGTGAGCTCCGCTGGGACGGCCGGGCGATCCGGCGGGCCCTCACCGAGCTCCGCCCTGAGCTGGTCCACGTCGAGGCCGAACCGGAGTCGCCCCTGGCGGTGACGCTCGCCGATGGGGCGTCTCGTCTCGGCGTCCCGTTCGTGCTTCATTCCAGCCGGTCGCTCCCCGCCGCGCTCGGCTTCATCGCCCGGCGGCGGGCCCGCAAGGTTCTCGAATCCGCCGTGGGCGTCATCGGAGCCAACCGGCGGGCCATGGACCTGCTCCACGAGCAGGCGCCCGCCGGCATCGCAGCTTCCATCCCGGCAACCGGCGTCGCCCTGCCGCCGTTGCGGACGCCGGGCGCCGGGCCGCTGGTCGCGGGTTTTGCCGGCCGCCTCGTGCCGGAACGCGGCGCCGACCTCTTCTTCTCCGCCCTCTCCCAGACCTACGGGAAATGGGATGCGGTGGTGGCGGGGACCGGACCCGAGCAGGAGCGGCTCGAGGCCCAGGTTCAGCAGCTTGGTCTCGCGGCCCGGATCCGCTGGCTGGGCGGCATTCGGCAGGAAACCCTCGAGGCGTTCTGGCCGGCCATCGACTGCCTGGTGGTTCCCTCCCGCGACACACCAGGGTGGATCGACCAATCGCCTCCGTTCCTGATCGAGGCCATGGGCCGCGGGATCGTGCCGATCGTCACCAAGGCGGGGGCGCTGCCGGAGATCGTCGGTCCGGCCGGCATCGTGGCCGCTGACGCGGCCGGCCTGACCGAGGCCCTTCAGCCCTTCGCGGCCGACCCGGCGTCCTGCCGGGCCCGGAGCAGCGCCACCCGGCAGTGGGTCCTCGACCGCTACGTCACCTCCGTCGTGGCCGCCCGAACCGTCGAGTTCTGGCAGGCGGCCCGGGAACACGCCGCGCCCGCGCTGGCGCACACTCACTAGGACGGCAGGCATGCGACGAGTCTTCGCCTCGTTCCTGGCGACCGGGATGCTCACGGCCGCCCACCTTTCCGCCCAGACGCCGCCGCCGGCCGAGGCCCGGGCCCTGCTCCAGTCGCGCCCCGATCTCTCCGCGCGGCTTCGGACCTGGCTCGGCAGCTCGGGGCTCTCGCCGGACCAGGTCCGGGCCCGGCTCCGGGCCGCCGGGTATCCGGACAATCTGCTCGACGACTACCTGAGCGGCGACGGCGCGCCGCCGCCTAACGACCGGGTCCTCCAGGCGGTCCGGACCCTGGGGCTGGCGCCGGAGGACGAACTCACGGCGCCGGCGGCGGACACGGTGATCGGCCGGCCCGGCGGACCCCGCACCGACCTCCCCGGGCAGCCCGCCGGCCCCGAGATCTTCGGGCTCGGCGTCTTCCGCCGGGTCACGACCCAGTTCCAGCCGGCGGCCTCGGGCCCGGTGGATCCATCGTACCGCCTCGGTCCCGGCGACCAGCTGGTGCTGGTCCTGAGCGGTGACGTGGAGGCCGCGTACTCGCTCGACGTGACGCGCGAAGGCTTCGTGGTGATTCCGCAGGTCGGCCAGCTGTTCGTGAGCGGCCTCACCATGGATGCCCTGAACGGCCTCCTCACCACCCGCCTCGGCCGCGTCTACAGCGGGATTCGCCGCGGCGGCGGCGGCACCACGACCTTCCAGGTGTCGGTCACCCGGCTCCGCACCAATCAGATCTTCGTCGTCGGCGACGTGGCCCAGCCGGGCTCGTACCAGGTGTCGAGCGCCGGCACCGCCCTCACGGCGCTCTATCTGGCGGGTGGGCCGACGCCGACGGGCTCCTTCCGACGGATCGAGATCCGGCGCGGCGGGCGCGTGGTCGACACGCTCGATCTCTACGACTACCTCCTTCGCGGCGACAATCGCCACGACCGCCGGCTCGAAACCGGCGACGTCGTGTTCGTCCCGGTCCGCGCCGTGCCGGTGACGGTCACCGGCGCGGTCAACCGACCGGCCATCTACGAAATGACCGGTGCCGAAACGCTCGCCGACCTCGTTGAGGCGGCCGGCGGGTTCGAGGCGGGCGCGCTACGGCGCCGGATCCAGATCGACCGGATCCTGCCGCCCGCGCAACGCGGGCAGGACGGCCGCGACCGCGTGGTCCTCGAGATCACCCCCGACCAGCTCACCGCCGATCGGGCCCCCGCCGTGGCGCTCGCACCGGGTGACGAGGTGACGGTCTTCTCGATCGCCAGCCGGCGCCGGGATGCGATCGCGGTCGAAGGTAACGTGTGGACGCCCGGCCGGATCGGGTTCAGCGAGGGCATGCGCCTGAGCGACGCGATCCGCCTGGCGGGCGGCCCCAAGCCGGATACCTACCTGGGCCAGATCCTGGTGACCCGGCTCCGCCCCGATTCGACCCGGATCCAGCTCCGGTCGGCCTTCGCCGACTCGGCCGGGCGGATCACCGACGATGTCCGTCTGGCCGAGGATGATCAGATCACGGTGTTCTCCCGGACGTCGTTCCGGCCGGCCCGGTACGTGATCGTCACCGGTGCCGTCAACAAGGCCGGGCGAGTCCCCTACCGTGAGGGCATGACGCTGCGGGACGCGCTCCTCCTTGCCGACGGCCTCCGGGAGGATGCCCTCCTCACCGAGGCCGAAGTGGCCCGAATGCCGGCCGACCGCGACCGGGGGACGCTCGCGACGACCGTCCGGGTGCCGCTCGACTCCACGTATCTCTTCGACCGGGGACCGAACGGCGCGTATCTCGGACCGCCGGGGCTCGAGACCCGGGCCTCGGGAGCGCCGGAATTCCCGCTTCGGCCGTACGACAACGTGCTCGTGCTCCGGCAGCCGGACTGGGAGTTGCCGCGGCGGGTCACCATCGTCGGCCAGGTTCGCTATCCGGGGACCTACACCCTGCGCCGGAAGACGGAGCGGCTGGCCGACCTCGTCGCGCGAGCCGGCGGCCTCACGGCCGAAGCGTATCCGCGGGGCGCCGAGCTCTTCCGGCAATCGGCCGGCGTCGGCGGCCTCGCGGTCGTGGCCCGGCTCGAGGCGTCACGCGACTCCTCCGAGGAAGGCGCCTTCGATGCCGAACGCCTCGGCACCGGGCTCGTGAACCGGGTCGGCATCGACCTCGAACGGGCGTTGGCGCGGCCGGACACCCGGGAGAACCTGATCGTCCACGCGGGCGACTCGCTCAACGTGCCCGAATTCGCCGCGGTGGTGCGGGTGCTGGGCGAGGTGAACGCGCCGACGACGGTCGTGTACCGCGAAGGATGGCACCTCGACCGCTACGTGGCGGCCGCCGGCGGGCCGACCCACATGGCGGACAAGGGCCGCGCCTACGTGGTGCAGCCCGGCGGCAAGCTCGAGTCGGTCAGGAAGCGCTTCCTGCTGCCGGACGGCAATCCGACGCCGGCGCCCGGGGCCGTTGTGGTCGTCCCCGCCCGGGATCCGAACGCCAGGAAGGACTGGGCCGGCCTCCTCGGCTCGATCGCCCAGATCCTGGCGAGTACCGTGGCGATCGTGGTCGTCGCGACGAAATGAAACGGCCGCGGCAACCATCGCCGCGGCCGTGACCCCTGCCATCCACGCCACGGGACTCAGGCAGCGCCCGAGTCCCGGAACAGCGGCACCCGCGGTGACTCCGGCACCGCGCCCTTGATCTGGGAGATGTTGTGGGCGCTGCCCTCCGGCTTGTAGTCGGGCACCAGGCGCCGGAGGATGGCGCGCAGGTCGTCGTCGGGCGCGCCCCGGTTCGCCTGCTCCACCAGTGACGCCACCACCGAACTCACGCCCACCGGCAGCTCGGCATGCTTGGCCCGCAGCACCTTCGGATGATCGGTCGGTTCGGCGTGTTCCCGGCCGAAGAAGAGTTCCTCGTAGAGCTTCTCGCCGGGCCGGACCCCGGTGAAGTTGATCTCGATGTCGCGGCCCTCCTCGAGCCCTGAGAGCCGGAGCAGGTCGCGAGCGAGGTCGACGATCTTGACCGGTTCACCCATGTCGAGAACGAACACCTCGCTCCCGGAGCCCAGCACGGCGGCCTGCAACACGAGCTGCACCGCCTCGGGGATCGTCATGAAGTAGCGCCGCATCTCCGGGTGGGTGACCGTCACCGGCCCGCCCTGTTCGATCTGCCGGAGGAACACGGGCACGACGCTGCCCCGGCTCCCGAGCACGTTGCCGAAGCGGACGGCGATGAAGTTCCGTCCGTGCAGCGCGCCGAGTTCCTGGACGATCTGTTCCGCCACCCGCTTGGACGCCCCCATCACGTTGGTCGGACGGACGGCCTTGTCGGTCGAGACCATGACGAACCGCTCGACCTCGGACTCGATGGCCGCTTCGACCATGTTCAGGGTTCCGAGAATGTTGTTCGAGACGGCCTCGGCGACGTTCACTTCCATAAGCGGCACGTGTTTGTGGGCGGCCGCATGGAAGATGATCGACGGCCGCCAGCGATCCACCAGCTGCCTGACCCTCCCGCCGTCCCTGACGTCCGCGATCAGCGGCACCACCGCCAAGCTCGGGAAATCCCGCGTCAGCTCGGAGGCGATATTGAAGATCGAGTTCTCGCCGTGGCCGAGGAGCAGCAATGCCGACGGCTGGTGCGAGGCAATCTGCCGGCAGAGCTCGCTGCCGATCGAGCCGCCCGCCCCGGTAACCATGACGACATGGTCGGTGACGATCTGCTGGACCCGGTCGAGGTCGGTCCGGATCGGCGCCCGCCGGAGCAGGTCCTCGATCTGGATCGGCCGCAGAGTGTCCATCCCGACCTTGCCGCTCAGGATCTCGAACATCCCGGGAATGGTCCGCGCCACGATCCCGGCTTCTTCCGCCTTGCGCATGGCCTCGCGGATCGCCGACCCCGGGGCCGATGGCATCGCGATGATCAGCTCATCGACCTGGAGCCGTTCCCGAAGATCGATCAGACGGTCGATCGGGCCGTGCACCTCGAGGCCGAACATGACCTGGCCGTGTTTGGTCGGGTCGTCGTCCACGAAGCCGACCGGGGTCAGATCGAGGTCCGGATTGGAGCGCAGTTCCCGGGCAATCAACTCGCCCGCGGCCCCGGCGCCGGCAATCAGCACCCGGCTTCCCGGGCCACCCCGCTGCCGCGCCGCCCGGGTGGCCGCCCAGCGGAACATGAAGCGCGGTCCCGCCACGACGACGGCCGTGAGCGCGGTATCGAGCAGGGCCACGGAGAAGGGCAGCCGCACCTCGATCAGGCCGAGCGACGGCAGCAGCCCCACCCCGAGGGCCGTCGTGGCGAGCCCCGCCACGAACACGACCGAGAGGATTCGCTCCAGCTCCACCATGCCGGCATGACGCCAGAGCCGCCGGTACAAGCCGGCCTGGAAGAACAACGCCAGCTTGATGGCCACCACGAGCGGCAGCAGCCGGATGAACGCCTCCTGATACGCCGGCAGCCAGTGAATCGACTCGAAGCGCGCGGTATACGCGAGCCAGAGCGCCGCCGCACTGCCGACCAGGTCGGTCGCCGCCAGGTATCGGTTGCGAAGCGAGCGACGGTTCCGCCCGGCTCCCATGATCACCTTCATGTTCCGCCTCCCTCTCCCGTCCGCCGGACCGAACGAATCACCTCCGCCACCCGATCGATGGCGACCTGGGGGAGATTCGATCCCGACGGCAGACACAGCCCATCGATGAACAGTTGATCAGCCACCGCCCCGCCGACGACCTCGGCGTCCCGAAGCACGGGCTGTTGGTGCATCGGCTTCCACAACGGCCGCGCCTCGATCGACGCGGCGGCGAGCGCCGCCCGGACCGCCTCCCGATCGGCGCCGAATCGCCCGGCGTCGATGGTGAGCGTCGTGAGCCAGCGGGTATGCAGCCCCCACGGCGCTTCCGGCATGAACTCGATCCCCGGCACTTCTCCCAGCAGTTCGAGGTACCGGGCGAAATGGCGCCGCCGCGCTTCCACCCGCGACGGCAACACCCGGAGCTGCCCCCGCCCGACCGCCGCCAGCAGATTGCTGAGGCGATAGTTGTACCCCACTTCCTCGTGCTCGTAGTGCGCCGTCGGCTCCCGCGCCTGGGTGGCGAGCTTCCGCGCCCGGGCGATCAACGAGGGATCGTCGCTCACCAGCATCCCGCCGCCGGAGGTCGTGATGATCTTGTTCCCGTTGAACGAGAACACGCCCATCCGGCCGACCGTCCCCGGGGCCCGGCCCCGGTAGTCCGCCCCGAGCGCCTCGGCCGCGTCCTCGATCAGCGGCACCTCGTAGCGGGCGCAGATCGCGTGGAGCGCGTCGAGGTCCGCCGTCTGGCCGTACAGGTGGACCGCCACGACCGCCTTCGGCAGCCGACCGGCTCGGGCTCGCCGGTCCAGTTCCTCGGCCACGAGCGCCGGGTCGAGATTCCACGAGACTCGCTCCGAGTCGATCAGCACCGGCCGGCCACCGAGATAGATGATCGGGTTGACGCTGGCGATGAACGTGAGCGTGCTCACCAGCACGTCGTCGCCGGGGCCGACCCCGACCAGCTGCAAAGCCAGGTGCAGAGCGCCCGTGCCCGAACTCGTCGCCAGCGCGGACCGGACGCCGAGCATTTCGGCGAACTCGCCCTCGAAGGCCTCCACCTGGGGACCGAGCGGGGCGATCCAGTTGCTGGCGAAGGCCTCGTCAACGAACCGGCGCTCCTCGCCGTCGAGGTGCGGCGTCGAGAGCGGGATCTCGAAGGTCGGGGTCATCGCGGCCTCCCTTCGAGGGGCCGGGCCGGGCACCCGGCGACCACCGCGCCGGCCGGGACGTCCCGAATGGCCACGCTGCCCGCGCCGACGACGGCGCCGGCGCCGATCCGCCGTTTCGGAATCACCGTGGCCCCTGCCCCGATCCAGACGAGGTCGCCGAGTTCGCTTGCGCCGCACACCACCGCTCCGGGAGAGACGTGTACCGCCAGCCCCAATCGCACTTCATGTTCGATCACGGAGCCGGTGTTGACGATCGCGGCGGCGCCGATCTCGGCGTCCACGTTGACGACGGCTCCTGCCAAGACCACTGCGCCATCGCCCGGCGTCACATCGGGAGCCAGCACGGCGGCCGGGTGAACGATTCCCGGGCACGCGTGGTGGCCCTTCACCCGCTCGTAGTTCGACAGCCGGACCCGGTTGTCACCGATCCCCAGCGCCACGGCCGTGGCGCCAAGAGGCAGCGGCCCGGGACCCACCTCGTCCTCAGATACAATCGGTAGACGACCGCCGGTCCCTGAGGTGAGGAACTGCCCGTCGCCGCCTCGCCGGTCGGCGAACCCGACCACGTCATGGCCGAGGATCCGGAGCAGATCGGCGACGACGCGGCCGTGACCGCCGGCGCCCCAGACCAGAAATCGTCCACTCATGCCGTGCCTCCTGACCGGGCCGGTCGTCCCCGGATCGCGCTCCAGGCCGAGAGGCCGAGCGCCATGATGACACCGAGTGCCGCGCCGCCGATCACCGCCAGCACCGTCAGGACGGCCAGCCCGCGCGAGTTCGGCCGGACCGGCACTTCGGCGGCTTGGACCACGGTGATCACGGGCGTGTCGCGAACCGCCTCGATCCGGGCCTGCTCGAACGCCTGTGCCAGGGTCGAGACGATCTGCTGCCGGAGGGACACCTCGCGCTCGAGGCGGTCGGCGGCGAAGGTGAGGCCCGGCGAGCTCCGGTAGTCGCGGTTGTGCTGGAGAAAGGCCTGAAGCCGGTCCTCCGCTTCCCGCAGTTCGTCCCGGGCCTGCTCCAGCCGGCTTTCGGTGAATTCCCGCTCCGCCCGGGCCTGCGTCTGCCGGGTCCGGAGATTGAACTCGTTGAGCAACTCCACCAGCCGGGCCGCCAGGTTTCGGGCGACAACCGCATCGGGCATCCGGACGGTGACCGTAATGAGCCCCGTGCGGGTATTGGCGGCCGCCGACACCCGTCCCTCCAGCTCCTCGATGACCCGTTCGCGGACCTCGGCCGGGTTGTCGGCCTCGACATCCAGCAGCCGAGCGAGCTTCGTCGGCAACCCGTCCGGCCCCGGGAACGCCGAGTCCGCCGCGGCGCCGAGAACCCGTCGCGACCGGACGAAGTCGGCGTAGAACTGGGGGCTCTGATTGGCGTCTGTCCCGGGCACCGAGATGCCGAACTGGGCGGCGATGCCGGACAGCGCCGCGCTCGGCGCCCGGCCCGCCTGGGCGATGAACGCCGTCGACGACGAGTAGGACCGGCCCCGGAACAGGACGGCGGTTGCCGTCACGAGACCGAGCAGGAGTGCCGTTGCGACGATCAGCCGCCGGCGCGCCACGAGCACCATCAGCAGATCGGCGAAGGACACGTCGTCCCCTGCGGTGCCCGAAGGGTTCGTGGAGCTCATTCCATACCTCGCACCAGGACGAAGGCTTCGGCCGCCCGGCGGCCGACGGTCGCGCCGCGCAGCGCCGCGAGCGCCCGGAGCGCTTCCACGGAGCGTTCGTGCGGAAAGGGCCGCACCTGCGACGCGAAGCGTTCCATCGCCGCGAGCTTGGTGTCGAGCTGCGCCTCGATGTCGACATAGAGGTTCGGATGGAACCCCGGCGTCAGGTACGGCGCGTTCCAGTTGGTCTCGGACAGCGTCTCGTAGGCCATGACCCGGCGGGGCCACCAGGACTCGCTCGGCCGGCAGGCCACGAGGCCGGACTGGAACACCAGCTGGTGGTCGGCGTGAATGTCCCCTGGGAATGGCAGCAGCACCGTGTCGGGCCGGAACCGGCGGCTCAACTCGGCCAGTGCGGCGTTGAGATCCCGATGGGCGACCGTGTCGAGCGCCGCCGCGGGAAAATCCAGAAAGACGGTTTCGCCGACCCCGAGCAACGCGTGCGCTTCGCCCGCTTCGCGGCGGCCGGTCGCGATCAGTTCGGGATCGAAGGGAGGGCTCATCCCCTTGGTGACGATCGCCACCAGGACCGAGCCGCCGGCCGCCGCCGTCCGGGCGATCAGCCCGCCGGCGCCGAGGACCTCGTCGTCCGGATGGGGGGCGATCACCAGCATCCGTTCCGTCATTGCCGTTCTCCGGCCAGATGGTGTGCCAGGCCGCCGGGCGTCACGCCGAGGCGGTCATGCATTCGAATCACTTCGCCGGCGGGCCGGGGCGCTTCGGCGCCGAGGGAAACCGCGCCGAGGCGGAAGCCCGAGCCGTCGCCGCAGAGCACGACGGGCGCCTCGTCCTGCCACTCGACAACCTGCCCCATCGCCGCCAGGTGGGAACGGAGCGGCTGCACCGCCCCATCCCAGATCGTCAGCCGCGCTCCCCGAACCACGGTAAAGGCCCCGGGATACGGTGCCCCGGCCGCACGAACCAGCCGGTCGACGCCGGCCGCCGGATGATGCCAGTCGATCGCGCCGTCGTCCGCGGTGCGCCGGGCACAGTAGCTCGCGGCCGACTCGTCCTGCGGAGTGGCCGGTCGCTCGCCGCGGGCGAGCTTCGGCACGAGATCGCGCAGCATCGCGCCGAGGGCCACGAGATGGCGATCGTACAGCGATCTCGCCGTCGCGTCGGCCGGCACCGGGAACACTTCCTGGGCCGCGATCGGTCCGCTGTCCACTCCGTCGTCGAGCCAGAAGAGCGTCCCCGCCGTCTCCGGCACGCCGGCCAGGATCGTCCACGGAATCACCGCCCGGCCGCGCATCGCGGGCAGGCGCGTCGGGTGATACCCGAGACAGCCGGCGGCCGCCAGGGCCCGGGCCGGTTCGCGAACGATCTGCGACCAGCCGATCACGAACAGGTACGAGGGCTGCAACGCCGCGACGGCGGACCGGGCCTCCGGCGCATTGATGTCCGCCGCTTCGATGACCGGCACCCCCAGGCTCGCCGCCAGCGGCCGGAGATCGACGTAGTCGGAGTGGCGGGCCCGGCGCGACGCCGGCAGGGTCACCAGCCCCGCGGGCGGGTGCCCGACGGCCGCCATGGCGGTCAGCGCCGCCGCACTGCTCTCAACCGCGCCGACGAGTACGATCCTCATGCGCCCTGGCCTCGTTGAGTGCCGTAGTGCCGACCCGTTCTCCCCGGAACAGCACGCCGATGGTCCGGGCCAGGATCCGGAGATCCAGGGCCGGCCGCCAATGATCCACGTACCACACGTCGAGCCGAATCCGATCCTCCCACGTCAGTGCCACGTTGCCGTTGACCTGCGCCCATCCGGTGACCCCCGGCCGAACCGCCAGCCGCCGGCGGGCGAAGTCGTCGTACTCCCGGACCTGTTCCGCCACGGTCGGCCGCGGGCCGACGAGGCTCATGTCGCCCGCGAGCACGTTGAGCACCTGCGGGAGTTCGTCGACCTTGAGCCGCCGGAGCCACCGGCCGACGCGGGTCACCATCGGGTGGTCGCTGCCGACTTGCCCGACCTCCGACACCGGGGCCTCGTTCCGCCGCATGGTCCGCAGCTTGAGGATCCCGAACTCCCGGCCGCCTAGACCAACACGCGTCTGCCGGAAGAATCCGGGCCGGCCGTCCTCCACGACGACCAGCACCCAGCTCAGCCCGACGACCACGAGCGCCGGCAGCGCCACCAGCGCTCCGACGATCAGGTCGGCGGCCCGCTTGGGGCCCCGGCTCACGCTCCGGGTCCGGTCGTCCACTACTCCTCCGTCACTCCCCGAGCCAACGCCTCGGCCCGAATAGCCCAGCGAGAGACCTCGAACAGCTCTTCCGCCGGAATCGGCGCCGGCCCGCCGGCTGCGGTGGCGGCGAGCCACGCCTGCATCTCCGCCGCGTGGCCCTTGTCCTGACCGGCCGGCAGGATCGGCGTTCGGCCGCTGCCGAATCGCCGGAGACGGCGCCAGTTCTCGAGCACCAGGGTGCGACCATCGGCCGACGCGGTGATCCATTCCTTCGGAAAGCGGCGCGAGCCATTCGGCAGATAGGCCACGGTGGCCACCGACCCGTCGGCAAAGCCGAGGGTGAGATGGGCCAGATCCTCGACCCGGCCGCCGCCGGCATCCCGTCCGGCGGTCACGTCGAGGGACACGATCGGCGACCCGGTGAGGAACCGGGCAAGGTCGATGAAGTGGCAGGCCTCGCCCACAATGCGGCCGCCTCCCACGAGGGGCTGCCTGGTCCAGTGCTCCCGCGGGAGCGCACCGGCGTTGACCTGGATCACCAGCGACGCGGGTCCGCTCCGGGAGCGGAGCGCTTCCCGCATTTCCACCGCGAGCGGGGCGAACCGCCGGTTGAAGCCGACCATGAGCAACCGGTCGGATTCCACCAGCGCGGTTTCGATCCGGTCGACGTCGTCGAGGGACAACGCGAGCGGCTTCTCGACGAAGACGTGCTTGCCGGCGGCGAGGGCCGCGAGGACCATGGCCGCGTGGGCGTCGTGCCGGGTGGTGATGAAGACGGTCCCGACTTCCTTGGCCGCGAGCACCTCGCGCCCGCCGCCAACGACACGCGGGATCCCGAACTGGCTCGCCGCCACCGCCGCCGAGGCGCCCTGCCCCGAACCGATGACCGCTACCTGGGCCCCGGCGCGGCGCAGCGCCGGCAGCAGCGTCCTCCTGGTGAAATTGCCGGCGCCGATCACGCCAAGCCCGCCGGTACCAGGGGCCGTGGTGCGGGACACCAGACCGGTGGACGGTAGCGCGCCCGGGCCGGCCGCCCGGTCCGTCTCGGGATACTTGAGCAGCACGCCGAGCGACGCTCCGCCGCCCGCGATCAGATCATAGGCGGGCCGGACTTCGTCGAACCCGAACCGATGGCTGACGAGCGGCATCGGATCGAGGCGCCGGTCGCCCATCAGGGCGAGCACCGCCTCGAAATTGCGCTGCGCCGTCCACCGCACGAACCCGAGGGGATAGTCGATCCCGTCGTCCTCGTAGCGGTGATCATAGCGGCCGGGGCCGTAGCTGCACGAGACGGCGAAGCGGAGCTCCTTCTTGAAGAACTCGTCGCGGCTCAGTTCGAGGCCCACCGTCCCCACCAGAATGACCCGACCCCGCTGGCGCGACATCTTCGCGGCCTGGTGCATGGGCTCGGCATCCTTCGACGCCAGGGTGAGGAGCACCGCATCCGCCCCCCGGCCGCCGGTCATGCCAAGCACGGCTTCCACCACGCCGGTCGCAGTCCCGTCCACCGCGGTCGCGCCGAACTCCCCCGCGAGGGCGAGCCGTCCGGGATCGCGGTCGATCCCGATCACCCGGCAGCCGGACGCCCGGGCCAGCTGTACGGTGAGCAGGCCGACCAGCCCGAGTCCGACCACGACCACCGTCTCGCCAAGCGTCGGCTCGGCGAGGCGGACGCCCTGCAGCGCGATCGCGGCGAGGGGCGTGAAACTGGCGGCCTCGTCGCTCACCCCATCGGGAATCCTGGCCGCGAGGGTCTGCGGGACCCGAACGACCTCGGCATGCGGCCCGTTGGTGGCCACCCGGTCGCCGACGGCGAATCCCTCGACGCCCGGCCCGGTCTGGATCACGACACCCGCGTTGCAGTAGCCGAGCGGCAGCGGCTCGCCGAGTTTCGAGCGGACCGCATCGAGCGTGGGCAACAGCCCGTCGGTGGCGATCTTGTCGAGAACCTGGGCCACCTTCTCAGGCTGGCTCCGGGCCTTGTCGAGCAGGTTGCCGCGGCTGAACTCGACCAGCATCCGCTCGGTGCCGGCCGAGATGAGCGAGGTCCGGGTCGCCACCAGCAGATGGCGCGCCGGGACTGAGGGGCGCGGCACCTCCTGGAGCAGGAGTTCGCCGGTCTTGAGATTCTGGAGCAGTTGCCTCGTCACATTTCGCTTCCCGTTGCCTGGCCAATCACGATTCGTTGAAAGAAGGGCCCCGGCCCCGACCGCTCGGTGAGCAGATAGCGGGACGGGATCCGAACCGCGTACCGCGGGGAGAACCAGCCCGCCGGATCGTCCTCCGTGGCGCCGACGACCCGGTCCGCCCCGTGCACCAGTGCCGGATCGGCGTCCGGATGGAGGAGCCAGACACAGCGGGCGCGCCGCCACCGCGGGCTCAGGACCTCGTCCTCGATCGTCACGGCGGCGTCGGTCACCGTGACCGTGCGGCGCACCCGCCCGGGAATCTCCGCCGTGATCCGCGGCGGGTCCGTGGCCACCGACCCGAGCCGGGCGTCAGGCCACCGGTACCAGAGGAACCGCGGGCCTTTGAGCCCCGGCGGCCGGTCGTCCACGATCGGCGTGTTGTGGACGGCGGCACCGGACAGGGCGTTCCGCCAGCCGCGGCCGCCGTTGTACGAGTAGGTGCCGGCATCCACGATCAGTTCGCGCCCCTCCCAGCGGACATCCACCTGGAGCGGATCGACGTGTCCGGGGCGGGTCCGGTATTGTCCGGCCCGCACGAACACCAGTGCCGGCCCGCCGCGCGCCACCGCCCACCCCGACGGTCCCGATTCGACCGCGACCGTGGGCGGCGGGCACCGTGGCGGCGGGGCGGCTCCCAGCCAGGAAAGGACCTCGTCGTCTGCGGTGACGTCCGCGCGCAGCCGCTCGCCGGTGATCGCCGTCACCGCCGTCAGGATCGGCCGGAAGTCGCGATACCCGCCCAGCGTGATCGGATGAACGAAGGCGCCATCGCTCGCGCCATGATTCGGCACTTCACCTGACGCGGGGTCGATCACCGCGGCAATCAGCCGGCCGAACGCCGCGAGGCGCTGCCGGGCGGCCGGGTCGAGCCCAGGTTCGCCGGCGCTGCGGAGGATCCGGTCGGCGATGACGGCCTGATCGGCCGCCAACCGGGCGTAGGTGAACGAGTGCTGGATGTACCAGCCGTCCGACGCGAACTGTTCCCCGACCAGCCGATGCGCGAGCGCCCGCCCGCGGCGGAACCAGTCGGCGGCGACCGGCACCGCGCTCCGGAACCGATCGCCGAGGGCCAGCAGGCCAACAGCCTCTGACAACCCGTGATTGTTGCGCTGCGAGAGCGCGTAGCCGATGCCGTCGTTCACCCGCTCGCCCGACCACCAGAGAATCCGGTTGACGATTTGCTGCGTCTCGGCCGACCAGCCCGGGGCCCCGGCGAACGCAGCCTCCGCATAGCGGATCGCGATGGCCCGGATCGAAGTTTCCTGTCCGCACGCCCATCCCGGGCCGCGGAACGGCGGATTGTTCGCGTCCCAATCGGCCAGGACCCGGGCGAATGCCGCCACGAACCGGTCGTCGCGCCCCACGGCGTACCCGCGGATCAGGTCGTAGACCCAGCCGAAGCGCGCCGGTTCCCACACATCCTTGATATCGCCGAACGCGGGATCGAGCAGCCGCACCCGCCACCAGGGTGCCCGTCCATCGGCCGCGCGGCCGGTCGCCGGGTGGGTCAACCAGCCCGCCCCCTGCGGCAGCGCCCGCCACTCCGACCGAAACGCCTCGTGCTCGCCTCCGGCCACCCGCTCGGCGCGGGCCAGCGCGGCGGCCCGATCGGTCGCGGCCGCGATGCGGTCGAGGTCGAGGCCAAATGCGCCGGACGGCGGGCCGACCGCCGGAACCGGGTCACGAGGCTCCGCCCGGTATCGGTCGAAGCGGGCCCGAAACTCATGACCGGTCCGGCGTACGAGGCCCTCGGGGCCGAACGTCCGGGCGAGCGTGAGCATGACCCGCGGGTCGAGCAGCTGGAACAGGCTCATGCGCGCCCTCCCGCCACCGCTCCGAGCGCCCGATCGAGTTCCCCGGCGACGAACTCCCGCGAGTGCCGCTCGGTCACCCACCGGCGACCGGCCTCGCCCCGGCGGGTCCGCTCCTCCGGCGAGAGATCCGCCATTCGTTCCATCGCCGCCGCGAGCGCGTCGGCCGACCCGGGAGCGGCGACTTCACCGGCCCGGGCCTCGGTCACGATGTCGGCCACTTCGCCCGGGACGTTCGTCACCACGGTCAGACCCGCGCCGAGGTAGTCGAACAGCTTGTTCGGGCTGACGCCGAAGCTGAACAACGGAGCATCCCGGAGCACCATCAGGCCAACATCCGCCGCCGCCAGAATCGCCGGAACCTGCTCCTTCGGTACCGGCGCACGGAACCGGACGTTGCCGAGGCCCTGGAGCCTGGCCCGTTCCATCAGGCCCCGCTTCTCGGGACCGTCGCCGATGAGCTCGATCTCGATGTCGGCCCGATGCGCCAGGCGACCCGCCGCCTCGAGAACCAGGTCGAGACCGTTGAGCAGCCCGTGAGCGCCAAGGTACACGAACCGGACCCTGGGACTCGGCGCCGCCCGAATCGGCGAGAACGCCGCCGGATCGATTCCATTCGGCGCGCAGACGACCGGTCCGATGCCGCGGTCGCGGAGGTAACGTTCCACCCCGGCCGTCAACGTCACGACCAGACTGGCCCGGCGGTACAGATAGCCGGCCAACCAGCCTAACGCTCGGTAGCCGAGGCCGGCGCGGGCGCCGCCCGCCGTCAGGCTTTCGGGCCAAAGATCCCGCACCTCGAGCACGAAGGGCACCCGGAGACGGCGCGCCAGCCACGAGGCGCCGAGGGCGGCGAACAGGTCGGGGCTGGAACCGATGACCAGCGTCGGCCGGTCCGCGGCGAAATCGAGCCCCGCGACCCGCCGTCCGAAGGAGATCCAGTTGCGAATCCGCCGCCAGTCGTTCCGCTCGTATGGCGCCGCCCACAGCCAGCGGAACCGGACCCCGTCGATCGACTCGTCGAGCGCCCGCCGATCCGCCGGACCGTTCCGGCGGGAGTACCGGCGCTCATGAAGCGTCAGATCGGATGCCACGATCGTCACCCGGTAGCCGCGCGCCTCGAGCGCCCGGGCCAGCTCGAAGTGCCGGGTACCTCCGCCCTCCCGCGGCGTGACCGCGTAGTGGTTCACCCACACGAGGTGCGGCGCCTCCCGGGTCTGCCCGCGCTCAGACATGCGCCGGTACCTCCGCGGGGCGGCGGTCCACGAACATCCGGCACCAGAGTTCGACGCACATCAGTGAGAGGAGCGTGTAGCTGCCGTCCACCGTTCCGGCCCGGTCGCGCTCCGCCAGGCGGCGGACCTCGCCCGGGTCGAACAACCCGCGGCGACGGACCGAATCGTCCGAGAGGGTCTCGTCGACCAGGCCCCGCAGCTCGTTCCGCATCCAGAGGCGGAGCGGAGCGCCAAAGCCGCTCTTCGGACGGCGGAGGATTTCCTCCGGAACGACCCCGGCCAGCGACCGCTTGAGGACCGCCTTCGACGTCCGGCCCCGCCATTTCATCGAGGGAGGGATCCTGGCGGCGAAGGCCACCAGGTCCGGGTCGAGAAACGGTACCCGGGCCTCGACTCCGGACGCCATCGTCATCCGGTCGGTGTAATTGAGATTGTGGTCCGGGAGGAAGTGCTTCGTCTCCAGGTACAGCATCCGATTGAGCCGGTCGGCCTCCGCCGGGATCCGCGCCAGCGATCGGCGCAGCGGCTCGGCCACGTCCCCGGCCGACTGCCGGATCAGCGGTCCGGCCAGCCGCCCCCGAACCCCCGCCGGACTCCACCACAAGTACGAGATGAGCCGATCGTCGGGCGGGAGATCGGCGAACGTGAACATCTTCACCGCCCGCCGAAGGGCGGGCCGGTGCATCATCCCCCTGCCGGTCCCGTCGGCGAGCCGCCCGGCCATCCGGGCCAGGCCGCGGCGCACGCCCGCGGGGGCCCCGCCCCAGAACCGCTCGGTACGAACGGCCCAGTGCCGCCGGTAGCCGGCCAGGATATCGTCGCCGCCGCTGCCGGAGAGCAGCACCGGGATCCCGGCCTCCCGCGCGCGGGCACCGATGAGCATCGCGTTCACCGGGGCGAGGTCCGCCTGGGGCTCGTCGAGGAAGTACAGCATCCGCTCCAACTGGCCGACCACTTCGGGACCGATGACGATTTCCGTCAGCGGGACCCCGAGACGCCGCGCGGCGATCCGGGCGTACGGCAGGTCGTCGGGGTTCTCCTCACCGCGATAGTGGGACCCGAATCCGATGCCGAAGCACTGAGGTGTTGCCCCCGCCCGGCGCATCATCGCCACGATGGCGGTCGAGTCCACGCCGCCGGAGAGGAACGCCCCCACCGGCACGTCCGCCACCAACTGGCGGCGCACCGCCGTGGCGAGCCGTTCCCGCAGCTCCTCCTCGATGGCAGCCGCCGGCCGCGTGTCGTAGTGGCCGTCGTACGGCAGGTCGTACCAGAACCAGTGCCGTTCGACACGCCCCTGCCGGAGTACCATCGCCGCACCGGGTTCGAGTTTCCGCACGGACCGAAGGATGGTCCGAGGCGCCGGGCACCAGAGGTAGGCCAGATGCAGCTGGACCGCCATCGGGTCCAGGGCCCGCTCCACCTCGTCCGCCTGCAGGACCGCCTTCAATTCCGACGCGAAGACGGTACCCGCCCCGGTTTCCGCATAGTAGAGAGGCTTCACCCCGAACTGGTCGCGGGCGATCAGCACGTCGCCGGGTTCGATGCCCGCCGGCCGGCCGGCCGGGCGGCCGTCCCGGATCGCGAAGGCGAACATGCCGTTCAGGCGTTCGAGCAACGCCGTGCCCGACTCCCCGTAAAGGTGGAGAAGCACCTCGGAATCGGTTTCCGTCGAAAAGCGATGGCCCCGCGACTCGAGTTCCTGCCGGAGCTCGCGGTAGTTGTAGATCTCGCCGTTGAAGGTCAGGGCCAGATCGTCGAGGCCGGCACTGCCGCAACAGGGGCATTCGAGCCCCATCGGTTGCGCCCCGGCCGGCGACAGGTCGATGATCGCCAACCGGCGATGACCCAGCGCGGTCACGGTCTCGTCGGTCCGCCACGCGGCCGATCCGGCCCCATCGGGACCGCGGTGCGCCTGCACCGTATTCATCCGCTCGATGAGCGTGGCTCCGAAACGCCCCTGATACCCGGCAATGCCGCACATCGTCAGCGTTCCTCCGACAGCGCGCCCACCGGCCGCTCCACGAGCCCGGTCACCACATTCATCAAGCCGTCCACGGCCCGCTCGACGGTAAACCCGTCGACCGCCCGTTGCCGTGCGGCCCGGCCGATTTGTTCCCGCAGGTCAGCCCGGGAAACCAGACGCCCGAGCGCGTCGCGCAGCGACTCGACCGCGCCGACCGGCACAAATAGAGCGTCCTGGCCGTCGGTCGCCACGTCGGGAACGCATCCCACCGGCGTCACCACGCTCGGCAGGCCGGCGGCCATCGCCTCGATCAGGGCGTTCGGCATCCCCTCGTGATGGCTGGGCAGCGCGAAGACGTCGGCGCAGCGGAACAGGTCGAGCTTGGCCTGCCCGCTCACCCACCCGTGGAAGGTCACCCGACCCTCGAGGCCACGCTCGGCCACCCACGCCTTCGCGGCGGTGCCGGCCTGGCCGTCACCGGCTAGGTGAAGTTCGAGGCCGGGGTTCCGGGCCGCCAGCGCGGCAAACGCTTCCAGCAGTTCGAACAATCCCTTGCTCACCGAAAGCCAGCCGACGAACAGGATCCGGACGGTGTCACCCGTCCGATACTGGCGCTCGGCGCCGGCGTCGAGCAGATCGGGCGTGGCCGTCCAGTTGGCGATGACCGGGCAGCGGTCTGGCTCGTAGCCGAACTCGTCGACGAAGAACCGCTTCCAGCTGTCGCCCTGGCAGAGAAGCCGGTCGGCCCCGGCGAAGAGCGCCCGGGCCAGGAGGCGATAGCCCCGCGACCGCCGGGTCCGGTCCATCACGTCGCCGGAGCGCACGAACAGGAGTGACCGCACCCCGACCGCCCGGGCCCACCAGGCGTACACCGATTTCTCGATCAGACTGAATCCGCCACCGGCGAACATCAGAATCGCGTCGGGCCGCCGGGAGAGGAGCCGCACCACCTGGCCGAACCGGCCAAGGGCCAGCCATGCCCGAACCGGCAACCGTGGGGCCGGAATGCTTCGCTGCGTCGAATCAACCAGTCGAAGCGCCGCACGGTCCGGCAGGCTCGACTGCATCAGCGCCCGGCACGCGCTCACGTTGCCGCCGTGAATCGGCGAGCCGTCCGGCGGAAACGCGCCGACGAAGATGATTTCGGGCCGGCTCATGCGGTCAGATACTCCCGGCCCCAGAGCGCCAGATGCAACGCCTTCCAGAGACCGAATCCGCAGTTTCTCCGCCGGGCGAGATGATCGTCGAGCCACCGCGCGGCCACCGCCTGGTCCACCAGGCCGCCGCGGGCCGTCGAGGAATCCAGCACGATCTCGCGCCAGTAGTCGGTGAGCGGTCCCCGGAGCCAGCCGTCATAGGGCACTCCGAAGCCGGTCTTCGGCGCGTCCAGGACCCAGTCCGGCACCGTGCCGCGAAGGGCCGCCTTGAGGACCCGCTTGCCGCCGGAACGGTCCACCTTGTACCGACTCGGCAGCCCAACGGCGAACTCGACGAGCTCCGGATCGAGGAACGGCACCCGGACCTCGAGGCCGTGCGCCATCGTAGCCTTGTCGACCTTCTCGAGAAAAGTATTCGGCAACTGGATCGTCAGATCCGTCCGCAACATCATGTCAGCCGGATCGGCGCCGTCGAAGCGCCTGGCGGCCCGGTGATAGTCCGCGAACGGAGCACTCCCGGCGGCCACCCGGCGGAACTCCGGTCCGAGCAGTGCCGTCGGCGGCTCGGCCTCGGTGTCGGTGGTCAGCAACAGCGCCATCCGGGTGCCCGGATCGGGAGCCCCGACGGCCCGGCTGAACCGGACGGCCCGGCGGGTCCGTTCCGAGCGATCCACGAGCGCGAGCACCGGGGCGGCCGCGCGGCCGGCGAGTTGCCACCGGCGGGCATGAGCCAGAATCCGGTAGCGCCGGTAGCCGCCGAACATCTCGTCCCCGCCGTCGCCCTGCAGGACGACCTTGATCTCCCCCTGCAGCTGCTCGGCGAGCAGGTAGAGCGGGATGTTCGCGGCGTCGCCGAACGGTTCGTCGTGCGCGCGAACCAGTCGAGGGATCACGTCGCGGGAGGCGCGGCCCGACACCAGCACCTCGCGGTGCTCGGCCCCGAAGCGCTCCGCCACCCGGCGCGCGGCCCCGGTCTCATCGGCATGCCGGCGGTCGTCGAATCCGACCGAGAACGTCCGCAACGGACCCGAGACCCGGGGCGCCGCGAGCGCCGTGAGCGCCGAGGAGTCGATCCCCCCGCTCAGAAAAACGCCGACCGGTACGTCGCTCACCAGATGGCTTTCGACGGCACTCGCCAACCGCCGCCGGGTTTCCGCCACCGCAGTGTCCCAGTCGAGGTCGGCCGGCGCCACCTCGTCGACGGACCAGAACGTCTCGGTCCGGGTCCCGTCCGGACCAACCTCGAGCACGGTCCCGGGCGCCAGGCGGCGGATGCCGTCGAACGCCGTGGACTCGCCGGTCGGGTTGCCGAACCAGAGATACTCAGCGAGCGCGTCCGGATTCGCCCGGCGCTCGACCCCGGCGGCGGCGAGAATCGCCTTGATCTCCGACCCGAATACGATCCGGCCGGGCTCCTGGAAATAGTAGAGCGGCTTGACCCCAAGCCGGTCCCGGCCGAGGCGGAGCCGCTTCCGCTCCCGGTCGTATTCGGCGAAGGCGAACATCCCGCGGAGCCGGCGGACGACTCCCGTGCCCCAACGGCCGAGTCCCTCGAGCAACACCTCCGTGTCCGACTGACTCCGGAACGTGACGCCCTCGGCCTCGAGTTCCCGGCGCAGCTCGCGGTAGTTGTAGATCTCGCCGTTGAAGACGAGGATCCGACGCCCGTCGTTTGACAGCATCGGCTGACGGCCGCCCTCGGACAGATCAATCACCGCGAGCCGCCGATGACCGAGCGCCGCCGGGCCTTCGAGCCAGACGCCGCAGCCGTCCGGGCCACGGTGGCGGATGGTCTCCGTCATTGCCGCGATCTCGGCGGGGTCGGGCGCCGGTCCGCCCAGGGCAAGGATGCCGCAGAAGCCGCACATGGCTATCCGGCCCTCGACAACGACGGCGCCGGGACTTCGGCGGACGCCGGCCGCTGCAAGAAGAGGTAGGCCGTAAACCCGCTGTACGCCGTCAGCGTGGCGGCGGCAGCGCCAACCAACCCGAACCGGGGAATGAGCACGACGACGCCGAGGAGCGTGAGCACCAGCGCCACGACCTGGGCGCGCGAAGCCGCGGCCGGACGGCCGGCCCCGAGGTAGTGATGCAGGCGGAGGAGCCCGATCGCGTGCACCGTCGCCGCCAGGAGAAGCAACGAGAGCGCGGTGGCGCCCACCCGGTACTCCGGTCCGAAGACTGCGCCGAGGAGATACCGGCCGCCGATCAACGCGGTGACTACCGCCGCTCCACCGATGGCGGCAACAACCGCGTAGGCCGGCAGGAACGACGGCGCCCGCCGGCCCTGGCGCGCCGTGCTGCCGAGGATCACCTGACCGAAGGCATTCGGAATGTAGAGCAGGGCTTCGCTCAGGGTGATGATCACGCCGTAGACCCCGACCAGTTCGCGGGATAACGACATCGAGGCCGCGTAGAGCCCGGCGCGCATGTTGAGCGCCCGGCTGGCGCTGCCGGGGACGGTCTTCATGCCGAACGCCGCCTGTTCCCGGAAGACGGCCCGGTCGCCGCCATCCCGGCCGGGCCGCCATCCGAGGCGGACCAGGTAGAAGGCGGCCTGCCCCGCCAGCGTCACGATCCACCCGCCGAGGAGTGCCAGATAGGAGACGCGGGCGGCGCCGAACGACACGATTCCCCAGAGCACGCCGGTCACCAGGTTGGCGATGGCGACGCCGCGAATGTCCTCGTGCCCGATGGCCGCCGCCTGGAGGCCCTGGGTCGCTACGGTGAGCGCGGTGGCGGCGGCCACGGCCGCGAGCGTTCGCCAGTCGACGGCGGCGTCGAGGTAGAGGGCCGGCACGAAGGACCCGAATCCGGCGACCCAGAGCGGCGCCAGCACGAGCCCCACGGCCGTCAACAGCAGCGTATTGGCGACCACCGCGCCCAGCCGGGAGGCGGTGCGCCCCACCACGTAGGCGTTGGCGTACTCGAAGCCCATCCCGAGCACGATCCCGCCGAAGCTGGTACACGCGAGCGCGATCGAGAACGCCCCCTGCACCGCCGGCCCCTGGCCCCGCGCGATCGACCATGCCGCGAGGAGCTTGCAGGCACCCATCGAAAAGAGCCCCGCCGCCGCCAGCCCGCCCCGCCGGAGGACGCTCACGCGGCCTCCTTCCGACGGGCCGCGACGCCGATCAGATGCACGATGCGGGCACCGGCGAAGAGCACGAGCAGCTGGCCGTAGGGCAGAATGAAGTGGCTCTTCACCAACGTCGCGGTATCGAGCCGGGAGAAAATCAGCAGACTGTAGACCGACAACCCGTAGGCAACGGCGTAGGCCGGCGCCCGCGGCGAACGGAAGAATCGATCGATCAGGCCGACGAGGAGACCGAAACCCAGGAAGACGACGACGACCCCGGCTTTGCCGAAGTTGAGATAGGCCTCTGCGACCGGCGAAAACGCGAACGCGCCGCCGATGTCGGCGACGTCGGGGTAGAAACGCTGCACATACCATTCAGCCGCGCCCTGCGGCCGCGACGGCCAGAGCGCGCGCGGCACGACCACGCCGAACGCGGCGAGATAGGTGGACCCGAAGCGATACGGCTCCTGAATCGGAACGGCCGTGGCGATGTCACCGACGGTCGGCAACGTGGCGCCGAATTCCGAGTTGGCCGGATTGGCGAGCAAGGCGATCTGCCCGGGCGTCAGATCCGAAGGACTCTTGACGCCCGCGCGCACGGCACCGACGACCAATCCCGCCCCGAGGACCACCACGCCGGTGAGCCCGAGTTTCCAGGCCGCGATCCGGCCGCCGAGGGCCTGCCAGATCACGAAAAGACCGAGGAGCAGCTGGACGAAGCCGGTCCGGGCGCCGACCAGTGCCGTCCAGCCGAGGTGGAACGCGGCGCCGCCCGCCGCAAAACCCCACGCGACCCCGCGCCGACCCGACGCCGTCCCGGACGCGAAGCCGGAAAACGTGGCCAGGCTCACCGTCTGGGCCCCGAGAATGAGGGCGCCGTAGCCCGCCATCACCTGGTAGCGCTCGCCGTACCGGGCCGCCAACAGCGTCCCGACGCCCGCGATCGCGAACACGAAGGTGGCGACGGCCAGTGCCCCGGCCGAACCGAAGAGCCCGGCCGCGAGCAGCAGCGGATTCCGGAACCAGGACGGCACCGTCACCGGCCCGGCACTCGGCCGGGACGGGGCAATCATGCCGGCCAGGAGCCCCGCGAGTCCGACCCCCACCGCGGCCCATCCGAACGCGACGAGCGACAACTGGCCGCCGAGACGGAGGGTCGAAAAGTCGAGATCGCGGCCACCGGAGAGCGCTCCAACAACCATCACCGTGGCGAGCGACGGCCCCAGATACAGCGCCGCTCCGGAAAGGAACACCCGGCTCGGGGAGAGCCACCCCATCCGATGGCCGGCGCCACCGGCGGCAGCCGCGGCCACCAGGACCATCGCCCCGACGACCATGGCCGGCAGCAGACCGCCGCCGATCTCGGCGGACGCGGCTACCGCTACGCCAAGCAGGATGGTCACGAACGGCGCCGCCGCCCGCGCGCTGCGCGCCGGCGACCACCCCAACGACGTCTCGGCCGGGACCGAGGTCATCGTTTGGTTCCGGTCCGGATGGACCGCCGTCTCACCATCGGGCTGGAGTACAGTAGCAAGGGCTGCTCACGGTTGCTGGTCGAACGGGGGACGCTCCGGCAAAAGTCGCCCGGCAGCAGCCGGGTCCCCCGACCCGGCAAAAAATCCCCCTGATGGCCGATTCCCAAGCACGGTCGGTGCCACCGCGGCGGCCCCTTCTAAACAATGACCCCAGAAGCACTTACAACTGGCGTCCGGGGTCGGGGCGGGGTCCGAACGGCCCCAGCGGTAGAGATTGCCGCGACCGGTTTCCGCCTCGGTATCTCCCCGGGGACGCCCCCCGGCGGACGATCCTCCACAAGACGACCCGGCCAATCCGTTAGGCGCCCAGCCGCTTCGCCCTCCATTCCTCCATTCGGACCGTGAGCACCACCCCTTCCGGCGTGTCCTCCCGCCCCACGACCTCGCCCTCCCGGTACACCTCGGCCAGTCGCTTCCCGTCGCCCGGCGGAACGATCAGGCGGATGGTCGGCTTTTGCGCCACCGCCCGGGTCAGCAACGCCGCCTTGAGCGGCTCGAGGCCTCCCGGCTCCATGGTGTTGACCACCACCGCGCCCGGAAAAAGTTCCCGAACCCGCTCGGCGAACCCCTTGGGATCCGCGAGCCGGTCGCTCTTGTTGAACACCATCAGCTCGGGCCGGTCGTCGAGACCGAGTTCCGCAAGCACGTCGTCCACCACGTGCACCTGCTCCTCCCACTCGGCGTGGCTGCCATCCACCACGTGCAGCAGCACGTCCGCCTCGCGCGCCTCCTCGAGCGTGGCGCGAAAGCTCGCCACCAGGTGGTGCGGCAGCTTCCGGATGAAGCCGACCGTGTCGGTGATCCGGGCCCGAAGACCCTGGCCGAGATCGATCTCCCGGGTGAGGGTGTCGAGCGTGGCGAAGAGCCGGTCCTCGACGAAGATCTCGTTTTCGCCGGTGAGGCGGCGCAGGATGCTCGACTTGCCGGCGTTGGTGTAACCCACCAGCGAGGCGGTCAGCATCGACGTCCGCCCCGCCCGCACGGTCTCCCGGTGGCGGGCCACATCGCGGAGCCGGTCCTTGTGGTGCTGGATCTTCCGGCGGATCATCCGGCGGTCGGTTTCCAGCTGCGTTTCGCCGGGGCCGCGGAGACCGATACCGCCGCGGATTCGGGAAAGGTGCGTCCACATCCGCGCCAGCCGCGGCAGCAGATACTCGAGCTGCGCCAGCTCGACCTGAAGCTTCGCCTCCGCCGTGCGGGCCCGGGTGGAGAAGATGTCGAGGATGACCTCGGCCCGGTCCATGACCCGCAGCTTGAGTTCCCGCTCCAGGTTGGCGCCCTGCACCGGCGACAGTTCCTCGTCGAAGATCACGATCGTGGCCCCGGCCGACGACACCAGGGCCTTGAGTTCCTCGACCTTCCCCTCGCCGATGAGCGTGGCCGGGTGCGGCGTGGCCACCTGCTGCGACAGCTGCCCCACGATCTCCGCCCCGGCCGTGTCGACCAGCCGGGCCAGTTCCTCGAGGTGTTCGGCGAGCTGCTCGGCGTCGCGGCTCCCCTTCCGGGGCGCGCCTACGAGCACCGCCCGCTCGACCGGCGGTGCTACTTCGATCATCTGTCGCGCGATGGGGTCCCCCTCGTCTCGGAATCGGACGACGCCGCCGCATCGCCCGCCTGCGTTCGCTCGGTGCCGGGTTCGTCCCGCTCCGCCGCGGCCTGCTTCCGCCACCACGCCAACCGTTCCGCCACCTTGGGCTCGAAGCCCAGGGAGCCCGGCTGGTAGAACTGCCGGCCCCGCACCGCCTCGGGCAGATACTCCTGCGCGAGAAAGTGCCCGGGTCCGTCGTGCCCATACCGGTAACCGGTGCCGTAGCCGAGTTCCTTCATCAGCGTCGTCGGCGCATTGCGCAGATGGAGCGGTACCGGCGCCGCGGGCGACTCGCGGGCCGCCTCGAGTGCGGCGTGCAGTGCCTTGACGGTGCTGTTCGACTTGGGCGCCGTGGCCAGGTAGATCGTCATCTCGGTGAGCGGCAGATAGCCCTCCGGCGCTCCGAGGACGTCGAACGCCGCCCGGGCCGCCGTGGCGATCAGGAGCGCGTTGGGATCGGCCAGGCCGATGTCCTCCGCGGCCATCGCAAGTCCCCGGCGAAAGAGCACCCGCGGATCCTCCCCGCCTTCGATCATCCGCGCCATCCAGTAGAGCGCCCCGTCCGGGTCGCTGCCCCGGAGCGCCTTGTGATAGGCGGACAGCAGATTGAAATGGGACTCGCCGCTCTGGTCGTAGCGGGGCATCCGCCGGGCCAGGATGCCGGGCAGGATCCCGACCGTGATCCGGCCCCGGAGCCCGACCTGCTTCGCCGCAGCCTCGAGGACGCCTAACGCCTGTCGCGCGTCGCCGTCGGCGGTTTCGGCGATCGCCGCGAGCGCCTCGGCATCGGCCTCGACCCGGACGGCGCCAAGGCCCCGCTGCCGGTCGGTGAGGGCCCGTTCGAGGAGGGCCACCAGATCGGCGCCGGCCAGCGGCTCGAGGACCCAGACGCGGGAGCGGCTCAGCAGCGCGCCGGTCAGGCTGAAGCTCGGATTCTCGGTGGTGGCACCGATCAGGGTGACGGTGCCCCGCTCCACGTGCGGGAGGAAGGCATCCTGCTGGGCGCGGTTGAACCGGTGGATCTCGTCGCAGAAGAGGATCGTCCCCCGGCCCAGCAGGAGCCGGGATTCCGCCTCCCGGATGATCTCGCGAACCCGCGGCACCCCTTCGGTCACCGCGCTGAACGCCACGAACTCCCGGCCGGTGTGCGCCGCGATCAGCCGGGCCAGCGTGGTCTTCCCCACCCCCGGCGGCCCCCAGAAGATCGAACTGCCGAGATCGCCGCGGCGGATGGCGTCGCCTAACGCCATGCCGGGCGCCAGGAGGTGGCGCTGGCCGACGAACTCGTCCAGCGAGTCCGGGCGCATCCGTTCCGCCAGCGGGCCCGCCGCGGTGCCGAACAGCGAGGGGGCTTCGCTCATCGAAGGACCGCCCCGTTCGGCCGGGGGAAGGCGCGGCTCATCGGGACGCCACCCACGCCAGCAGCACGGTACGGTCGTTCCGGGCCGGATCCTCGAGCACCTGCTCGAGCAGTTCGCCGAGGAGGCGACCGATCTCCGGACCCGGCGGCACCCCGGCCGCCTGGAGATCCTGGCCGGTCACCGCCAGCGCGCCGCGGTTCGTCGCCTCGCCCCGGGCGCGGATGCCCGCCATGACCGGCGCCCAAGCTGCCTCGGCGCCGGTCCGGAGCCGCGCCACCGCCGTCAGGTCGTCGGCGCCGGGCTCGACCCGCGCCAGCCAACGGCGGACCGCCACCGGATCGGTGCCGGCCGGTGCCGCCGGCGCTCGGTCGATCCGGGCCGCGCGGGCGATTTCCGCGCCCGAGGCGCGCAACCGGTCCAGCGCCCCGCCGCTGTCGCGGCAGAGCGCGGCCGTCAGCAGCACGGGATCCCGCGCCGGCGGCGCCCGCTCCGCCAGCGGGTAGTCGGCGGCCAGACCGGGGAGCCACCGGGCGGCGGCCCCGACCGCACCCCACAATGCGACCAGCCGGGCCAGGTCCGTGGCGGTCTCGAGGCTCCGGAACCACTCGTCCCGGACCCGCTCCGCCGA
>JBFXAY010000062.1:0-29667 GCA_050183815.1 Gemmatimonadales bacterium | reverse complement strand
GGTTGACCACGCCGCCGCCGATGGCACGACGCTGGAGTCGATCCTCGCGGAGAAACGCGAGCAGAGCGGTTCGTCGCCCGGGCTGGACTCGCTCGCCGCCCGCGTGACGGAACGGCGCGGGCGGATACCCTGACATGACGAAGGCGCCGCCGGAACCGGCGGCGCCTCCCTTGCGGCGACCGACGAAGGCGTCAGAAGCCGAATCGATAGGCAAACCCGATCGAGTAGGTCACGTCCCACTGCTGCCGATTGAATCCGGCGGCCTCCCACTTGTACGTCAAGGCCTTGCCCTGCAGCAGCACGTCGACCGGCGCATTCGGCAGCGCCATCGCCATGCCCGCCCCGAACATCGCCGCCGGCTTGGTGAACCGGCCGAACGCATCGTCGGCGGTGGGGCCCTGCTGGTCGATCGTGACCGCGCCGGCGCCGCCGAACACGAACGGAGCGACGCTTTCGTTCACGGGATAGCGCAATTCGACGTGTCCGCCGTAGAAGAATCGGTCGACCTTCTTGCCGGCGAAATCCACGTTGCCCAGCCCCTTGGTGCGGGCAAACGTGAAGTCGGCGTGGACGCCGACATATTTGCTCGCCATCACCCCGACGGCCGTCTCAAGGTTGAAACCCTGCTTGAAATGGGCGTCTGCGCCGGTCTTGCTCAGATTGGCCGTGTGGGAATACCCACCGCCCAGGAACTGAATCTGAACGTTTCTTTCCTGGGCCTGCGCCGCAGTGGTGGCCAGCACCAGGCCGGCCGCTGCCAACACTTTGACTACGCGTGACATTTGGAACCTCCTTCACTGCCGTCCCGGGGGTCATCACCGGCCGGGGCCGCCCGGGCCGCCCCGGCCTTCGAAAGATGGAGGCCGGGGTGTGAGGAGGGGCTGAAGCGACCGGGAACCGGCCGTCAGCGGTTGGGCGAGGGGTTCAGTGGCCGATCGGGCGGATCTTGAGATTCCGGAACGCTACCCAGTCGCCATGGTCCTGAAGGCCGATGACGCCCTCGGCGGCGAGGCCGTACTCCGGCCATTGATTGAACTTGGACTTGGCCACCCGTTCCTTCCAGTCGGCGCCACCGAGTTCGTAGTCGGCCATCTTGACGCCGTTGAGCCAGTGCTGCACGTGGTTGTGCTCGATCAGAATCCGGGCGCTGTTCCACTCGCCGATCGGTTTCGTGGCGCCGCGCGGGGCCGGGTAGAGTCCGTAGGCGGCGCCGGCGGAGGTGAGCGGCGATTTCCCGTCGGGGTGCCGATCGTCGTCGAGCACCTGCATTTCCGGGGCGCTGAAATAGAGGGCCCGCTTTTTCGGGTCGGCCGCCTCGACGCCCCGGTAGAAGATCCCGCTGTTGCCGCCCTCGGCGAGTCGCCATTCGACCACGAGCTCGAAGTCGCGGTACTTGCCGTCGGTCACGATGTCGGCCGCGGGGCCGACTCGGGTCAGTGCGCCGTCGACGACCTGCCAGCCGTCCGGCATGTCGTGGCCGCCGTAGCGGTGCCACCCAGCGGTCGAGGACCCGTCGAAGAGGAGCCGCCAGCCGGCAGCCTTCTCGGCCGCGGTCAGCTGGTTCGGCGCCTGGGCCGCGAGGGGGAGCGCGGCCAGGAGGCCCAGCGAGGCGAAGACAGTGGGTCGCATCAGACGCTCCATCCCGACCGGTACTCCCGGGTCAGGTAGCGGTTGGCCTTCTCGTTGTTGGTGATCCGCATCGCCGCGCCGTCATACTTGATCTTCACTCCCTGGCCGGCCCGCAGGGCCACGACGCCGAGGAGCATCGTCTCGGTGAGGCGGGCGGCGTACTCGAACGGCGAACTGGCCTGGCCCTGGCCTTTGCAGGCATTGACCCAGTTCATCTCGTGGCTCGTGGTGATGCGGGGAATCCGCTGCGGCACGGCGGCAGCGGCCTCGCGCAGGGACTCCGGATAGATCGTCGGCTTCTCGCCGTAGGTGCCGTGGACGAGGATGCCGCGGTCGCCGATGAAGACCACGCCGCCCTCGCGGTCGAGGCGGACGTCGTCCGGCAGGTGCTCGGGCCGGGCGGGCATCAGGCCGCCGTCGTACCAGCTCATCCGGACCGCGGGGCGGCTCCCCTTGGCCGGGAACTCGTAATGGGCCACCATCGCCTGCGGATAGGTGGCCGGCTCGTCCTCGGTGCCGCCCCACGGCGTCGAGGTGGCCTCGACGCTGGTGGGGAAGTCGAGGTCGAGCGCCCAGAACGGGTGATCCACCAGGTGGGCGCCCATGTCGCCTAACGCGCTCACCCCGAAGTCCACCCAGCCGCGCCACCGGAACGGATGATAGACCGGATGGTAGGCCAGGTCTTTCGGGACCGGGCCGAGGTATTGCTTCCAGTCGAGGCCGGCCGGCACGGAATAGCTGCCCTCGAGGGCTTCGCCCACGATCGCGTTCATGGCCCACTGGCCCCACCAGTCGAGCTTGTCCATTCCGGGAAAATCGGCGGGTGCCTTGGCGGGGTAGGGGATGCCCTGCGGCCAGATCGGGCGGTTCGTCCAGATCCGGACCTCGCGGACCGGGCCGATGACGCCGGCCTGGACCCACTCGTTGATCAGCCGGGCATCGTTGCTCGAATGGCCCTGGTTGCCCATCTGGGTCACGACGCCCTTCCGGCGGGCCGTTTCCGCCAGGACCCGGGCTTCGTGGACCGAATAGGTCAGCGGCTTCTGCACGTAGACGTGTTTGCCGGCTTCCATCGCGGCCTTCGCAATGACGGCGTGGAGATGGTCCGGGGTGGCGACCAGAACGGCGTCGAGATCGCGCTGCTTGGCCAGCATCTCGCGAAAATCGTGGTAGCGGGCGGCCTTCTGGAATTGCTCGCCGAGGGCGGCGGTGGTGGCGCTCGGTTTCCGGTCCTTGGGATTGAGCCGGCCGTGGAGCGACCGGTCCACGTAGCCGAAGTCGACGTCGCAGAGCGCCACCAGGTTCTCGCTGGTGAGCTGGGTCGAGTTGCTCATGCCCATCCCGCCGGCACCGCAGATGGCGATGTTGAGCTTGTCGCTGGGCGCCTGATAGCCGCGCCCGAGGACGTGCCGCGGCACGATCATGGCACCGAGACCGATGCGGCCGGTGTCGGCGAGAAACTGGCGACGGGTACGGCGGGAGCGAGCCATCGGGTGTCGATCCTGGTCGAAGGGAGCCCGGCCGGGCCGGACTACGAATATATCGCGATCCGTGCCGATGCGGCCCGTCGGATCGGCGTGGCCCGCCAGGGTTCCGGCGGGGCTGCCGTCGTGCTACGGTTGGGACACTGCCGCTGCCCGGTCGGCCCGACCGGCGGCGTCCAATCCGTTGCGCCGAGGCCACCAATGATGTTCGTCGCCCGTTGCGGCCGCCCGATGCGGTCACTCGTCCCGTTGCTGGTCGTCGCGGCCGGCGCGGGGCGCCTTGCTGCCCAGGGAATCGACCAGCAGGCCCGGACCCGCTCCGGGGTGGTGGCCGCCGCACACCCGCTCGCCGCGATGGCCGGCCGGCGGATGCTCGACGAAGGCGGGAACGCCGCCGACGCCGCGACCGCCGCGGCGTTCGCCGTTGCCGTGGTCCTTCCCGAGATGAACAGCATCGGGGGGCGAAACCAGATCCTGGTGCGCCACGCGGACGGGACCGTGAGCGGGATCGACGGCACGACGCAGGTGCCCCGCGACTACGATCCCGCCACCGCGCCCAAGGCCGATCACGGGTATGCGACCGTCGGCATCCCCGGCGTCGTCGCCGGGCTGATGCGGCTCCACAAGGAACACGGCTCGCTGTCGCTGGCGGTGGTGATGGCGCCCGCCATCGAGTACGCCGAGCGGGGCTTCCGGATGTTGCCCGGGCAGGAACGAAACCATGAGCGTGTCGCCGAGGATCTGGCGGAGACGGACGGTGCTCGCCGCTCTTTCATCCGCCCCGAAGGCGGCACCTACCGTGCCGGTGACCTGCTGGTCCAGCGCGACCTCGCGAAGACCCTCCGCCGGATCGCGGCGGACGGCGGCGAATCCTTCTACCGGGGCGATCTGGCCCGGACGATGGCGGCCGACATCCAGGGGAACGGCGGGTTCGTGACCCGCCGGGACCTGGCCGATTACCGCGCCGAGACCTCCCGCGTCGTGCGCGGTACCTACCGCGGGTACGACCTCGTCGGCCTCGATGTTCCGGCGGCGGGGGCGGTGACCATTCAGGCGCTCCAGATCATGGAGCGTTTCGACCGGGCGTCGATGTCCGCCCCGGGTTGGGCGGCGGTCACGGCCCAGGCCATCCGGATCGCCTCCGGCGAACTCGGCGGGCTCGGCAGCGACTCGGCCGCTCTCCGGGCCACCTCGAAGGACTGGGCCCGCCGGATGGCCGAGACCGTGCGGCTCCCGGGCATGGGGCCCGCCGCGGCCACGGCGGGCGGGGACCGGCCGGACGAGGAGGGGCACTTCACCACCCACATCGTCGTGGCCGACTCGGCGGGCATGCTGGTGTCGCTCACCCAGACCGTGGGGCCGATCATGGGTTCGCGGGTGGCCACCAAGGGACTCGGGGTCCACTACGCGGCGACGTTAGGCGGATACCTCTCCTCGATCGAGGCGGGCGCGCGGGCCCGGTCGTTCGTGTCGCCGTTCCTCGTCCTCAAGGACGGCGAGCCCTTTCTGGTGGTCGGGGCCGCCGGCGGGAGCCGGATCCCCGCCGCGATCGTCCAGGTGATCAGCCGGGTGATCGACGACGGGATGGACGTCGCCGAGGCGATGGCGGCGCCCCGGGTGTTCATGCCGAGTGATACGCTGATCGAGATGGAAACGTCCGCCCCTGGGTGGCGGCCCGCCGCGGTCGAAGCGGTCCGCGGGTTCGGGTTCCGCGTCCGGGCGGTGCCGGCGCCGGGGTCGTTCGCCCGGGCGCAGGTGCTCCGGTTCCGGAAGGACGCCGGGGAGTGGGAGGCGGTCTCCGAGCCGGATGACGAAGGCATGGCCCTCGGCGCGGTCCGGCGGGCCCCCCGCTAGGGACCGCGTTCCGGGTGCCCCCGGGCGGGCCTAACGGTCCGGTTCGGCCCGGTCCCACCAGGCCCGGTCGAGCGACGGCAGCCCCCGGGCGCTCGACTCCCGGAGATCCGGTCCCAGCAGGCCGTTCACCGCGATGACCGGAACACAGCTGGTGAAGCCCTGCGAGCCCTGGGTCAGGTCCGAGCAGTTGCCACCGTCGATGTCGATGAAATCGACCATGCCTTCTCCGTCGGTGCACTGGCAGGTGACGCTCTGCTTGCTGCAGGCGGCCGTCAGGGCCACCGAAGCCATCACGCCGTAGATCAATCCCTTCACACTGCCGCCTTCGGTTGGGGGAGGCGGGCCGGGCTGTTCACCGGGCCCGCCGAACCGGTGCCATCGATTGCCCTAATCAATAAAGGGCCGCCGCGCCTTTGGCGACCGGTCAGGGTACCACCCTGGGCTTGGGCTGCCGGCTCTTGAGATGTTCCTCCATCTCGAGCCGCGGAATTCCGTTCTTGAGCCAATCAGGCGCCTCGACCCCCGTCAGATAGTGATCGAAGAACTCCCGCATCCGGACGGCATAGTCCTTCTGGTTCCGGGGCTGGGCCAGGCCATGATTCTCGCCCACGTATTGGAGGAGCACGACGTCCTTGCCGAGTTCCCGAAGCGTGTTGTAGAACGTGATGCCCTGGTTGAAGTCGACCGCCCCGTCCCGCTCGTTGTGCAGCAGCAGCAGCGGGGTCTTGATGTTCTTGGCGTGGAACGCCGGGGAGTTCCGGATGTAAGCGTCGTAGTTGTCGAGGAAGTTCCCCTTGAACCGCCCCTGGGAACTCTCGAAGATCGGCTGGTTTGCCGACCCGGAGTTCCAGTACACCGAGCTGTACATGCTCACCATGTCGGTCAGGGCCGCTCCGGCGATGGCACTCTTGAAGATGTCGGTCTGGGTTACCAGAAACGCGGTCTGGTAGCCGCCCCACGAGTGGCCGTGAAGCCCCACGTTGTCCGGATCGACGATCCCGGTCGCGATCGCGGCCTTCACTGCCGGGACCACGGACCAGACCGCCGACATGCCGGGGTCATTGATCTGGTAGACGATGTCGGGCATCAGGACGGCGTAGCCGCGGCTCGTGTAGACGCTCGGGTTGAGCGCCCGGGTCTCGTTGGGCGTCGCGTACTGGTGGAGGTTCTGCGAGAGTTTCTCGTAGATGTAGGTGACCGTCGGATATTTCCGGCCCGGTTGATACCCCGCCGGGAGGAACAGCGCTGCCTGGAGCGTGTCCCCCTGGTCGCCGACGTAGTTGACCAGCCGCGACCCCGGCGACCAGGCGAACTCCTTCTGCTGCGGGTTGGCGTCGGTGAGCCGCGTCGGCGAGGTGAAGGTCCCGGCCGCGAACCACCAATCGGGGAACTGGGTGAAGGTCTGCTTCGTGAACACGAACGCGTCCACATCCCGCGCCCGGACGACGCCGAACGCCGCGTCGTCGAACACGAGGGACTCGGCGCCGGGCTTTTTCGGATGGACCCGGGCCAGCCCCGACTTCTTGGTCCACTCCCCGTAGGTCTGGAAGTAGAGCGGCTTGGCGAGGTCGATGCCGCGCTCCCTCGGGTCCGACACCAGCCGCCGCTGATACCGGATCCGCTCGGTCCGGCCGTTGCCGGTCAGGTTCACCGCCTTGCCGCCGTCGACGGGCACATTCCAGACATCCCAGTCGTCCGACAAGAGGACGCTGGTGCCGCCCCGCGCCCATCCCACCGGGAAGACCGGCGGGCGGTCCCGGTTGTGGTCGTCTTCGGCATCGACGAACGAGACCGGCAGGCCGGCCGTGATGTTGCGATTGGTCCCGGTGGCCAGGTCCTGGACGTGATAGTTGCCGTCGGCGTAGAAGAGCAGCTTGCCGCCGTCGGGGGACGGGACGGCCAGGAACTGCTGGTCCTCGAGCGCCCGGCGCCGGGCGCCGGTCCGGACGTCCACGACCCAGACATCGCGGCGCGAGACCCCGTCCACACTGGCCTGGCGCTCATAGGGCCGGGTATCGCTGCCGATGGCCCAGCGGTCGCCGGGGGCCGCGATCACGTCCCGGAGCGAGTCGGTCGCGAGGGCGATCGCGCGGCCCTCGGCGGGACGATAGGCCCAGAGGAAGGAGAAACTCTTGTCACGGGTTTCCTGGACCTGCTGCATCGCCTGAATCCGGGGATCCTTGCCATGCCAGATCACCAACGAGGGCAGGGAATCGTCGGTGGCGCCGCCCCGGTTGCCGGTCTGCTGCATCGCACCGGGAACGCCGGCCATCGGCCGGACGTCCGGCCGGCGGCCGCTCGCCGCCCGCGCCGGTGCCATGCCGAAATACAGCACGGAGAGGTCGCGGGCCCACTGCGGCGCCCGGTCGGCGCTCACCACGAGGTCGCCGCTCGGGGCCGTGTATTCGGTAACCGTTGCCCGGCGGCCGATGCCCTGGATGCCGAGTACCGCGTACGCCGTGTCCTTGCCCGCGCTGTCGATCGTGCCGCGGAGGAGGCTCAAGGCCAGCCCGCTGTCCGCCCAGGCGAGCCGCCGGTAGAGGGCGCTCCGGCTCTCGACGATCTCGGTGGCGTCGTTGGTGAGGTGCCGGAGCTGAACCGCGTTGCCAAGCCGGTCCCGGGCGTCGATGGTCAGAGCCAGCCACTCGCCGGAATCGTCAAAGGCGTATTCGCCGACGTTGCCGATGTTGGCAACCTGTTCGGTGCCGAGCTGATGGAGGAGGAGGTCGGTCCCCGAGGCGGCACCGCCGGTGGGCCGGGCGGTGGCGCCGCCGCCGTTTTCCGCCGGATATCCCTGGATCGCGATCCAGCGCGGCGCCTCGCCGGCGAACCGGAATCCGCGGGTCTGGGGAAACTCGCGGCTGGTTCCCGTGGCGAGGTTCACCACCACCACCCGGTTGCGCGCCGGCTTCCGGTCCTGCCGGAGCTTCTTCGCCTCGGTCGCCGTCGGGTAGGCCACGAACGCCAGCCACTTGCCGTCCTCGGAAACGTCGAGCGCGCCCGACAGACCGCCGAAGCCGCCGCCGGTCGGCGGCTCACCGATCGCGAACCGCCGCTCGGCGCCCGGGCCGGTGGGTCGCACCACGATCTCGGCATCCCCCTCGTTCGGGGCGACGAGGTACGCGAACCACTGTCCGTCGTGCGTGAACGACGTCGCCCGGATGGTCTTCCAGGCTCGCAGGTCCTCGGGGGTGAGTTGCTTCCCCGGCGCCTGGCCCCGGGCCGCGGCGGCGGTTCCGAGCAGAAGGACGAGGACGAACGGAAGGAAACGGTTCCACATGGCCAGTTGACCCCGCGCCGGAGGAAAGAAAGGGGAGTGGGAGAAGTTGCGCGGCGGGGGGCGACGGGGCAAGGCGCGGAGCCGCACCGGTCCGGGCGCCGAGGGCGCCCGGACCGGTGGGCCGCGGTTACAGCTTGTTGGCGGTGGTGGCGGTCACCGTCACGATCCGCACGGTATCGGAGGTGAGCTCCGGCGTCGTCCACAACGTCACGATGTAGGGCCAGCCGAACTTCGCCTCGCGCGCCGTCAGCGTCCCCTTCAATTCCTGGCCGACCTGGGCCAGGATCGGGCTCGGCGAGCAGGTGAGTTCCTCGGAGGTCACTGCGTCGACGATCCGGCACCGGAGCTTCTCGCGGGGGGCCGTGCACGGACGCCAGATGTGATCGACGAAGATGTTCATCGAGTTCGGCACCGCGGTATGCCCGCCCCGGTTCCCGCCGGTCGTCACTTTCACGCCGGTCAGCGAGTTGTCGCACGGATCGACCGTCCCGCCTCCGCCACCACCGCCACCACCGCCGCCACCACCGCCACTCCCGATTTCCCGGAAAGCGTGCGCGGCGTTCGTTGCGGTGAACGGCTGGGCCGGTTCGCTGCAGGCGGGTGCCAGCAGGCCGGCGGAGACGGTCAGGCCAATCGCGAATCGAATGTGCATGTGAAACGATCCTCCCCCGTGACGGGACGCAGCGTTGGGTGGGCGCAAGACGGCCTTCGATGCGATCTCGTTCCGCAAGGTCCAAACTCCCGGCTTGCGGTCGAACCGCGTTGTCTGCCAAGAACTTGCGATCGACCTGCCGGACCTTCCCTGTCTCGTCCGGGGTCAGGTGTGCCGATTCGAGCCAGCCGCGGTGCGGTCCGCCCCTGCGCCCCGCGGGAATGGACTGCCGGGGTTCGATGTACCTTTCCGGGTCCCCGACCCGGTCCCGACATGCGCCGTTTTCTGCTCGCCATCGCCGTGCCGGCGGTTGCCGCCGCCCAGAGCCCTCCATCCGGCGGGGTTCAGGTGCCGGCCGCCCTTCGGGAAATCCGGGAGGCGGATCTTCGCCGCGATCTGTTTGCAATGGCCTCCCCGGAGATGCGGGGCCGGGAAGGCGGCACGACCGACGAAATGCGCGCCTCCGCCTGGGTGGCGGAGCAGTATCGCCGGATCGGGCTCGAACCCGGTGCGGAAGACGGCAGCTGGTTCCAGTGGTTCTACCTCACCCGAACCCGGGTCTCGGAGACGGCGAGCCGGGTCGTGGTCGCGGGGCGGCCGCTGGTCGTCAACCGCGACCTGGTGCCGCTCGGCGTCGTGCCGGCCGAGGTGTCGGGCCCGGTGCTCTGGCTGGCCGATGCCGCGGATTCCACGGTGGAGGTCCGCGGCCGGATCGTGGCGACCGCGCTCCGGGTGCCGCCCGCCGCCGCGGTACGCCCGTCGTCCTATCCGTTCGGCGTCCGCTACGCCGAGGCGGCGATCCGCACGACAATGGCCGGCTTGGCCCGGCGGGGGCCGCAAGCGATCCTGCTGGTGGCGACGCCCGCGTTCGACAGTCTGGTCCCGTACGTTGCCGTGCAACGGGCCCGGGGGAGTTACGACGTCGATCACGCCACTCCGCGCTCGGCCAACGGGTCGGACCGAGTGGCGCCGCCGCCCGCCCTGGGCGAGGGTCAGACGCCGGCGTATCTCCTGCCCGCGGCGTTTGCCGCCGACCTGGCCCAGGGGGCGAGGGTGGTGCTCGACATCCGCCTCGAGCGGTTCGAGGTGCCGTCGGTCAATGTGATCGGGCGGCTGCGAGGAACCGATCCGGCGCTTCGCGACGAGTACGTCCTCTACAGTTCCCACCAGGATGCGAACGGGGTCCGCCTCCTGATACCCGGCGATTCGGTCCTGGCCGGCGCGGACGACAACGCCTCCGTGAGCGTGGCGGAATTCGCCGCCGCGCGGGCATTCGTGAAGGAGCCGCCCCGCCGATCGCTCCTGTTCGTGCATCACGGTGCCGAGGAACGAGGGCTGCTTGGCTCGCGGTATCACTCCGCCCATCCGGTCGTGCCGCTCGACCGGATCGTCGCGGTGCTCAACGGTGACATGATCGGCCGCAATCACCCGGACACCGCCGCGTTGCTCGGTTCCCAGCCGCCGCACCGGAACTCGGCCGAACTCGTCGACATGGCCCTGCGGGCCAACGCCCTGACCGGCCGGTTCGTGGTGGACAGCAGTTGGGACCGCCCGACGCACTCGGAGGGCTGGTATTTCCGCAGCGACCATGTGCCGTACGCCCGCCTCGGCGTACCGGCCCTCATGTATTCGACCAACCTGCACGACGACTATCACACCGCCGCCGACGTGCCCGAGCGGATCGACTACGCCAAACTCACCAGGATGGCCCAATGGATGTATCTGACCGGCTGGTTCGCGGCCAACGCTCCGAAACGGCCGGCGCTCGACGCCGGGTTCCGGCTCGAGCGATGACGACCGGGTTCGGCGGCGCCGTCCGCCGGCAATCCGTCCTGTGGGTTGCGATCGCCGCGGTGGTGGCGATGGGAACAGCGTGTGGTCATGGCGGCGCGCCGACGGCGGCGCCCGCCGCCACCGGGGGCGATCGCGATCTGGCGACGCTTCGGAACGCCACCGCGCCGTTCAAGGATCTGTCTCGTGCGGTTGCCGCCGGATACGTGGCGGAGGTCAAGGACTGCATCGTCCACGAACACCACGGGGCGATGGGGTATCATCACATCAACCGGGCCAATATCGCCCGCGACCTGGCCGTGGACCGCCCCCAGTTCCTCCTCTACGAGCGGCGCGACGACGGCAGCTATCGGCTCAACGGCGTCGAGTTCATTCTGCCGTACCGCCTCTGGCCGCGGGACACGGTGGCGCCGGTGCTCATGGGCCGGACGCTCAAGCACGAGGACTCGTTCCAGTACTGGTATCTGCACGTCTGGGCCTGGAACGAGAACCCGGAAGGGACGTTCGCTGATTTCCATCCCGCGGTGGCGTGCCCTCCCGGCGCGGCGAAAGTCTACCGTCCCAATCCGCCGGCCTGACGCCAGGCCTGCTGCGATGACGACCCTGCGTCGCGAGCCTGCGCTTCTGCTGGCGCTGGTGTTGGCAGGTTCGTCGGGCTGTTCCGGCGGGAAGGGCGTTGCGGCGGGACCGTCGGAGCGGGACAGCGCCGGTGTCCGGATCGTCGAGTCGGCCTCGCCCGTGTGGGGAGAGGTGGTGCCTTGGCGGATCGGCCCCGAGCCGCTTCTCGACCTCGGTTCGGCCGACGGCGAGGAACCCTACCTCTTCGACTATGTCGAAACCGCGCTCCGCCAGGCGGACGGTACCATCGTCGTGGCGAACGCGGGCAGCGGCGAACTCCGCTTCTTCGATTCGACGGGCCGGTTCGTCCGGTCGGCGGGGCGGCGGGGTGGCGGTCCGGGCGAGTTCGACGGCGGATCGTCGGTTCACATCTGGCTCACGGCCGGTGGTAGCATCGTTGCCAACGACGCCGGCAATCGGCGGGTCCACGTCTTCGATTCGGCCGGAGCGCTTCGGGGCTCCATTCTGCTGACGCCCCCGCCAGAGCAATCCAGACCGTCGATCCAGGACGTCTTCCCGAACGGCGACTGGCTCGTCGAGACCTGGCTGCCCAGGGCGGCACCCCGGGACGGGATCCAGCAGGCGCCGCAACAACTCCATCGTTACTCGCCTGACGGCGCGCCCGCGTTGCCTCTGGTCGCGACGTCGGGCCGGACGCTGTTGACGATGACCCTCGGGCCCGGTCGCATCGGGATGTGGGTCGTTCCGTTCGCGGCGGACCCGTTTGCCCTGGTGCTCGGCGAGGATGTCCTCGTCGCGCCGGACGGGGCCAACCGAGTCGATCGGTACCGTCCCGACGGCCGCCTGATCGCGAGCTACCGTTGGGAGGCCCCGCGGCGGCTCGCGGCCGACGTGTGGGACACCTATCGGCGAGACGACCTGGCCGAAGCCGACTCAGCCGCCCGCCCCCGGATCCGGCAGGTCCACGAGCAGGCGCGGCCGAGCCTGCCGGAGCGGATTCCGGGACCGATCCGGGCGATCGTTGACGGCGCCGGCAATACCTGGCTCCAGCGCTACTACCTCACCTCGGAAACGGCCCGCCTCAACGACATCCTCGCGCCCGACGGTCGTTGGCTCGGCACCATCGCACTGCCGGAGGGATCCTGGCTGCTCCAGGCGGGGACCGACTTCGTCGTCCTCTGGGTCCGGGACGACCTGGGCGTGGAGCACGTCCGCCTGCACCGGCTCCACCGCGGCTCCTGAGCCCCGGGGCCGGCCCGAGGGTCGCCGCGACCGTGTTACCTTCGCGGCGTCCGTGGCGTCAGGTTGGTAACTCCCCTCCGGAATGGTCCCGTGACGGATCCCGATTGGCTGGCCCGACAGTTCGAGGCCGACCGCCCCAGACTGCGAACCGTGGCCTACCGGATCCTCGGGAGCGGCGCCGAAGCCGATGATGCCGTCCAGGAGGCCTGGCTCCGGCTCAGCCGGGCCGAACGCGACGGGATCGACAACCTCGGCGGCTGGCTCACGACGGTTGTAGCCCGGGTGGCAATGGGCCTGGTCCGCTCCAGGAAACGGCGCGAAGCCCGGACCGACGTGGCCGAGGCGGAGTACACTGACGACCGCACCCCGCGGAGCCCGGATGAGGAAATAGAGTTGGCCGACGGCCTCGGGATGGCACTGCAGGCCGTGCTCGACACGCTCAGTCCCGCCGAGCGGCTCGCCTTCGTGCTCCACGACGTCTTCGACGTGCCGTTCGACCAGATCGGGGAGGTGCTGGGACGCTCCACGGCGGCCACGAAGCAGCTCGCCAGCCGGGCCCGCAACAAGGTCAAGGGCCGCACTCCGGAGCCGGACGACGATCCCGAGCGCCAGCGCGCCGTCGTCGATGCCTTCCTCCAGGCCTCCCGGGCGGGAGACTTCGCGACCTTGCTCACGTTGCTCGCCCCTGAGGTCGAACTCCAGGCCGATCCCGCGGCCATCCGGATGGGCTCGCCCGCACGGGTCCTCGGCGCGGAAGGCGTGGCCGGGATGTTCTCGGGCCGGGCTCAGGGGGCCGAGGCGGCGGTGCTCGACGGAGCGGTCGGCGTGGTCTGGTTCGTTCGCGACGCCCTCAAGGTCGCGTGGGATTTCACGATTCGGGACGGCCGCGTCGTGGCGATCAACATGCTGGCCGACTCCGCCAGCCTCGGGGCCTTGCAGGTCGAGGGTCGCGCCCGGCTCTCGTGACGCCCTGGCTCACCGCGGGGTGGTCACGACGCTGAGGGCGGCCTCCAGCACCTCGTCACGGCCGGCCCGCACCCCGCCCACGGTCGGCCGGACGACGATGCCCGGCTGGATGCCCCGAAAAAGGAACTCCCGCCCGTCGGCGTAGTAGTCGTGTTTGGTTCGGACCCTCGCCAAGCCGCCGCCCGGCAGCGGAAAGGCCAGCGGCTGGCCGGTATTCCCGCCCGACGCTTCGCCGACAATGGTGCCCCGGTTCATCAGATCGAACGCCGCCGCGAAATCCTCGCCGGCTGAGAACGTTCGAGGGCCGATCAACAGCACCACGGGCCCGTCGTAGTGGAGCTTGGGATCCGGGCGAATCCACCCGTGGCCCAACTCGAGCGGCTGCGGTTCGAGGCCCCGGGCCCGATAGAGCGCCGAGTAGTTGCGAATGCGCTGGGCCGTGGTTGGCGTCGAGTCCCGCGCCAGAATCGCCAGCGGGCCATTCGTCGTGTTGCCCCCGTCGTTTTCGCGGAGATCGAGAATCAGCGCCCGGGTGCCGATCAGCCGCTGCATCGAGGCCCTGGCCCAGACGCCGACGCTGTCGAGGCCGAAGGTCGCAATCCGGAGGTAGCCGACGTTGCCCGGGAGGATCGAGTCCGTCACCGGCCGCCGGCCCGGCCGGACGTCCCGGTACCCGGTCCGAGGCAGGGATACCTCGGCCGCGCTCCCGTCGGCGTGCCGGATGCCGAGCCGAACCGGCTGGTCCCGGGGGCCCTGCAGCAGGAAGTAGCTGTAGAGCCGAACCTCGCGATCCTGCGGCGTGGCCGCCGACTGGTACGGGGCGATCTCGCGCTCGGCGTACGTCCGCACCGCCGTCCCGTCGATCGTGACGATCTCGTCGCCCACCCGCAGGCCCAGCCCTTCCACTGTCGGGCTCGGAGTTCCCGTCACGATCACCCGCCCTTGGACGAGGGTCGTCTGCACCGGCGGACGCCCCATCGTCCGGCTGATGGCGGCGGGGAAGTAGACGTTCGTATGCGAATCGCCGAGGGCCGCGACGAACCGCATCAGCGTCCGGTAGTAGTCGTACGTGGTGGCTGCCGCACTGACCTGCGGGAGGTACGCCAGGTACAAGGAGTCCCAGTCGACGGCCGCCCGAATGGCGAAGTCGGGAAACCCGAACCGGACCTCGGCCCAGAGGAGCGAGAGGCCGGCCAGGCGCTCGGCCTCCGGCAGCGAGGCGCGATACCCGGTCGCGAAGGCCGAGTCGCCCGTCATGGCTCGCTGCCGCCGCCAGCCCGCAGCGGCCGCCTGGACCCGCGGGTGATTCTTCCAGCGGCGCACCACCGAGTCGGTCTCGAGCCACTGGAGGTAGATCGAGGAGCCGCCGGTTTCGGCCGTTCGCTCGATCGCGGTGAGGGCGGCGGCCGAGTCGCCGGCCAGGGTGGCGGCGATGGCCACGTCCCACCAGACGTTGGGGGCCCGGGAGAGGAGATACGGCCAGCCCTGGGCCAGGTCGCGAATCGCCGGTCGGGCGAGGAAGTCGAGTGCCCGGTGCAACCGGGTCACCGCTGCCGCCGGGTCGGCCGCCAGCAGGGTATCGGCTTCGGCGCGGATCCGCTGGACAGAGTCGTACGCGGCGGCCGCGGTCATCTGGGCGGCCGAGACGGCGGGCCCCGCGGCCAGCAAGCCGCAGGCGACGAGGAACCTCATGACTGCTCCGGGTGATCTCCGGCGATTGGACAGGCCGGCGCCGGAGACCGTTGCGTCCCGGCCCGCTCAACGCGCTGAGATCCGACCGTCGTGCGAGCTACGGCGTTGGCGCGTCTGCGATCCAGGCGAACGCTTCCCGGGCGATGGCGGCCGGGACGGTGTGGCCACCGTCGAAGCTCCGGAACCGGACGCCATAGCCCGCGTCCGACAGCAGGGTGGCCAACTGGGACGCGTTGGCGAACGGCAGGATCTGATCGGACGTTCCGTGGCTGATGAAGATCTTCGGGATGCCGCGATGGTCGGGCGCGTTGACGAAGCCGGGGGAGAAGGCCACGACCCGGGTGAAGAGGTCGCCGTTGGTCACGCCGTAGGACAGCGCCGAACTGGCGCCGTCGGAGAAACCGGCAATGACGAGGTGCGCCGGGTCCACCGCGAGCCTGGCGAACACCTGGCCCAGCGCCTCGTCCATCGCCTCGGCATCGGGGCCGATCTGGCCCAGGACGATGTCCCAGGTCTGGTCTTCGGACGTGACCGTGAGCAGGGCCACCTCGGCCGAGTCGGCGATGGCGGTGAAGGACTGGATCGCGCCGAGGCCGTTACCGCCGGCGCCATGGAGCAGGAGGACGAGCGGAATCGGCTGCCCGGCGGTGTGGCCGGCGGGCAGATAGACGTACGCCTTGCGTCCGCCTTTCAGGTCGAGCGTGGTCTGCCCCGCGGCCAGCGTGCCGGAGGGCGTGCCGGGACGGGCCGAGATCCGGCCGTCCCCGGCACCGGGCCCGAAACACCCCGCGGCCAGCGCCGCGGCAACACACCAGGAGAGAGGGCGGATCATGAGGGCGATACCAGTAACAACGGTCGGCGCCCCGCGCGGGTTTCCGGCCTAGGCCGGCCAGCCGTCCGGCCGGTGGGAGCAGAGCAGGGTGAGCTGCGGCCCGTCCGAGGTCGGAATCACGAGGTGCTGCTCGTCGTTCGACTTGGGCAGCAGGCCTTCCTCGTCGTCGTCCGCGAGGAGGCGCATCGTGAAGCGGTTGACCGGGAGCGGGACCGCCCATTCGCCGTCGTCGGAGGGAATCACGGCGTCGCGATGCTGGGCGGGGCCGATGACGGCGGGGGCCCGGCCCTCGAACAGCGTCGGTACCCGCCGCAGATCCTCGAGCATGGTGACGGTGAGCGGCAGGCTCTCGCCCGCGAGCGTGATGACCCCGAAGCCCTGCTCACCCTGGCGCCGCCGCGGATGGATGAAGCAGGCGTAGTGGCAGGGGAACCGGGTCGGCACGTCCGCCAGCAGGCGGCGGAGCCGGCGGCTCACCTCCGGTACGTGACCGTCGGATGAAGGCGACCTGCGTTCGGGCCCTTCGGTCATGGCAGAGAGATAAGGGGCCTGCCTCGGCGGTGGCAAGACGGCCGGACGCCGGTCACCACGGGGCCGTCGCGGAGCCCCGCGACCGCCCCGTGGCGTGCGTCAGGACCGGACGTTCTTGTTGAAGAAGGCGACTGTTCGCTCCCAGGCCAGCTTGGCCGCGGCGGCATCGTACCGCGGTGTCGTGTCGTTGTTGAACCCGTGCTGGGTCCCCGGGTACAGGAAGCGCTCGTAGCTGACCTTGGCCGCCTTGAGGGCTTCCTCGTAGGCCGGCCAGCTGGCATTGATCCGCTGGTCGTTCTCCGCCGACTGGATCAGCATCGGGCACCGGATCCTGGCCACGTCCTCGGCGTTCGGGGACGAGCCGTAGAACGGGACCCCGCCCGAGAGGTCACTGCCGAGCTGCGTCGCGAGATAGTTGACCATCCCGCCGCCGTAGCAGAACCCGACGGCGCCGATCTTCCCGGTGCATTCCGGCCGGCTCTTGAGGAAGCCGGCGGCGGCGATGAAATCGGCGCGCGTCTTGGTCTGGTCGAGCTGGGGGAAGAGCTGCCGGGCCTTGTCTTCGTCGCCCGGGTAGCCGCCGAGCGGAAAGAGGGCGTCCGGGGCGAAGGCCACGAAGTTGTCGAGCGCCAGCCGCCGGGCGATGTCTTCAATGTGCGGATTGAGGCCGCGGTTCTCGTGGATGACGAGGACGGCGGGCAGCCGGCCGGTGGCGCCGGCCGGCTTGGCGAAGTAGCCGCGGCCCTTGCCGTAGCCGTTCGGCGAGTCGAACTCGAGGTACTCCTGCTCGAGCCGGCTGTCGGTCGGCTTGACGACCTGGGCTTCGAGGAACTTGGGGCTGAGTTGTTCCAGCAGCATCGCCGCCGTGACGCCGCCGACCGCGAACTTCGCGGCCCGGTCGAGAAAGGTCCGGCGGTCGATTCCGCCGTGGACGTAGGCGTCGAACAGGATCAGGAGTTCCTGGTCGAAGTCGTGCGCGGTTTTCCGGGTCATGCGCGTGCTCCTCGGTTGGCTCGGTCGTTCCCGCGGGATCTTCCCAATAGTGCACCGGCGGGGATGCCGGGGGAACCCCGGCCGACGCCTCGTGGCGGAAATCCGGTACTGCGTCCCATGAGGGCCGCCGGAGGCCCCCTCACGGGAGCGAGGCGTCGAGATCGAGCAAGGTGACGTCTGGGCGCGTGCGAAGGTGGTCCAGGAACGGGTACTTGTGGCCCGCCCCGAAGGTGATCAACACCCGCTTCCCGCGATTGTTCCGGATGACCTGGTCGATCAGCCGGAGGTGTCCCCGATTGATGTTGCTCCAGCCGCCCGGTCCGATCAGGTCGTTCTGGTACTCGTCGTAGAGGGACAACTCCTCCCGCTCCCGCTCGTCGTAGGCGGCGGAGTGGATCACCCGCGGGTCGTCGATCGCGTCGAGCGAGTCCCGATAGCGCGCTCGTACGGCCGCCAGGCGCACCGCATACTCGCCCCGCGCGGCTGACCATCGGGGTGAGGTGTCGAACTCGCGGATCCGCGCGTCGCGGAGATCGCTCATCTCCTTCGTCCACGCGGCGCAGGGCTCGATCCGGAAGCCGTCCGTTGCGCTCGCGGCCAGCAGGGCGCCGTAGTACTCGGGAAACCGGCGGACCCTCGGGTCCTCGATGACGCCTCGTTCGGTGAAATCGGACCAGATCCGTTCCCAGCGATCGGGCGCGATCTCGGCGCAGACGACATCGGGCTTGAAGCGGCGGACCGTGGCCGCGACTTCGGCCAGTCCCCACCGCTGGCTGGTGAGATGCCCGCTGTGAATCATGCCCATGACGGCCACTTCGGTGCGACCCGTGTCCGCGGCGGGCGGCGTCGCTCGCCACCGAGCCGGGATCTCGAGGATCGTGAGGCGGTCGTCGCCCTCCGAGGAGACCCAGAGGGTGCGGCCGTCCGGATGGGGCGCGATCACAATCGGTGTGGCCGGCACCGGAATCCGGGCCACGACCCGCCGCTCCGGCATGGCGATGACCGAGATGTCGTTGGACGCCGTGTTGTTGACGAACAGGAGCCGGTGGTCCACCGACTCCACGACCGAAAAGGGGGACTCGCCGATTCCGTCCGAGAGGCTCCCCACCACCCGGTGCGACGCCGTGTTCACGAACGCCACCCGGTTCTCGCCCCGCACAGCGACCGCGTACTCGATGTCGCCGCTCAGTACGATGCCGCCGCTCGGGCGGCTGCCAACCGATACCGTGTCGACCACGCGGCCGTTGAAGAGATCGACCACCGTCACCGTCCCGGCGTCGTAGTTCGGCACGAACGCCAACCGGCCGTCCGACGTGGCCGCCGGCGGGAAGGGGCGCGTACCGGTCGGATACCCGGTCGCGATCGACCCGGAGGCCGCATCCACGACGAGGAGCCGGTTGGCCCGCTCGACGGAGACCAGGGCGCGATGCCCCGGCAGCGGCGCAAACAGTGACGCGCCGATCGCGCCGGCCGGCCAGCTCCCGTCCTGGGTCCCGTTGTCGAGACGGTACCGAACGATCGAATCGGCCTGGAACCGCGTTACGATCAGCCCGCCGGCCGGAGTCGGCAGCACGCCGAGTGGCGTGCCCGGCGTGGAAATGGTGCCGCGGACGCGGTAGCGCCAGGTATCGACCAGGGCCACCCGGTCCGAACCCGCCACCGCGACGTACGCGGTGCCCCCATCCGCCGAGAAGGCGATCTGGTGCGGGTTGAGTCCCAGGTCCAGCGTGGCAATCGTCCGGAATCCGTTCGCCGTGCCGGGTGGAGCGGCTCGTTGCGAGAGCTCCCGGATGACGGCTCTGGCATTCCCGGCGAACGTGGCGTCATACTGCGGATACTGGCCGAAATCGGCGAACGCCCCCAGGTCGAGGCGGGCCGCCACCTGGTCGGGTGCTGCGCCACCATCGACCAGCGCCGTGACCTGCGTGGTCAGCGCCCGGAGATAGTCCCGGAACCGGCCGAGGTCGGCCGGCGTGCTGGGGCCGAAATGCCCGGCGACGACGGCCCGCGGCCCAAGGGCCACGAGCGAGTCCAGCACCGCCGCCCACTCGGTCGGGCGGGCCTCTCCCATGTCGGGGCTCGCCTGGTGCATGAACACGTCGCCGGTGACGAGGACCTTCTCGCTGGGTTCCCAGGCGACCAGATCGCCGGTGGTATGCGCGTGTCCGGGATGGAACACCATGACGGTCCGCCCGCCCAGGTCGAACCGCTGCCGTTCGGACACGATGCTGTCGGGAATGGCCGCGGTGCAGCCGCCCATCCGGGCCGCTCGCTCAGCCAGCGCCCGCCGGGTCTTTCCGTGCGCCACCACCGTGAAGGAGCGGCCCGGGTCGCAGCTCACCCCGAAGGCATGATCGGGGTGCCAATGGGTGAGCACCGCGTAGCGGATCGGCCGCTTGGTCACCGTCCGGACCGCCGCGAGGAACTCGGCCGAGACGGCCGGCGTCAGGCCGGGGTCGACCACCAGCACGATCGAGTCGCCGACGAACGCAGCGCTGTTGGACGACGCGTCATTGGTCGCGATCCAGGCGTAGGCGTGGGGCGCGATCCTGACCAGGCCGCCGCTCCGGGCCGGCGGGGGAGACCACAACGTCAGCAGGGCGAGGGCGGCGGCGAGCATTGGCGTCATCCGAAGCGCTCGTCAACCACAATGGTTTCCGCGATGCGGTCGTGAACCGTCTGGCGGTATGGATGGATGAAGTATTGCAGGAATCCGAATCCGGCTTCGAGGCCGGACGCGGCGTAGCCGAGGGCCCGCTCGATGGCATGCCAGAGCGACAGCCGTTCGTGATGGAGCGACACGACCCGCATCCGGAAGAGCCGCTTGCCGATGGTCCGGCCGTTGCCCCAGTAGTGGCCCACGCTGAAGTACGCCACCAGCCAGGCGATACTGTACCAGTTGTCGAAGAAACCCAAGTGAATCCGGTCCGCCATGCCCATCTGCCTGAGCCGTGCCGCGACCGGAATCGCCAGCAGCACGAACACGGTCGTGGCGATTCCGAAGTCGAGGACGAAGGCCAGCGCCCGGCGCCCGAACGGCGCCAGGCGCTTGCCGGTCAAGGCCACGATCTGGTCGTCGGCGTGAGGCTGGAACACCTCGGCGCCACGGGGAAAACGCAGTTTCATCGACGCACGCTCGGCAAGGGGCTGAGGGCTCGGACCCCGGAGAAGGTGGGCCTAGGCCAGAAGCGTGACAAGCCCGGCTGCCCGCGGTCCCGGAACGGCAGGTCCTCCGGCGAGCCCGAACCGTGCCGGCAGTGCGCCCGCTCGCGAGCCCGATGGGCTAGCGCACGTTGAGCGTGGCGCCGCCCGAAGCCGAGCCGTTCCCGGCCACGACGCAGGTGGCCCGGATCAGCGCGGCGCCGTGCCCCGCCGCCCGGCCGAGGGCCGTGGAATCCACGGTGGCCACCGCCGAATCGCTGGACTGCCACCGACACGAGCCGATCGTCAGCCCGCCGCTGCCTGAGGCGCTGAAGCGAACCGTGTCGCCGACCTCGACGACGATGTTGTCGGGGATGACGGCGATGCTGCGGATCCCGGTGTTGGGCGGCGAGGGCGGCGGCGGGTCCGGGGTCGGGGTCGGGGCCAGCTCCGTGCAGCCGGCCGCCCCGGTCACCAGGAGCACCCGCACCCAATGCCGCTTCATCGGACGGTGAGGGAGGTGGCGTCCCCCGCGGTGAACGAGGTGTAGGTCGCGGTGACCCGGATCGTCGTGGTGCCGGGTCGTCGCGCTGCCGTTCTGCCGGTGCTGTCGACGCCGGCGACCGAGGTGTCGGAACTGCTCCATGCCGTAGTCGCGGTCCCGGGAGCGAACAGGGTCAGCCGCATCACGAGGGAATCGCCTGCCGAGACCGAGGTATCCCGCGGGGCAAATTGGACGTACACCGGTGAGAGCCCTCCGGGTGGTGGCGGCAACGCCAGCTCCGGCTCGGACGTGGCGCAGCCGCCGGTCGTTCCGGCCAGAAGCACGGTGGTGAGCACGGCGGCGGGAACCGGGCGCATTCGACTCTCGTCCAAGGACTGAAAAGCTAGCGACCGGCTCCGGCGCAGGCTGTGACGCCGCACACCAACGCGGACCAACTGGGGTCCGACCAGTGGTTAGTCCTCGGGTGCGGCGAGCCAGGCGTCGAGGTCGCCCCGGCCGCTCTCGCGGGCAACGGCCCGCGGCGTCTTCCCGTCATGCCCGAGCCAGTTGGGGTCGGCGCCGCGCCGCACGAGCCGGCGGGCGATCGATGCCTGGCCGGCCCGGCAGGCATGCCACAGCGCGTTGGACAGTTCCCGCGGCGACGGCCCCGGCTCCGGCGCGCAGTACCGCTCGACCTCCGCGGACAGGCCGAGGGCCGCAGCCTGCCAGATCGTGGTCCGGGCGCCCCGCTCGAGGAGCCGGCGGGCGGCCTGCCACTGGGCGAACACCACGGCATCCGACATCGGCGTTCCGCCGGTAAACACCGCGCCCGGGGCTTCGAGGTTTGCGCCGGCGTCGAGCAGGGCGTCGAGGGCGACGACGTCGTCGCTGCTGGCCGCCCAGTGGAGCGGCGTCTCAGCCGAGAAATTGGCGGCCCGATGCTCCAGCGGGGCGTCGGGATCGGCACCGAGCCGGACCAGCAGGGCGATGGTGGCCGCGGCGTTGGGGAAATGCCCGGGCCAGTCGGTCGCGACATGCAGCAGCGTTCGGGCCGCCCCCTTCTCGTCAACGATCCGGCCCGTGACCAGAGCGGGTTCGGCCCTGAGCAGGGCGGCGAGGCCGGGCTCGTCGCCGGCCCGGATCGCGGCGACGACTGCCTCGGCAACCGCGTCGTCAACTGGGAGCCGGACCGTTGCCGGTTCGGGTTTGCCGGCCTTCGGGGCGCCGCCGCCGTCGTCAGGCCCGGTCGAAGTGGCGACTGCGCGCAGGACGGCGGCAGCCTCGCGGCAACGCTCGTTGGCCGTCACGTCGATGGCCGTCTCCGCCCACTCGAGCGGCGTCGCGTGGTGCTCGCGGTCGCGGAGCGCCCGGTCCGCTCCGCGCGCCAGCAGCAGGCGAACCATCTCGACGTCGCCATTCCAGGCGGCCGAGTGGAGCGGCGTGTGCCTGGATCCGAAATCGGCGCGGGCGTTCGGATCGGCGCCGCGGTCGAGGAGCCGGTTCGCCAGCCGGTGATGGCGAAAGTCCACCGCCGCCATGATGACGGCCGGGTTGCGCCAGAGCGCGGGATCCCCGGCGGCGAGCTTCTCGAGCGCCGGCCAGTCGCCCATTCGGGCATACTCGGCCGCGCCGACCGGCACGCCTCGGGACGCGAGATGGCGGGCCAGGGGACGGCCCCGCCGTCCCAGCCGGCTCAGGGCTTCGGCCGGCGTGGCACCCCACTTGTCGCGCACATCGGTCGCGGCGCCGAGTGCGAGGAGGCGGTCGATGGCCCAGGGCGTCCGGGCAAAGCCAAGGAGCGAACCACCGTTAGGCGACGGCGGCAACGGTCCCCGGACCGTCGTCAGCGCCTCGGCGGTGGCGCGATCGTCCCCCAGGGCGAGGGCCTCGGCGAGGCCGACCGCGGCGCCGCGGGACCGCAGAAGCCGGACGACCGGCGTCCGGCGCCGGTCGATGGCCAGGAGCAGAGGAGACCAGTGATCGTACCCGTCGTTCCGCCCGCTGACATCGGCGCCGGCCGCCAGCAGGAGGGCAATCATCGGCCGGCGGCCCGCCTCGACGGCCACGTGCAAGGCCTGCGGCCGCCCGCCCCAGAACGGATGCGGACCGACCGCGTTGACGAGGCCGGGGAGGGTGCGGAGCGCGGCCTTCACCTCGGCCAGCCGGCCGGTGCCGACGAGGCGCAGGAACGCGCCGGTCGCTTCGTCACCCGGATCGGCGGCCGCCGCGGGTTGTCGCGCGGCCAGACGACGTTCAACCTCGGTCTTGAGTGCCCGCCAACTCGGGAAGCCATGATCGCGGGCGAGTGCGAGTTGCGCGTCAGCCAGGCGCGCGCCCGGCCGGGTTTCCCGGAGGTGTTCGAGGCGGCGTTTGGCTTGCTTGCGGAGCCAGTCGAGGCTGGCCCGCGCCGGAAGCGGCGTGGACATGGAGCACCTTCCTTCCTGAATGCGCCCGAGGTCCGCGGTCAGACGGGCAGGAAGTAGGTGTGTTGTGAGGGAACTGCGACGAGTGGGATTGAACCCTTTTCGCGGACCGACGGCCGCTCGAACGGCACCCCGGAAGCTACGAGCCGCGCCGGGGGCCGGTCAAGCGGACGGAAGGACGGCTACCGATCGTGGGCCCGGAGGAAGGCCCCCACCTTGGCGACATAGGCGTCCGGCTCGGTCACCATGGTGAGATGGGCGCTGTTCTCGAAGATCTCGACCTGGGCGTCCTTGGCGGTCCTCGCAAAGCGCTCGACCGTTTCCGGGCGCGCCTCGTCGGACCGGCCGGCGGTGAACAGCACGGGGATGGTGAGTGCCGCCAGCGTGGCGGACTGGTCGAAATCCCGAAGGGTTCCCGTGGGTCGGAACTCGCTCGGACCCCACATGGTTTCGTAGACCGCCGGGTTGTAGGTCGCGACGGCGCTGTCGAGATAGGCCGGGAAGGGCGGCCCCAACCCGAAGACGTACCGCTGCATATACACCTGGCTCGCGGCCTGGTACTCCTCCGACGAGGTGGTTCCCGCGGCCTCGTGCCGGGCGATCGTCTGCTGGATCGAATCGGGCAGGGTGGCCACCAGGGCGGCGCCGTCCGCCGCCCACGAGGCGGAGGTGATGACCGGACTGGCCAGGGTCACCGTCACCACGCCGGCGGGCTTGGTCGCCAGGTAGGAGAGCGCCAGCATCGTTCCCCACGAGTGTCCGTAGAGATGGATCCGGTCGAGCTTCAAGGCCCGCCGGAGCGAGTCGAGTTCCTGGACGTAGTGGTCGACGGTGAAGAGACTGGTGTCGGTCACGTGATCGGAGCGACCCGAGCCCAGCTGGTCGTAGAGAATCACCGGGCGATCCTTGCCCAGGGCGGCCAGCGGCTCGAGGTAATAGGCCGAGTAGCCGGGGCCGCCATGCAACACCACCACGGGGATTCCGGGTCCGGAGCCCACCACGCGGTAGAAGATCTCCCCGCCCGGCACGGCGAGCCGGCCGTCGCCCGGCGTGAGGTGGGTTTCGGAACCACAGCCTGCCAAGGCGATCAGAACGATCAGGGTGAGACCCACACGCATGAGACACTCCCTCGAATCGAGTGCAGGGCGGCATGCCGGCACGGCGCCGAGCGTCGGCGTGACCGCTCCACGGCCGCTCGGGCCTGGACCTAGGCAAACGTAACCCCTGGTTATCCTGCCGCCAGCCGATTGTCGTCGGGCCCGGGATCGGCCCGCCGGTCGGGCCGGTTGGCCAATAACCGGCCAGGAACGCTGAGTTGGCGGGCTGTCCGCGCGGGGCTACCTTGGGTAGAAGACCGCTCGGCCATCAGATGCAATGACTTCGAGACTCATCGCCGGCCTCGTGCTGCTCGCCGCCTGCGGTGGTGCAGGCCCCGTATCGCCGCCGCCGCCGCCGGTACCGCCGCCCCCGCCGCCGGTTCCGGTGCCCGCCTCGGTGGTCGTCGCCCCCGATTCGGTTCGGTTCGTTTCCCTGGGCGATTCGACTCGTCTCACCGCGACCGTTCGCGACGCGGCCGGCAACCCGATGCCCGGTGCCGTCGTGACCTGGGCCAGTTCGGCGCCGGGCCTCATCGCGGTTTCGGCGTCGGGCGTGGTGGTCGGATTCGGCAACGGCTCAGCCACGGTGACGGCGACCAGCGGCCCCGCATCCGGCACCGCCCGGGTTCTTGTCGAACAGGAGATCGTGGACGTCGCGGCATTCCCGTCGAGCGTGACGTTCACGGCGCTCGGCGACACCGCGCGAGTCACCTTCCTCGCCAGCGACGCCAACCATCAGAACGTGCCGGTCCCGCCGGTCCTCACCGTGGACGATCCCGCCATCGTATCGGTCGGCTCCGGGGGACTCCTCACGGCGGTGACCAACGGGACGGCGGTGCTCACGGCCAGTTGGGGGGCGTTGCACCTGGACGTGCCAATGAGCGTAGCACAGGTCGTAGCGTCGGTCGTCGTGACGCCGGCCCAGAAGACCCTGGTCTCCCTTGGCGAAACCGTGACTCTTGCCGCCGCGGCCGCCGATGCGCGGGGTCATCCGGTGCCGTATCCGACGGAGTGGCAGACCGCGAACCCGACGGTCGTGACGGTCGATCAAGGCGGCCTCGTGACCGCGGTCGGCAACGGCCAGACGACGGTCCATGCGGTCGTCGGCCCGGCGTCGTTCGCGAACACGGCCACGATCACCGTCCAGCAACTCCCCGCGACCGTCACCGTCACGCCGGCCGCCAAAGCGTTTTCCGCGCCGGGCCAGACGCAGCAACTGAGCGCCGCCGTGCGCGATGCGCTCGGCGCACCGGTCTCCGCCGCGGCCGTCACCTGGGCGACGTCGGACCCGGCCGTCGCCACGGTGTCGGCGGCGGGGCTGGTGACCGCGCAGGGTTCGGGCGCCGCAACCGTCACGGCCTCCGCCGGCTCGGCCTCAGGCACCGCGGCGGTTACGGTCGGTCAGCCGTCGATCGAAATCGCCCCGGCCGCCGCGACCTTCCTGTCTCTTGGCGAGAATCGCCAGTTCACCGCCACGGTGCGGGACGGAACCGGCGTTCCGATTCCCGGTGCACCGGTCGTCTGGCAGTCCTCGAACCCGGGTGTCGTGCTCGTTCAGGCCACCGGCGCCGCGGTGAGCGTCAGCAACGGCACCGCCGTCGTGACCGCCACCTCCGGAACGATCACTGCGTCGGTTGCGGTGACCGTTTCGCAGACTGCCGTCAGCGTCGCCGTCACCCCGGCCGTCGCCACGCTCGAAGGGCTGGGAACGACGCGCCAATTGTTCGCCACCGTCCGGGACGCGATCGGCACCGGTGTCGGCGGAACCGCCGTCACCTGGAGTTCCGCCGACCCGGCGGTCGCGACGGTGTCGGATGCCGGCCTGGTCACCGCAACCGGGCTCGGTCCCGCGACGATCACGGCGTCGGTGACGGTGGGGTCCGGCTCGATCTCCGGAACCGCCGCCATCACGGTCCAGGCGCTGGCGACGGTCGTGGTATTCACCACCCAGCCGCAGGACGGCCGATCCGGTACGGTGCTGCCCTTCGTCGTGGCGGAGGTTCGGGATGGGAGCGGCAACGTGGTGACCTCCGCTGCCGGAACTGCCACGATTACGCTCCTGCCGGGGACGGGCACCGGCACCTTGTCCACAACCTCGATTCCGGCCAATAACGGCTTCGTCTCGTTCGCACCCACCATCGCCGGGGCGGGTCGGGGCTTTCGGATCCGGCTCGAGTATCCGGGCCTGCCGGCGGTTACCTCGGATTCGTTCGACATCGCGATCCGGTTCAAGGAGATTGCCGCGGGACATGACCATGCCTGCGGGGTGGCGGTCGACGGCCCCTTGTATTGCTGGGGCCGAAACGACAACGGACAACTCGGCCTCGGGGATGCCGGCAATCGCTCGAGGCCTACCAGGGTCGGCAGCGGTTCGTGGGCCTCCGTCGGCGCCGGCGGAGACAATACCTGTGCCCGAACGTCGGCACGGGCGCTGTACTGCTGGGGTGCGGCCTACGGCGTCGACGTCCCGACGCTGGTCACCGGTGCGCCGCCGATGGTCTCCGTCCGAACGTTCACTCATGGCTGCGGACTCGCCATCGGCGCCGGCATCGTGTGTTGGGGGGATAACAGCGCGGGCCAGCTCGGTCGCGGAACGACGGGCGGCGCCGAGCCGATACCGGCCGGCGTGCCAGGGACCGCGTCGTGGGCCGACGCCTACGTGGGCGACGGGTTCACCTGTGCCCTGGACGATCAGTTCTCCGGCGTCGCGGCCGGCGCCCACTGCTGGGGGGCGAATGAAGTCGGTCAGCTGGGCCGCGGAAACAACACGCCGAGCGACAGCCCGGTTCCGGTAGCCGGTGGTCAGAAGTTCGGCTTCCTCGGGCTGGGCAACGGGAGCCGAACCGCGTGCGGCGTCGGGTCGGACACCCGGCTCTACTGTTGGGGGCGCGGAACCGAAGGCCAACTCGGCAACGGCGGCGCAGCCAACCTGAACGTTCCGACCGAGACCAGCGGCGGGCACACGTTCGAGTGGGTCGCGGTCGGCTACCGCCACGCCTGCGGCAGCGTGGCACTGGTCGTCTATTGCTGGGGGGCCAACGGGGCGGGAGAAGCGGGCGTGGCCCCGACGGGCGATCTGCTGGTGCCGACCCTGGCGAGCGGCGTCGGGGCGCAGCTGTACCAGGTGACCGCCGGCAAGTCGCACACGTGCGGCATGACCGCCGGCCTCACGACCTCCGGGACCGGCTACTGCTGGGGCAGCAATGGGTTCGGCCAACTCGGCACCGGCACCGCCGGCGGCCCGACAGCCGCGCAGATCCTGATTCCGTAACCCCCTTACGATCCAACCTGAAACCTTTTCCGCCACCCGAGCGTTGAGGGAGGGAGCAGCACAACCACACCACCGCGGACCGCAGGGCCGCAACGCACGGAGGACGGGTATGAAACGTTATGCAGCGCTGGCGTTAGGCGTCTTGGCCCTCGGCACCGCGGCTCCCGCCGCCTCGGATCCGACCATCGATCTCAACCGGGCCAGCTACGCCGAGTTGCTCGCCTTTCGCGGGATCGGCCGGATGTATGCGGACAAGCTCGTCGCAGCGCGGCCCTTCGAGTCGCACCGGGATCTCGTCGACCGTCGCGTCCTGCCCGTCAATGTCTACCTGGCCCTCCGGAGCCGGCTCGTCGTGAGTCCCGTCGCCGAGGCAGCGGCGCCGGCCATCACCGGCACCGTGCCCACCGGCATGCTGGATCTCAACGGCGCCCCGCTCGAGGACCTCCTCGCGGTGCCCGGCATCGGCCGGCAGTACGCCGCCCGGATCGTGGCGGCCCGGCCCTTCAAGAGCGAGTTCGAGCTGGTGGGCCGGCGGGTGCTGCCCCTCGGCGTGTTCCAGGGCATCCAGGCCTACGTGGCGGTACCGCGTTAGGCAGCCGGGGGGTCCGCGTTCCCCCCGCGGACCCTCGCCGGACTCCGGGCCGACCGGGGTTCCGAGGGCCGAAGCCGAGCCGGCAGGATGCGGCCCGGCTTCGGCCCTCAGGCTACCGGGGTGATGCAGGCCGCACAGCTCCGGCCGATCGCCTCGAAACCGTGGAGGGTCACCCGGGGGGTGAGATAGCCCTCCCGGACCGGCTCGTCGCTCATCAGGGCCGTGCTCAGATACTTCTTGTTGCTGTCGCAGAAGATCGTCGCCACCACGGCGTCGGAGCCGAGGTCCAGGGCCACGCGCAGGGCGCCGATGAGGTTGGCCCCGGAGGAGATCCCCACCGCGAGGCCGAGTTCCCGGGCGAGCAGCTGGGCCATCAGGATCGCGTCGCCGTCGTCGACGGCGAGCGGCGCGTCGAGGAACTCCAGATCCACGATGGCCGGAATGAACTCGTCCGAGATGCCCTGGATCCGGTGCGAGCCGACCTTGCAGCCGGTGGACAGCGTGGGTGAACTGGCCGGCTCCACGGGGTGAAGCCGGGCGCGCGGGTTGAGCCGCCGAAGAAACCGGCCCACGCCCATCACGGTGCCCCCGGTGCCGACGCCCGCGATGAACGCGTCCGGCCGGAGGTGCCGGAAGCGGAGCTGCGAGGCGAGTTCGGGGCCGGTGGTGACTTCGTGCGCGGCCGAGTTGTCGGCGTTGGAGAACTGGTGGGGCAGGAACGCGCCCGGGGTCTCGGCCGCCAGAGCGTCCGCCATCGCGATCGAGCCCAGAAAGCCGCCCTCGGCCTTGGAAACGAGCCTGATGTCGGCGCCGAAGGAGCGGATCAGATCGATCCGCTCCTTGCTCATCCAGTCCGGCATGAAGATCGACACCGGATGCCCATAGGCACGGCCCAGGGCGGCGAAGGAGATGCCGGTGTTGCCGCTCGTGGCTTCGATGATGCGGCCACCGGGCGCCAGCACCCCGCGCCGGCGGGCCTCCCGGATGATGTGCAGCGCCATCCGGTCTTTGACGCTGCCCGTCATGTTGAGGTTTTCCGACTTGGCGTAGACCGTCAGCGGCCGCCCGTCGACCCGGCAATCCACCGCCAGCAGGGGGGTATTGCCGACCAGTGTGTCTATTCCGCGGATTCTT
>JBFXAY010000061.1:0-30049 GCA_050183815.1 Gemmatimonadales bacterium | reverse complement strand
AGGCGTATCCGGGCGCGGGCTCGACGCCGGTGCACGGCATGCACGTGTCGGTCCGGGGCCTCCTCGACGCGCTCAACCTCGATCTCGACCAGGTCGGCGGCAACGTCTCCGTGCTGGCCCACCTGGCGGAAACCGGCGTCTTTGCCCAGCTCGGCCCCGACGGGCTCCTCCCGCTGGCCGAGTTGCTGAACCGCACGGCCACGAGACCGGGGGCGCGCCGCCCGTTCGCGCTCGTCTCGATGCTCGCCGCCGGCGGGCACCTGAAGCAGATCGGCGCCACCACCCTCGAAATCGAGAACGCCCCGTTCGCGGTGAGTCCGGACACCGCCTATTTCGACGGCCCGGTGCCCGAAGTGAGCTTCACCTCGGACCTACCGGACCCGCCCAGCAGCTACCGGATCCAGTGGGCCTGGGGCGACGGGAAGACCACCGACAACCTCGGCCTGCCGAACGCCTCGCACCGGTACGACGCCGAGGGTGACTACACCATTCAGGTCAAGCTGCTCGACGGCGACGGCGTCGCGGTGGCCATCGACACGGTGTATGCCCTGTCCGGCCGTCCCTACTGGCAGATCACCTCGATCAGCGACCCGGACGAATTTCTCGACCTCGGCGATGCCGGCCAGTCCGGGCCGACCTACGACCTGATCCTCCGCCTGCTCAACGCCCCGAAGTCCGGGCTGATCGCGGTCGACCGGCCGGACACCGCAACGAGCGTGCTCCGCCTCCGGGTCCTGAATGCCGCGGTCTGGGACTCGTCCACCTGCTGTCCGCCCGCAGCACCGGTGCCCGGGGAAGTGCGCGAAGACCTCGGGATTTCCCCGGCCCAGGCAACCGGCGTCGGGCCGTGGTTCACCGGCTGGGAAATGAATACCTGGACCCAATCGACGCCGAGCCTCGGCTCGGGCACGATGATGGGCCGCCACATCCTTGGTACCACGGTCTACAACGTGATCGATGCCGGGACCCAGGTCGGGCCGAAGGGGGCGCTCCGGATCGATGCGACCCGGGACGGGAAGACGATGACCGGGACGATCCGGGTCACGATCTGGTGGCAGGTGGACGACGAGGGCGTCCTCAAGATCGTCGATCACGGCGAGGATTATCGGCTGCCGTTCACCGCCAGGCGGCTTCGGTAGGGAAGCGGGGGCAGTACTGGCCCGCCGGAGCGTCGAGGCGTCGGGTTCCGGCACGCGGTTGACACGGATGCCCTCAGGCTCGCGACGGTCGCGACCGCCTGGCCGCCGGACGTTGCGCGGGCTGGTCCACCCCGGGCCCGCGCGCTGCTTCGGACGCCCTTGTCCTCCCAGGCCGGTCACGGCGGGGCCGCCGAGCTCCAGTCGAAGCCCGTCGCGGACCGGACCGTCGCTCCCGCGGGCAGGCCCAGCATGCCGAGCCATCGGTACTCGTACCGCACCGAGGCGTTGGCGGCACCGCTCACCAGGGCGCCGGTCTGAGTGACGCTGCTCTCGGCCCGATGGCGGAAGATCAATTCGAACGGCGTCCCATACCGGAAGACCATGTCCGTGCTGAAGAGGGTGGTTGTCGTCTCCCATGGGTTGGCGGTGAGCCCGCCGCAGGTGGAGACCGCGATCAGCGTTTCGGGGAACATCGCCTGGGGTATCCCGGTCCCGAGGAAAACCGTGCCTTCCATCAGCACGAGGCCCCGGGCGATCAGCCGGCCCTGGGACGATACGGCGTTGCACACGCCGCTGGTCGCCTCGATGACGGCCCGGACTTCGATCTGACCCCTGAAGCTGCCGATGTTGCCGGTTTGTCCCGGCGCGTCGATCGTGATCCGGTCCCGGACCTCGGCACTCAACCTTGCCAGGGGGTGGTACCCCTGGGGAGCGCCGGACTTGGCCATGGCCGTCTCGAGCCGGGCCTTCGGGAGCGTGCCGGCGATGGTGTAGCTCCCGGTGCGCGACCAGCCGCCCGCCCCGCAGGCGGACGTTTCGCTCTCGTTCACGAAACGGGTCACCAGCTCCCGAAACTCGCGGTTGCACGAGACGGCCCCCATGCTGAGCTGTCCCTGGTAATCGACCTGGAAGCCGCTCTCGGCCCCGCGGGAGATGAAGTGATCTCCGCAGACCTCGTTCACCACCCCCAGCGCGGCTGCCGCTTCCCCGTGGAAATAGCAGGCGGTCAGGAGGATCGTTACCGCGTCGCCGCTGCCGTCCGGCACGATGGTGCCGGTGTAGAACCCGGCCGGCGTGGCGGCGGTCGCGCCGGGGAGAGTATGGCTGGCGCCGGTGACCGTTGCCGCGACCTTGAAATCGGCGGGTGCCGTGACGTTGTCCGGTGCCAGGCGGAGTTTGAAACTGGCGTCGAGCGTATTAGTGCCAACCGCCAGCGGATCCGGCAGGACCACGGGTTCCGCCACCACCGTGGCGCACTGCAGGCCCCGGAGCCATTCCGGCGTTAGGCCCTGAGCCGCGGGGTCCGCGTCGGTGCCGACGGTCGCGATCCGATACCAGAACAGCGCGTTGTCCAATGCCGCGATCCGGCTCGAAAGGAGCCCCGGGGTCCGGCACACCGACAGGTTGCCTTCGATCGCCTGTTTCGCCCGCCGCTGGAACTCCTGGTCCCAGGCAAGGGCGCGCGGGCCGAGCAACGTGGCCAGTCCTCCGGGCACCAGTTCGGTGGTACCGGCCAGGTCAGCGGTCCACTCCAGGTCGTTCCGGATGTTCCGGGCCCTCACCAATTGGGAATCGGTGGTCACCGCCATCAGCGCCGGCATCACCACCCCGTCCCACCAGTCCTCGATGATCCGGCGCTCGGCCGCCACGTCCCGGGGACTGGCAACCGACGCCATCAGCAATTCGGCGCCATGGTAGGCGCCAGCCGTCGGATCGGTAGCTCGCGCGAAGAAGAGGGCTTCGATGTCTTCGTTCGTGCCGAATCCCGCCAGCGCGCCGCTGAAGTGCTGGATGGCCATCGTCACCGCTCCGCCGGCCGCCTTCGCGGCGCCCAGGCTCAGCGAGTCTCCGCTCGCATGGTAGCCGAGACCGACCACGCGCTGGCCGGCAGCGACGGATTTGGTCGTGGTGATCACGAGGGTGGCGGTGGTGGCGAATGCGAGTCCGGACGGCGCGAGGTCGACGCCGCCGATCAAGCCGCCCGCCAGCGGAAGACCGCCGGCGGTGACGACCGGCGTCATCGTGATCGGCACCGGCTGGGCGAGCGCGAGCGGAGGAATGGCAAGTTGATACGTGGTCCCGTCCGGACCGGTGGCGCGCAGGGTATCGCCGGCCTGGCCCACCACACGGGTCACGGCTGAGGCGGCGCCGAGGGTCAGCGAGACGGGCGGCACCGGTACGCGGACGACGGCGGTGTCCGCCCGGCCCTCCACGCTGGCCACCATGCCGGCGGCGCCGTGCCGCACGGCCGTCACCAGGCCGGTGCCCGACACCGTGGCGGCGGTTGGGGCCGTGCTCGTCCAGGTCACCGCCCGGCCGGTGAGTACGTTGCCCTGGGCGTCCCTTACCGTGGCCGAGAGCTGCAGCGTCTGGCCGACCTCGATCACGGCCTCGGTCCGGTCGAGTTCAATCGACGCGGCGCCGACCGCCACTTCGACCGGGGTCGAGCCGACTTTGCTCTCCACTGTTGCCGAGATGACCGATTGCCCCTGCGCCAGCGCCGTGACCAGCCCGCTGGCCGAGACCGTGGCCACGGTCTCGGCCCCGCTGCTCCAGGCGACCGCCCGGCCCGTCATCGGGTTCCCGTTCTGATCTTTGACCGTGGCCGTGAGCCGGACCGTGTCGCCCGGGACCAGCACCCGCCCGGGCGCCGACACCTCGACGGAGGTCACCACGGCAGCCGGCGGCGGCGGTGGGGGTGGCGGGGTGGGCGGCGGCGCGTTCGGATCCGCGCCACCGCACGCGGCAGTCACCAGCAGGAGGCCGACCAGCCGGGAGGGTTGCCGGAGCGGACGGACGAGGTGGCGCATCGGAGCCTCGGGAACGAGTCGTCCTCACGGCGACACCTCGCTCCGGAATCGGCCAACCCGCGTGGCGCTCGGGGCCGGCCGAGGCGGCTGGCCGCCGGTTTGGCCGGTTTGGCGTGGCTTCGTCGCCGCGAGGCTGTCTCCAATCTTCGGATCCGCCATGTTTGCCTCCGTTCGCCGCCTGGTTCCGGTCGCCCTCCTTGCCGCCGGGTGCGGCGCCCCCGCCTCCGCTCCCGACGACACACCGGAACTCCAGATCGGTCCGCCGAGCCAACTCCCCTGTCTGACCTGCTCTCCGGCCGACCCGGTGTTCTCCCGGCCTTTCGACGGGCAGCGGCCGGCGCTCAATCTCTTCGACCACGAGAGCGGGGCTGCCAACGGCCGTTCGACCTTCTCATGGGGCGAGCAGGTGACGATCGGCTCGCGGGCCGGCGTGCCGGTGCTCATCGAGGGGCATCGGGGCTACGACTGGCAGATGCCCATCGGGACCCCGGTCTTTGCGGCCGCAGCCGGGCGGGTCGTCGAAGTCATCGATGGCAACAGCAACGCGACCTGTCCCTTTCCGGCCCCGGAACTCACCCAGCAGCGGCGGATCACGATCGAGCACTCGATCGCGAACGGGATCGTGATCCGGACGATCTACGACCACCTGTCCACGAGGCTGGTATCGCTGAACGCCGTCGTCGGCGAAGGTTCGCCGATCGGTCTCTCGGGGCAGACCGGCTGCGCCCGGGGGCCGCACCTCCACTTCGAGGTGCAGCGAGTCACCGGGACCAACAGCGGACAGCCGACGCCGATCGACCCCTTTGGCTGGCAGAACCGCAACGGCGCCGACCCGTGGAAGGCGGCGGCGAACGGTGCCGAGAGCATCATGCTCTGGAAGGCGTCCCAGGTTCCCGAACGGCGCCTGACGGTGTCCCAGCCGATCCCGTCCGGCTTCAACGCCGGGATCACGAGCGTGGCCTGGATGGGCGATACTGACAGCCAGCGGCCCAACAACGAGGAGGTCGTCCTGACCTTCAATGGCGGGCCGGGCGACGTGTTCCGGATTGCCGAGCTTCGCGGCGACCGGTCCGGCCTGCGGCACGTGTTCGCGACCCAGCCGACGATCAGCGCGGCCCGGCCCCGGCTCCACCTCTATACCGGCACCGGCACCAACCGCGACACGGTCGTGTACCTCGGCCGCTCGACGCCGATCTGGGACAACAACTTCAACGACTGTGCCCGGATCGTGTTTGCCAACGGGAACCAGGTCCGGATGAATCTCGGCAACGGATGCTGAGCGCCTCGGGCCGGTTCGTCAGGCGGGCAGATCGGTGGCGATCTCCTTGCGGAGCCAGGCGCGGGCCTGCACCCAGTCGCGCCGGACCGTGCGGACCGAGGTGCCCATCGATTCGGCCGTCTCCTCCATGGAGAGGCCGGCAAAGAAGCGGCGTTCGACGACCTGAGCGGCCCGGGGGCTGAGGAGTGCGAGGCGGTCGAGGGCGGCGTCGAGCGCCAGTAGTTCCTCGGCCGCCTGGTCGCCGACGAGGTCGGCCACGGCGTCGAGCGGCACCGCGTCCTGGCCCTGCCCGCGCTTGAGACGCCGCCGCCCGCGGGCGTGGTCGATCAGCACCCGCCGCATCGACTGGGCGGCAATGGCGAAGAAGTGGCTCCGGTCGCGGGCGCCGAGCCGGTCCCGGTCCGCGAGGCGCACGTAGGCCTCGTGGACCAGGGCGGTGGCGCTCAGCGTGTGACCGGTTCGTTCGTGGCGGAGTTGGGCACCGGCCAAGGCCCGGAGTTCGTCGTAGACGAGGGGCAAGAGCCGATCGAGTGCGCCGGCATCGCCGTCGCGCAATCGAGCCAGGCAGTCGGTGACCGAGGTCGGAGCGGGCATGAGGGCCGGCTGACGTTAGGGCCTCCGTGGCGGACCGGCAAGGGCGCGGTAGATTCCACTCGCCTCCATCGGGGGGCGCCTATCCGGGGGACCCGTGTCGGACGATACCTGGGAGAAGCTGGGCGCGGTGTTCCACCGCGCCGTCGAAGTGCCCGCCGCCGACCGGGCCGCCTGGCTCGACCGGGAGTGCGGAAACGACCATCGGCTCCGCGCGGAGGTCGAGGCGATGCTCGTCGCCCACGGGGCGGGGGGGAGCGAGGATCCCGAGCACCTCCTCGGATCCGGCGCCCGCCTCGGCCCGGGCGACCGGATCGGGATTTACCGGCTCGAGGCGCTGATCGGGCGGGGTGGCATGGGCGAGGTCTATCGCGCCCACCGGGAGGACGATCAGTACCGCCAGCAGGTAGCCGTCAAACTGGTCCGGGCGGAGCGGTCCTCGCCGGAACTGGTGCGGCGCTTCGTCCAGGAGCGCCAGATCCTGGCTCAGCTCACTCACCCGAACATCGCCACGTTGCTTGACGGCGGCCTGACGCCGCAGGGTGTGCCGTACCTGGTGATGCAGTTTGTCCAAGGCGAGCCGCTGACGAAATACGCAGCGACCCACGGGCTCGGCCTCGAGGACCGGCTCCGGCTGTTCGTCACCGTCTGCGACGCGGTTCAGTTCGCCCATCAGCACCTGGTGGTCCACCGGGACATCAAACCCGCCAACATCCTGGTCGGGCCGGACGGGCAGCCGCGACTGCTCGATTTCGGGATCGCCAAGTTGCTCGATCCCGCCGCCGCGGTCTCCACCACCGGCGACCTGCTGCTCCTCACGCCCGAGCATGCGGCGCCGGAGCAGTTTCTTGGCGCGCCGGTCACCACTGCCACCGACGTCTACGCGCTGGGCGTCTTGCTGTACGAGCTTCTGACCGGCACCCGTCCTTTCCGTGACGTGCCGGCGGCGGAGCTGGCCCGGGTCGTGTGCGAGGAGCCGCCCCCGCGGCCCGGCGCGATCCGGCCGGTCGCGAACGATCTCGAACAGATCGTCCTGATGGCGCTCCGAAAGGAACCCGCGCGCCGGTATCGCTCGGCGGGGGCGCTGGGGCTCGATGTCGAACGGTTTCTCGGCGGCTGGCCGGTCACGGCCCGACCGGATACGGCCGGGTACCGGTTCCAGCGATTCGTCGGCCGGCATCGGGCGGCGGTGGCCGCCGCCGCGGTGGTCGGCGTGACGCTGATCGGTGCGACGGCCGCGATTGCCAGGCAGTCGGCTGCCAGGGCCGCGGCCCTCGGCGTGGCGACGGCCCAGCGGGACCGGGCGGAGCGGCTCACCGATTTCCTCCTCAACGTGTTCCGTTCGACCAATCCGAACGAAGCGCGGGGGCGCACGGTCACGGCGCAGGAACTGCTCGATCGGGCGGCGGTCCGGATCCGGAGCGACCTCCGGTCCGACACCGCGACGCGGGCGGACATGCTCTACGCAATCGGGCGGGCCCACGGACTCCTCGGCCTCAACCGCACGGCCGATACCTTGCTCGCCGCGGCGGTCGACCTGCGGCGGGCCGCGCGCCCGGTCGACTCGGCCGCGCTTGCCACGTCGCTCGAGGGACACGCCCGCACGGTGCTCACGATGGGGCGGTTGCCGGAGGGCGTCGGCCAGTTGCGCGAGGTGATCGCGCTCCGGGAGCGGCTCCTCGGACCGAATGCGCCGGCCGTGGCCCAGGTGCTCCGGCTCCTCGCCACGGCGGCCAATCAACTCGACCCGACCGACCGCGACAGTACGGCGCATCGCAGCCTGGCCCGGGCGCTCGCGATCTACCGCGCCGCCGATTCGGCCCCGACCCGCGACGTCGTCGAGGTGCTCCGGGCTCAGGCCGTGCTGGCGGAGGACGCCGGCCGCCTCGACGATGCCCTCGCCATCATGGAAGACGCCGTCCGGGAGACGGAAGCCGGGACCGACGCCGACGACCCCTTCCGCTTTGTCGTGTACGAGACCTATGCGCTCTACCTCGGCGGTACCGGCAAGCTCGACTCGGCGATCGCCATCCACCGCCGGAATCTGAAGGAACGGCGGCGGGTTTTCGGCCCGGATCATCCGGACGTGTCGTTCAGCCTCTTCAACCTGGGGCGCAGCCTGGCCGAAACCCGCCGGCTGGCCGAGGCCGATTCGGTGTTCACCGAGTGCATTGCCCTGAGGCGGCGCGTCTTCGGGCCGGATCACCTCCAGACCGGCTTCGCGGTTGGTCAGCTGGCCAGGGTCACCGCCGCGGCCGGCGATTTGACCGCCGCTCTCGGTCAGTTCGACGAGGCGCGGCGCATCGTGGTGGCCGCCGTCGGTCCCCGCCATCCGAGTGTGCTCGACTACGACGAAGCCATCGCGTTGGTCCAGGTGCGGCAAGGCCGATTGGGTGAGGCCGTTCGGACGCTGGAGCGGGCGGTTGCCAACGGGTATGCGAGGCTCGACCGCCCGGAGTGGGCGGCATTGGAAGGCCTGGCTGGTTTTCGGACCCTCAAGGCGGGTCGCTAGCCGGTCGAGGGGCGGGCATGATGGGGATCAAGGCGCGTTTGCGTTTCCTGAGGGGAGAACCCCCTACCGGAGCGCGCGATGAGCAGGTCCCTCTTGCGGGTGCGGTCCCTGCTGGCCGTGGTTGGCGGTGCCCTGCTGGCCGGGTGCCCCTGTTATGAGGAGGCGTGCACCGACCCCGTCGGGCCGACTGGCGTAGTCTCGGTCCGCATCGACCAGGGCGACGGCCAGGTCGGCCCCGAGTTCGCCCGCCTCCCGCTCGATCTCACCGTAAAGACTGTGGATGGCGGTGACGGCAGCCCGGTGCGTGGCGTCACGGCGCGGTTCGCGATCGAAAGCGGCGGGGGCCAGCTCTCCAAAACGAGCGCCGTGACCGATGCCGACGGCCTGGCCTCCGCGGGCCTGACTCTGGGCGGCGCCGGGGAGCATCGGGTCAAGGTGACCTTCGTGGTCGGCGGCCGGGACCTGCCGAACTTTCTCCGCTTCGTCGTGACGGCCCACGGCGCGCCGAACGCCGTGATCTCCGCCGGGGGCGACGGCCAGTCCGGCGAGGCCGGCAGCGAGCTGCCGAACCGGGTGGCGGTGAAGATCGTCGACGCCCAGGGCATCGGCGTTCCCGACATCCGGGCGTGGTTCATTCCGGAGGACGGCGGCGGGCCGGACGCCGGGGAGGTCGTCACGTCGTCGATCCACGGGGTGGCCCAGATGCCTTCCCGGTGGCGGCTTGGTCCGGCGGTCGGAACGCAGCATCTCCGGGTTCGAGTGCTCTCCGGCCCGACCGGCTCGCTCAACCTGCCGGTGGCCGGCAACCCGTTCGTCTTCACCGCGACGGTCACCGCGGCCGTAGCCCGGAGCGTGACCCGGAATCCGGCCGGCGCGCCCGATCCGCAAGCCGGCATCGTTGGTGATCCCGTCGCCCAGCGGCCCTCGGTCAAGGTGAGCGACGGCGGCGGCAATCCGCTCGCCGGCGTTGCGGTCCGGTTCGAGGTGGCCCCCGGCAGCGGGCACATGGGCGGCAGCCTCATCATCACCGAGCGGCAGACCGACGCCGACGGGATCGTCACCGTGCCCGACTGGATTCCGGGGTCGATCGGTACCAACACCCTGACGGCCACGGTGCTCGCGGCGGGCGTGGCGGGCAACCCGGTCGTCTTTCACACCTCCGCCGTCCTTCCGGCGGTCAATCTGCTGGTCAACGGCAGCTTCGAGTCGGACGTGACCGATCGGACCCTGCCCACAGGGCCCGGCCACTGGGGCGGGGACTTCGTGACCCGGGTCCCTCGGCCGGCGGGTTTTCCGCCGATCGACGGCAGCAGTGTGCTGCAGTTCATCGCCACGGGTTCGACGGCCGCCTCGACCAACACGCTGGCGTCCGAAGTGTTCCAGCTGGTTGACCTGTCCCGATTCGCGGTGGACATCGACGCCGGCCGGATCCGGATCGACGGGGAAGCGCTGTTCGGCCGGGTCGACGCGCCGGACGTCGATCGGCTCTTCGGGCTGCAATTGCTGGCCTTCACCGAGTCGCCGGCGGAGTTCCCGGCTCGCTTCGCCGCCCAGGGGTGGGCGGGCCGGGTTCGCGTCGATCAGGTCACGGACGTGGCCCTGGTTTGGGGGCGGAGCGCGGGGTCACTGCTCCTGCCCCCGGGAACGCGGTTCGTCGCGATCCATCTCTTCGCGTTCGAGGACGTCGTCAACGACGGGGCCGGGACCCCCGAATTCGCCGGGCACTTCGCCGATGCGGCGGCCCTCCGCGTCGCGGCTGCCCCGGTGCCCTAGGGTCAGGGCGTCATCTGGACGGCCCCGGCGGCGCCGACCAGCCACGCCCGCCCCAGCGCCGGTGAGGCGGCCGCGGACAGGAAGCGTTCGACCCCACCGCCCTGACGGACGCGGGTCCAGGTGGTCCCGGTCTTCCGGAGGACCTCGCCCGTGCCCGACACCATCGTGATGGTGCCCGACGCCGACCAGAAGCCGCGCGCGATCGCCGAGCTGGGAATGGTTTCCTGGGTCCACGAGGTCCCGTCGAACCGCCAGAGCTTGCCGTTGTTGGTACCGGCCAGGTAGTTGGTCGGGCTCGAACCCCAAACCGACAGGAAGTGCTCGGTCGCCGGGGCCGGCGCGTTGGTGACGGTCGAGCCGCCGTCGTACTTCGCGGCGAAGCCGGCTCCGCCCACGAGCAGGTAGTTCGTGGCCGAGACGCTGGCGACGGCGTTCGGATCGCCGGGAGCGCCGGCGGTGGCGGCCGACCACGTCGCGCCGTCGAAGCGAAGGATCGGCGAAAACCGGCTGATCGCGATCAGGCCGTTCGGCGCCGGCCCGGCGAGGCCGATCAGGCTCGCGCTGGCGGGAATGGTCATCCGGGTGACCGTGGTCCCGTTGTAGTGGAGAATCACGCCGGCGTTCCCCTCACGCCCCGCGACGTACACCTGATCCTGGGCCGAGGCCCAGACGGCGTTCAGAACCAGATTGTCGCCGGCGGCGATCGACTGCCAGGTGCCGTTGGTGTACTTCCAGATGATGCCGCCGTTGCCCACCGCATAGGCGTGATCGTCGTCGACCGCCGCCACGCCGTGGAGCGTCGGGGTGTAGGCCAGCAGCGTGGTGCTGGTGGGCGTCAGGCTGATGACCGGATCGCCGCCCGCGAAGGTGGCACCGCCCGCGCCGGTGATCGCGGTGTAGTCCTCCGGCGACCGGCTGGTGATCTGGGTCCACGCGGTCCCGCTGAAATGCGCCAGGAATCCTTCGGAGCCGGCGACGTACAGGTCCGTCGGGCTTGCGCCCCAGACGGCGTTGAGCCGCGCCGAGGTGAACTGGGTTACCAGCTCCCAGGTGGCGCCGTCCCATTTGACGACCGTCCCGTTGAACCCGACCGCCACCGCGGCCGTCGGGCTCGCGACCCAGACCGCGAACAGCGGCGAGGTGGTCGGCGAGGTCACCGCGGCCCAGCTGGTGCCGTTGTAGTGGAGGATCTTCCCGCCGTCGCCGACGGCCACCGCGAACGTGCCGCCGCTGCCCGAAATGCCGTAGAGCGCCGACGCCGTGGGCGACGTCATCGCGGACCACGCGGTGCCGTTCCAGGACGCGATCGCGCCGCCGTCGCCCACCGCCATGGCCGCCGTCGGACCGCTGCCCCAGACCGCGCGGTAGGTATTGCTCGAGGGCGCGGTCAGCGTCGTCCAGGTGGTGCCGTCCCAGCGGCGCATCTGGAGGCCCACGCCGAGGACGTTCGTCGGGCTCGAGCCCCAGATGCCGTAGAGGGGCAGGTAGCCGTCGGGATCGCCGGTCCAGGTCGTGCCGTTGTAGCGGAAGTGGCGGAAATCGCTGACGACGAAGAGATCGGTCGGGCTGGCCGCCCACATTGCGTTGATGAAGCCGCCGGGGACGGTGCCCGTCCCCGCGATGGCCAGGCGGGTTTCGGTCCAGGTCGCGCCGAGGGGGGCGATCTCGACCGTGATGTCCGCCTCGCCGATCACGCCGTTCACCGTGGCGCGGACCTTCGTGGTGCCGGGGGTGACGCCGGTGACGATGCCGTTCACCGCCACGGTGGCCACCGACTGGGCGAGGCTCGACCAGGTGGGGCTGAGGCCGGTGCAGTTCTGCTGGGTGATCGTGGCTGTCAGGGGCGTCGTCTGGTTGACGAACACCGTCGCGGCGGCCGGGCTCACGGTCACGGCGCTGACCTGGCAGGCGGCCGGGGTCACCGTGATTTGCGCGGACCCGTGCACCCCGCTCACGGTGGCGGTGATGTTGGCCTGGCCCGCCGTGACGCCGGTAACCACGCCGGCGGATGACACGGTGGCGACTGGCTGGTTATCGGACGCCCAGGCGGTCTGGAGGCCGGAGCAGTTCTGCTGCGAGATGTTGGCCTGAACATTCAAGGTCCCGCCAACGGGCACGGTGCCGGCCCCGGCGTTGACGCTCACCGCGGAGACCTGGCACTGGGGCGAGGTCGGGGACGAACCACCGCAACCGGCGAGGAGGCCGGCCAGGGATGCCAGAACGAGCAACTTGGGAGCGGTCATCGGGCCCTTGATGGGGTCGGGGTGTGACAAAAGTTGCACTTTTCCGTGCAAAACTTGGGCCCTTGGGCGGGGACGGTCGGCGGCGGGCTGGCGGATGCCTGGGCTGGGGTTTGGGCTAGTGCCCCGTTGGGTAGACCTGGGCGTTCGAGGGCCCGTCGGCTTCGTTGAAGACCGCCGGCAGGTCGATCCTTAGCGGTGGCGCTTCGGTGCCCGGCTGCCAGGTCAGGATGTCCTCGACGACCTGGGGCCGCTCGGCGTCCGGGGTCCACACCTCGGCCAGCCGAGCGTCGAGATCGATGATCCAGTAGGTGGGGACGCCGGAGCGCTGGTAGCGGCGCCGCTTGATGATCCGGTCGTAGCGGGCAGTCGACGGCGAGATGACCTCCACCGTCAGGAGTGGGATACCGGCCTCGGTCCACTCGCGAACCGGGCCCCCGGAACGGCTGGGGATGACGAAGAGGTCCGGCTGCACCAGGTGATCAGCGTCGAGGTCGAGGTCCGCGGGAAGGTAGAAGCACTCGCCGAGGCGATGGGCTACCACATATGGCATCAGGCGCCCGGCCAGCGCGAAGACGGCCCGTTGGTGTGCCGGCCGGGGACTTGGGCTCACCAGCAAATCCCCATCGACCAGCTCGTACCGCTTCCCGTCGTCCGGCAATGCCAGGACTTCGGCGCGGGTCCAATGGTGGGCGAGCTCGGGCATGACCATACGCTACGCTCGGCGGCTGGGGATTGGCAACTCGGCATGGCCGACACGATGCAGCCGGCGCCGGCGGAAGCGGTAACCATTCCAGCGCGGGATGGCTCGGTCGGGTGGCTTGTGGACGGGCACGGCGATGGGCACCTTTGCTGCTCCTCCCTCGTGCGCCGGCTCCCGTGTCCCGCAACGACGATCCCGCCTTCTGGAGCGACGCTCGCTCCCACCTGATTCGCTATGGCGGCCGGTTCGAGCCGCTGATCATCGAGCGGGCTGAGGGGAGCTTCGTCTACGATGCGGACGGGCGGGCGATCCTCGACTTCACCTCGGGCCAGATGAGTTCGCTGCTCGGTCACGGCCATCCCGAGATCGCGGCGGTGGTGGCGGATCATGCCCGGCGGCTCGACCACCTCTTCAGCGGGATGCTGTCGCGGCCGGTCGTGAATCTGGCCCGGGAACTCGCGGCGGCCACTCCGCCCGGACTCGACCGCGCCCTGCTGCTGAGCACCGGTGGCGAATCGAACGAGGCCGCCATCAAGCTCGCCAAGCTCTTCACCGGCGGCCACGAGATCGTGGGCTTCGCCCAGTCCTGGCACGGGATGACCGGCGGGGCCGCGGCCGCCACGTACTCGGCCGGCCGGCGGGGGTATGGGCCGGCGATACCCGGGTCGTTCGCGATTCCGGCGCCGAACGCCTACCGGCCGCGGTTCGCCCGGGACGGGGCGCTCGATTGGCAGGCCGAGTTGGACTACGGTTTCGATCTGATCGACCGGCAATCGAGCGGCGGCCTCGCGGCGTTCATCGCCGAGCCGATTCTGAGTTCCGGCGGGGTGATCGACCTCCCGCCCGGCTACCTCGCCGCACTCAAGCGGAAGTGCACCGAGCGCGGCATGCTCCTCATTCTGGACGAGGCCCAGACCGGGATCGGCCGGACCGGCCACCTCTTCGCCTTCGAGCGCGACGGCGTGGTGCCGGACATTCTCACTCTCTCGAAGACCCTCGGCGCCGGCCTGCCGCTGGCCGCCGTCCTCTGCTCGGCCGAGATCGAGGAGCGCTGCCACGAACGCGGCTTCCTCTTCTATACCACCCACGTGTCCGACCCGCTGCCCGCGGCGGTGGGGCTCAAGGTGCTCGAGGTGGTCCGGCGCGACCGGCTGGCCGACCGGGCTCGCGAGGCCGGCGCCCGGCTCCGGGCCGGACTCGAGGCGCTGCAGCGCCGCGTCGGCTGCATCGGTGACATCCGCGGCCGAGGGCTGCTCCTCGGCGTCGAGATCGTGGCGGATCGCGAGACCCGGACGCCGGCGCCCGAACTCGGCGCGGCCATCACCCGGGCCTGCATGGCACTGGGCCTCAGCATGAACATCGTCCAGCTGCCCGGAATGGGCGGCGTCTTCCGGATCGCCCCGCCGCTCACCGTGTCGGACGCCGAGATCGATCTCGGTCTCGAGCTTCTGGGCCGGGCGCTCGAAACCGCCGTCGGCGAATGAGCGGGTCGGGAGCGCTGCCCGCTTCCGCGGGTGCCGCGGGCCCGGTATTCTCACGCAGGAGCCGCCAGGCGCTGGCGGCTCGCCGCTTCTCAACCAGGGGGTCGCCGATGTTGGTCCGAATGCTTGCCGGGGTGGCGGTCGTGGCCGGAGTTGCCGGGGTGGTGTCCGCGAAGGCGCGCCCGGCGCCGATGGACGACCACACGTCCCACATGAGCCCGGCCGATCTCGCGGCCCCGGCGGCCGGCGCTGCTGCCGCCGACCAACAGGACCGGGCCGGACTCCCACCGAGCAATACGGCGGCGCCGGCGCGGCTCGAGTCGAGCCCGCGGCACGGCGAGTGGGTCAAGATCGCGTGGGAACCGGGCGGCAGCGATTCGCTGATGGCGTGGATCGTCTATCCGTCGACCAACCGCGCCAAGGCGCCGGTCGTAGTGGTGGTCCACGAGATCTTCGGGCTGTCGACCTGGGTCCGCGGCGTGGCCGATCAGGTGGCCGCCGACGGATTCATCGCGATCGCCCCGGACCTGGTCTCCCGTGCGCGCGGCGGACCAAGCACCGAGGAGCTGCCCGGCGACCAGGCCCGCCGCCTGATCCAGAGCGTCAGCTTCGACGAGCGCAACAAGGGCATCGCGGCGGCCGCGCAGTACGCGATGTCGCAGCCGGCCGCCGCGGCCAAGTACGCGGTGATCGGGTACTGCTGGGGTGGTTCGACGGTCTGGGGCCATGCGGTGGCGGGCGGGACGATGGGCTTTTCGGGCGGCGTTGCCTTCTATGGTGCGCCGTTCCTGGCTCAGGGCGCGCCGGTCGCCGACTCGCTCGCCAAGATCAAGGTGCCGGTAATGCTGCTGTCGGGCTCGAAGGACACCCGCATCGGGTCCGCGATGCCGGCCATCGATTCGATCATGACGGCGATGCGCAAGGACTATTTCGGCCGGAACTACGAAGGGGCGGTCCACGGATTCCTCCGCGCGCAGGACGACCCTCGGGCCACCGAGCGGGACCCTGCGGAAGAGGCCGCCAACCTGTCCGCCACCAGGGATGCCTGGCCGCGAACTGTCAGCTTCCTGAAGAAGCATCTGGGGATGTAGCCAGCCCGGGCGGGGCGGGGGGCCTCCCCGCCTCGCCGCCCCCGTGACTCGTCCCGCCGAGCCGTTGTTCGCCCCATGGCTCGTGGTGCCGGCTGCCCGGCTCCGTAGGGTTCATCGAACCTTACCCTGGAGTCGTGCATGCGTATCCGGATCGCCCTCCTCGTGGTGGGTGGCCTGGCCACCCCCATCCTGGCCCGCGCCCAAGGCTGGCCCGGTCGTGCCCGCCTCGAACCGGAACAATGCACCGCGGCTCCCGCGGGTACCGCCTCGGCGTGGCTGGAGAAGGCACGCACCGCGACGGGTCTGGCCGCCGTTTCCGGGATCCTCCATTGGCGGGCGACCGACGTCGACGTCCAGTTCTACCAGTCGGACCGTCCCTATCCGCCCTTCCTGGCCAACGACGATGCCGGCGACTGGTGGTTCGATCCGGCCACCGGCGCCGAGCGGTGGGATGCGGCGGGCCGCCCGATGGCGATCGTTCGGAACGAACGGGCGACCTACGCCGTTCGCGACACCCTCCGGCGGGCGATGCCGCCGATGCACGCTTTCTACTCACCGTCGCGAGCGCTCAACCCGCTGGCCGTCCTCGCGGACTGGCGCGAGGGCGAGGTGCGCCTGGCGGCCCGCTGCACGTTTCGCGGCTTTCCGCGGATCGTCCTCGAACGGGCCGGCGAACGACTCTACCTGAACGAGCGGTCGGGCGTGCCGGTCAAGTTCGAGCGGATCGAACCGCATCCGACCTGGGGACAGGTGCGCCTCGAGTATGTCTACGGTACCTGGTGGCGCTCCGGCCCGGTCTCGCTGCCGGTGGTGTCGGTGCAGTATCTCGACGGGGTCGAGCATCTCCGGCGGGACGTCCGGTTGCCGCAGCGCGCGGCCGAACTGCTGGTGACCGTCGTGCCGGCGGACAGCGCGCCGTCGCTCACGACCGGCCCCGAGGATCATCGCTCCGCACCCGGGTTCGAAGCCCAGGTGATGCCGGTCGATACCGTCCGGGTGGATGCCAGCACGGTCCTGCTCCGGACCCAGGCCTACACCCACGCGGTAACGGTGCAGCGCGACACGGTGTTCCTCCTTGACGCCACCACCGCCGAATGGCGGAGCCGGGCCGACTCGGCGCTCATCGCGGCCCTCTTTCCCAAGGCGCGCGCCACCGTGCTCGTGGTGACCGATCTGGCCTGGCCGCACATCGGCGGGGTCCGCTTCTGGGCGGCCCGGGGGGCCACGATCGTCACGCACGATCTTTCCCGGCCGTTCCTGAGCCAGCTGCTCGACCGGCGGTGGACGCTCAAGCCCGACCTGCTCGAGACCATGCGCCGAGCGGGTCGCCGCCCGCCGCCGATTCGGGCGGTCGGGGCCGGTCTCGCCCTCGCCGGTGGCGCCGTCCGGGTGCTGCCTATCGACGGCGTGGCGAGCGAAGGGGCACTGATGGTGGCGGTCGGCGGGGCGTTCCTCTGGGCCGGCGACTACATTCAGCAGGTGAGCGCCCCCTCGCAGTACGCCGCGGAGGTCATCGACGCCACCCGCCGCTTCGGGATCGAGCCGGAGCGGACCGCGGCGCAACATCTCCCCCTCACGCCGTGGCAAACGGTTCGTTCGGCCAACCCGGGTTCCTGAACGCCCGGGTGCTGCGGGCCGGCCCGGTGTCGGTTGCGGCGGTGGGGTTCGCCGTGCTGACGGCCGTGTCGGCCCTGCAGATCTACGCGCTCCGCCGGGCGGCGAACGAGCCGATTTCCCCGGGCGGGGCCCTGCTGTTCGGGACGGCGACCTGGGTCGTCTGGGCGGTGGCGGCACCCGGCATCGTCGCGCTCGGCCGCCGGTTCGACTTCCGCCGCGGTCGGCGGCTGCTGTCGGCCGGGGTTCATGGGGTCGTCGCCGTCGCCATCCACCTGCCGGCCACGGTGCTGCTGCTCGACGTCGCGGCGCGTTTGTTCAGTCAGTCCAACGAGTCCATCTCCCGCTCCCAACTGGTGCAGCAGCTGTTCGGCGGCACCCGGCTGCAGCTGGCGGCTCTCCTTTATCTGGCGATTCTCGGCCTCGACCGGGGTGTGGCCGGCTGGCGGGTGCTTCGCGAGCGGGAGGCCCAGGCTGCCCGGCTCGAAGCGCTCGCGACCCGGGCCCGGCTCGAAGCCCTCGCATCCCGTCTCCAGCCCCATTTCCTCTTCAACGCGCTCCACGCGGCGGGCGCCCTGATCGACGAATCGCCCGGGAAGGCCCGGGCGATGCTGGTCGAGCTCGGCGACCTCCTCCGGCGGCTGCTGGCCGATCCCGACGTCGTCGAAGTGAGCCTTGCCGACGAGCTTGCCCTGCTCGAACACTATCTCGCCATCGAGCGGATCCGGTTCGCCGACCGGCTCGTGGTGGAGACCGCGGTGCCGCCGGAACTCGGCGCCGTCCGGGTGCCGCGGCTGCTGCTCCAGCCGCTGGTCGAGAACGCGCTGCGGCACGGGCTGGCCCGGCGTGCCGGTCCGGGCCGGGTCCGGATCAGCGGCCGCCGCGACGGCGAGGTCGTTCGCCTCCGGGTCTGGAACGACGGCGTGCTCGACCCGGAGGCCCGGGACGGTCACGGCCTGGCGATGACCAGGGCCCGCCTAACGGCCCGGTTCGGCGATGCGGCGCGGCTTTCCCTCGGGCCGGCGGAGGAGGGTGTGGCCGCGGAGATCGTTCTGCCGGCGGACGCCGCCGGCGGCAGGGCGCCGCCGCCGGAGGCCGCGGGATGACGGTTCCGGCGGACGGCGTGATGCTCCGGGCGCTGGTGGTCGACGATGAGCCGATCGTCCGTCGCGACCTCGAACGCCTCCTCAACCGCCACCGGGACGTCGAGGTGGTTGGTACGGCGGCAGACGGCGTCGGCGCCCTCGCCGCGATCGACCGGCTCCTGCCGGACGTGGTGTTCCTCGACGTGCAGATGCCCGAGCTCGACGGCCTGGCGGTCGTCGACGCGCTCGACCCCGAGGCCCCGCCGCTGATCGTCTTCGTGACCGCGTTCGATCAGTACGCGATCCGCGCCTTCGACGCCGACGCGGTCGACTACCTGCTCAAGCCGTTCGATGCGGACCGGCTGGCCCGGGCGCTCGACCGGATCCGGGAACGCCGGCGGCTCAAGAGCCATCCGGGTTCCGACCGTTTGGTTGCCGCCGCGTCCGCTGCCCGGCCGCCGTCATTGCCCGGGCCGGCGCGGCTCGCGGTCCGCACGGCGGATCGCGTGGTGATCGTGGACCTGGCCGAGGTCCGGTGGATCGAAGCCGCGGGGAACTACGCCCGGCTCCACCTCGGCGATCGCGCGTACCTCACCCGGCGGACGATGCGGGATCTCGAGACGACGCTTGCCCCGGCCGGTTTCGTGCGGGTGCACCGCTCCCATCTCGTCGCGCTGCGGTTCGTCCGGGAGTTGCAATCCCTGGGTGACGGCGATTACGAGCTGCGGCTCGACAACGGCGTCCGGTTGGTGGTGACCCGCTCCTACCGTGCCGCGCTCGAAGCCCGGCTCGGTGGCGTGGCCTGACGCGGCGGACGCCCACGCCTGGCCCGGAGCCGTTTCTCCGATTCCGGGAGCCGCTCCACACGGTATTCCGGCGCCACCCCGCCGATCTGTTCCGGGCGGATTTCTGGGCCGGCGTTCAAGCCTCGGTGGCCGGCGGCCACGTGGTCGAACCGGCCCCGTACGGCCCGGCGGACCGGTTGGCCTAGCGGCCCGAGGTACATTGGTGATCCCCTTGCCGGAGTCGCCCGATGCAGGCCGTGATTCCTGTTGCCCTCCTTGGTTTCGTCGGCCTGGCGGCCGGTTGCGCCGGCGCCGCCCCCCGCGCCTGTGCCGACCTGACCCAACTCCGCCTCGACGGCGCCGAGATTACCGCCGCCACCGAGGTTCCGGCCGGACGGTTCACGCCGCCGGCGGACGGCATTCCGATGCCGCCCTTCGATCTCCCGGCGTATTGCCGGGTCGAAGCCGTGGCCCGGCCCACCGCGGACTCCGAGATCAAGTTCGAGGTCTGGCTTCCCGCCGAAGGGTGGAACGGCAAGTTCCAGCAGGTCGGGAACGGCGGCTATGCCGGGAGCATTCCCTCCGCCTCGATCGGTGCGGCGCTGCTGCGGGGCTACGCGGCGGCCGGGACCGACGACGGGCACGTGGGCCAGGACCCTTCGTTCGCCATCGGGCATCCGGAGAAGGTCATCGACTTCGGGCACCGCGCGGTGCACCTGACGGCCGAGTTCTCGAAGGCCATCATCGCCGCCCGGTATGGCGAAGAGCCGAAGCGGTCCTACTTCGTCGGCTGCTCGGACGGCGGGCGCGAGGCCCTGATGGAGGCCCAGCGCTATCCGGCCGACTTCGATGGCATCGTTGCCGGGGCCCCGGCCAACAACTGGACCCGCCTGATGGCGATGGGGGTCTGGGACTGGCAGGCGCTGACCGAGACGCCGGGCAGCGCGATTCCCGCCGCCAAGCTGGGTCTGATCCAGGCAGCGGCGCTGGCGGCCTGCGACGGGCTCGACGACGTCGCCGACGGCCTGATCGAGAACCCGAGCCGCTGCCGGTTCAACCCCGAGCGGCTTCGGTGCCCCGGCGGCGATCGCCCCGACTGTCTCACCGGTGCGCAGCTCGCGGCACTCGAGAAGCTCTACAGCGGGCCGGTGAGCCCGGCCACCGGAGAGCGGATTCATCCCGGCGCGGTACCGGGCGCCGAAGCGGTGCCCGGGAACTGGAATCCGTGGATGGTGGCGAGCGAGCAGATGCCGATCTCGATCATCGCCTGGTTCGGCACCGGCTTCTTCCGCGACATGGTGTTCGCCCAGGCCGACTGGGACTACCGAACGTTCGATTTCGACCAGGACCTGGCGACGGCCCTGGGCAAGGTGGCGCCGCACCTGGACGCTACCGACCCGGACCTCCGGCCGTTCCGCGATCGGGGCGGCAAGCTGATCCAGTACCACGGTTGGGGGGACGCCGCGATCCCGGCGACCGGATCGGTGAACTACTACCAGGAGGTGCTGGCGACGGTCGGCCCGGACGCGGGCGACTTCTACCGCCTCTTCATGGTGCCGGGCATGGGCCACTGCGGCGACGGGATCGGGCCGACGGACTTCGGCCAGGCGTTGCCGGGTCCGGACGCCGCTGACCCGGAGCGCGACATCGTGGCGGCGCTGGATCGCTGGGTGGAGCAGGGCACGGCCCCCGAGCAGCTGATCGGGACCGGGCTCCGGCTTGCGGATCCGCCGAGCGATCCGGCGAAGACGGTGGCGATCACCCGGCCGATCTGTGCCTGGCCGAAAGAGGCCGTGCGGCAGGGCAACGGCTCGACCGATGAGGCGGCGAGCTTCACCTGTGCGGTGCGGGACGGGAAATAGCGCCGCCCGGACCAGCAGGCGACGGACCGGCTGCCGGCGGCCCGTCGCCCCCCGCCGCCGGAACGCCGAGACGCCGAGCGGGGTATGTTGAAGATCCCCTGCCCGGTAACGAACTCCGATGACCCGCTTCGCCAACATCCTGGAAACCGTCGGGAACACGCCAGTCGTCAAGGTCGACAAGCTGGCCCCCGACGGCATCGATCTGTACGTCAAGGTCGAAGCGTTCAACCCGCTGGGCTCGGTCAAGGACCGCCTGGCCCTCGGCATCATCGAGGACGCCGAGCGCCGGGGGGTCCTCAAACCCGGCCAGACGGTCATCGAGGCCACCAGCGGAAACACCGGGATCGGTCTCGCCATGGTCTGCGCCCGGAAGGGCTATCCGCTGGTGGTCACGATGGCGGAAACCTTCAGCGTGGAACGCCGGCGGCTGATGCGGTTTCTTGGCGCCAGGGTGGTGCTCACCCCCGCCGCCGAGCGGGGCATCGGCATGGTCCGGAAGGCGACGGAGTTGGCGGAGCGGCACGGCTGGTTTCTCACTCGCCAGTTCGAGAACGAGGCCAATGCCGACATGCACAGCCGGACCACGGCGCAGGAGATCCTCCGCGACTTCGAGGGCCAGCGGCTCGACTACTGGGTGACCGGGTTCGGGACCGGCGGAACGCTCAAAGGCGTGTCCCGGGTGCTCAAGCGGGAGCGACCCGAGACCCGGATCGTCGTCTGTGAGCCCGCCGAAGCGCCGATGCTGACCGACGGCGCCGTCCAGCCCCGCCACGCGGATGGCTCGCCGGCGGGTTCGAACACCTCGTGGAAGCCGCATCCGATGCAGGGCTGGAGCCCGGACTTCGTCCCGAAGTTGACCGGGGACGCCGTGGAGGCCGGGGTGGTCGACCGGGTGGTGACGATCGCGAACCCCGAGGCCCTCGAGGGCAGCCGGATGCTGGCCAGCCGCGAAGGCATTCTGGTCGGAATCTCGGCTGGGGGCACGCTGGCCGGCGCCCTCAAGGTCTGTCGGGAGGCGCCGAAGGGGTCGACCGTGCTCTGCATGCTTCCCGACACCGGTGAGCGGTACCTGAGCACCCCGCTCTTCTCCGAGATCCCGGCCGACATGTCGCCGGAGGAGCTCGAGATCATGCGGTCGACTCCCGCCTGCCAGATGGCACCGCCTGCCTGACCTCGCGGATGACGGGGCCTGTGACCGAGGTCACGGTCGCCGGGGCGGCGGCCCGCTAGCGTTCGAGTGATGCGACGAGTCGCGCTCCTCATACTGCTGGGCTGCGGTCAGGACGGCGCCGCGCCGGCGCCACCACCGTCCCCGGTCGCCATGGTGCGCTCGGTCACGGTGACCCCGGCGCAGGCCATCCTCGCCCCCGGGGACACGCTCCGGTTCTCGGCCGTGGTGGACGCCGATCCCGGCCTGTCCCGGGAAGTTGTCTGGCGGTCGAGCCTCCCGGAGGTGGTGACGATTTCGCCGTCCGGCCTGGCCGCCGCCACGGTCTGCGGGGCGGATGCGTTGGCAGTCATCGAAGCGGTCGCCCTCGCGGATACGACGCGGCGGGGGACCGCCAACGCGGGCCGCCACCCGAGGTTGAGTTCGCAGTTTCCGATCATCACGGCGATCGAGGACGCCGCCGGCACGCCGGCGCCGCTCGCGAATCTTGGCGGTACCGTTGCCGTCTTCGTTGCCGTGGCACTCGGCGGTTGCCCGAGTCCGGTGGATTCGGTTCGGCTGCGCATCACCGGAGGGGGAATCGACACGACGCCCGCGCCCCGGTCCACGATGGCGGCTGGGACGGTGCTCCGGCTCGAATGGCGTACCGCCATGACCGAAGGCGGAACGCCGGTGTTTCCGAACGGGGGATACGCCCTGACCCCGAGCGGCCGCGGACCGCTCGGCTGGACGGTCCAGAACGCCGCCGTGCCGGTCGTGCTGGCCAATCCGTAGTCGGCCGCCGGGTGGGCCTACCGCTCGTTCCGCCCGGGCATCCTCTCCGGGATCCCTGCCTAACGCTGCTTCCGCCCCACCAGGCGCCAGAACTGGGCATCGTCGATCACCACGATCCGGTGCCCCCGGGAGGCCTGGCGGCGGATTTCCATCAGCTTGAGGCCGCCGGCCTTGCCGGCCACCTGGAGCGCGTTGGGCCGGCCGCGAACCAGGACATCGGTACCGGGTCCCGGGGTGCTCTGGAAGATGGCGCCGGCTTTCCGGGCCGCGGCGACGGCCTCCTTCCGCGGCCGGCTCAGGAATCCCGTGATGGAAACCCGGAGCCCGCGAAGGCTCTTGACCCGGCCGCGCGCCGGCTCCTTCGGTGGCTTGCGAAGGGCCGTGATCAGCTCGCCGGCCGCCTGGTAGCGCTTGGCCCGGGCGCCGAGGCAGCGGTGCACCACCTCCTTGAGATGATCCCCGCACGGCAGCTGGCGGACATCGCGGCTCCGCATCGGACTGTGGACGTCGCCGCGGAGCAGCATCGCAATCAGCTGCCCGACCTGATAGATGTCATCCTTCTGCTGCCACTTTCTCACCTTGCCCCAGGCGATCTCGGTCGGGGCACCGAGCGGGTTGAAGGCGTCGGCGGTGACACCGATGCCGCTCGCCTGGTGGGTGGCGATGCCGAAATCGCCCAGCTTGAGGCGACCGCTTTCGCAGACGAAGACATTGAACGGGGTGAGGTCGCGGTGCAGCGCCTGGCCCCGGTGGAGTACGTCGAGGGTTTCGAGGATCCCGGCGATCTCGCGCCGCACCAGCGCCTCGGGCTGGCCCCCGCGCTCGGCGAGCCAGGAACCGAGATCGCCGTGTTCGGCGAACTCCATGACGAGGCAGTAGCGCGACCGGGTCCCGTCGGGTTCGACGAACCGGTCGAACACCTGAAGCGCCCGCGGCTGGCGGTGGAGCAACTGGCCGAAGTAGGCCTCGCGCAGCCACCCGGTGATCCAGTAGCTGATCTTGACGCAGACCCGTTCGGGGAGCGGGCCGCGAGGCTCCGGGGTGGCGAGGTAGATCTCGCCGAAGCCGCCCTTGCCGATCAGCCGGTCGAGCCGGTAGTGGCGGCCACTCTCGTTACTGTAGACCCTGGGCACGGGCCCGGCGGCGGGATCGGGGCCGGCGGCCCCGGGGCTCGGGATCCGAGCCGGCCGCGCCCCGGCCGTCCGGCGGGTTGGCCCGCCGCGAGCGGTGCGGCGGGGACCGGGTCTCGTCGAAGGCGCCATCAGGGGAATCTACCCCGGTCCCGCCGGGACCCATGGCGTCGGAATCCGTGACCGGACTGGCCGGTTACTCGGCCCGGATCGCCTCCAACGGATCGATCTGCGCCGCCCGGCGGGACGGTACCAGCGCCCCCGCCGCGCACCCGATGACGACGGCGGCCACCCCGCCGAGCCACGGCGTCGGGTCGCCGGGGCGGATCAACTCGATCACTGCCCCGATGATCACCGCCACGGGCAGGGCCAGGGCCACGCCGATGCCGATGCCCCAGGCCGCGAGGCGCGCGGTTTCCTGCATCACGAGCCCCACGATCCGGCGTTCGCTGGCGCCGAGGGCGATGCGGACGCCGAGTTCCCGGCTGCGGCGGGCGACGGTGAACGCCATCACGCCGTACACCCCGGTCAGGGTGAGGGCCAGCGCGAGGCCGCCTAACGCCATCCCGATCCAGGTGGCGGCCCGGAACGGATAGGCCGAGACGGCCAGGATGTCGTCCATGCTGTACATCACGTCCACGACGCCCGGCTCCATGGCCTCGATGGCAGACTCGAGAGCCGCCAACGCGTCCGGCGACGGGTCGGCCATCCGGAGCAGCAGGCGCTGCCCCGGACCGGCGACCGGAACCGGCAGGAACACCGCGGGGCGGTGGCTCCGCTCGCCGATCCAGCCGGTGATGACGTCGGGCACGACGCCGATCACCCGCACGGTGCGCGGCGTGACCGGCGCACCCTCCGCGCGGGCCGGGTCGAGCAGCAGCAGCGTCTGGTCCACCGCGGGGTGGCCCGGCCACCACTGATCGGCGAGCGCCTGGTTGACGACCACGACCGGGGCATCGCCCGCGGCTTCGTCCGCGCCGAAGATCCGGCCGGATCGCGGTGCGACGCCGATCGTCGCGAAGAACTCGGGCGATACGCCGAGGGCGCTCGCCGACTGGACGGCCGCGCCGGCCGCGGCCTGGAGGGCCACCGAGCGGCCGCCGCCGGTGAGCGGCAGCACCGTGGAGGCCGCCACCGCCTGGATTTCCGGCCGACCCTGGAGGAACGCTACGACCCGGGGCACCGAACGGTCCGCCACTCGAAGCGTGGCGAGGTTCGCGGTCTCGAAACCGACGTCCACGCGGCCAGCCCGCCGGCTGCCGAGGAGGATGAGGCCGGTGAGACAGACCAGCAGCGCGGCGACGGCGATCTGACCCACCACCAGCACGCGCCGGAGGCGGGACGGCCGGGCATCGGTGCCGAACTCGCCGCGGGTGACCCGGACGATGTCGGTGCGGGTGGTCTGCACGGCGGGCAGCAGGCCGAAGACGATGGCCGATCCGACGGCCATGAGGACGACGAAGGCCTGGACGCGGACATCGAGTTCGAGCGGCGCCATCCGAAGCTGGCTCCGGAAGGCCTCCGGCATGGTGCGGGCCAGAATGCCTAACGACCCGACCAGGATTCCCTGGGCCAGCAGGAGCCCGACGGCGGCTGCGGGCAGCGCCAGGAGCAGGCTTTCGGTGACGAGTTGCCCGACCAGGCGGCGCCGGCCGGCGCCGATCGCCAGCCGGATCCCGATCTCCCGCTGCCGGGCCACCCCGCGGGCCACCATCAAGCTCGCGATGTTCGCGCAGGCGGCGAGCAGGATCAGGCCGAACGCGACCAGGATCGGACTGACGGCAAGCAGCGTCTCGCGGTTGAGCGGATTCGGGGTGGCGCGGGCTTCCAGCTCGACCGAAAGCACCCGTTCGGCCTCGGGACGGTCGGCGGTGACGGCGCGGAGCCAGTTCTCGATGGCACTCGTGCCCACCTCGGCCCGGATGCCCCGGGGCAGCCGGGCCACCACCCAGACGAGATCCGTCCCGGCCTCGGTGAGCAACCCTGGCCGGCCCTCCAGCACCGGCGCCACGGTGATCGGCGCCCAATAATCGGGGTGGGCGTCCTCGAGGCCATCGAAACCGGGCTGAGCCACCCCGACCACGGTCAGCGCCTCGCCCCGGATTCGAAGGGAGCGGCCGATCACCGCGGAGTCGGCGCCCTGCGCCGTCTGCCAGTACCGGTAGTTGAGCACGGCTACCGGCTCGGCCGCGTCGGCGTCACCGGCGGTGAGGACCCGGCCGAGGGCCGGACCGACGCCGAGCATCGAGAAGTAGTTCCCGGTGACGAGCTGGCCCGAGATCGGCCGGCCCTCGGTTCGGGTGAACAACATCCGGTACCCGAGCGCGCCGGAGACGGCCGGTAGCTCCGCCAGGTCGCGATACTGCTCCCAGGTGAAGCGGTGCTCGCCGCCGCGATTGTGCCAGCTCACGGCGTACAACGACCACGGATCGAGGACCGGGGCGGGCCGGAGCACGTAGGCGTTGAACAGCGTGAACCCCGCCGCCAGCGGCGCGACCCCGAGCCCGACGGTGAGCATCACGGTGGCGACCAGGGTCGGTTCGCGGCGGAACGTCCGAAGGGCGAACCGGACGTCCTGGCGGAGCGTGTCCAGGCGGGTGAAGCCCCAGGCGGCGCGGACCGCGTCCTGGTGCTCCGCCGGGCGCCCGAACAGCCGCCGCACTTCGGCGACGGCCTCCGCGTGGGATTGTCCGGCCGCGGTCCGGCGTTCGACCTCGCGGTCGACATGGTATCGCAGCTCCTCGTCGAGCTCCGCCTCGTGGCGGGCCCGGAAGACGAAGGCGCGGAGGCGGGTCAGCAGTCCTCGGAACATGTCAGTCCGCCAGGATCAGGCCGAGCGCCTCGGAGAAGCGCTGCCAGTCGGCCTTTTCGCGGGCCAGCTGCCGGCGGCCGGAGGGGGTGAGGCGGTAGAACCGCGCCCGGCGGTTGTTGTCGGACGGCCCCCATTCCCCGGCCACGAGGTCCCGGGCCTCGAGCCGGCGGAGGGCGGGGTAGATCGACCCGTAGTTGACGTCGAGCACGCCGCGGGACACGGTCTGGATGTTGCCCGCGAGCTGCCAGCCGTTGGCGGGGCCGGCCTGCAGCATCCGGAGGACGATGAGGTCGAGGGTTCCCTGGAGAACGTCGAGTTTGTCGGTCATGCTCCCTGTGTCAACCAATAGGAGAGCCTAACATCGCTCCGGTCCTATTGGTTGTCAATAGGAATGCGGCGCTGTCGGCTTTGACGGCCTTTTGCCCCGGCGGTATTGTCCGCCATGCCCGTGTCGATCGCCAATTCGAAGCTCATCTACGACGCCCTGCGGGCCGCCGACGTGACGCTGTTCTCGGCCTTGCCCGAGACCTGGCTCGTGCACCTGATCCGCCTCGCCGAGGACGACCCGGCCGCTACCCTCGTGCGGCTGGCGAAAGAAGAGGAGGGGGTCGGGATCTCGGCGGGGGCATACCTCGCCGGGGCCAAGTCCGCGATGCTGATGCAGAACCACGGCTTCCTGGCGGCCATCAACGGCATCGTGTCCTGCGGCCAGCTGTACCGCCTGCCGCTCCTCATGCTGATCAGCCAGCGAGGTGACATGGGCGAACGCGATCCCTGGCAGACGGAGGGCGGATTGGTCACCGAACCCCTGCTGCGCGCGCTCCGGATTCCGTTCGCCCGGCTGGAACGCCCCGATCATGTCGCGCACCGGATTCGCCAGGCTCAGACGCTCGCCTATTCGTCGAGCCGGCCGGTGGCCCTGCTGCTCGAGCGCGATCTGATGTGGGAGGATCAGTGAAACGCCGCGACGCGCTCGACGCGATCTACCCCGAGCTGGAACGGTCGGTGGTGGTGACGATCATGGGGGCGGTGTCCGCCGAACTCCAGAGCCTCGGCCATCGCCCGAATTTCTTCTATCTCCTCCATGCCATGGGTCTCGCGTCGTCGGTGGGTCTCGGCATCGCGCTGTCGAGGCCCGACGCGAAAGTCGTGGTGCTCGACGGGGACGGCTCGGTGCTGATGAACCTGGGCGGCCTGACGACGCTGGCCCGGTACCGGCCGCGGAATCTGGTGCACGTGGTCTTCGACAACGAAAGCCTCCTCTCCGTCGGGGGCTTTCCGACCGCCACCGCGACCGGGACCAATCTGGCCGGCATTGCCCGGGAAGCCGGCGTGCCGCGGACGGCCACCGCGACCGATCTCGAGGGCTTCAAGCGCGAGTTCCGCGCCGCCCTCGAGGCCAGCGAGCTCACGACCCTCGTGGCCAAGGTCGAGGCAGTGGGGCCGGCCGGCTTCATTACCGACCTGGAGATGATGGAAAACAAGTTCCAGTTCCGCCGCTGCCTCGCCGGCTGGGGCCGTCCGCCCGCCTGACATTCCGCCTTCCTCAGGACCGCACCATGGCTGCTTTGCTTTCGGAATTGATCGACGCGCTGGCGACCGGTGCCGTCCGCGTCGTGGACCTGACCCAGACCCTCGGGCCCGGGACGCCGGTCATCGACCTGCCCCCGATCTTCGCCCCGTCGCCCGGGATGACGATGGAGGTCATCTCGCACTACGACGACCGGGGACCGGCCTGGTACTGGAACACCATCCGGCTCGGCGAACACACCGGGACCCACTTCGATGCGCCGATCCACTGGGTGACCGGGAAGGATCTGCCGGCCAACGCGTGCGACACGATTCCGGTCCGCCGGTTCATCGGACCGGCGTGCGTCGTCGATGTGACGACGGAGGTCGCGGCGAATCCGGACTATCTCCTGACACCGGAACGGATCCTGGCCTGGGAGGCCGCGCATGGGCGGATTCCGGCCGGGGCGTGGTTCCTGCTCCGGACGGACTGGAGCCGCAGACGCGGGGCCGCGTTTCTCAACGTGGCGGAAGACGGCCCGCACTCGCCGGGGTTTCACCCCGACGCCTCGCGCTTCCTCGCTTCGGAGCGTGACGTGGTGGGCGTCGGCGTCGAGACGGTGGGGACCGATGCCGGCCAGGCGGGCGGGCTCGATCCCGCGTTTCCGAGTCACACCCTCATGCACGGCGCGGGGAAGTTCGGGCTGGCGAGTCTCTGCAACCTCGATCAGCTGCCCGCCACCGGGGCGATCGTGATCGCCGCGCCGCTCAAACTCGAGCAGGGAAGCGGGAGCCCGCTTCGCGTGATTGCGCTGGTTCCCGGCGGTGCCGCGGGCGCGTGACCGCCGGGCCTGCGCCCTAGAAGTCGAACACCTTCCAGGAGCCGTCACCGCGGTCCAGCGTGACCAGCCAGGTTCCGGCAGTGGTCGTGAAGGTCACCACTCCCCGGTCCCGGTGGACGTGCACGCTCGCGACGGCGTTGCGAAGGGCCGCCGGCTCGGCCGGCAGGCCGCCGAGCATGGCGGCGGTGGCCACCCGAAAGGCGTCGGTGGGCTGGAAGGCTTCCTTGCGGAGGCGGACCAGGACTTCGGGCGTGGCCAGCAACTCGATGTTGCTCATGTCCGAGGCGCGGAACGCCGTCAGGAACTCCACGGCCAGGTCGGCCTCGGGCCGATCCTTGGCGGCGTCGCCGGTGACCGTGACGTCCCCGCTCTTGAGGACGAATGCGGCGATCTCTTCACGCTGGTCGATCCCCACGACGACGAGAACCACGGCCGCCAGGCCGAGAATGACGCTGCTGGTGCTGCGGCCACGGGGTGTGGGCATCGGTCCGATCCTCTCCGGAGGAGGACACGCCCCCTCACGCCGGCAAGGTAATCGGCCAGGCGGCCGGGAAGCGGGTCACGCGGCCCGAGGGCCGGCAATCGGCCGCCGTCGAGCCGCGGCTCACCCGCCGGCCCGAACCCGCGCGATCCACCGGTCCACCATGCGCTCCACCACCGCCATCGGCAGGCTGCCGGCATCGAGGAGCAGCGCGTGAAACGCCCGGACGTCGAACCGGTCGCCTAGCGCCTCGGCCGCGTGCCGGCGGAGTCGGTGAAATTCCAGGGCGCCGACCTTGTAGCCGAGTGCCTGGCCCGGCAGGTCCACCGAATAGCGGAGCGTCTCGGAGCGAATCTCCGATTCGGCCA
>JBFXAY010000060.1:0-30616 GCA_050183815.1 Gemmatimonadales bacterium | reverse complement strand
GGGCTTGACGAGGATGTTGCCGTAGAGACCGAGATCCTGCTGGATGTCTTCGCGCACGTGCGTGTGATACCAATAGATGCCGGCATCCCGGAAGTGGATCCGATAGAGAAACTCGCCCCCGGGCGCCACCGGATCCTGGGTCACCCCGGGCGCCCCGTCCGAGGCGTTCTCCAGCCGGATACCGTGCCAGTGCACCGCACTCGGCTGGTCGATCGCGTTCCGGAACCGGACCATCACCGTGGCACCTTCGTCCACCTGCAGGAGCGGCCCCGGGTACTGCCCGTTATAGGCGAACATCACGAGCGTCCGCCCGTTGATCGTCCGCCGGACCAGCGAGGCCTCGAGAGCGAGCGTGTCGCCGCTCCGGAGCCGAACCAGCGTCCGCGGCCGGGCTTCGGGAAGCGAGCGCGCATCGATCCCCCGCCCCGGCAGATACGGCGCCACCTCGGGCACCAGCCCGTCGACACCCGGCATCGACATCGGGGTCGGCCCGGGGCGCATTGGCGGCATGGTCCAGCGCACCTCCGTCCCGTCTCCTCCGTGAGCAGCGTGGTCCATGACCATCCCGGAATCGCTGCGCTGCGCCAGCATCACCATGCTGTGCTGCTGCATCCGGACACTGGGCGACATCCCCCGCATCACGAGCGCCCCGGCCCGGCGGGTCACGGCGCCCGACGTCTCGGCGGTCACGAAGACGAGAAACTTGTCGAAGGAGATGTCGCCGAGGGGGGTGCGGCCGTTGGTAACCACGCCCAGCTTGACCATCGGATCGAGCGACGGCGGGGCCGCCCAGGCCACGTAGGCCCGATACGGGCCTAGCGACTCCGGCGGCGGGAGCTCCGCGAGCACCATCGTGGCCGCGTAGCGCTGGCTCCCGCCCGGCGTGATCGCGACGTCGAACGGCGATGCCGCGCGCCCCAACTCCACCACCCCGGTGCCGCTGGGGATCTCGGGCCGGGCAATCAGGTCGAGGCAGTAGAGATCGGCGCTCGGCCGGAGCCCGCCGGCGTCACCGCACAGCGGATCCGGCGCCGGGCGAACCGCCACGGCGCCGCCGGCCAGACCGACCACCAGTCCCGCGACCAGCCGGGCCCGAGCCGCCACCTAACGAGCCGGCTTGAGGTACTGCGCCGGGATCGGATTCGCGGGCGTCTCCGACTCCCAGAAGATCGTCACCACGTACCAGCGGGAGCCGTCGTTGAACAGCTGGATGCTGTTGATCCCGCGGGCGAACGGCTTCTCGTCCTGGGCGGTCCGCTTCGAGTCGTAGGCGCTGAACACCTGGACGATGTTCCCGTACTGCTCCATGGCGCGGCCGATTTCCCGCTCGAAGAAGCCGGTCTTCTCGAGGTTGGCGCCCGCCCGCTCGGCATACTCCTGGGGGCTCCAGACCAGGAGACGGCCCTTCCCGGCCTGATCGCGGCCCGTCGGGATGAGCCGGGCGCCCGGCGCAAACAGCGACTTGAACCGATCCCAGTCCCGCGCCTGCCCGGCCGGTCCCGAGATCACGTCGTAAAGCGCCGCGATGATCGCGTCGATCGAGTTGACGTCCTCCGCCTTGGCGGGCGGACCCGCCGGCGCCGGGGCCTGCGCCACGAGCCGCCCGGCGCCGAGCAGGGAGCCGGAAAGCAGCACTACCGCGGTGATTCTCCTGATTCGCATTGCAGCCGTCCTTCGAGTGGTGGGTCGTTACATTGTTACGTCGGCCAAACCGGCCATCGCGATGCCGATGGTGAGGCCGATTCTGGTTGCCGGCAGCGCCGATTTCCAGTCCGCCCATTCGGTCAGGGTGTGCTGATCGCCACCGAGGGACCGGCCGATGGAGATCGAGGGGATCCCCCGCACCACACCCATGTTGGCGTCCGTGGACCCCGAGGGCACGGCCCGCGACTCGACTCCAAAGTGCTGGTGCACGTCGAGCGCGGTCTGGATCAGCGGATGGGCCCGCCGCCCGGCCAGCATCTCCGCCGTGCCGCCGGCCTGGTTCTCCTGCACCCGCTCCTGGTGCCACTCCACCTTGTGGGCCGCGGCCGCCGCCGCCACCCGATGCTCGATCTCGGCATCGAGCGAGTCGAGGAGCGTCGGGTTGACCGACCGGAGATCCACCGTGAAGCTCACATCCTGCGGGATGGCGTTGAACACGAGCCCGCCGGCCAGCATGCCGACGTTGTAGACGGCGCCGCCGCGGCCGTCCGGAATCCGGATCTCGTAGATCGACCGGATCGCGTCGGCCAGCGCCCGGGCCGGGTGCGGCTTGCCCGCGGAGGTGTTCGTGTGCGACCCCGCCCCGGTGAAGTGGTACCGGGTCCAGTAGATCCCGAGGGCGCCGTAATTGACCGACGGCAACCCGCCGTCGAGTCCGATCAGGATCCCGGTGCCCGGATTGTGATCGAGCCACCACGCCATCCCCCGGAGACCCAGTTCCTCCTGCACCGTGGCGACGAACACGATGTCGCCGCGGGTCCGGACCTTGGCCTGCTGCAGGGCCCTGGCCATGGCCAGCATGTTGGCGACACTCGCACTGTTGTCGAAGATGCCCGGGGCCCGGAGTGCCGCCCCGTCCCGCTTGACCCGGACGTCGGTGTCCATGGGATGCACCGTATCCAGGTGGGCCGCGTACACCACCGTCTCGCCGCCGCCGACGCCGGGACGGCGCGCGGTAACGTTGCCGATCGAGTCGATCGTGGCGGTCAGCCCCATCGCCTCGAACTGCGCCTTGACGTACTCCGCCCGCTGCCGCTCGAAGGTGCTCTTGGCCGGGATCTCGGTGATCCGGATCCACTCGGCCACCTGGTGGTCGAAATTCGTCTCGAGCCAGGCCAGCGCGTCCCGCACCGCCGGCCGCTTGACCAGATCTTCCGAGAACCGGGTGGGATACTGCTGGGCGCCGGCCGGGCCGGCCACGAGCAGGGCGGCCAGCCCCGCACCTCCCCACCACGCTGCCCGCCCGAATCGCCGCCGCATCCCTGCCCGACGGGCGGCCGACGCCGGGCGTTTCACGCCGTCCGCCGTCATCGAATCGGCTCCACCTCGTCCTGTCCGATCGGGCTGCCGGGAGGCGCGTCCGGCGCCCCGATCAGCTTGGTCGGATCGTACGGCCGCTCGAGGAACCGGCGAATGTCAGCGGCGTAAAGAGCCCGCGCCGCCCGGTTGGCGGAGTTCGCCGCGGCCGCCCGCAGGGTCCGCATCGGAATCGCCGCAAGCTTCTGGGTAGCGATGGCCCGGACCTGCCCCATCGGCGCCGACGCCGCAAGCGACATCAGGCGGTCGAGCACCACCCGCTGGACCGCCCGCCCGATCTCGGCCTGGTAGCCATCCGACGGCGCCGCATCGAACGTTGCCGCGAGCAGGCGGTCGATCACCGTCTCGAGCCCCGGCTGGGCCGCGTCGAGCGAATGCTGCTGCACCAGGCGCGCCGCCCGCTGCGCATTGAGAACGAACTGCACCGTCATGTCGGCCGCCGCCGCCGCGGGCGAGATGGCGTCGAACACGAGCCCCGTGTTCCGGTCGAACAGTTCCCGATGTGGCCGCACACCCGTCGGCCGCGGAGGAATCTTGGCCAGAACCGATCGCGGCAGTGCCAATTCCGCCGGGCTCAGCGTCCGGAGCGATGCTTCCAGTGCCGCGAGCTGTTCGGCCGGCGGCACCGCGCGGAGCGGTTCGACCCCGTCGCCCCGCATCGCGTAGTCGTAGTACTGGCCGCCCACCACCTTGACGGCCGCTTCGACCTGATAGCGGTGATGCAGATAGAGGGGGACCAGCACTTCCTCGAGCGTGGCCATCGGCGCGCCACCCGGAATCGTCTGCTCCCCGAACCGGTCCAGTGCCGCCCGGCGGACCCGCATCATCCGGTCGAGTTCCGCCGCGGCGCTGGTGCCGTTGTCCCAGAGGTGCACGTTCGGGTGCGCACTGCCGGCCGGGCGCCCGTCCTGGTCGGTCAGGAAGGTGAGGCCGCGCGCCCGGGCCGCATTGATCACTCGCCCGAGTGCCGCCGCCTCGTCGGTACCCGAGGGGAAGTCGGTGTAACCGTACCGGACGGCTTCCTTGTCCCATTCACCGATGCCCACCGCGTACGCGTCGGACAGGTCCACGCTGCCGTCCGCCGCGAGCGTCACGATCGGATGCGGGTAGTCCATCACCGAGGCGCGGTGCTGGGCGCTCGAGATGTAATTGTGCTGGATGCCCAGCGTATGGCCCACCTCGTGCGCCGAGAGCTGCCGGATCCGGGCCAGCGCCATCGTCTCGGCCGCGGTCGGGCGCTCGTTGCCCTGCACGAACGGCGCGGTGAGCCCCTCGGCGATGAGCACGTCCTGCCGGACCCGGAGCGAGCCGAGGCTCACGTGGCCCTTGATGATCTCGCCCGTGCGCGGATCGGACACCGTGGCCCCGTAGCTCCAGCCGCGGGTCTGCCGGTGCACCCACTGGATCACGTTGTAGCGAACGTCCATCGGGTCCGCCCCTTCCGGCATCACCTCGACCCGGAAGCCGTTCCGGTAGCCTGCCGCCTCGAACGCCTGGTTCCACCAGCTGGCGCCCTCGATCAGCGCCGAGCGGATCGGCTCCGGCGCGCCGCGGTCCACATAGTACACGATCGGCTCGTCCGGTTCGCTCATCGCCGCGTTGGGATCCCGTTTGGCGATCCGGTGCCGGGAGATGAAGCTCTTCTCGAGCGGCGCGCTGATCGGCGTCGCGTAGTCCAGATAGCTGATGCCGAAGAAGCCGGACCGCGGATCCGCCACCCGCGGCCGGTACCCCGGCTCCGGCAGCGCCACGAAGGAGTGATGTTCGCGCACCGTCACGGCCTGGGGTGTCGGGGTCACGTCCCGGACCCAGCGGCCCGGGTTGTCCGAGCTGAACGTGAGGGTGACTTCGATCTCGGTATTCCGGGGAAAGCCCTTGGTCCGCGGCAGGTAGAGCGCGCTCCGGCTCGACTCGAGCCGGAACGCGCCCTGCCCGGTCCGGCGGAGCGAGCCGATCACGTCGTGCGCATCGCGGAGCGCGAAATCGGTCGCGTCGACCAGCACCCGCCCCTCGGTTTCCGCGGCCACCGTGAAGCCCCAGAGGACCGACTGCGCAAACGCCTGCTCCACCGCCCGGCGCTCGTCGGCATTGTCGCTCTCGGCGCGGAAGCCGTAGTTGGGCTGGGTCATCAGCAGCCTGGGCCCCACCCGGTCGAACCGGACGATCATTTCGCCGCCCAGCTGCCCGCGGTCGAGACCGATGTCGTTCGATCCGATCCCGGCCGGCAACGAGGCGATGTAGAGCAGTTCCTCGCCGAGCCGGGGCACCTCGAGCCAGAGCTTCCCGGCCGAGGGGTCCCAATAGAGGGGCATGTAGCCGTCGATCCGCTCCATCCCGCGGGTCTTGTCGGCAATCGAGGGCAGCTGGGCCGCCGCCGGCGCCGCCAGGGCTCCGGCGGCCACGAGGAACAGGGTCGCGAAACGGCCATCCAGCCAGCGATTCGGCATCCGGAATCTCCCACCGGGTTGAAAGGGGAACAGACCGGCAATCTGCCCGCAACGATGAGCCGGCGCCAGTTGGCCCGAAACGGAACCAAACCCCTGTCCCCAGCGTTGTTCCGGGTGCTGGACGACCCGACCCCCGCGGCGCATTATCCGACGATCCCCGACACCCGAGATCCATGGCCGAACTGCTCGCCAACGGAGTCCTGACCTACCTCGCCGCCGGGGCCCTGTTTGCCGTTTGGTTTGCCTGGCGGGGGGCGGGTCGGCTGGACCCGGTGGCCCGGTCCGGCACCTCCGGATTCCGGCTGCTGGTCCTGCCGGGCGCAGCACTGCTCTGGCCCTGGCTCGCCCTTCGAGTGGTCCGGCGGTGATGACCCCGCCGCGCCGAGCGCCCGGCCCGCCGTCCCCCACCGCGAGGACCCGGGCGTGATCCGCCCGATCCGCGCCACCCACCGGGTGGTGAGCTGGCTCTTCCTCGCCGGGGTGCTCGCGGCATTGGCGGCCACCATCGCTGCCAGGCCGGCGCCGCCGGCCCGGACCGCCCTACCCGCCGTCGCCGCGCCATGAGCGTCCATTACCAGGCAGTCAACTGGAACCGCCAGAAGCGGCTGTACGACGGGCTCCTGCTCCTCGGCATCGGGCTCACGATCGGCACCTTTGCGGTGGTCACCGCGATCGTCCATCCGGCCGCCACGATCGAGACCATGCTGATCCGGGGCCTCGGCTTCACCGCGTTCCTGCTGCTGACGCTGATCCTCGCGATCGGCCCGCTGGCCCGGCTCGACCGTCGCTTCCTCCCGCTCCTCTACAACCGCCGCCACCTGGGCGTGGCCCTCGGCGGACTCGGCCTGGCCCACGCGGGCTTCGTCCTGTTCCAGTTCCACGCGCTGGGCAACGTCAGCCCCCTGGTGAGTCTGTTCAGCGCCAACCGGGAGGTCACGAGCCTGACGAACTTCCCGTTCGAATGGTTCGGCGTCGCGGCGCTCGTCATCCTCGGTCTGATGGCGGCCACGAGTCACGACTTCTGGCTCTCGGTTCTCACCCCGCCGGTCTGGAAGCGGCTCCACCTCCTGGTCTATCTCGCCTACCTGCTGCTGCTCCTGCACGTCGGGTTGGGGTTCCTCCAGGACGAACGCGACTCGCTCTACCTGATCGCCATCGGCGCGGGTGCGGTGCTGGTGGCCCTGCTCCATGTCGCCGCCGGCCTCCGGGAGGCGCGGCTCGACCGGCTCCCGGCCGCGGAGCCCGAGTGGGTCGATCTCGGCCCCGCCGCCACCATCCCCGAAGGGCTGGCCCGGATCGGGCTCGTGGCCGGGGAGCGGGTCGCGGTGTTCCGGCACGAAGGCCGCCTCAATGCGGTGTCCAACGTCTGCCGCCACCAGAACGGACCGTTAGGCGAGGGGCGGATCGTCGACGGGTGCATCACCTGCCCTTGGCACGGCTACCAGTACCGGCCCGAGGACGGCCGGTCCCCGCCCCCGTTCGACGACCGGCTGCCGACGTTCGACCTCCGGATCCGCGCCGGGCGGGTCGAGGTGTTTCACGCCCCGCATGCGCCGGGCACCTGGGTCGAACCGGTCCCGATCACGCCGGCCGTCGCGTCCGCCGCGGCTCCCGGAGTCGGCGGCGGGCCGGCCCCGCTGGCGGGGGCCGCCGCCGCCGCAGCCGTACCCGACCCCCCGATGTCGGCCCGGGAGGCGTTCTACGTCGGCTACCAGCCCCAGGCCGCCCCCGCCCTCGGCCGCTGGAACCGGTACCTGGCCGTGACCGTCCTGGGACTCGCCGCCGGGGCCGCCGGGCTCTTCGCGCTTGCGCAGAGTCAGTTCGACGCGGCAGCTTTCGACTTCGGTCATCCGACCAGCCTCGAGGGGACCATCCGCGCCGCTCCCTACCCGATGCTCGAAGTCGCCGACCCCGGTTCCGGCCGGGTGTCGCGCTACCTCCTGGCCGGCGCCGGCAAGCACGGCGCCGCTCCGCTCGTGGCCCCGCTCGTAAATCGGCCCGCGAGGCTCACCGGCACCCTCGCCCACCGGGACGGTCTTCGGGTCCTCGAGGTCGCCGAGGCGGTCGAAGCCGCCCGCGGTGCCCCGGCCGGGACGCCCGCGCCGCCGGTTGGGGATTCCGTCGCCGCCGGGGCCGCCCCCCGCATCCCGGCCCCGGTCGATTTCGGCGTCGTGTCCCTCGAAGGCGAGTTCGCCGACAGCAAGTGCTACGCGGGCGTCATGAATCCGGGCCGCGGCAAGACCCACCGCGGCTGCGCGGCCCGTTGCCTGGCCGGCGGGATCACGCCGCTGTTCGTCGCCCGAAACCCGGACGGGGTCCTTTACGAACTGATCGTCGTGGGTCCCCGGATGACACCTCTCCCCTGGCTCGCCGATCGGGCCGGCCGCCAGGTCCGCGTGACCGGCCGGCTCTGGCGCGATCGCGATCTCTGGTTCCTGGAACTCCCGGGCAGCATCGCCGGTCCGGCCGATCTGGCCGTCGCGTCGCCGCCCGGCGGGGCCGCGCCCCTCATGCCAGGTGCCGGCCACCTGGCAGGACATCACCGATGACCTCCCCGGCGCGCGACCCCGGCCGGCCTCCGGTGTCGGTCCACGACTACCCCTGGTGCACCGAGGCGATTCCGCCGCTGCACCTGGAGGCGAGCAGCTACGTCGTCCGGTTCGCCACCACGCCCGAGGACCTCGACCGGGTGCTCGCCCTCCGCTACCGGATCTTCAACCTCGAGCTGGGCGAAGGACTCGACTCCTCCCACGCGAGCGGACGGGACGAGGACGACCTCGACGCCCGGTTCCATCACCTGATGATCCTGTCCCGCCACACCGATGACGTGGTGGGCACCTACCGGATGCAGACCGGGGAGATGGCGGCCGCCGGCGGCGGCTGGTACAGCGAGGGCGAGTTCACCGTGGGGACCCTGCCGGCCGAGGTGCGGGGCCGCGCGATCGAGATCGGCCGCGCCTGCGTGGCCCGCGAGCATCGGAACGGGCGGGTGCTCCATCTCCTGTGGCGCGGGCTGGCGGAGTATCTCACCTGGAACCGGAAATCGGTGCTGTTCGGGTGCTGCTCGCTCACCTCCCAGGACCCCGCCCTCGGGCACGCGGTCCACCAGCATCTGGCCGGGCTCGGCGCCGTCCATTCTGTCTGGCGGGTCGATCCGCTCCCCGATTGCGTCTGCCCCCCGGCGGACCGGCCCGGCCCCGACCCCCACGTTCCGGCCCTCTTCCAGTCCTATCTCAACCTCGGCGCCAAAGTCCTCGGCCCGCCGGCGATCGACCGCGCGTTCAAGACGATCGACTGGCTCGTTATTCTTGACGTGGCGGCGTTCGATGCCGCGACGTTCCGGGCCTTCTTCAGGTGACCGCCATTCGCACCGACATCCACAACGAGGTCTTCGGCACCGGCGGCGACGGCAGCCTGTTCGCGCAGCTGCGCGGGGCCGGCCTTCGGCCGGTGCTCCGGCTCACCGGCATCGCGGTGTGGACCGGGGGCCTCTTCGTGATGCTCGTGACCGGGATGTGGGCCGCGACGCCCTGGCAGCGGGCCCGGCTCTGGTGGCGGAACCTCGTCGTCCGCCGGTGGGCCCGGGGGGTCGCCTGGTTGTTCGGGATGCGGATGCGGCAACGGGGCCGGCCCCCGGTTGCTCCCTTCTTCCTCGTCTCGAACCACCTGAGCTACCTCGACATCATCCTGATCCTGGGCCACCTCGACGGGGTCTTCGTCGCCAAGCGGGAGCTCTCCCAGTGGCCGATCCTCGGCTACCTGACCCGCCTCGTCGGCACCATCTTTCTGGACCGGACCCGGCAGCGGGACGCCCACCGGGCCCTGGACCGGATCGACGCCCGGATCGCGCTGGGCGACGGGGTCGTGGCCTTCCCGGAGGGAACCAGTTCCGGGGGTGACGACGTATATCCGATGCGGGCGGCCCTGTTCGAGTGGGCCGCCGCGAACAACCGCCCGGTGCACGTGGCCACGCTGTCCTATTCGACCGGCGATCCGGCCGTGCCGGCGCGGGAGCGCGTCTGCTGGTGGGGCGACATGCCGTTCCTGCCCCACGCGGTGGAACTGTTGCGGCTCAAGGGGTTCGAGGCGAGCATCCATTTCGCCGCCGAGCCGCTGACCGGGACCGACCGGGGCCGGCTGGCCGCGGAGGCCCGAAACCTGATCGCCGCGAATTTCGTCCCCACAGATCGGGGACTGGAGCCTGTATGATCCGAGCCAATCAGTCGTGCCTCCGTCAGGCGGTCGATCTCCTCGACCGCCTCGACGACAACCAGTACCGGAGCCCCCGGGGCAGTTGGTCGCCCGTCGGGGCGCAGCTCCGGCACGTCATCGAGCACTACCAGTGCTTCCTCGATGGGGTCGCGGCCGGCCGGATCGACTACGACAGCCGCCGCCGGGACCCGGCCATCGAGAGCTCCCGCGCCACCGCGCGGGCCACGCTCGTCGACCTTGCCGGCCGGCTCGACGCCCTCGCCGCCGAACCGGTCAGCCGGACGCTGGCCGTCCAGCTCCAGTGCGACGTGGCCGATCCCAACGGCTGCTGGTCCAACTCCACCATCGGCCGCGAGCTCCAGTTCCTGGTGAGTCACTCGGTCCACCACTTCGCGCTGATCAAGCTCCTGCTCGCCCCCGATCAGGTGGCGCTGCCCGAGGAGTTCGGCACCGCGCCCTCCACCCTGGCCCACTCCCGCACCGAGGGGTAAGTGTGCACGCTGAGCTGGCTCCCGGCCGCCGAGGGGTACCGGCTCTTCTTCAATCGCGATGAACGGCTGACCCGGGCCCCGGGCCGGCCGCCGGAACCGGGGGTCGAGCGGGGCGTCCGGTTCCTGGCACCGGTGGACGGCGATGCCGGTGGCACCTGGATCGGGGTCAACGAGTACGGACTCGCGGTGGCGCTGCTCAATCGGTACCCCTCCGGCGCGCCGGGTGAGCACCCCTGGGCGGGGCCGCGGGGGCGGCCGGCCAACCGGATCTCCCGCGGGATCCTGGTGCGAGCGTTGCTGGGCTGCCGGGACCGGGCCGCCGCCGTCCGCTATCTAAAGACGGCCGAGCTGCATCGGTACGAACCGTTCACCGCGGCCTTCGCCGGGTCGCCATCGACGCCCCGGGTTGCGGCGGGTCGCGCCAGACCCACCGGACGGGACGCGGGCTCTCGCTCGAGGGGCAAGTGGCCCCCTCTTACGATCGCCGATTGGGATCGGCGCCGCCTGGTTCTCGAGGTTCATTCCGCTCCCGGGCTGGTCCGCACCAGCTCGGGCCACGACCAGGTCGCGGCAGCCCGCCATCGCACGGCCCGGTTCGAGGAAATGCTCGCCGCCGGTCCGCCCTCGGTGGAGCGGCTGCGGGCCTTCCACCGCGACCACACGCCGGCGCGCGGTGCCCTGTCGGTCTGCATGCATCGCGACGACGCGGCCACGCAGAGCTACTCCGAAATCCTCGTCACCCCGCGAACCGCAACGATCGTTCACCGAGGCGGACCACCCTGTCGCGCCCGGACTGGCCGCCCGACCCTTCGGCGGCTCCGGCGCCGGCGGGCGGGAAGGAGTGGGCAATGACCGAACGCCGGCCGGCGTTCGCACCGGGTTCGGCGCCCCGTCGGCATGGCGCCATCCGACGGCTGGTGCTCGGCGCGAGCCTGCTCTCGGTCCTCCAGGGATGCGAGATCTTCGGCGGCGACTGCACGAGCCTCGGCCGCTTTGCGCTGGAATTGACGCTCGTGGACGAGACGACGAACCAGCCGCCGACGGTGCCCCCGGTCATCACCGCGACCGACGGCGCGTTCGTTGATACCTATCCCGCCGCCGGGCAAACCGCCGCGGTGCAGCCGTCGTACCGGCTCGTCGTCGAGCGGGCCGGGACCTATTCGATCACGGTCGAGGTTCCCGGGTATCACACCTGGCAGCGCGACGGAATCGAGGTCTCCCGCGGCGGGCGCTGCAATGACCTCCAGACCGAGAGGCTCCGGGTTGAACTGGCCCGCCAGTAGCGACCGCGCATGAAGCTTCCCGTCGGCCGGTTCCTCTTGACCGGCTATCTCGTCACGTTAGGTGCCTCCACCGTCTGGCGGGCCACCCATCGTCCGGTCGTCGCACCGGCGCCGGACGAGACCGCGGTCACGGTGAGCCTCGCCGGCGGCCCGCCGGTCACGATCGCCAACCGGGATCTCGGGCCGCGGAACGGCTCGAGTCTCCCCGTGGTCCTGATCCACGGCAGCCCCGGCGACAACGGCGAGGTGCGGGGCCTGGGCCGGATGCTGGCCGATTCGCAGACGATCGTGACCCGGCCGGTTACTGGCGCCGGTGCCGCCGCCGGTCCCGATGCCTCGGCCTCGGTCACGAGCCCGCCCTACCGCGCCATCGCCCCCGATCTGCCGGGCTTCGGCGGCTCGACCCGGCGGGTGCCCGACTACTCCGTGGCCGCCCACGCCGAGTACGTCCTGGCCCTGCTCGACTCGTTAGGCATCCGCCGGGCGCACCTGGTCGGATTCAGCATGGGCGGCGGCGTCGTCCTCGAGCTTGCCGGCCGGGCCCCCGACCGGGTCGCCTCGCTGACGCTCCTGTCCGCCCTCGGCGCCCAGGAATACGAACTCCTGGGCGACTACTACCTCAACCACGCCATCCACTGGCTCCAGCTCGGCGCCATCTGGGGCCTCGAGAACCTCGTTCCCCATTTCGGCTACCTCGACGGCGGTTTTCTCACCGTCGAGTATGCCCGGAACTTCTACGACACCGACCAGCGCCCGCTCCGGAAGGTCCTGAGCACCTTCGCCGGACCGGCCCTCGTCATCCAGGGCGACAAGGACTTCCTCGTCGACCCGGCCGTGGCTCGCGAATCCCACCGGCTCCTGCCCCAGAGCGAGATGGCGATGTTCGGCGATCCGGACGCCAGCCACTTCATGACCTTCCAGCGGCCCGACACCATCGCGGCCGTGCTCCGGGGCTTCCTGGCACGGGTCGAGGCGGGCACGGCCGTCACCCGGGCCACCGCCTCCCCCGAACGTCTCGCCGAGGCGGCCCGGCCGTTCGATCCGAAGTCGATCCCGGCGCCGGTCGGGGTGGCCCTCGTGGTCCTGCTCGCCCTCCTCGCGGCGGCCACGCTCGTGAGCGAGGATCTGGCCTGTATCACCGCCGGTCTCCTCGTCACCCGCGGCACCGTCGGGTTCGTGCCGGGTACCATCGCCTGCCTCGTGGGCATCGTCGGGGGCGACCTCTGGCTCTACGGGATGGGTCGCTGGCTCGGCCGGCCCGCGCTCCGCCGGGCCCCGCTCAAATGGTTCGTGAGCGAAGCCGCCGTCGAACGAAGTGCGGCGTGGTTCCAGCAACAGGGCCTCAAGCTGGTGCTGCTCACCCGATTCGTGCCGGGCACCCGGCTCCCGACCTACTTCACCGCGGGCGTCCTCCGGGCCGGCGCCGTCCGGTTCCTGGTCGCCTTCTGCATCGCGGCCCTGCTCTGGACCCCGCTCCTGGTCGGCGCCTCGGCCCTCTTCGGCGAGCAGATCCTGGCACGATTCGTCGCCTACCAGGCGTTCGCCCTGCCGGGCCTTATCCTGGTCGCCCTGTTCGTGCTGCTGGTGTTCAAGCTCGTCTTCCCGTTAGGCAGCTGGCGGGGCCGGCGACTCCTGCTCTCCCGCTGGCGGCGGCTCACCCGGTGGGAGTTCTGGCCCCGGTGGGCGTTCTATCCCCCGATCGTGGCGTACATCGTCTGGCTCGCCATCAAGCACCGGAGTCTGACGTTGTTCACCGCCGTCAATCCCGCCATCCCGGGCGGCGGCTTCGTCGGCGAGTCGAAGGCCGGGATTCTCCGCGGACTCGCCCATGCTCCCGACCAGGTGGCACGCTGGACTCTGATCGACGAGCCGACGCCGGAGGAACGCCTGGGTCAGCTGCGCCGGTTCCTGGCCGACCAGGGCCTCACTTACCCCGTGGTGCTGAAGCCAGACGTCGGTGAACGGGGCGGTGGCGTCCGGATCGTCCGCGACGAGGCCGATGCCCTGCTCTACCTCGAGCGATCCCGCGAGCCGATCCTGGCGCAGGAATTCGTCGGTGGGATCGAATGCGGGATCTTCTACTACCGCCTGCCGGGCGAGGCGCGCGGGAAGATCTTCGCCGTGACCGACAAGCACTTCCCGGCCGTCGTCGGTGACGGCCGATCCACGCTCGAACATCTCATCCTGGCCGATGAACGCGCCGTCTGCATGGCCCCGACGTTCCTGGCCCGGTTCACCGCCCGGCTCGACGAAGTCCCTGCCGCAGGCCTGGAGATTCCCCTCATCGAACTCGGCACCCACTCCCTTGGCGCGGAATTCCGGGACGGCGCCTCGCTCGCGAGCCCGGCACTCGAGACCGCCATCGACACGCTGAGCCGCGGCTACGAGGGTTTCTGGTTCGGCCGCTACGACGTGAAGGCACCCTCCCGCGAGATCCTTCGCGCCGGGCGGGAGTTCAAGGTCCTCGAACTCAACGGGGCCACCGCCGAGGCCACCAGCATCTACGATCCGAAGAATGGCATCCTCACCGCGTACCGGATCCTGCGGCGGCAGTGGGCCCTGCTCTTCGAGATTGCCCGGCGAAACGCGGCCGCCGGCGCCCGGCCGGCGACCGTGCGGGAACTGCTGCAACTCATCGACCGTCATCGACGGTCGCTCGGGGCGCACGTCGCGACCTGACTCCACCCGGACCCGCCTCGCCGGATGGCCGCGCCCTCAGCCCCTGGTGGCCCGAACGGCGCCGAACAGCAACGACACGCCGGCCGCGATCAGCAGTGCCGGGACCAGGCTGACCCGAACACCGAGCATGTTCAACGCGCCTCCCAGCGCGAAGAACAATCCCGCCACGACCCAGAAACCTTCGACCGCGAGACCCAGGCTTCGCCGGGCAACCTGGCCGCCGAGCATGATGACGCCGACGCCGACGAGCCCAACACCCCATCCGATCCCGGCGAGCAGCGCCACGCCCACCCAGACGAAGAACAGCCCCCAAACCGCAGCATCCATTTTGCGGGCAATCTCGGTCTTCTCCATCGGCGCTAATTCAGCGTATGCCATTGGACCCTCCGCAGCGACACGCTGCTGGCAAGCTGGGTATCGGATCGTGCAGGGCCAATGAATGATCCAGGAAGCTGCGTTCAGGCAGAGACTCGCCGGATCGGCGGCCAACCGGATGTTCATTCGTAGGCAAGCGCCCGCGCGGTGGTGACCCGCATGGCGCGAACGGCCGGGGCCGCCGACGCCGCGAGCGACACCACCACCACCAACCCGAACCAGAGCGCCACCCCCCGCGCCTCGGGCACCAGCGTCGGCGGGAGCGTCATGAACACCCGCCCGAACACGGCCTCCAGTACCACGCTCATCGGAATCGACAACGGCATCGCCAGCAGCCAGCTCGCCAGCCCGATCACCAGCCCCTCGGCCACGACGATCGCAAGGATGTGCCGGTGCCGCGCGCCGATGGCCCGCAGCACCCCGATCTCCCGGGTCCGCTCCAGGACGGCCAGCCCCATCGTCGAGGCCAGCGCCAACCCGCCCACCACGATGAGCACCCACGCCATGACCCCGAGGAAATCGACGACGGTCAGGAGATGGTCCTCCGTGACCCGCCGGGCCTCGGCGGTCCGGGTCGTGGCGAGCACGTCGAACCCGGCACCGTCCAGCGCTTCCCGCACCCGCCGGATCAGGTCGAGTTCGGTGGCGAGCCCCCGCCCCTCCGCCCGCACGGCCGCCGTGGCCACCAGCCCGCCGCCGACGAGATCGGCGACGACCTCGCGCCGAGCCCATGCCCCGCCGGCACCGATCTCGGCTCCGCCGACACCAACGACCAGCCAGGAGGCCTCGCGGCCGCCGATCTGCAGCGTCACCTCGTCCCCGGGCTTGAGGCCCTCCCGCGCCGCAAGATTGCCGCTCAGGACGATGGCCCGGTCGTCGCCCGGCTCGAGCCACCGGCCGCGGAGTGATACCGCAAGCAGCCGCGTATCCGCCGGTGGCGCCGTCAGGTTGAACTCATTGCCGACGAGACCGTCCCGCCCCACGACCGCGGCGCCAGTACCCGTCCACGCCTCCGCGCTGGCCACGCCCGGCACTCCAGCGACCAGCGATTCCAGGCTGTCGGCGGACCGGCGTTCCACCAGCCGGATCAGAAAGTCGTATTGCCGGGACGCGAAGTTGAGATCGAGTCCGTCGGCAATCGCCTGCCGCAGGTTCTGGGTGCCGAGAAAGGCGCCGCCCCCCATCGCGAGCGTGGTGAGCGTGAGGGCCATCCGGCGCCGCTGGCGGAACGCGTTGCGCAGCGAGAGGAGCAGCGGACGGGACGGACCGGTCACCCGCGTCATCACGGCCGGACCGCCCGCCTCGATGCCGAAGTCCCGGAGGGCCCGGGCCACCGGCATCCGCGCCCCGCGGCGCACCGGCCAGGCCGCGGCCAGGACCGGCACCAGGACGCCCACCGCCGCCTGGAGGACGATGACCCAGACCGGAATCGCGTATCCGGTCACCTCGAAGTTGAGCAGCTCCGCCTTGAAGGCGCCATAACGGCGGCCGATCAGCGCGGCCGCCGGCAGCGCCACGAGGGACGCCGCTACGCCGAGGGCCGCGGCCAGCACCAGGTACATGCCGGCCAGTTGCTTCGGCTGCGCCCCGATGGCCTTCATCACGCCGATCTCCCGCACCTGACCGGTGAGCATCGCGGTGATCAGGTTCACGACCAGGAAGCCGCTCAGCACCAGCGCCAGGATCCCGAACCCCGCCTGGGTGTACAGCAGCGAGTTCATCTGGCCGGTGTGGATGTGCTCGCCCGGGATCGGAACGTCGACGTCCGACACCACGCGCCCCGTGCCCTCGATCACGGTCTTGAGCCCCGCAGCCAGGCGGCGGACGCCGGCCTGGTCGAGACCCGCGTCGAACACGGTGAGCTGGACTTCGGTCAGGTCGGACGAAAGACCCAGGCGAGCCAGCGTGGCCGGCGTCGCGAAGGCGTACACGACGTGCTCCATCCAGCCGGGCGCCACTCCCACGTCGCGAACGACGCCGGTCACCGGCAGCGCCACGGCCGAGTCGCCGACGACGACCGTGACGGCCTCGCCGACGGAGATCGCCGCGAAGTCCACCGACGACCGCTCCACCACGAGCCCGCCGGCCGCCGGCGGCCAGTCACCCTCTTCCGGCTTGAGCAACCCGATCCGGCGTTGGGCGAAGTCGTCGCCGACGAACAGCATGAGGGGAATCGACCGGAGCGACGTGCGAACCTCCCCACCGACCGTCCGCCGCGCCCGCGCGTCCGCCACGCCGGATTGGCGCCGGATCAACTCGAGCAGCGCCTCGTCGACGCGCTCGGTCCGGATCGTGGCCGCCGGCGGGTTGGTCGCAGCGTAGCCGAGGCGGGTGGCCCGCTCCACGAGCGCCCAGGTATTGAGGACGGCCCCGGCCGCAACTAGGCCGACGGCGATGGCGGGCACCACGAGCAGCATCCGGGCCCGGTGCGCCACGACGTCCCGCAGCACCTTTCGCCACCGGGGACTAAACACGGGCCGGCTCCGCCGCATCCACGATCCGCCCATCCGCCAGCGCCACGGTCCGCGAGGCATGCGACATCGCCGCGTGTTCGTGGGTGACCATGACGATCGTCTGCCCCCCGGCCACCAGGCCGGCGAACAGGTCGAGCAAGGCCGCGCTGGTGCGGGAATCGAGGTTGCCGGTGGGTTCGTCGGCCAGGAGGACCACCGGCCCGTTGGCCAAGGCGCGGGCTACCGCCACCCGCTGCTGCTGGCCGCCGGACAACGTGGCCGGCACCTTGTCGGCCTGATCGGCCACGCCCAGGCGGGTCAGCAGCTCGAGCGCCCGGTCGCGCCGGTCCCGCGGCGGGTGCACGCCGCAGAAATCCATCGGGAGCATCACGTTCTCGACGGCCGTCAGGGTCGGCAGCAGCTGGAAGAACTGGAACACGATCCCCACCGCCCGGCCCCGCCAGACCGTCAGGTCCCGCTCGCTCAACGCATGGACCGCCGTGCCGCCGATGTCGATCTCGCCGCCGGTGGGCCGGTCGATGCCGCCGAGGAGCGAGAGCAGCGTCGACTTGCCGCTGCCCGACTGGCCGACCACCGCAACGAACTCGCCCCGGTCGATCGTGAGACTCACGTCGTCCAGCGCCCGGAACGGGCCGGCGGGAGTCGGATACTCCCGGCTCACGCGCGACAGCCGGATCAGCGGGGATTCGCTCATGGACACTTGGCTCCGGAGAAAACACCACCGGTGGCCCTTCGTCGACCGGCGCCACGCCGGGGACCGCCATCGGTCCGGCAACGTTAGGCCCCGCCCCGCCCCCGGACAATACGCTCCGGCACCGTTCGGCCGGTCCCCGGCACCGTTGGGCGACCAATGGCTGGTTTCCCGGTGGCGGCGGTCCGAACATGACCGCGGCTCGACCAGACCAGGCACTCGAGGAGACCCGATGTCCCCCGCCATTCCGCCGCGACGGTTCCGGTGCCTCGGTCATCCCCCTCACATGCCTCGCCTTCGAATCGCTGCCGGGCTCGCCGTCATCACGGCGGGCCTCCCCGTGGCGTTGCCGGCCCAGCAGGCCGCCGTCATCGCCGAGATTCCGTTCGTGCTCCAGCGCAACAAGATCCTCGTGCGCGGGGAGATCAACGGGCGGCCCCTCACGCTGGTGTTCGACACCGGATCACCACCCGTGGTCCTCACCTCACCCGACCTGATCGGGCCGCTGGGCCTCGAGGCGCAGGGCCAGGCACCGATCGGGGGCGGAGGCGGCGGTCCCCGGCCGATGGCCACGATCACGTCGGCGGGGACCGTGTCGCTCGGTGGCGTGTCCTGGGAAGAGCCCAGGTTCATCGCCATTCCGCTGGATACGACGTTTGCCCGGGACGCGGGATATCGCTTCGACGGAATCTTCGGGCTGTCGCTCCTCAGCCGTTATGTAGTCGAGATCGACTTCCCCGCGTCGGTGCTTCGGCTCTATCCCTCAGCGGGCTTCCAGGCACCGCCGGGCGCGGTCGAGTTGCCGATCTGGCTCGAGAACGGCCATCCCCATCTCACCGCCCGCATTCAGGTCGGTGACGAGCCAGCCCGCGAGGTCGAACTGGTGGTCGATACGGGGGCCAGCCTGGCCCTGGCGCTCGCCCGGGAGTCGGACGCCGCACTGACGCTGCCGGACCGGCGGCGCCGGGCCCGCATCGGGCACGGCGTGGCGGGGCCGGTTCTCGGCGAGGTCGGCGTCGTTCGGGAGCTCTCGCTTGGTTCCCTCCGGGTCGGCAACATCGTGGCGGCCTTTCCCGATCCCGGGATGGGCATCACCCCCGGCGCGGCCGGCAACCTCGGGTCGGATCTGCTGCGCCGGTTCCGGGTCACCTTCGACTACGCCGGCAAGCGGATGCTGCTCGAGGCTGGCGGTACACCGCCCCGCCCGTTCACCTGGCACGGGAGCGGCATCCGGCTCCGCGCCGAGGGGCTCGGGTACGACACGGTCACTGTCGCGGAGGTGGAAGAGGGATCCCCCGCCGCCCTCGCCGGCATCCAGCCGGGCGACCGGATCGAGGCGGTCGACGGCACCGATGCCGGGGCGCTGCGCCTCGCCGGCGTCGAAGAACGGTTCCGGGTGGCGCCGGGCGAAACCCGGGAGGCCCGGGTGACCTTCCGGCGGAACGGGGTCTCGCGAACGGTGACCGTCAAACTCACCACGGGCTTCTGACCGGCCGGCAACGTTAGGCCCCGCGTCGAGGCGGGATGCGCCGCGCCCGGCGCCATTCGGCCGGTCCGCGGCACCATTGGGCGACGGACGGCTGGCTTCCCGGCCGCCGGGTTTCGAACATGAGGAGGCGTTCGTCCCAACCCAGGCCCGAGGAGGTCCGATGTTCCGCGCCATTCCCGTCACCGTCGCCCTGGCGGTGTTGCCCGCGGCCCTGGCGGCCCAGCAACATGCGCCGGCCGCCCCGTCCCGGGCGGCCCCGGCCGAGGCCCGCCAGTTCGACTTCCTCCTTGGTCAGTGGGAACTCACCGTCAAGCCGAAGGTCACGAGTCTCGTCGCCCGGTTGCACGGGGCCCCGAAGCTGGTCGGATCCTGGAAGGCGTGGCGCGCGTTCGACGGCTGGGGTATCGAAGACGAACTCCGGATCATGGACCTGTCGGGCAACCCGATGCTGCTCGCCGCGACGATGCGGGCGTTCGATCCCGCCGCGCGGCAGTGGGCCCAGTCGGGGCTCGACGTATACCGGAACCGGTTCGTGGCCGGCGAGGCCCGCTGGGCGGCCGGCGTGATGGAGGCCACCACCCGCGGGACGGACGCCGAGGGGAAGCCCACGCTCACGCGGCTCCGGTTCTCCGACATCGGGCCCGACGCCTTCAAGGTCCGCCAGGACCGCTCCAGCGACAACGGAGCGAAATGGGAGGAGGGCGTCCTCCAGATCGAGGCCCGGCGGGTGGGACCCGCCGCCTCCCGCTGAGCGGTCGCCCCCCTTGCCCGAGGGCGTGCCGGGCCGGCAACCTTCCGTCATGCCGGCCCGGAGAACCTGGTTCCAATTGCTGGTGGTCTGGGTCCCGGTCTGGGGGCTCTACACCAGCCTGATCCTGAGCGCCCACCCGGGCGGGTCGGTCCACTCCGCCGCACTCAACGGATTCTGGGCCATCGGCACCGCGGCGCTGCTGAGCATCGGCGTCCATCGGCTGGCCGCCCGGTTGCCATGGCCGCACCCTTTCCACTGGAACTTCGGCGTCATCCATCTCGGGGCCTCCCTGGTCTACGCCGCCGTCTTCGCGGGATTGAGCACGCTGGCACTGATCGCCGTCGCGCGGTTCTCGGGTCGGGGAGGCGCCGCGGTGGACGGCACGATCGTAACCCGGTTCTTCGTGATGGGGGTCTGGTTCTACGTGATGGTGGCGGCCGTCGTCTACGCCACGCGGAGCACGGCGCGGGCGGCTCGGGCCGAGGCGCTGGCCGCCGAGTCGCAGCTCGCGGCCCTCCGGTCGCAGCTCAACCCGCATTTCCTCTTCAACGCCCTCAATACCGTCGTCCAGCTGATCCCGGAGGAGCCGGGCCGTGCGGCGGGCGCCGCGGAGCAGCTTGCCGGCCTCCTCCGGAGCGCGATCGAGGAGGACCGGGACCTGGTGACCCTGGGCGAGGAGCTGGCCTTCGTGGAACGGTATCTCGACCTCGAGCGGACCCGGTTCGGCGACCGCCTCACCGTGCGGGTCGACGTGCCCGCGGCGCTTCGCGAGTCGCTGGTGCCGGCCTTCGCGGTGCAGACGCTCGTGGAGAACGCCGTACGCCACGGTGTCGGACCGCGGATCGAGCCGACGGAGGTCGTGATCGCCGCGCGCGCCGCCGACGGCGGCGGTCTCGTCATCGAAGTGCGTGACTCGGGCGCCGGCGACGCCGCCGGGGCGGCGGACCACTCCACCGGCACCGGCCTCCGCCGGCTCCGGGAACGGCTCGACGTCCTCAGCGGCGGCACGGGGCGGCTCGAGGTCCGGACGGCGCCCGGCGCCGGGTGCACCGCGACGCTCCAATTCCCCCCGCTCGAATCGGACTGACGGTGACCGGCATCCCATCGTCCGGTTCGCCGGTGCCGATCCGGGCGCTGATCGCGGACGACGAGGCCGCGGCGCGCCGCGGCCTCCGGCGGCTGCTCGCGCTCGAAGCGCCGTGGGTCACCGTCGCCGGTGAGGCGTCCAGCGGCCCGGCCGCCGTCGAGGCCATCGACGCGACCGAACCGGACCTCGTCTTCCTCGACATCGAGATGCCCGGCTTTTCGGGCACCGACGTGCTCCGCCGGATCCGGCACCGGCCCCACGTCGTCTTCACCACCGCCTACAGCCGGCACGCGGTGACCGCCTTCGAACTCGGCGCGGTCGACTACCTGCTCAAACCGTTCGGCGCGGAACGCCTGGCCCTGGCGCTCGAGCGAATCCGGGTGGCGCGGGAGGGACCCGCCTCGATCCCGGCCGCCGACCGGCTGCGCGAGACGCTCGGCGCCGAGCCCATCGGCCGGCTGTTCGTCCGGGCGGCCGGCGGTGTCGTGCCGGTGGCGGTGGAACGCATCGACTGGTTCGAGGCCCGGGGCGATTACGTCGCCGCGCACGTCGGACCGGCGCGGCACCTGCTCAGCGTGTCCCTCAACGAACTCGAGGCCCGGCTCGACCCGGACCGGTTCCTCCGGATCCACCGGACGCACATCGTCAACCTCGACCGGGTCGTGGCGTTCCGGCCGGGCGGCAAGGGCAAGCTGGTGGCGGAACTGTCCGGCGGCGACCGGCTCGCGGTCAGCCGCCAGCGGGCGCAGGAACTCCGGCGGCGCGCCGCGCCCTGAACATCGGGCATGGCGCCGGCCGGCTACGCAGGCGGCAGGTCCGCGAACAGGTGGCCCAAGTCGATCCGGAGGGGCGGCGCCGGCGGAGGAGGTGTCCAGATCAAGTCGCCAGTCACGTCCATGGGAACCGACCCCTCTCGACCGACCGTCACCGACCGGGTGGCCGGATCAACGAGCCAGACCTCCCGGACGCCGAGGGCCAGGTAGGCATCGAGCTTGTACGCCCGGTCGTAGCGACGGGTCGTTGGACTGGCGACTTCGACAGCCAGCCACCGCTCCTGCACCGCGGCCCAGCTTGGCGGAATCCGGTCAGCCCGGTAGACCTGCAGGTCGGGCTGGAGCTTGTGGCGAGGCCGAGCGACGACCTCGCTCTGGCCGGCTACGTGAACATCAGGCCATGCCTGCAGGTGAACGCCGAGCCGAAGACACAGCCGGAACACGAGGGCCTCGTGCGCCGGCAGTGGCGCGGGCGTCACGAACAGAATCCCGTCGAGCAACTCGTAGCGGTTGCCGTCCTCGGGAAACGCGTCGACTTGATCGACCGTGTATCGGCGGAGGGAGACCGACATGACCATAATCTGGTGCCTCGGCGTGGACGCGGGCAACTCGGCATGCCCCACAATGGGCCTGCCCACCTGCGACGTGCCAACCGAATTTGATACCGCGGGGACCGGTTTCACCCGCCTCCCGTGGCGTCGCCCCTCACGGGCCGGTGACCACGCCTTCCTCAACGGCTCGGGTAGCCGTTCACCGCGCCGGCGGTCAGGGCGTCCAGGGCGCTCCCGCCGCCTCGAACGCCGCCCTGAGCCGCGGCAGGTCGCGCTCGACCAGCGCCGCGAGGTCGCTCGTGAGCGAGGCGAGTTCCGTCGTCGCCACCTCGAGATCCCGCCGCTGCGTGGCCGTCGGCATCTGCCGGGTCGTCCAACTGTTCACGGCCGAGCCGACGCGATCGGCGATCGACGGGCGGTCGGACTCGCCGAGCCGCCGCCGCGCCGGGTCGCCCGTCAGGCGGAGGCTCAGCTCGGCCAGCCGGGCGCCGAGCGAGTCGATCCGGGCAAAGAGCGCGGGGTCGGCGCGCGGGGTCTCCAGGAGCGTGGCTCTCAGGTGGCGGAGCTGCTCGCGGACCTGGGCGATCCGGCTCCCCGCCCCGGCCGCCTGCCGCCGCGCCTCGGCCGCCCGCTGCTGAAACGCGGCGACCTGGGCAACGTCCGTCCCTTCGGGCAGGTTGGGCACCGCCTTCACCTGGAACGACTGACCGCCGCCTAACGAGCGCACCCCGCTCGCCGAGACGACCTGCAACGTCGCCGTGTAGCGCCCGGGCGCCATCAGCGGCCCCGTGATCGGCGCGTCCCACGGCGGCCGGAAGCCGGGCGGGCTCAGGTCCACGGGCTCGGGGCTCGGGCCCCGGAGATCCCAGTTGACCCGGTGGATCCCCGCCTCCGCCGGTCCCTCGACCCAGCGGACCACCTTCCCCGACGCATCCGCGATCGTCACCAGCACCTTCGGTCCCTGCTCGAGCGCCTCGGCGCGGAGCGTCTCGTAGCCCGGAAACGGCACGTCCCCACCCTGCGCGCGAATCGTCTTCTCCCGGGCGTGGCGCGCCTCGCGCGCCGTCGTGGGCGTCTCCGGCAGCCAGTACGTCAGCAGCGCGCCGAAGGGCGGATTGTCCGTGGTGAAGTCGTCGCTCCCCGCGGTCGGCCGCCCGGGCGCCTGGGCCACCTGATACGGCACATACCACCAGGCGTCGCGCACCGGGAAGAGGGCGCCGTCCTTCGCCACCGTGCCGGCGGCCACCTCCCGGAGCGGCGTGTAGTCGTCGAGCACGAAGACGCCCCGCCCGAAGCTCGCGCCGACCAGGTCGTTGTCGCGCCGCTGGAGCTTCACGTCCCGGAAGGCGATCGTCGGCACTCCGGCCCCGAGCCGATGCCAATTCGCTCCCTCGTTCGGGGTCCAGTAGAGCCCCGTCTCGGCCGCAAGGAAGAAGAGGCGCGGGTTCCCGTGATCCTGCTGGATCGCCCAGACCAGGGTCCCGGCAGGCAGGTCGCCCGCCATCGACCGCCAGGTCCGGCCCAGATCGGTGCTCCGGAAGAGGTAGGGCGCAAAGTCCCCGGTCTTGTGGGCGTCGGCCGCGACGTAGATCGTCGCTTCGTCGGTGAGGGACATCTCGACCCGGTTGACGAACGAGAACGGCGGCACGCCGGGCAAGGGCGCCGTCCGGCGCCAGGTCGCGCCCCCGTCGGTGGAGACCTGCACCAATCCGTCGTCGGTCCCCACCACCAGCACCCCCGCCTTGACCGGCGACTCGGCCACGGTCGTGATGGTGGCGTACTTCGACATCGCGCCGTGGTCGTAGAGATCGTCGACGCTCCAGACCCGGCCCAGGTAGCGAAGCTCGTAGCGGTTCCGCCCCTGGGTCAGGTCGCCGCTGATCGCGGTCCAGCTGTTGCCGCGGTCGTCGCTCCGCCAGACCCGCTGCGAGGCGTAGTAGATCCGCGCCGGATCGTGCGGGCTCACCCGCAGCGGCGCGTCCCAGTTCCAGCGCTCGGGCGGATCGCCGGGCGCCGGTACCGGCTTGATGCTCACCGCCTCTTCGTTGCGCCGGTCCTTCCGGTAGAGGTTCCCCTCCTGGAAGGTGAGGTACATGAGGTCCGGATCGCGCGGGTCGAACCCGACGGCGTAGCCGTCCGCGCCGTAGGGCACGTACCAGTCCTGGTTCCGAATCCCGTCCATGTTCATGGTGCGCGAGGGCCCGAAGAGCGTGCCGAGGTCCTGCGCGCCGCCCAGGATGTCGTAGAACGGCTCGCGATTGTTGAGTGCCACCTTGTAGAACTGGGAGACGGGCAGGTTCGGAAAGTGCCGCCAGCGGACACCCTGATCGAAGCTCTCGTAGAGCCCGGCGTCGGTGCCCGCCAGCAGGTGGCGGCCGTCGGCCGGGTCGATCCAGAGCGCGTGGTTGTCGCTGTGCTTCTCCTGGCCACTTTCGAGGTTGCCGAACGTCCCGCCCCCGTCGCGGGTCACCTGGATGAAGACGTCCATCTGATAGACCAGGTCCGGGTCGACCGGGGAGGCCTCGATCTCCTGGTAGTAGTGGGGCCCGGTGCCGCCGGAGATGTAGGCGTTGCGCTTCTCCCAGCTCTCGCCCTGGTCGCGCGAACGGTAGAAGCCGCGCTCCCCGGCGCCGGCCTCGATCGTCGCGTACACGAGATTCGGGTCGGCCGCGGTCACGGCCAGGCCGATCTTGCCCAGGTCCCCCTTGGGCAGCCCGGTGGTCAGCTGGCGCCAGGTCCGTCCGTTGTCGGTCGATTTCCAGATGCCGGACTTGGGGCCGCCGGCCAGGAAGCCGGCGACGTGCCGGCGGCGCTGGTACGCGGCGGCATAGATCACGTCGGGGTTGGCGGGATCGAACTCGAGGTCGGTAACGCCGGTATTCTCGTCGATCTGGAGCACCGGACTCCACGTGGTCCCACCGTCGGCGCTTCGGTACACTCCCCGCTCGCCGCCGCCGGACCAGAGCGGCCCCTCGGCCGCCACCAGCACGACGCCACTATCTCGCGGGTCGACCAGGATCCGGCCGATGTGCTGGGAGCTGGGGAGGCCCATGCGCTGCCAGGTCCGGCCCGCGTCGCGGCTCCGGTAGACCCCGTCGCCCCAGCCGACGTGGCGGCCGGAGACGTTCTCGCCGGTGCCGACCCAGACCACGTTGGCGTTGGTGGGGTCGATGGTGATCGCGCCGATCGAGTAGGACGGCTGGCCCTCGAAGACGGGGGACCAGGTCACGCCCGCGTTGGCGGTCTTCCAGACGCCGCCGGATCCGGCGGCGACGTACCAGGTGGCCTTGTCCCTGGGGGAGACCGCGATGTCGGCGATCCGCCCGCCCATGAGGGCTGGGCCGAGACTCCGGAGACTCAGGGTGGACCCGGCCCGCACCTGCGTGGAATCCGGGGCCTGCGCCTGGAGCTGGAACGCCAGGGCAACGAGACAGCCAAGGATGGTTCGCATCCCGAAAGGATACGTCCGCCCGCCCGGCCGCGTCCATCCGACCGGCCCGATCGGGCGCCGGGCCGCCGGGTCCCCCGCCGCCGCCTAACGTCCGTCGAGGAACATTCCGGCCACCGTCGCGGTCGCGCCGACGAAGGTCGAGTCGCTGTTCACCAGCACCGCGATGATCAGATCCTGGTCGGGGTAGATCATCAGCATCGCCGTCCCGCCCACGGAGCCGCCGCTGTGGAACACCACGAGGCGGCCCTGCTCGTCCTTCCGGGTGAACCAGCCGATGCCGTAGCCCGACGCCTTCCCGTCGCGAAGCTGCTGCGACGTCCAGAGGAGCCGGACCGTCTCCGGCTTGAGCAGCCGTCCGTGGAGGAGGGCGTCGCCGAAGGTCACCAGGTCTTCGGTGGTCGAGAGGAACCCGCCGCCGGCCCACTTGTAGCTGTTGTCGGTGGCAGGGGCGTTGACGATGCCGCCGCCGCGCGGTCCCCGGGTGTACCACCGGGCCCGGTGGGGCACGATGCTGTCGACGTGGTCGGGTGTCGTGTGGCGGAGGCCGACGGCGTCGAAGACCCGGCGTTCCATGAACTGGAGGAACGGTTCGCCCGCCGCGCGCTCGACCACCGCGCTGAGGAGATTGTAGCCGAAGGACGAGTAGGAGAACCGGGTGCCCGGTTCGAAGAGCAGCGAGTCCGCGGCAAAGATGTCGAGCGCGGTGGTCACGTCGGGGTAGGTCCGGTGCACCACCATTTCGTTCTCGCCGCGGTAGTGGCGGATCCCGGCCAGGTGACCGGCCACGAGCCGGGTGGTGATGGGCCACCGTTTGACGGGGAACGAGGGCACGTAGCGCTGGATCGGGGCGTCGAGGTCGAGCCGTCCCGATTCGACGAGGAGGCCGACAGCGGCCGAAGTGAGCGACTTGGAGACGCTGCCGACCCGGAACCGGGTGAGCGGCGTGACGGGCACCCCCTGCTCGAGGTCGGCAAAGCCGAAGCCTTCGCTCCAGATCACCCGGCCGGCGCGCATCACGGTGACACCCGCGCCGGGGGCGCCGAGGGCGGTCATCGTGTCGCGAATGAAGGTCCGGGCCCGGGCGATGGCCGCCTGGTCGGCGGGGGCGGCCGACGCGGGTTCGGCCGGCGCGGGTGCGGTCGGCCGTTGGGCGGCGGCGGGAGTGGCGAGGACGGCGATGGACAGTAACGCGGTGAGGTGCATGGTGACTCCGGCAGGCGGCGGACGACCGGTTCGAGGGAGGATTCCTAACGGACCCGGGGTTCTTCCCAACGTTACTCCCCGTTCCCTCGCCGAGGAACCCGGATCGGGTCTCGTGGCTTGCCGGTCCACGACCGTGCGCGTGGCGGGCCGACCCGGTTTCCGGGACCTCAACGCGGACCGGTCGAGGGGCGACGCCGACCGCCGTGCTGACGTCGCCCACTCGAGCCGTGCTCCCGGCCACGCGGGTCCCGCGCTGCTAGGCGGCTGACAATCCCGGTTCCGGCCCGGCCGCCGGCGGTTCGGCCGCGCCGGTCCGCGCTCGGGGGTGGATCGGACCGGACGCCGCGAGTGCGCTCTTCCAGGCCGCCAGGTCGGCCGAGCGGCCGGTGAGGCGGTGGCGGAGCAGCCCGTCGAGCCGGCCGAGTTGCTCCATGATCGCCGCCGTCACCACTTCCAACTCGGCTCGGGCGCCGATCCGCGCGTTCCGGGCCGTCCCCGCCCGGGCGGACACTTCCTCGAACTCTGCCAGCAGCGTTTCGGCCTCGGCGATCAGTTCGGCCGTGACGCCGAAGGGGCCGAGCGGTTCGACGTGGCTCCGGGTGGCGTCGATGAGGAGACGGGCGGAGGTGCTGAAGGTCACCGCGGGGGCGCGATAGGTGACCCGGACGAAGTCGGCCGCCAGGGCCGGCACTTCCCGGGCGGCGGCGCGTCCGGCCTCGACGAAGAGCCGGAGGAGGCCGGTCTGGAGGTGGAGCCGGATGTCGCGGGCGCGGGCCGTGAGCTGCCGGGCCTCGTTTTCGCGATCGGTGCGGAGTCCGACCTGGGCGAGACCGCTCTGGTAGAGGGTCTTGAGCTGGTCGAACATGACCGTGGCGGCGGTGTCGGCCGCCGGGGTGCCCTCGTGGTAGGCGAGGACGCTCTTGGCGCGGGCCAGGCGCCGGCGAATGGAGCTCAGCATGGTGCCACGTCTCCTTCCTGGGGTTGCTTCCCCACTCGGTCGCCTCCGACGGACGGGGCGTCATGGATTTTTCGTGCCACGTCGATCCACCGTGCGGCGCGGGCCGGCCGGAGCCGGCGGCATCGCCGGGCATTCGGCGGCGGCCATCGGCCATCGGCCGGTGGCCGCGGGCATCGGCCGGACGCCCCCGAAGAAGCGTTAGGCAGTCCCGCGCCGGGCCTCCGGTTTTCCGAGGGAAATCCGCTGCCGGGCCCCGCTCGGCCGGCCTGCGGTCGGGCGCGGCCGACCGAGCCCCGCCGCGGCGGCTGGCCGGGTCGGCGGGCGGCATCGAACGTTGGCTGAGGGGCGCGTCGGGCGGCACGCGTTTCGAGGTCTCGGGCGCGCGCCGGTGGTCGGCCGGAAAGTGTCCACGAACGTGGACGCAGTGTCCACTTTTCAGGACACCGGGGTTCGCGGCGGGGGGGCGGAGCCGGGTGCGCCTCGGCGCGGGGGCCGGGCCGAATGGCCGGGGTCGCGGGTTGGACGGATCGGGAGGCATTGCGGGTCGATCGGCGGGCTCGCGCGCCGGCCGATGCCACCGGCGCGCCGGGTCGGTTCGCGGGCGCGAGGATCAGCTTGGCTGCGCGGGGGGATCCGGGGCCGGTGCCGCCGAGTCGGGTCGGGTTTCCTGCCGCCTGGGCGGACCGGCGGCGCCGTGAGCCGGAGTGCGCGGCGGGCGGGGTGGGTCAGGCCCTGGGCGGGAGCGGTCGCGCGCCGGGCGAGGGGGCGTTCCCGCCTGGCGAGTCGGGCTGCGCACCCGGCGGGGTGGCTCACGCGCCGGGCGAGGTCGGGGCCGTCGGGGTCAAGGTCGCGGGCGCGTTGGACAGGGCTCCTTGCGTGATTGACAGGGCTCCTTGCGTGATGGACAGGGCTCCTTGCGCGACGGACAGGGTCCCTTGCGGGGTGGGCGGGGTGCCTTGCGCCGGGCTCGACGCGGCGAGCGCGGGGCTCGGCATCGGTTGCGCGATCCTCGCGGTCAGTCGCGTGCGCCTGGAGGCGGCGGGCGTGGCCTACCCCGCCCCGGTGGCTGGAACGGCGCTGCTTTTGTTGCAGGCTAACTCGCCGAGCCTGACCCCGGTGCGGCCCAACTCGGCCCGGGAGGGCCTTGGGCTGCGGCGGTGTGCAGCCTAATCCGGCCGCGGGTCGGCGCGCCGTGAGGCTAACCGGTTGTCGTCGGGGACCTTCGGGGCGCCCGTGTCGTGCAGGGTTTCCCTTTTGGGCGGCGGGCTCTGCAGGGATTGCCCGGGGGTCCGAGGCTGGGCCGCGGCCCTATCCCCTTCGGTACCACGGAAAAAGCCCATTGCGGGGGCACGACGGGGTTATGTTTGGGTCGCAGGCAGAACGCGACCCAAGATCTGTTAGGCGGAGGCAACGGAGGTTACGACAATGACTACCCTTGCCGGACACGTGGTCCCCTCGCTCCTAGTGCGCGACATGGCTGCCACGCTCGCGTTCTACCGCCAGTTGGGCTTTGAGCTTACGGGGCGCAGCAATGATACAGAGCCGCCAACTTGGGCCGAGGTCCGGCGCGATGCGGCTTCCCTGCAGTTTTTCACTGATCCGCCCCATGGTACTCCGACAAGCCCTGTGATGAGCGGCACGCTGTACTTCTCCCCAACCAGTGTCGACGCGCTCGCGGCGGAGTTCCGGGCGGCCGGGATAGAGTTCGAGTGGGGCCCTGAGGTGATGGATTACGGCATGAAGGAGTTCGCTGTCCGCGATCCGAACGCCTACTTGCTCGCCTTCTCCGAGCCCGTCCCCCCTCCTCCGAGCGCGCGAGCGCGATGAGGCTCGATCCGGGGGTCGTAGCGCCAGTCAGCTGTCCGACTCTCAAGTTGGGACCTGTGCGGGCCGAGCTCCGCGCGCCTTGCCCCGCCTAACACAGGAATGAAGACTGACCGGGCGGCCGAAGGGACGGTGTTACCTCGGGCTTCCGAACGGCCGCCCGGCAGCTTATTCCTTTTCCGTTAGCCCGCCGCCCCAAACTCGCTGAACTTGTTCTTGGTGGCCGCAAGCAGCGGTCCGTTCTGGTTGAACGGCCGCCGGCCGTGATGCGCTTGGCCGGGGCGCCGCCAGGTGCCGCTCGCCGCGCGGGAGGATCCCGGCGCTGGAAGCCGCACGGGCCGCCGTCCGCAGATCGCTGCCGGCGGGTGCCCCGGGAGCCAGACCTGGCGTTGGGGCCGCAGCGATCCGCGCCCTTCCCCGATGAGCTCGGTCGCGGCTTCCACTCGATCCGCGGTGCCGGCGCGGCGAGCCGAAGTACCGTTCTGCCCTTGGCGGGCCACGGGCCGCCGCTCCCCGGGCGCCGGTGCGCCGCGGACACTCGGAGCCCGGCGCGGGCTAACCACGTCTTGCTGACAGACGGGCGCCCGGAGCGGCGGTTTGCCAAGTCGCGGCCGCGTTACCATGTTGAAGACAAGCGTCGCGGCCGCTCAGCTCCTCCTGGGGGGCGCCCGCAGCAGAAGACGTAAACGTTAGACCGCAACCGAGCTTTCACGAGCGGACGAGACCCACCTGGAGTTGACCCGCTTTCGTGGACCCTTCACCCTTAGGGGGAGAGGAGCGTCCCGAATGCCCCAACCGAAGCGACCGCGCCGTTCCGTGTACCCGCCGGAGTTCCGCCGGCAGTTGATCGAGCTGG
>JBFXAY010000059.1:0-30617 GCA_050183815.1 Gemmatimonadales bacterium | reverse complement strand
AGCGGCGGACGGTCGGGATCCGGCGGATCCGGCGGTCCCCTGCCCCGGGGCCGCTTCCGGCCGGCAGGCCAGCAGTGCCGCCGCGACGGTCATCGCGCCGAGTGCCCGGCGCGCCGGGACCAACGCCCGGATCGGAAGTCCGGCAGGAACCGGGTGTTTTCGGTGGGGAGACGTCATCCGGGAAATATCGGCTGGCGGGCGCGGCGGCGCATCCCCGCCTAGCGCGCCAGCACCACGCGGGCATCCGCCGCCACCGCGCCCTCCGGCGACGTGACGAGCGGGTTGAGGTCGAGCTCGGCGATCGAGGGATGGTCGACGAGCAGCTGCGACACGCGCAGGAGCACGTCCTCGATGGCCCGGAAGTCCACCGGCGGCTGTCCGCGGACGCCCTTGAGCAGTTTCGTCGCCCGGAGCCCGAGGGCCATCTCGGACGCCTGGCTCCTGGCAATCGGCGCCATTCGAAACACCACGTCCCGCATCACCTCGACGAAGATCCCGCCGAGGCCGAACATCAGCATCGGCCCGAACGACGGATCGCGGGTGCCGCCGACGATGGTTTCCCGACCCGGCGGCACCATGGCCTGCACCAGGATGCCGTCGATCGCCGCCTCCGGCTCGGCCCGCCGGACGGCGGTCTCGATGTCCTGATACGCCGCGCGGACGGCCGCCGCTCCCTCGACCCCGAGGCGGACACCGCCGACGTCGCTCTTATGGACGATGGCGGGGGCCACAATCTTGAGCGCGACCGGCCCGGGGCGCGCGGCCGCCAGGGCGGCGGCCTCGTCCGCGGACCTGGCGACCCCGGCGGACGCCACCGGAATGCCGTAGGACGCGAGCAGGTCGAGCGCCTCGAGCTCGCCGAGCTTCGGCGTGGCGCGGGTCGCGGCCACCGCCAGGATGGCCGCAGCCCGCTCGCGATCCACCGGCAGGGTTTCCGGTTCGAGCGGCGGCCGGCGGCTCCATTCGTGCTGCCGGGCCATCGCCGCCAGCGCGCGGGCGGCCGACTCGGGGAAGATGTAGGCGGGGATCCGGGCCTCGTGGAGCCCGGCCTTCCCGGCCGGGAGCCCCTCATGGCCCATCAGCACCGCGAGGACCGGCTTGTCCGGCCGCGACACCGCGGCCTCGGCGATCGCTTCGGACACGTCGGCCTGGCTCACGCCTAACGGCGGCACGAAGATCGCCACGGCCGAGTCCACGGCGGGGTCGTCGAGCAGCGCGGTCAGCGCGGTCCGGTAGCCGGTCGGGGTGGCCGACGCCACCATGTCGAGCGGGTTCCGGATCGAGGCGTACTCCGGGAAAAGCGGCCGGAGCCGGGTAACGGTGTCGGGCGAGAGATCGGGAATCTCGATCCCGTGGCGCTCGAGCGCGTCGGCGGCGAGAATCCCCGGACCGCCGGCGTTGGTGACGACAGCCGTCCGCCGCGATCGGGGCGACACCGGCCCGGAGAACGCCATCGCGAGATCGAACAGCTCCTCGACGCTGCCGGCCCGGAGCACCCCCGCCTGGGCCAGCATCGCGTCGACCGCCGTATCCGATGCCGCCAGCGCCCCGGTATGGGACGAGGCGGCCCGGGCCCCGGCCCGGCTCCGGCCCGACTTGACGACGATGATCGGCTTCCGGGGCGTGATCCGGGACGCGATCTCGAGAAACCGCCGGGGATTGCCGAAGCTCTCGACGTACATCAGGATCGCGGTGATCGCCGGGTCGTGTTCCCAGGCTTCGAGCAGGTCGTTGCCGCTGACGTCGGGTTTGTTGCCGACCGAGACGAACTGGGCGATCCCGATCCCGTACTCGCGGGCGTAGTCGAGGACCGAGAGCCCCATGGCCCCCGACTGCGACACGAACCCGCACCCGCCGAACGGGGGCAGACTCGGATAGAAGGTGCCGTTCATCGCCACCGCGGGCTCGGCGTTGAGGACCCCCATGCAGTTGGGGCCTACCATCCGGATCCCGCGGCTCCGAACGAGCTCGGTGAGCCGCCGCTCCCGCTCCACTCCTTCCCCACCGATCTCCTTGAAGCCCGAGGTGATCACCACCACGCCCTTCACTCCGGCATCCGCGCACTGCGCCACGACCTCTTCAACGAGGTGCTTCGGAACGACGATGACCGCCTGGTCCACCGGATCCGGAATGTCCGCCACGGTGGGATACGCCCGGATGGCACAGATCGACGAGGCCTTCGGATTGACCGGGTACACGGCGCCGGTGAAGCCGCAGCGAACCAGACTCGCGACGATCTCGTGCGCAATGGTACCGGGAGTACGGGACGCGCCGACGACGGCGATGGAGCGGGGGCGAAGGATCGGATCGAGCGCGGCAGCGGTCATGAAAGCGGGGTTCGGGACCGGCGGAATCAAAGGAGGCCGGCGGCCGGAAGCAATCCGGCGGCAAGGCCTTGCCCTTGGCCCCGCCGACCGCTCGAACTATGATCGATCCTTCAGAGCACTCCGAGTTTCCGATGAACCGTTCCGCCGCCCCGCTGGCCGGCCGTCTGGCCGCCGTCGCGATCCTGACCGCCTGGTCGGCGGCCTGCCGCGGCCACGACCCGCTGCTCACGCCGCGTCCCGGCGACCTCGAAGCCGTGGCCCCCGACAGCTTCGACGTCCGGTTCGAGTCGAGCCGTGGCCCGTTCGTGATCCGGGCCCGGCGCGAGTGGTCGCCTCTCGGTGTGGATCGCTTCTACTACCTCGCTCGCCACGGCTTCTTCGACGACGAGCGGTTCTTCCGGGTGGTGGGCGGCTTCGTGGCGCAGTGGGGCCTGTCCGGAACGCCGGCGGTCAACGCGGCATGGCAGGGCAAGAACCTTCCGGACGAGCCCGTGAAGGCGTCCAACACCCGGGGACGGGTCTCGTTCGCCCGCGGGGGGCCGAACACCCGATCGGTCCAGCTCTACATCAACCTGGTCGACAACGTCCGGCTCGATACGACCGGCACCTTCGGCTTCCCGCCGATCGGCGAGGTCGTCGAAGGCATGGCGGCCGTCGATTCCTTCACGTTCGAGTACGGCGGCCGCCGCGGCGAGCGGGTTCCCGGGCCGTCCCAGGATTCGATCCGGGTCCAGGGCAACGCGTACCTGCTCCGCTCGTTCCCGAAACTCGACTACATCCGGACGGCCCGGGTCGTTCGCCGCTGGGGTGACCGTTAGGGGCGCACCGGCAAGGCGTAGGCGATGAGGTGGTCTCCGAGCCGGGTTCCGACCCGGCTGTGTCCCCCGGCGGCGATCAGCAGGTACTGCCGCCCGCCAACCTCATAGGTCATCGGCGTGGCGATCCCGCCGGCGGGCAGCGCGGCGCTCCAGAGTTCCTCCCCGGTGTCCACGTCGAAGGCACGAATCCGCTCGTCCGCCGTCGAGGCGATGAACACCAGACCGCCCGCGGTGACGATCGGACCTCCGAAGGTGATCGAGCCCCACTGCTTCGCCTCGGGAATCGAATCGAGCCCCGCCATCCAGCCGAGCGGTCGTTCCCATCTTACCTCGCCGGTATTCACGTCGATCGCCGTGATCACCCCCCACGGCGGCTTGAGGCACGGCATCCCGCTCGGCGCCACGAAGGCGCCCCGGTCGAGCGTGTAGGGCGTGCCGAGCTGATTCCCGCCCTTCGGATCGCTGCGTTTGGCGAGCCGAACCCACATCGGCATGCGGAGGTGGTTGACGACCATGACACCACGCACCGTATCGATCGCCACTCCACCCCAGTTGATCCCGCCACCGAACCCCGGATACTGGAGCGTACCCTCGACCGAGGGCGGCGCGAAGAAGGCCCCCGTGGACAACCCCCGGAACTGGGTCCGGCAGGCGTCGAGGTCGGCCGGGGTGAGGCCGAACAGATCCGCCTCCGTGGCGCCGAGGGGGTGGAGGGGCTTCGGGAGCGTGGGGAACGGCTGGGTCGGTGACGGGGTTTCGCCGGGCACGCCGTTCGTCGGCACCGGCCGTTCCTCCACCGGGAAGAGCGGCCGGCCCGTCTCCCGATCGAGAAAGAACAGGAAGCCCGTCTTCGTCGCGGCCACCACGGCGGGGCGGGCCTGCCCGTCGTGCCGCCAGGTGAAGAGCGACGGCTGCGCGGCGATGTCATAGTCCCACAGATCGTGGTGTACGACCTGGAAGTCCCACACGGGACGGCCGGTGGCCGCATCGAGCGCGACGACCGAGTTCCCGTAGCGATTCGTCCCCGGACGTTCGCCGCCGTAGAAGTCCGGCGCCGCCGATCCGGTCGGCACAAAGACGAGATTCCGTCCCGGGTCGACACTGAGCGGCGGCCAGGCGTTGGCGCCGCCCGTCATGGCCGCCGCGGTGGGGCTCCACTCGCGCCAGGCGGGATCGGCCGAATCGCGCGGAATCGGATCCCAGGCCCACCGGCGGCGGCCGCTGCGCACCTCGTACGCGCGCACCACCCCGCGCTCCATGTCGACCCGCCGGTTGTCGCCCATCGACGAGCCGATCACGACCAGATCGCCGATCACGACCGGCGGCGACGTGACGCCGTACTGCCCTTCCTGCACCCGGCCAACGTCCTGGTCGAGTCGAACCGTGCCGTCCGTTCCGAACCCGGCGCACGCCAGGCCGGTCCGCGCATCGATCGCCAGGAGCCGGGCATCGATCGTGCCGAAGAAGATCCGGCGCCCGCAGGCGGCGTCCGGCCGGTCCGGGTCTTCCCAGAACGCGACGCCGCGGGACACCAGGCCCTCGTTGCGATCCTGGTTGAGAGCGACCTTGGGGTCGTGCAGCCACAGGATTCGTCCGGAGGCGGGATCGAGCGCCAGAACCCGGTTGAACGGCGTCGAGATGAACAGCCGGCCGTCAGCGGCGATCGCCGTCGACTCGAACTTGTACTGGTCGCGGTGACAGCGAGAACAACTCGCCGCCTGTCCGTCCAGCGGCTTCTCTTCATGGGCCCAGTCGCCGGTGCGGGCACTCCACGCCACCGCCAACCGGCCCACGTTGGCGCGATCGATCTGCGCCAGCGCCGAGTAGCGGGCCCCTCCAGGGTCGCCACCGTAGGACGACCACCCCGATACCGGCGGCAGGCCGGCGCGGTCCGCCGGGGCGGCGGCCGGGTCCCGGTCTGCGCCCATCTCCACCCGCGGGCCGCACCCGGCCAGCAGGCCGAGCCCGAGCAGTCCCCATTCCAGCCCGGAACGCGGCCGACGCCTCGGCCCACCGGTCACCATTCGGATCATCTCGTGCTCCCCATGCCAGGCGAAACCCTGACGGGATGATACCGGCGACGGTTCCGGAACCTGAGCGCCGCGGGGCGAGCGGGACGACCCGGTGACGGCCGGGCTCAGGCCGGGAACAGCTCGGGGGGCAGGCGGTCGCGGAAGCGGCGACTCAGCGTGAGCCGGTCACCGGATCGAAGGACGGCGTGGTAGTCGCCATGGCCCGCCGGCTCGAAACGGTGCACCTCGGGCAGCGCGACCAGCGTCGACCGGTGGATCCGGACGAACCGGGTCGGATCGAGCCGCGCTTCGAGCGACCGCAGGGTACCGCGCACCAGATGTCGGCCGGACGCCGTCTGCAGTTTGACATAGTTGCCGGCGGCCTCGATCCAGCGCACCTCGGTCACGTCGATCACCAGCAACCGATCGAGCGACCGGACCAGGAACCGGTCGAGCCGGGTTTCCCGGCCGACGGCCTCCAGCAGCGGCTCCAACGGGGCCGGAACGTCCCGGTTGATCCGGTCGGCGGCTCGCTCCACGGCGGTAGCCAGCCGGTCGGGGGCCACCGGCTTGAGCACGTAGTCCACCGCGCCGACTTCGAAGGCCCGCACGGCGAACGCATCATAGGCCGTCACAAAGACCACCTGCGGGCGTCGCTCCGGATCCAGCGACCGCAGCACCTCGAAGCCGTCCAGCTCCGGCATCCGGATGTCGAGAAAAAGCAGCTCGGGCCGATGGCGTTCGACGACCGCGACCGCTTCGAGCCCGTCGCCGGCCTCGCCCACGATCTCGATCTCCGGCCAGCGGCCCAGCAACGCCCGCAACTTCCGCCGGGCCGGCGGCTCGTCGTCGGCGATGACGGCCCGGATGGTCACGCGGTGCCGGCCAGCGGCACCGCCACCCGCGCGACCGTCCCGCCGTCCGGGTGCCCGGTGACTTCGAACGCGTGGTCGGCGCCGTAGAGCAGCTGGAGCCGGGCCGTGGTCGCCGAGAGTCCCGCACCGGTTCCGGGTTCCCCGCTCTGCCCGAAGCCCCGGCCGTCGTCGCGCACTACCAATTCGAGCCGGGAACCGTTGCGGGCGGCCGCGACCGCCACATGGCCCGGCCCGCTCTTCGAGGCCACGCCGTGGCGGATGGCATTTTCCACGAGCGGCTGGAGGAGAAACCGCGGCACCGGCACCTCGGCCAGCTCGGGCGCGACGGCAACATCCACCTGGAGCCGGGCCCCGAACCGTTGCTGCATGAGGCCGAGATACGCCTCGAGCCAGGCGAGTTCGTCGCGGAGCGGCACGGTCGCCGGCGCGTCCCGGGTCATCGCGCGGCGGAGGAGATCGCCCAGTTGGCCGAGGAGGCGGTCGGCCGTGGCGAGGTCCTCGTACATCACCGCCGAGATGGTGTTGAGGGAATTGAAGAGGAAGTGCGGCTCCAGGCGGGCTTCGATCGCATCGAGCCGGGCCCGAACCAGGGCCGCCTCCAGTGCCGCCGCCCGCACTTCGGCGGTGCGGGTTTCGCGGTAGTAGCGGCCGAAGTGGAAGAGCCCGATCGCCATCGAGAACATGATGACCTGAAGACCGAGCTCCATCGGAATCCGCCACCAGAGTACGCCGTAGTCGTACCGGCCCAGACCGAACAGCGGGAAGAGCGCCGAACGGATGCCCCAGATGAGGAGCGTCGTCGTCACGCCGGCAACGACGGTCGCCCCCAGGTAGCCGGGCAGGCGGCGAAGCCAGTTCCTCCGCTCCATCGGCCACCGCAGCACCAGGGCCAGCAACGCGGCCAGTCCGGGCACTCCGGCATAGGCACCCGTCATTTCCTCGAGCAGCACGCCGGCAACGGACCCGGGATTGCCGCGAGCCAGGAGGTCGCCGTAGCGGTGCCAGAACATCAGGGCACCAAAGACGGCCGGCGCCACGGCGAAGCTCAACGCGACGCGGCGCCGCCAGCTGGAGGTGACTGGAGCCATTGTCCGGAACGTAACCGTTCGCGAGCCACCGGGTGCCCGGCGGGGACGAGCGGGACCGATACGGGACGACCGGCCGCCCCGCGAGGGAGCGACCGGTGTCCTGGTGGGATGGAGTGGTGGGACGGGTTACTGCGGCGGCAGGGAATCAGGCCGGACCACCCCGGTGTCCGGCGCCGTGGCCGGCTTGACCCGGGAGTCGCGCCACATCCCGACTTCGAGACGGAAGAGATCGGCGATCTTGGTGAGCGAGATCGGCTCTTCCACGGTACCCTCGGGTGTCACCTTGGTGATCCGCTCGAGGTTGACGGCAGCCTTCTTGTAGGTGCTGTCGGCCTTGAGGGCTGCCTCGTAGGCGGCCTTGGCCGCGAGCGGATACCCGTCGAGTTCGAGGGCGATGCCGAGGTTGTTCTGGAACACGGGCGCGGTGCTCTTGAGCTGCACGGCCCGCGCGAGGGGGCCGAGGGCCGCATCGGGATCGCCGAGTTCGACGAAGAGCATCCCGAGGTTGTTCAGGGCCCAGAGGTCCTCCCCGTCGATGACGAGCGCCTGCCGGTACGCCTCGAGGGCATCATCGACATGCCCCAGGGCGGCCTGCGCCCGGGCGAGGGTCCGAACGGCCTCGCCCGAGGTCGGATCGAGCGCCACCGCCTTTTCAGCCCGTTCCAGCGCCTCCGGCTTGCGATCGGCGTCGAGCAGTACCCGGGCCGAGTTGACATAGCTCTTGAGGTGGTCCGGATCGAGTTCGATCGCCCGGTCGAGCGACTTGGCGGCGCCCAGAAAATCACCCGTCTTCCAGGCGGCGAGCCCCAGCATGTAGTGGCTCATCGCGTCGGTCGGATTGGCCGCGGTCACCTTTTCGAAGAGGTGACGGGCTTCGCCGAAGTTGCCGGCGGAGTAGGCCGCCTCGCCGGTCGAGAACGTGGCCAGCTTGGGCAGGGTGGCTTCGGGGCGCGTTTCGGTCGGGGGCAATCCGCCGGCCGGGATCACCTGCGCCTCGGGAACCGGCGTGGTTTCCGCCGGGGCAGCCGCCACCTCGTGGCGACGGCGAGGCGGGTCGCACGCCGCGAGGACCACGAGCGACAGCGATACCACACCGGGCAGCAGAAGACGGTCGGGAAACGAGCGGGCGCGGGGCATTCAGTCCTCCTCAGGTGGTGGCGTGACCAGCGCCAGGTTCGGTCGGTCCCGAGGAAAGGCAAACGGCCGGCCGTCGGTTCGCACCGGGCCAGCGAGCGTGCAACGCGAGACCAGAACAGCGGTTACCCGACGGGACCGCGGCGAACTATTCGGTCGGGATGTGTCCCGCCGGACACGAGGACGGCGGCTGGGCCGTGTCCGGGTGGACACGACGGGGTAAGCCGTCCGGAAACCGCCGATCCGCCGCCGGGGCAGGCCACGGGTCCTCAGCGGGAGGCGGAACTCAGGATTCGACGGGAGGCGGAGCTCAGGATTCGACGGGAGGGGGAGCTAAGGATTCGACGGGAGGCTGGCCTCAGGGTTCGGCGGGAGGCGGGCCTCAGGATTCGGCGGGCGGCGCTTCGGCGGCCGCGGGCGTCGCCGCCGGCCGAGGGTTCCGAAGACCGGAACGCCACCCGCCGACGTGGCCGGCTACGAGCAACGCGAGCGCCCCGAGGGAGATCAGCCAGTGTCGCGCGGCCCACTCGCGGTGGATCGCCCAGAGCGCGCCGAAGAAGGTGACGAGCGGCAGAACGAAGGCGAAAGCAATGGCGAACTGCTGGGGCCCGGGATTGTTCGCCTGAATTCCGTCGACGATCCAGGTGAAGCCCTTGAGCGAGACCACGCCAAGGAGGACATGGACACCGAGGACGATGCCGGTCTGGGCCCAGCGACCGCCGGGCAGGAAGCCGAAGCCACCCCGCCCGATGCCGATGAGCAGGGCCACCGCGAGCAGCAGCCACCGCATCAGCATCAGGATGGGCACCGCACCGGTCCCGGCGAGGGAACTCTTGTCGCCCGCGAGATCGAAGGTGGCCATTTCGGCCCATGCCAGGGTCACGTTCGCGCTGACGAGGACCGCGAAGCAAAGCAGCAGGTCGGCGATGATCGCCATGATGGGCCTCCCGGCCGCTCAGTCCCGGCGGATGCCGAGGCGCCGCATGATCTTGAGGAGGCTGGCGTGGTCCGCCAGTCCAAGGGCCTCCGCGGTGCGGGTGACCTGCCACCCGTGCCGCTCGAGCGCCCCGAGCACGATGGTGCGCTCGGCCTCCGTCTTGAGTTCCTGATAGGTCTCGCCGGGCCGCTCCGCCCCGGAGGCGCCGCTCAGCTCGCCCGGCAAATGCTCGGCCCGGATCGTTTCGCCGTCGGCCATGACCACCAGGCGTTCGACCGCGTTGCGCAACTCCCGCACGTTGTTGCGGCGCCAGTCGTGCGCTACGAGCCGCTCGCGCACCTCCCCGGAGAAGCGCTTCGGCAGTACGCCGAACCGGCTGCAGACCTGGGCGAGGAACCGGTCGGCCAGCAGAAGCACGTCTTCCCGCCGTTCCCGAAGCGGCGGGACCTCGAGGGTGTGCACGTTGAGCCGGAACAGCAGATCCTCCCGGAAGCCGCCCTCCCGAACGCCCGCCTCGAGATCCCGGTTGGTCGCCGCGACCACGCGGACCTCCACCGCCACCGGTTTCGTCGCGCCGACGCGAACGACCTCGCGCTGTTCGAGCACGCGCAGCAGCGTGGCCTGGGCCGCCGGCGGCAACTCGCCGATTTCATCGAGGAAGAGCGTTCCGCCGTGCGCCGCCTCGAACGCGCCTTTCCGTCCGGCGACCGCCCCGGTGAAGGCGCCTTTCTCGTGGCCGAACAGCTCGCTCTCGACCAAATGTTCCGGCAGCGCGCCGCAGTTGAGCGCGACGAACGGCCCCGCGGGATGCGGCCCCAGGCGGTGGAGTTCGCGCGCCACCATTTCCTTCCCGGTGCCGCTTTCCCCGAGGATGAGCACCGAACTCGGCACCGGCGCCACCCGGGCGATCCGGTCCCGGAGCCGTTGCATGGCCGGGCTGGTGCCGAGGAGGGAAGACTCATGAAGCCGTTGCTGGAGCGACGCCACCTCCCGCCGGAGCGAGGCCCGCTCGATCGCCTGGCGGACCTCCTGGACCACCCGCTCCATCGGCTCGGCCTTGTCGATGAATCCGACGGCGCCGAGACCCACGGCCTGAATGCAGCGATCGTAGTTGCCGGTTCCGGTATAGACGATGACCGGTGTGTCGATGCCCTTGTGGGCCAGCTCGCGAAGCACCTCGAACCCGTCGATCCCGGGCATTTCGAGGTCGAGGATCGCGCAGTCCACGTCCCCGCCCTCCAGGGCCGCGAGAGCCGCCGCGCCGTTGGTGGCCGTCGCAACCTCGAAGCCGGCGAGCCGCTTGAGATCGTAGGCGTACTGGGCCGCCATCGGCGCTACGTCATCGACGACGAGGATGCGGTTCATCCGCCCGGGAGCTCCACGATGAAGGTCGTTCCCCGCCCCGGCTCCGTCTGCGCCCGGACCGAGCCGCCGAGGTCGGCCACGAGCCGGCGGACGACCGACAGCCCGAGTCCGGTACCGTGTCCCTTGGTCGTGAAGAAATCGTCGAAGGCCCGATCGAGTTCTTCCCGGGACATCCCGCGCCCGTCGTCAGTCACCATGACCCGGACGGCGGAACCGCTCGCCTCGGTCGCCAGCGTCACCGTGCCACGGCCGGACTCGATCGCCTCCACGGCGTTGGCAAGCAGGTTCTCGAAGATCCGGCGGAGCACGACCGGATCCGCCGCGACGCGCGGCACCGAAGGCGTCAACCGGGTGACGACCGTGACCCCCTCGCGATCCACGTGGCCGGCGAGCTCGTCGAGCAGCCGGTTGAGGTCGGCGGTGCCCCCGGTGGCCGGCGGGGAGAGCTTGGCGTAGTTCCGCGCCAGCACATCGAGGTACTCGATGCTCGAGTCGAGCGTCTCGCGGCGCTCCTGGAAGACGGCCGCCAGCCGGTCCGGCTCCGTTTCCGCCACCTGGCCCAGGTGTCTGATCACGTGACGGATCGGTGCGAGACCGTTCTTCACATCGTGGTTCACCTGGCGCGCGAGATCGCCCACGGTGGCGCGGCGTTCGCTCTCCCGGAGCCGCTGGGCTCCTGCTCTGAGGCGCCGGGTCATGGCATCGAGCAGGCCGGCGAGCGCGCCGATTTCGTCGTCGCGGTTGGTGGTGAACTGCTGGTCGAGCCGTTCGAGGTCGAGCCGTTCGGTCTTGGCGGCAAGGTCGGCAAGCGGCTGCGAGATCCGGCCCGCAAGCCACGCGGAGAGCGATCCCACGAGCAGTACCGTCAGGCCGAGGGCCGCCAGAAACCAGCGGTCCACCTGCCGGGCTAGCAACTGCCGCGGACCGGGGTCGGAAATCGTGTAGATGGTGGCCGGAACGACCCGGTCATCGGCCTCGTCGACGAACTGGAGCGGCGTCATCGCGGCGGTGTTCGGCGGCGTCACGGTGTCGCCCACCACCAACAGCGCCGTCAACTCGGCACCGGGAGGCAGGGCGGCAACCCGGGTCGAGTCGAGCAGCGGCCCACCCAGCAGCGTGAAGGTGCGGCCGGCCACCGCGAACGTGACCAATCCGACCCGCGCGGTCACGGCCCCCTCCGGCGTCCGGAACCGGACCACCGCCCCGCCGTTCGCGGTCACGAAACCGGGCACCGAGGGCGAACGACGGTCGAAGTCGTTCCGGAAATGTCCCGAACTCAGGATCTGCCCGGCGCTATCCTGCACCTGCAACGCCGCGAACCCCGCGGTGATCATCGCACCATGCGCCCAGTCGAGCAGCCAGGTCCGATCACCGCCGGCGACGGTCGCGAGCCGGAATCGGTTGTCGGCGGAGAGTTCCGTGGCCAGGCCGGTGAGGCGGGCCTGCGTCGCCGCCATCTCGGCGTCGAGCGTCCGGCGCAGTTGCCGAGTGACGGCCACTTCCCGGTCATAGCTCTGGCGGTCCAGCCGCATCGCCATTTCCCGGCGAACGCCGAATCCGAAGCCCGCGAGCGGCACCAGCGCACCGACGGCGAACGCCAGGGTCAGGCGGGTGCGAAACGTCACGGCGCCCGCCGGGCAAGGACGAGGGTACCTTCGCCGTCGCGCATCAGGGCGGGTACCGGTCCCGTGCGAACCAACGCCGGACGGGTCTCGACGAGCCCGAACCGGATGGTCCCGGGCGCCAGGTCCGCCGGACAGGCCGACCCCAGGGGCCAGGTGCGCACAACGGCGGCCAGCCCCGCCGCCGCCTGGTCGAGCGCGCCGGTCCGGAATCCCGCCGCGGTCAGGCCCGGCGCCGCCGCCGGCCCGAGCCACGGCGGAGCGGCCCGCGCCAGCGACACGATCCGCTCGGCCAGGCCGCGGGCGATCGGGTCGGCCTCGGGATATCCGATCACCGGCCGCGCCGCCGCCGTCGTATCCCTGCCCCGACAGCCGGAATCGGTGGCCGCGCGGGCCGGGGCGCGGACGGCGTCCCGGGCAAGCGACGCCCGCACCGCACCATCCGGCGGGACGACGGCGCCGGTGACGACGAGCCCGTAGACGAGATCCCAGCCTAACGAGTCGACCGAGACGCCCGGTCGCCGCCCGGCGTAGTCGAGCGTCACCGGATCGCGGGTCACCAGCGCGAGGGCCGTGCCGGTGCCGCCGTCGAGCCGGTCACGAGGATCACCCCGGACGGCGGTCTCGAGCCGAATGACGCCGGGACCGTTGCGTTCGGTGAGGAAGGTGACGGTCCTGCCGCGTGACCCGGAGGCGCCCGCCCACCGGTAGTCCCCGGTCTCGAGGGCCGGGGCATCCCCCGCGCGCGACGGGCCGGCGACGACCGCCGAGGCCGCCGTGAGCCGGGCGAGGAACACCGCGTCGGACTCCGCGGAGCTGCCTCGGAGCCGGAGCACCGCACCGGCGGCCTCGACCGACGCCACCCCGGCGACCGGCCGGCGCTCGAACGCCGCCTGAATCGCCGCCGCCGTCACGTCGCTGCCGTCCGCGAACCGGGCGGCCGACTCGATCCGGAACTCCCAACCCGCTCCGGTGCGCCGCCATGAGCTGGCCAGGTCCGGCAGCACTCGGCCGCGGCAGTCGGACCGGACCAGCCCGCGATACAGCAGCCGGCCGATCATTCGCTCGGCCGCGGTGCTCGCCGGGGCCGGCGGTCCCAGCCGGAGATTGTCGTCGGTGATCACGAGGTCGAGCGTGTCACCCGGGGCGGTGCCGCCGCCGAGGCGGCACTCGGCGGCGGGGGCCGCGGCCAGCGGCGCGGGCACCTGCCCGGCCCCCGGCCCCGGCCCCCCGCAACCGAAGAGCAGTCCGGAAACCACCGCCCCGAGCGGCGGGCGGAACGGCCGAATCAGGGAACCGGCCGCTCGGGACGATGCTTGAGGATGAACAGACCCTCCCGCATGCTGGTCACCAGGATCGTGCCGCTCTTGAAGTACGGATAATTGCTCCACGACCCGGCGAAGCCGGGCACGTTTTCGCCGAAGGGCACCGTGTCGAAATAGCCGGTTTCCCGCGGGTTGGTCGGGTCGGAGATATCGAGAATCCGGAGACCGGCCACGTAGTTCGACTGGAAGACGTAGTTGCCCTTGATGTAGAGATTGTGGTCCGACGCCGCCGTGGTGCCCAGGAATTCCTTGACGAGCACCGGCTCGTCGAGCTTGGTGACGTCCCAGATCATGGTCCGGGTCTTCGCCGCGGTGCCGGCGATTTCGTCGCCCTCGTCGTCGAGGAAGAAGTACTTGTGGTCGTCGGTCAACCACCCCTGGTGGGCATACGAGGTGTTGGGATAGGCGGCGACGGCGATCGGCTTGGGCGCCTTCTTGTCGGTCACATCAGCGATCCCGACGGCGGTTTCGGAGGCGTTGAAACAGACCTCCCTGCCCGCGTACCGCTGATCCGGACCGTGGTAGACCACGCACTGGGCGTCGTGGGTGTAGCCGGTCCGGGCGTTGCCCGTGGCCGGGTCCGAGTGACAGCCGGCGAAAACCGGGTTCTTCGGGTCCCGGACGTCGATGATGTGCAGCGCGCCGCCGCAGGTTTCGCCGCCCGCGCTGTTGCCCACCGTGTAGGCGAAGCCCGTGGCCTCGTCAATCACGATGTTGTGAGCGCTCGCCATCTTGTCGTAGTGCGCCGTTTCCTTGAACGTCACCGGCGGATTGGCCACGGTCCGCAGCTGGGTGAGATCGAAGATCTGCATCCCATGCGGGCCGGCGCCGTCCGAGACGATGAAGGCGTGATTCTTGTAGGTCTTGATGTCGCGCCAGAGGTTCACCTGGGCGCCCTGGTGCAGGGGCAGCTCGCCGAGCACCCGCGGATTGGTCGGGTCGGTGACGTCCACGAACACCGTCCCGTCCATCTTGCCCACGAGGGCGTACTCCCGGTTGGTCTCCGGATCGGTCCAGCCCCAGAGGTCGTTGATCATGATCCCGCGCTTGGCCCCGAGCGCGGCCGTCGGGATGAACGCCGCGAGATCCACTTCCTTGCATGAGAACCCCTCGATGTCGCCGCCGCCGGGCTGGCACTTCCGCTCGCCGCCGGTGATCGCGGTCATGCTGGCGGGACGGTCGGCCACGGTGCCCAGTTCCTTCCACTCGCCGCCCTCGCGCCCGTAGACCCAGCCCAGGCCCTCGAAGAACTCGGCCATCGGTCCGCCGACCACGGCCAGGTCGCCGGCGCCGGCCAGGCCGGCGCCGAACATCGTACCGAGGCCGGAGGGCCGGACGGCAATCCGCTGCTTCTGGGTGTATCCGAGCGGGCCGCCGCGCGTGAAGGCATACACGGCACCGACGCCGCCGGTGGCCACCGGTGCCGAGGCCAGCAGGTCGGCACCGAAGGCTGCCAACCGAAGTCCGAACAGGGAGCCGGGTCCGAGGTCGGACGGAACGAGCTTGTGCCCCGTGCCGGTCCCGCCCGCGAAGTGATAGACGGCACCGACGCCCCGCCCGGTGATCGGGGCGCCCACCACGAGGTCGGCGCCGGCGAACGCCACCGAGCCGCCGAACGCCCCGGTCGAATCCGCCGTGAGCCGCCCGGACTCCGTAGCCGTCCCGCCGGCCGCGGAATACAGGCCGACCCAGCCCGGCCGGCCCGCCCCGGCGCCGTTGCCGAACGCGATCTCGCCCGGCGCGCCCACGGCGATCCGATTGCCCTCGATCGCGACCGAGAAGCCCATCCGGTCACCGTCCGCCGTGCCGCTGCCGAAGAGCTGCGGTTCCCCGGGGCGCCCGCCGGTCACCCGAACGAGGTAGGCAGCCCCCCGGCCGTTCTCCCGTCCCGGTGCTCCGACCACCACGAGATCACCGGTCACCGCCAGCGCGGCGCCAAACCGGTCACCGGCCGCCTGGCCCGCAACCGATGCCACCTCGGACCACTGCCCCTGGCGGCGAGCATAGACATAGACGCGGCCGGCGTGACCATTGGCGTCCGGCGCCCCGGCCACGAGGAGGTCGCCGGCGACCGCGATCGCGCCGCCGAACCCGTCGGCGATCGTCGCCCCGGACGCCTTGAGCGCCGCGACCTCGGCCCACCCGGCGCCGCGCCGACCGAAGACATGGATCGCGCCGGTTTCGGACGCGGGCATCGGGAAGCCGGGCACCTGACCGGTCCGGCCAACGAGCACCTGGTCACCCGCGACGGCAACCGCCGCGCCGAACCCGATGAGTGCCGGATCGACCGGGGCGAGACGATTGGTCTGGGCAACTCCGGCCGTGCCGAGCAGCACGGTACCGAGAAGCGGGGCGATCGACGGGAAACGACGACGAAGCGACATGATTGACCTCTCGTGGCGGATTTCGACCTGGCCGGAAGGATACCTCCGCCCGGGCGCACCCGTCGAGCGGCCCGGCCCGGAGGGCTCTGGACCCGGGGCGGACCGCGGATACGTTTGAACGCGCGTCCGGCGGCCGATCGGCCGGTTCCCCAAGCGGAGGTTCGGTGGACGGTACGTCGAACGACCATTTTCGCCGGGTCGACGCGATCTTCGATGCGGCGCTCGACCGTCCGACGGCCGAGCAGGAAGCCTGGTTGGCCACCGCCTGCGCGGGCGACGGGGCTTTGCACCGAGAGGTCAGCCAGCTCCTCCGGGCGCACTATCGCACCAGCGGTCTCCTCGAGTCGCCCGTGGTGGCGCGGTCTCCGCTGGGAGACCCGGGCTCGTCACCCGATCAAGGCCCGCGCCAGCAACGCATCGGTCCCTTCCTGATCACGAGGGCCCTCGGCCAGGGCGGCATGGGCCAGGTTTTCCTCGGCGAACGGGCCGACGGCCAGTTCGACCAGCGGGTGGCCGTCAAGGTGATCCGCTTCCCCGTCCCGGGTCTGGTCCGCCGGTTCCTCGAGGAGCGGCGGATCCTCGCCACCCTGGAGCACCCCAACATCGCCCGTCTGGTGGACGGCGGGCTGACCGACGACGGGCTGCCGTACTTCGCGATGGAGTACGTCGACGGGGAGCCCATCGACCGTTACTGCGCTGCGCGGTGCCCCGCCCTCGAGGCCCGGCTCCGGCTCTTCGTCGCCGTGTGCGAGGCCGTGGCGTTTGCCCACCGCCACCTGATCATCCACCGCGATCTCAAGCCGAGCAACATCCTGGTCACGGCGGAGGGCCAGGTGAAGTTGCTCGACTTCGGGATCGCCAAGCTCGTCGGCCCCAGCGGCCGCGGCGACGAGACCAGAACCGGATTCCGGGTGATGACGCCGGACGTCGCCGCCCCGGAGCAGGTTCGCGGGGATCCGGTCAGCACCGCCACCGACGTCTACGCACTCGGGATTCTGCTCTATCAGCTGATCGCCGGGCGCCGGCCCTACGACCTCGCGAACGCCACGGCGGCCGAGGTGGAGCGCATCGTCTGCGATGCCGCGCCGTCGGTTCCGTCGAGCCACCTCACCGGTTCGGCCCGCCGCGAGGCCGCCGGCGACCTCGACCTGATCGTGATGACGGCCCTGCAGAAGGAGGAAGCCCGCCGCTATCAGACGCCGACCGCGCTGGCGGAGGATCTCCGGCGGCTGCTGGCCGGGGAGCCGATCGCCGCGCGCCCCGACAGTCTCGGCTATCGCGGCGCGAAGTTCGTCCGCCGGCATCGCGTGGCGGTGGCGGTCGCGGCGCTCGTCGTGGCGGGCCTCGCGGTGGCGACCGCCCGGGAGCGGCTCCTCCGCCAACGAGCCGAGCGAGCGGCCGCCCGGTCCGCCGCGGTCGAAACCTTCCTGACCGAGACGTTCGGGAACGTCGATCCTTTCCGGACGACACCGGTGGACGGCGGCACCATCACCGCCCGCGACCTCCTCGATCGCGGGGCCCAGCGAATCGACTCCGCGCTGACCGGCCAGCCGGAGGTGCAAGCCGAACTGCGCACCGCGCTGGGCCGGGTATACGCGAACCTGGGTCTCTACGATCGGGCCACCCCCCTGCTCGAGCAGGCGCTGACCCAGCGGCGCCTCGGCCCGGACGACGACCCCGGCCTGGCCGCGACGATGGACGCGCTGGGAACGGTCCTCGCACAGGAGGACCGGAACGAGGAGGCCGAGCTCCTGTTGCGCGAGGCGCTCGCCCTGCGCCGCGCGGCCACCGGCAACCGGTCCGCCGCCACGGCGGAAAGCGCCGAACACCTGGGCACCTTCCTCGAAGGACGCAGCCAGCTGGCCGCGGCGGAGTCGCTCCATCGCGAGTCGCTGGTGATCCGCACGGCACTCTTCGGCGAGCGAAGCGTCGAGGCGGCCAGCAGCGTCACCAACCTCGGCCTGGTACGCTACCAGCAGAACGATTTCGCAGCGGCCGAGTCGCTTTACCGCCAGTCGCTCGCGATCGACAGCGCGCTCCTCGGCGAACGGCATGCGCTGACCGCGATCACGATGCAGAACCTCGCCCAGACGCTCGAGGCACGGCACAATCTCGAGGACGCCGAAGCATTCTACCGCCGGTCGCTGGCCATCAAGCGGGCCCTTCTCGGGAACGCCCACCCGAGCGTGACCATCGGCCTCAACAACCTCGGCTCGTTTCTGGCCAACCAGCGGAACAAACCGGCCGAAGCCGAGACGCTCATCCGCGAGGCAATCGCGCTCGACCGCCGGATCTTCGGCGAGCGGCACAGCTACGTGGCCGAAGGACTCCGGAATCTCGGACTGGTGCTCCGGGCGCGAGGCGAATTCCTGGCCGCGGATTCGGCGTTCCAGGCGTCGCTCGACATGGTCCGGGACCTCCTCGGCCCGCGGCACCAGCGGGTGGCACTCATTCTTGGCCATCTCGCGGGCGTCCGGATCGAACTCGACGACCTCCGAAGCGCCGAAACGCTTCAACGGGGGTCGTACGATCTCTATCGCGAACTCCTCGGCGACGACCACTTCTTCACCCTGATCACCGCCAGCAACCTGGCCCGGACTCTGGTCGAGGCCGGCAGGCCCGCCGACGCGGAGCCCCTTGCCCGGGCGGCGCTCGCGCGGCTCGACACCGCCGATGCGGGCGAGCGGGTCCAGGCGATCACCACCCGCCGGATTCTGGGCCAGGCGCTGGTGGCCGAGCGCCGGGTGGCGGAGGGGCTCCCGTACCTCGAGCAGTCCCTCCGGGACGCCGAGGCCCAGTGGGGTGCGGACAACTGGCGGACCGGCTACATCCGCCTCTGGATCGGCGAAGCAATGCTGGCGCTGGGACGCACCGCCGAGGGCACCGCGGCGGTCCGCGCCGCCGATCGATCGATCCGGCCGGTGGCGGCGGTCCAGCCCCGGGCCGCGGCGCTCGCGGCCCGGGCGCTCGCCGCCCTGCCCCGTCCGATCGTTCGTTAGGCGGTTCTACCGGACGCGCGCCACGATCTCCAGATAGTCGCTCCAGACCACCGTGGTCCCGTCGGAGACGGTGTTCGCTTCGGTCCAGAGCCGCTCCAACTCGGCCAGCAGCACCGCGCCCCGTTCCGGCCCCGCGGCCCGGAGGGTCATGATCGTGGGCCCGTAGGCCTCGGCGAACAGCCGGACCACCGCGCGCGGCGGCATCGGATACCGGAACGCGATCGACCGCGGCGAGCACTCGAGCACCGACACCCCGCCACCGAGGCGCTCGGCCACCTGCGCCGGATCGCCCCAGGCCAGCGGACTCGGCGCGCCGGCCGGCGGCGGGGCCGCGGCCACGTGAGCCCGCAGCATCGTGCCGATGAAGCTTCCGGGGGTCCAGTTCGCCATCGCCACCGTCCCGCCGGCACGGGTCACCCGGAAGAGCTCGCGGGCCACCAGTTGCGGGCGGGCGGCGAACATCGCCCCGAACATGCTCATCGAGACATCGAACGCGTCGTCGGCGAACGGCAGGGCCTCGGCGTTGCCGACCTCGAACCGGACCCGCACCCTCGCCGCGGCGGCGTCTGCCTCGGCGGCGGCGATCAGATTCGGCGCGATGTCGAGCCCGGTCACCGAGGCGCCGGTGCGCGCGGCGGGAATCGTCAGGTTGCCCGCGCCGCAGGCGACATCGAGCACGGCCAGCCCGGTCCGGAGCGCCAGCCGGTCGACGAAGAGACCGGCGCCGGTCGCGTAGCCGCGGGCGATGGCGGCGAAGTCGCCGGCCGTCCAGATCGCCCGGGTCCGGGCGGTGAGGGGATCGTCGTTGGCGGATTCGGGCGCCGCCGGGCCGATCGGGCCGGCGGCGGCGGGGGAAGCGACGGTCGTCATGAGTCCTCTCGGGTTCGGGCGCGGTGGCCGCGGTTACGGTGCTGCCTCTCCCGTATCTGCGTCCTGCCCGCCAAAACCCGACATCGGACCCGGTCGCTAGGGATCGAGCGGCAGGTCGGCCGGCGCCCGGCGGGGAGCGCCGGCGGGTCCGGCCCGGAGGTACTGCTCGGGCCACGACGCCGGAGCGCCTAACGTTCGGGCCGCCCGGAGCGGCCAGTAGGGATCCCGCAGCAGCTCCCGGGCCAGCAAGACCAGGTCCGCCTGCCCCGATCGGATCACGTGATCCGCCTGCGCCGGATCGACGATCATGCCGACGGTGCCGGTCGCCAGTCCCGCCTCCCGCCGGATCCGCTCGGCAAACGCGGTCTGATACCCGGGCCCGACCGGGATCTTCACCCCGGCCACATTGCCGCCGGAGGAGCAGTCGATCAGATCGACGCCGTCGTGCGCCAGCAACCGGGCCAGGGCCACCGAGTCGTCCACCGTCCACCCGTCCGGGTGCCAGTCGGTGGCGGAGATCCGGACGATCACGGGGAGGCGGTCCGGCCAGACCGTCCGGACCCGGGCAACCACCTCGCGCAGCAGCCGGACCCGATGATCGAAGGAACCGCCCCACTTGTCCTCCCGGCGGTTCGACAGCGGCGACAGGAATTGATTGATCAGGTAGCCGTGGGCCGCGTGCACTTCGACCACTTTGAACCCGGCCTCGAGGGCCCGCGCCGCGGCGGCCGCGAACGCCTGAATCACCCGGTCGATCCCATCGAGGTCGAGCGGCCGCGGCATCGGATACCCGTCGGCGAATGACCCCGGACTCGGCGCCACCGTCTGCCACCCGCCCTCGGCACCTGGTACGCCGCCCGCCTTGGCGTCCCAGGGCCGGTAGGTGCTGGCTTTCCGGCCCGCGTGGGCCAGCTGAATCCCGGGGACCGCCCCCTGCTCCCGGATGAACCGGGTGATCCGGGCCAGGCCGTCGATCTGGGTGTCGTTCCAGAGGCCGAGATCCCAGGGACTGATCCGTCCTTCGGGGAGCACCGCGGTGGCCTCGGTGAAGACCAGCCCGGCGCCGCCGACCGCCCGGCTCCCGAGGTGCACGAGGTGCCAGTCCTCGGCCATTCCATCGACACTCGTGTACTGACACATTGGGGAAACGGCGATCCGGTTCGGGACCGTGACGTCCCGGAGTTCGATCGGCTCGAAGAGACCCGGCATGGCATCCTCTCGTGAGGGGCGCAACGTCCCGGACCGGGGGTCCGGACTCTGGATAGTGCCCGGGCCGGTCCGCCGAGGGAAGTCATCCGGCCGAACCGACGGGGGCCGGCCGCGGGGCCCACTGGCGGGCCCCGCCCGCACTCCGGTGAGGGACCGAACCGCCGGACATCGCTTTCCAGTTGGAGCCCCCGGACCCGCCGGGGCCCCGACCCGAACCCCTCGACCCCGAGCCGATGCTGATTATCCGACAGGCCCAACTGGACGCGATGGGACGGGCCCTCGACCGGCAATTTACCGCCGCCGTCCGGAGCCATCTGGCCGAGCAGTTCCCGGACCGAATCGCGGCGCTGAGCCCCGAGGCGCTGGCCGCCGAAATCGAGCAGGGCTGCGCCCAGGGCCGGGAGTTCGGGCTCGAGTCCGAGGCGGATGTGGCGGCCCTGATCCACTTCCGCTTCGAGGCCGGCCCCGACTTCGCGACCCACCCCGAGTTCGGCTGGGCGGTCGCCGCGCTCATGAACCCCGACCTTACCTCCCCGGAGCGCGTCGACCGGCTCTTCGAAGAGTGGGCCGCCCGGAAGCCGGCCGCATGAGCCGCACGACCTGGAAACCGGACCCGGACCCGACGCGGACCGACTACCTCAAGGTCCCGGGGGCGCCGGCCGCGGGATCCCGCCCGTCGATCAAGGGGACCTCGAAGGCAAGGCGCCCGGGCGCCGCGACCCAACCCTGCCCGCTAGGCACGATTCGCGTCTCGGTCGTCCGGAGCGACAATGGCAAGGCCGTCCACCGCGCGGTGGTCACGGCCGGTGGCGCGGGGTCCCGGACCCGGGGGTTCAACGGTGTCGCGGCGTTCGAGTAGATCCCGCCCGGCCGCTATCACATCGACGTCGCGCTGCCGGCCGCCTCGGCGGCCGCGTTCCTGCCGCCGCCCCCGTGCGACATCGATCTCGGCGCCAGCGAAACCCTCGCCGTAACCGTCGAAGTCGAGCCGTTCGCGGAAATCATCGCCACGGTCCGGAGCGCCGCCGACCGCCAGCCGATTGCCGGGTGCCGGGTCACGGCGATCGACGGCGCCGGCGGGTCGGCCGCCGAGACCGTGACCGACGCGAAGGGGCAGGCCCGGCTGCCGGGCCTCCGCCGCGGCGAGTATTCGCTCCAGGTCGAGCCGCAGGGCGATGCCGCCACCCTGGTCCAGCCGCCCGCCGTGGTCGCCGGCGTGGCGCTCGCGGCGGGCAAGCATCGCCAGATCGAGATCGAGGCCCCGCCCCTCGGCATCCTGCCCGTCCAGGTCCGCCGCGCGGCCCGCCCGGCCACCGACCGCCGCCCGGCCGAAGCCGCGCGGCCACTGCCGGGCGCCACCGTCCGCCTCCGGCCGGCACAGGGTGAGCCGCTCGTCGTCACCGCCGACGGCACCGGCCGGGCCCGCTTCACCGGCATCGTCCCGGGCCGCTATCGGCTCGAGGCCGAAGTAGGATCCGGGCCGCCGCGGCTCAGTCCGTTCGGCACCGACGTGTCGGTCGAGGGCGGCCAGAACGCCGAGCAGGTCGCCGACCTCGACACCACATCGTGCCGCCTCGGCGCGGTGACGATCCACGAGTTCGTCGCCGAGAATCCGGCCGCCGTCTCGAAGGTCGCCGGAACCGAGGGGGCCCGGCCCAGGCGGCGGACCGGATTCACCCGAAAGCCGAAACGGGTGTTCCGCCTCGGCCCGGGCGGTGGAGCCCCCGCCGCCGGCGAGATCGAGGTCGCCCAGGACGGCATCATCGATCTGGTGGCGCCGCGGTTCGACGATCTGTTTTCAGCGGCGCCGGCCGTTGCAGCCACCCCGGTGTTCGATCCGCCGGGATCGGCCTTCCATTCGTGGATCAAGCCGACCTGGCTCGAGGTTCGCACTGACGCCACGCCGCATCCGGCGGCTCCGGAGGCGACGGAACCGGATCATCCGGAGATCGTCCTGGCCAACGGCGTCCGGCAGCGGGTCGTGGATGCCAAGGGACTCGCGGCGCCGGGCCAGGCCCTCGTCTGGGGCCCGGCGCTGCCCCTTGCCCTCGGCGCGACGCCCCAGTCAGGCGGCTGGTTCACGGGTGTCGGCCGCTATCTCGGTCAGGTCCTCTCGGCGTTCACGATGGAACGGCAGGGGCCGGCGACCTGGGATGTCTGGGTCAAGCATTGCGACGAGGACGGCCGCGACGACGTCCGCCACGCCGTGCTCCGGCTCTGGCCGGGCGACGAATACGAGTTGGCGGTCAAGATTCCCCGGTTCGGCTCCGCCGAGTACGGCGTCCGCGGCGAGTACGTGGACGGCAAGTACGCGAAGCAGACCGACGACTTGGAAGCCTCCGGATTCAAGTCCGGCGAGATCGCCCAGACCGCGCCGGACGAAGAGGCGGAAGCGACCGATCAGTCCTCGCAACTTGCACCCGGCCGGGTCTTCCAGCCCAAGTTCACCGAGCAGGAACTGATCGACCTGACCCGCAACGGGCACCAGGATCCGGCGGTCGAGGCGGTCCAGACGCTGGTCAACCTGATCGCCAACGGGGCCCGCGACGGCGTCGAGTTCTTCACGACGCTCAGCAACCTCACCCCGAAATTCGGCTGGTGGTTCTCCGTCGACATGTCGTTCCTGGCGATCGAGCTGAACGGACGCCGGGCCTACCAGGTGGTCGAGGACGGCGGCCGAGCGCTCAACCGCGTGGCGCCGGCCTGGGAAGTCGCGATCAAGGGAAAGCTGTTCGAGCTCACGCTCGACCTGCGGGCCGGGATCGAGATCGGCGGCACCGCCACCGTGGTGATGGTCCGGGGCGTCGTCTTCCTTGGCTTCACCATCGGGCTCGAGGTCAACGGCAGCTGGAAGCAGGTTGGCGGCGCGAACCATGGCGACCGCGACGGCAACTTCGAGAGCAAGGCGTCTCTCCAGGCCGGGATCGACATCATCATCGGCCATCCGAACCTCTGCTCGCTCAAGGGCTGGACGAAGGTTCCCTATACCGTTCGGGCCACGGTTGGCCCACCGAACGAGGCGGACGACAACGCGGGCGGCGCGGCGGCGCCCCAGGCCGGAACCCAGGACGCGAACGAGGCGCCCGCGGACCGGAATGGGAGCAAGGACTGGAAGGTGCATTTCAGGCACGGGTGCGCCGACGGGATCTATCTCGAATGCAAGGGCAAGCTCTTCTTCAAGTTCTCGACCCATAAACGAGTCGAACTGAAGAAGCCCGTCCCGCTGGAGGGTTGACCATGGCCATCGACTGGATCGTGCTCGAACTCCGCGCGGCGCATTGCCGCGCCGAAGCCTGGCTCAACGACATTCCGCTCGCGCGAGTCGGGTTCCTCCAGACGACCTCCGAGGCCCGCCCCGTCAACGAGTTCGCCACCCAGGGAAGGAACGAACTCCGTCTCGTCGTGAACCCGGGGCCCCGGCCGTCCGTGGCGCGGGTCCGCACCGCGGAGCCGGCCCGCGCCCCGGATGCCGCGGCGATCGCGACGCTGGTCCGGTACCGCCAGGGGGCGGTCTCCGGCGATGGCAGCGGCCAGGTGCTGGCGACCGCCGCGTGGACCGCCCGCGAGGACGGCGAACCCGAGCCCTTCCCGGCCGAGGCCGTCGCGACCGCCGACGTGACCCTGCCGCTGGGCCCGTGGGGGTTTTCCACCGCGCCGCCGCTGGCACTCGGCACCGAGTTGGAGGCCGAGGTTGCGGACGTCATCGGCATCCTGAGCAGCGGCCTCGCCGCCGGGGAGCCCGACGCCTACTTCCAGTTAGGCGTGCCGTCCCTTCAGGAGACCGCGCGAGCGTACGAGCTCTCGCCCGACGTGGGGGTCGAGACGCTGCGGGCGGTCGTGGCGGAAAGCCGGAACGAGCCGCATTGGTCGTTCCCCGGGGTGCCCCGCGATCAGTGGGATCTGCGGCTCGTCGCCGGCGGCCGGATGGTCGAGTGCATCGCCGCGGACTGGGAACCGATCCTTCGGTCGGTCACCGGCGCCGACGGCGGCGCCTTCGACATCCCGCTCTACCTCGGCCGCCTGGGCGGCCGGCTGCAGGTGCTCCGATGACGGCCACCCTCGCGCCCGGGAGGAACTGATGCCGCCGGCCGCACGCCTCACCGACATGCACACCTGCCCGATGCAGACGCCGGGCACGCCGCCGATTCCGCATGTTGGCGGCCCGATCATGGGGCCGGGCTCTCCGGTCACGCTCATCGCCGGTCTGCCCGCCGCCCGCGTCGGCGACCAGTGCACCTGCGTCGGACCGCCGGACGTCATCGTCAAAGGTTCGGCGACGGTCATGATCGGCGGCGTCCCGGCCGCGCGCCTGGGAGACCCCACCGCCCACGGCGGCGCGATCGTCGCCGGCTGCCTCCAGGTCATGATTGACGACGTCGCCGGCAGTGCCGCGATGGGAGCGGGCATCGGCGCGGCGATCGATGCGTTGGCCCGGGCGCTGAACCGCCCGCTCCAGAAAGCCGCGCTCCGCGAAGCGGCCCGGTCCGGGGCCCCGTTCTGCGAGGCCTGCGAAACGGCCCGCCGGGAGCCCTTCATGGCACCGCCGGAATCCGCCGCGCCGGCCGCCGCGATCCTCAAGGAGGCCGCGGCGGCCGGAGTGCCGTTTTGCGAGAAGTGCGAGGCGGCCCGGGCCGCCGAGCCGGAGACGCCGACGCCGGTCGGCCGGCCGGCCACGAGCCGCGCCCGGGCCCGCCGGGCCGCCGGGACCGGCTCGCCGTTCTGGAAGCCGTAGCCCCCGATCCTTCGCCCTTGCCCAGAGGAACCATGCGCCCTGGTCTCGCCTCGCTCGAACCCACTGTCGGGGTCTGTCTCGTCGACGGCGCGCGCGTCGAGGGCCTCGCCGGCCTGCTCGAAGCACAGGAGGCTGCGTTCGACTCCCTCTACGCCGGCGAGGCCGGTCTCGAACTCGCGGAAGTGGCACCCTACCTCGTGACCGCCGCCGCCGGCTCGCCGTTCACGGAGTGGTTCTTCGGTACGGCGTGGGGACAGTCGGCCGGCGTGGCCATCGTCTCCGACGCGGAGCCCGAAGCGCTCCGGACCCACTTCCGGCGCTTCCTCATGGTGGCGACCGAGTCGGGGCAGACACTCTACTTCCGGTTCTACGATCCGCGGGTGCTCCGGATCTTCCTGCCCACCTGCGACGCCGAACAGCTCGCGACCTTCTTCGGTCCGGTCACGGCGTTTCTCGTCGAGGACGAGGACCCCGACCGCGCCATCCGCTTCTCCCTCGCCGACGGCACGCTCGCGACGGAAACGATCGAGCTGACGGCGGCGCCCAGGGTGCGAGTCCAGTGGAAGGGCCGGCACTGAGCCGGCGCCTCCCACCGCCGGCCGGGGCCAGCGACCCACCCCCCGCACCACTATGTTTCAGCGGTCTTGGTTCCCCGACGGCGCCGGGCCGGGCTCAGCCCCGCCCCGGCGCCACTGACCGTCTGGCACTGGAGGGTCGATGGGATTCCTGATCGGCGCCGCGGTACTCATCGCCGGCTTCGGCATCCTGACCTACAACGCCCTGGCCCGGCTCCGGCTCCTGGCCGACAACGCCTGGGCGGACATCGACGTGCAGCTCAAACGGCGCCACGACCTGATCCCGAGCCTGGTCGCCGCGGTGACGGGCCACGCCGGCTACGAGAAAAAGACGCTCGAGGCCGTCGTCGAAGCCCGAAATCGCGCGGCGGCGACACACAGCCCGGCCGCGAGCGGGGCGGCCGAAGGGGTGCTGGCGGCCCAGGTCCGGCAGATCTTCGCCCTCGCGGAAGCGTATCCCGATCTCAAGGCGGCGGGCAGCTTTCTGGCGCTTCAGAAAGGACTCACCGAGATCGAGGACGCCATCCAGAACGCCCGGCGGTACTACAACGCCGTCGTCCGTGATCTCAACACGAAGGTCGCGCAGTTCCCCGCCAATCTGCTGGCCGGTCCGTTCGGCGTTCGCCCGCGTGAATTCTTCGAGATCGCGGACGCGGGCGAACGCGCCGCTCCGACCCTGAAACTCGGGAGCGACTCGTGATCCGGGTGACCCTCCGGGGTGCCATCCTGGCGGTGGGGGTCCTGCTCGGGGCGGGAACCGCCGCGGCCCAGGAGCGCTTCCTCCTCATCGAACGGTTCCACGCCGACGTCGTCGTCAACCGGGACGCCAGCATCGACGTCACGGAGGAGATCGCCGCCCGGTTCACCGGCAGCTGGAACGGGATCTACCGAACCGTTCCGGTGGCGTATCACACGCCGCAGGGATTCAACTGGACCCTCCGCCTCGAACTCCTGTCGGCCACGGACGAGCGCGGGAACCAGCTCAAGGTCGAGTCGAAGCGGGAACGGCACTATCAGAAGTACAAGATCTGGGTGCCCGGCGCGGTGGACGCCTCCCACACGATCACGCTCAAGTACCGGGCCCGGAACGGCCTCCGGTTCTTCGAGGACCACGACGAGCTCTACTGGAACCTCACCGGGGACGAATGGGACGTGCCGGTGGGCTACGCGTCGGGCGTGGTGCACCTGCCGGCGGCGCCCGATCCGGGGATCCGGGCCACCGCCTTCAACGGCGCCTACGGCTCGACGGCCAAGGACGCCGAGGTGAAGATCGAGGCCAACGAGGTCTCCGTGACGATGCAGCAGCCGCTCGGCTACCGGGAAGGCCTCACGGTCGTGGTGGGCTGGAACAAGGGCCTCGTCACGGAGCCGGGCGCCGGCGAGAAAACGGCGGGCTTCCTTGCCGCCAACTGGCCGCTCTTTATTCCGATCCCGGTGTTCCTCGCGATGTTCCGCCTCTGGCGGGTCCGCGGCAAGGATCCGGACCCGCTGCCCGTCGCCGTCCAATACGATCCGCCGGCCGGCCTCACGCCGGCCGAAGCCGGGACCTTGATCGACAACTCGGTGGACATGCGGGACATCACGGCCACCCTGGTGGACCTGGCCGTTCGGGGCTTCGTGAAAATCGAGGAAACGAAGGAGTCCCGGCTCTTCGGGCTGCTCGACAAGGACGACTACGCGTTCCACCTGCTCAAGCCGCCCGGCGACTGGCGGGACCTCAAGTCACACGAGTCGCTGCTCCTCTCGGGCGTCTTCAGTCACGGCGCCGAGCGCACGGTGGCGCTCTCGGACCTGGAGAACGAATTCTACAAATCCCTCCCGCCCATCAAGGACGGTGTGTTCGACGGGCTGGTCACGGGCGGCTTCTACCAGAAGCGGCCCGACTCGGTCCGGGGCGGCTGGATTTCGGTCGGCGTATTCGCCGGTGTTGCCCTGGCGGGGGGCGGGGCGGCGATCTCGAGCGCACTGTCGATGACGCCGGTGCCGTTCATCGTGGCCGGCATCCTCACCGGACTGATCCTGCTCTTCTTCGGGTACCACATGCCGGCCCGGACCGTGAAGGGCGCCCGCACCGGCGAGCAGGTGGAGGGATTCCTCGAATTCCTCAACCGGGTCGAGGGCGACCGGCTTCGCGACTTCGTCAAGACGCCCGAGATGTTCGAGCGGTTCCTGCCCTTCGCGATGGCGTTCGGGGTCGAGAAGAAATGGGCCCAGGCGTTCGCCGACATCTGCACCGAGCCGCCCCGCTGGTATGCCGGGTCGAACCCCGGCGGGTTCAACAGCTACGCCTTTTCGAACCGGCTCTCGACCATGACGACGAAAGCCGCCTCTACCATGGCGTCCTCGCCGCGGAGTTCGAGCGGCTCGGGCTTCAGCGGCGGGTCGTCGGGCGGCGGCGGCGGGGGCGGCGGCGGCGGCGGCTTCTAGGCCGCCTAACGAATGAACACGAGCTGGCCGGTGATGAGACGGGCCACCACGTGCGGTTCGCCGGCCGGCGTGGCCGCGACGGCCACGTCGACGGCGTCCGACCCGGTGTCGAGGGTCCCGCCGGCCCAGAGCTGCGAGGCGACGTCGCAGATCCGGTTGCAGGAGACGTAGCGCACGGCGCCGAGCCCGGTCGCGTAGCTCAGGTGGATCCGGTCCCGGGGGTCGATGTCGAGCGACAGGGAGGTGCCCGGCAGCGCATCCTGGAGGAGGCTCAGGAACGTCCACGACGCCTGGTCGAGGCAGGTGGCCGTGATGCAGAAGCCCACCGCGACGAAGTCCTCCGAACCGAGGCTGATGACGGGCCGGTCCGCGGCATTCGTCGTCACCTGCACCGTCTGGGTGACGCCCGCCGTGACCGTCATCTCCAGCAGGGTCCAGCTGGCCGCCGTCGCGCAGTTCGAGGCGCACTGCGCGAACACGCCGAAGTCGTCGCTATCCGCCGTCCAGATGCCGAAGAGCGTGCCGCTCGCGGCTGCCGTGAGGTCCGACACGCGGCCCCGGTCGTCGCCCGAGTCGATGACCACCGGCGTGGTCCATGCCGCCGGCGAGGTGCAGCCGGCCACACAGCGCGAGAACCGCATCTTTCCGGTGCCGTGATCCCGGTAGACCACGTTGATGGCGCCGTCCGTGGTGCGGGCCATGGAGGGACTGTAGCCGACGTCGCCCGCGGCATCGTCCACGGTGGCGGCGGTCCATCCGCCGGCCGCCGTGCAGCCCGCCGAACAGCTGGTGACGACGAGCGCGCCGGGCGCGGCCGCGTAGTAGGCCACCGACGGCGCCCCGGCCGCGGACACCACGATGTCGATCCGGCTCCCGGCCCCCGCCCCGGTGCCGACCGTCGCCACACCCCAATTGGACGCCGTGGCGCAGCCCGACGCACAATAGGCATAGCGCACCGCACCGCTCGTGGTATCCACGAACGCGGCGTGGATCCCGCCGGTGCCGTCGAGGGCGATGACCGGCACCGTCGCCTGGGCGCTCGCGTCGATGACGGTGCGCCCGGTCTCGCGGGTCGTGAAGTTCCAGATGAAGTCGTCGTCGAGGCTTTCGCCGCCGGTGCCCCGCACGCCGGTCGTCACGATGCCCCGGTAGGACGCCCGCGGCATCAGGGGTAGATCGATCTTGATCGCCCGTGCGGCGGCGACGTAGCTCACGTTGCCCTGCACGGTCGCGCCGCCGGGGTAAAGGGCGCCGACGGTGTTGCCGGTGACCGTGGCCGGGTCGAGATCCCGGTCGAAGTACACCAACAGGGCCTGGCTGAACGACGCGCTGTCGGCGGCTGCCGCGGGCACGGTCGAGTCGATGGCGAGCCCCCCGGTGGGCGGCGGTCCCGCATCGGGGCCACCACACCCGGCGGCCAGCGCCGCCGCAACCAGGACCAAGCCGAAGGTTCGGCGGATATCGCGTTCCATCTCGCTACCTCAGGTAACTGGCCGGCGGGAGCCGGACCGGGACCAGGACGCCCCGCGGCGCCCACCGAATGGGCCGGCCCGAAAGAAGGGCGGGTCCGCGGCCTCCCGCCACCCCTCTCGGCTCCCGCCCTTTTCCGCCGGTCGCCGCCCGGATACACTCCCCGAGGAGGCTCCGGAGCCGATGACCGAAACGATCGAAAGAATCCGCGGAATAGACACACTGGTCGGCAATACCCCCCTGCTGGCGGTGGATTGCCGGGTCGACGGGCGGCCGCTGACGGTCTACGCCAAGTCGGAAAACCTCAACATGACGGGCAGCGTCAAGGACCGGATGGCGCTGCACATCATCCGGGAGGCCCGCCGGCGCGGGGTGCTGGCGCCCGGTGGCCGCATCATCGAAGCCACGAGCGGCAACACCGGCATCTCCTTCGCCGCCCTGGGCCGTG
>JBFXAY010000058.1:0-31118 GCA_050183815.1 Gemmatimonadales bacterium | reverse complement strand
GTCCGGGTCGTCCAGGCGGTCTAGGCAGAAGCGAGGCATCGTGTCGGATTCCCTCGAGGCCCGGGTTGCCGCGGCCTTGTCCCGCATCGTCAATCCCCGAACCGAAAGCGACCTGATCTCCGCCGGCATGGTTCGAGACCTCGCCGCGAGCGAGGATGGCCGGGTCGCCTTCACCTTCCTGCTGGGGCGGGCCGATCCGGCCACGCTGGTGCGGGAAGCCCGGACGGCGCTCAAGGCCGTCGCCGGGGTGACCGAAGTGAAGATCAACGTCGTCGATCCCGCGGGGCCGTCGCCCACGACCCATCAGCCGCCGCCCGGCCCGCAATCGGCGGGATCCCCGGCGCCGCCGCCGCCGACCGAGTATCCGAACCTGGGCCGGATCATCGCCGTGTCGTCCGGCAAGGGCGGGGTGGGGAAGTCGACCGTGGCCGCGAACCTCGCCGTGGCGCTGGCCCGCAGCGGCAAACGGGTCGGTCTCATGGACGCCGACATCTACGGGCCCAACATCCCGCGGATGTTCGGCATCTTCGAACGACCGCCCGTGGTGGAGGGCCGGATCAAGCCCCTCGAAGCCCACGGCGTGAAGCTGATGTCGATCGGGTTTCTGGTCGACCGCGACGCGCCGGCGATCTGGCGCGGGCCGATCATCATGAAGGTGATTCAGCAATTCCTTCGCGATGTCGACTGGGGCGAGCTCGACGTCTTCCTCGTCGACATGCCGCCCGGCACCGGTGACGCGCAGTTGTCGCTCGTCCAGTCCGCCCAGGTGTCCGGTGCCGTGATCGTCACCACGCCGCAGGAAATGGCGGTGGGCGACGCCCTCCGCGGGGCCCGGATGTTCGAACGGGTCAACGTGCCGGTCCTCGGCGTGGTGGAGAACATGAGCGGGTACACCGATCCGAAGACCGGCGTCCGGCTCGAACTCTTCTCGTCCGGCGGCGGCCGGCGCCTCGCCGACGAACTCGGGATCCCGCTCCTGGCCCAGGTGCCGCTCCAGCCCGGCCTCGCCGAAACGGCGGATCAGGGCCGCCCGGTGATGGTGGCGGCGCCCGAGTCGCCGGCGGGAGTGGCGTTAGGCGGCCTCGCCCAGGCGGTGCTGCGCGAATCGGCGGCGCGCCGAATGGCCCTCCCGATCATCAACCAGTGACCGGCGGGCCCGGGAGGGTACGGGCCCACGGCGCGGTATCGAACTCGAATCCCTCCGGCCGGCCGGTGAACGGGGCCCGGGTCCAGCGGACCCGGGCCCGATCCGTTCCGAGATACCACGTCTCCACGGCCAACGGCGCCGGCCGGGCGAACGCCCGGGCGTCCAACACGGCGGCGGCACCGCCCCGGTCCGGATCCCGAACCGACTCGTAGCGGATCACTCCGACCCCCGCGTCCCGGGCCCGCGTGGCCAGGTCCTGGCAGGGACCGTAGTCGTTGGGACGGGTCCACCGGGCTCGCTGCCGCACGAGCGGCGGCTCTCGAAGGTCGATCGTCGGCGCCCGCACCGCCGCCTGGAAAACGGTCTGCGGGCGCGGATCGATTCGTTCGAGTTCCGGGCTGTCGCGCAGAAAGCGCCACCGCCAGTAGCCGACCTCGGCGCACGCCGTCCGGATCGCGTCGGCGCCGTAGAAAACGCCGGGATCGCCCGGTCGGCGGAAGCGGGAGCCGTAGCCGGCCGGCGGGTACCGAAACGGGGTGAACAGGAGGTAGTGAAGCCCCACCGCGTCCGGCGGCACCGGCGGCTTGGTCGTGTCGATCAACTGCTCGAGGAGGGCCTGCTCGTCGAGCGTGTCGACGAGCAGCATCGTCGACACGACCTGCTGGGCCTCGACGGCCCGCCAGAGCCGGAGGCTCTGGCGGGCAGCCTCAAACTCGGCCCCGGACGGCATCGAGGTACTGGATCACCCGCACCAGCCCTTCGGCGGTCCGGATTTCCTCGACCGGCGGCCGGCCGAAGGCGGCGTTCGGACCCCGAAGCCAGGCCTGGGCCTGATCCTCATGGCCGAGGAGCGCATCGAGTGATCGGAACAGCCGGACGAACAGGAGCCCCAACTCCCACTCCTTGGGCCGCCGGGGATCGAGCTGATACCGGCCGGCAACGAGGCGGGAAGCCGTAGCCCGGCTGATGCCGAGGACGTCCGCGAGGAAGGCCTGGGGAAGTCCCAGGAGGTTGGCCGCCCGGACGACGGCTTTCGACAGAGTCGGTGCCGGGGCGGGCTGGAGGTTCGGAGCGGTCATTGCTGTAGAACAATATAGTCACATTCGTTTCTGTGGCAACAACTCGGCCTACCACCTGCCCGGGTGCCGTTGGTCCGGAACGGCGCCCGAATCCGACGGCAGCGACCATGAAAAAAGGCCGCCCCCTCCGCAGAGAGGGCGGCCTGCGCCGACAGGGCCGAGCGGCTTATCGCTTGGGCGGTCGCTTCACCGCGGGCACACCCTGCTGCGGGGTGGCCCACAGGTATTCGTCGGTCAGCATTTCCGCCGGCAGATAGCGGCCCGCGAAGCTCGGCTGGATGCCGGCCCGGCTCAGCACGCAGGCGCCGAGTCCGACGGTACCGAGAAGCCAGCTGGAGAGAATCGCGGCGCCGAAGACCAGGGATCCCGCCAACGGCACCCAGCCGAACAACACCCAGGCCGCCCAGACCGCGGCGATCGCGCCGAGGCCGGTGGTGAGGTACCGGAAGCTGTTGGGCGACGCGGCCAGGCCGCGGGCCATCTGACGCCTGACGTGGGTTTCCCCCATGGCGTGCGCCACCGCGAGAAAGCCGCCTACCACGCCGACGATCACGAGCAGGGCGTAGACCGCGACGACGAACGGCACGAGCAGGACCCCGACCACGCTCAGGACGAGTCCCACCACCAGCATGCCGAACGTCGGGACGATCAGCACCTGGGCCAGCAGGCCCACCAGGAAGGACCGCAGGAAGCTGTGGCTCACCGTGTCGGAAACGACTTCGAGATTCGACCGGCCGAACAGCACCAGACCGAAGCCGAGGAGGCCGAGGGTCAGGAAGGTGCCGAGAACGCCGGCGGCGTTGGTGAACGTCCGGGCAACGGCGCCGGTCGGTGCCGCGGCCAGCACTTCGGTCGGCTCGGCGAGGCTCAGGCTGCGGCCGGCCACGACGCCGCCGAGGTTCGTGACATCACCCCCGAAGGAGATCGCATCGCCGTCGATCACGGCGCCCCGGTGCAGCAGGATATTGCCGTCGAGTGCCACGACGTTGCCGGTCACCCGGCCGTAGACGTCGGCGGTGCCCTGGATGACCAGCACGCTCGACCCGAGCGATTCCGTCGAGCCGACGCTGAAATTGCCGACGTGCGCGTAGCCGTTCGGGGTCCGGAGCCGGACGTCCGCGTAGGGTGCCTTGACCAGTTCCCGAAGGGTCCGCTCGAGCGCCCGCGGATCATCGATGCGGGACAGCGTGACCACGGGCGCGGTCGGGTCGTCCGGGACCGGGGCCGGGTCGACGGCCTCTCGGGCGAACGAGGACAGCAGATGTTCCTTGAGGTAGCTGAGGAGGCGGCGGCCCTGATCGTCGTGGCCGGTGGCGGAGGCCGGGGCGCTGAGCGCCGCGCTCAGGACCAGCGCCAGTCCGATCTCAGGCGCGCGCATTCGACACCGTCCCGGCCGAGGGCGTGACCAGCCGACGCAGCGCGAGGAGCCCGGTGCCATACATCCCGAGCATCACGACGGCGAGCAGCCCGACACGGGTCGGGGTGCTCGCCAACTGCCGGACGGTTTCGAACCAAGGCTGGGAGGTGACGACCCCGGCGAGGGTCTGCCACGTGGTCGTACCGAGATTCCAGAGTGCGGCGGTGCCCGAATCGAGCCACCGGTCGAGCAGGGCCCGGTTGGCCGAAGACCACGCCACGCTCGCCACGATGCCGGCGGCGCTCGCCGTCAGGGCGGCCAGCCGCGGCCGGGTGAGCTTCGGATAGGACAGAACCGGAACCGGGGCGGGTTGTCCGAGGGTGACCTGGGCCATGACCCGGTCGGCAAACTCGGTTCCCGGTGTCATGGCGGGCAGGGACTCCAGCATTCGCAGGACCCGATGATCGAGTACGACGAGTTGCCGGCATTCCTCGCACGTTTCCAAATGCAACCGGATCTCTTCCGATGGCGCTTCAACGTGAAACGCGTCGAGATCGTCAGCGGTCAGGTGCTTCGTCGGCCAGGGCGTCATAATCGCTCCCCTCATACGGGGCCGGTTTCGGGTCGGTTTCAACCATCGGGGCGATGTTTCAAAACACAACAAATGTTGGGGTCGCACCTGTCTCGCTATTCGTCGCGGACGTCCCGAAGGAGGATCCGCAGCTCATTCCGCGCCCGGTGGATGTAGGTCTTCACCGTTCCGAGCGGCAGGCTCAGGATCTCGGCGATCTCTTCATAGGTCCGGCCTTCGACGTGGCGGAGCAGGATGCAGGAGCGGTACTCCGGCCGGAGGTGGCCGATGGCCACCTCGATAGTGCCGCCCAACTCCCGGTTCTCGACTTCTTCGAGCTGGTTTTCGCCCCGTTCGCCGATCTGGAGGGCGGTCGCCTCGATCAGTTCCGGCGTGTCGGCATGGGGCGACCCCTCGAGCGACAGCGTGTCGAGTTCTTTCTTTCGGAGGTAATCGATGGCGGCGTTGTTGGCGATCTTGAACACCCAGGAGGAGAACTTGTACTCCGGGCGGTAGGACTGGATCGCGTTGAGCACCTTGATGAAGGTTTCCTGCGAAAGGTCCTCGGCCTGTTCCCGGTTGCGCACCATCCGGAACACCAGGGAGAACACCGGCCGTTCATACCGTCGGACCAGCTCGCGGTAGGCTTCCTCGAAGCCTTCCTTGGCGAGGGCCACGACCTCCTGGTCGGGTTTCTCCCGGAGCGAGCCGGGGACGGGGGAGCGTCCGGTCACGTCGGGCTGGTTGCGTTCGGGTTTCCGGCCCGCCAATTTTGACGCCGTATGTTAGCCACAGACAAGGAATTACCGGTCGCCGGCGGGGTGGAGAAGCGGGCGTACGTCCGGAAGATGTTCACGGCCATCGCCCCCCGGTATGATCTCCTCAACCGGGTGCTCAGCCTGAGCATCGACCAGCGCTGGCGCCGGGTCGCGGTCGGGCTTCTGGGTTGGGAGCAGCATCCCGAGGGCACCTTTCTCGATCTCTGTGCCGGCACTCTCGACCTCGCGGCCACCCTGGGCAACCAGGCGGCGTTCCGGGGTCGGGTCGTCGGCGCTGATTTCGTCAAGCCGATGCTGGAACTCGGCCGGAAGAAGTCGAAGGCGGTCGTTCCGGTGACCGCCGATGCGTTGGACCTGCCGTTTCCCGATGCCTCGTTCGACGGGGCCACCGTCGGCTTCGGGGTCCGCAATCTGATGGATCTCGATCGCGGACTCAAAGAAGCGGCCCGGATCCTCCGCCCGGGTGCCCGGCTGGTGATCCTGGAATTCACCACGCCGCCGCGGCAACCCGTGCGCGGCCTCTACCTCTTCTACTTCCGCCGGATCCTGCCACTGGTCGGCCGTCTCGTGTCGAAACATAGGAATGCCTACTCCTACCTGCCAGAGTCGGTGCTCGCGTTTCCGGAGCCGGCCGAACTGAAGGCGATGATGGAACGGGCCGGTTTCGCCGACGTGGGCTACCGGTTGCTGATGGGCGGTATCTGCGCGGTGCACCACGGCACCCGGCGGTCCTCCTCATGAGCCTCGACACTCTGCGGGAATTCCTGGCGGCCATCGACAAGGCCGGCGAACTGGTCCGGATCACCGAGCCGGTCCGGGTTCGGCTCGAGATGGCCGAGATCACCGACCGGGTGATGAAGAGTCCCGGCGGCGGGCCGGCCCTGCTTTTCGAGCGCCCGGTGCTCGACGACGGCCGGACGAGCGCCATGCCCGTGGGCATCAACCTCTTCGGGTCGATGCGACGCATGGCGCTGTCCCTTGGCGTGGACGACCTCGACGCCATCGGCGGCCGGATTTCCGAGTTGCTCAACCTCAAGGTGCCGGACGGGCTCTTCGGGAAGCTCTCGATGCTGCCGAAGCTCGCGGAGGTCGCGAAGTTTCCGCCGCGGGTGAAGAGTGGCCGGCCGCCCTGCCAGGCGGTGGTGAAGCAGGGCGGGGAGGTGGACCTCGCCTCGTTGCCGGTCCTCACCACCTGGCCCATGGACGGCGGCCCGTACATCACCTTTCCGATGGTGATCACCGAGGACCCGAGCCGGGGGATCCGGAACGTCGGCATGTACCGGGTGCAGGTCACCGGGCGGAACACCGTGGCGATGCACTGGCAGCGGCACAAGGTCGGCGCCGCGCACTGGCGGGAGATGGCCGAGCGGGGCGAGAAGATGCCGGTGGTGATTGCCCTCGGCGCGGACCCCGCCTCGATGTACTCGGCGTCGGCGCCGCTGCCGCCCAACATCGACGAGTTCATTTTCGCCGGCTTCCTCCGGAAGTCGCCGGTCGAGCTCGCCAGGGCGGTGACCTGCGAGCTCGAGGTCCCGGCCGAGGCGGATGTCGTGCTCGAGGGCTACATCGACCCGGCCGAGCCGCTGGTACTCGAGGGTCCCTTCGGCGATCACACCGGCTTCTACTCCCTGGCGGACTACTATCCGCAGGTCCACATCACCTGTGTGACCACGCGGAAGGATCCGGTCTGGCCGGCGACCCTGGTCGGCAAGCCGCCGATGGAGGACTACTATCTCGGCCACGCCACCGAGCGAATCTTCCTGCCGCTGCTCAAGCTGACCACGCCCGAGATCGTGGACTACCACATGCCGGCGTGCGGCATCTTCCACAACCTGGTGTTCGTCTCGATCGACAAGCACTATCCCGGGCAGGCGTACAAGGTGATGAACGCGCTCTGGGGCGCCGGCCTGATGTCGCTCGCCAAGGTGATCGTGGTGGTGGACAAGGACGTCAACGTCCGCAACCCCGACGAGGCCTGGTGGATCGCGCTCAACAACATCGATCCGGAGCGCGATACCCGGTTCACGATGGGACCGGTGGACGTGCTGGATCACGCCTCGCGCCAGTTCACCTTCGGCAGCAAGATGGGCATCGACGGAACCCGGAAGTGGCCCGAGGAGGGGTTCACCCGGGAATGGCCGCCGCTGATCGAAATGGATGAGGCCACCAAGCGGCGGGTGGACGAGCTCTGGCCCCGCCTGGGGCTCCGCCGATGACCACCGAAGTCCGGCGCGAAGGGCAGACGCTCGAGGGGGAATCGCTCCTCGCACGGTACTACAACTTCGTCAAGCTGCCGCACACGCTGTTCGCCCTGCCGTTCGCGCTGCTGGGCGTGCTGGCCGCCTCGCTCCGGCAGCCGATCCGATGGCAGACGGTCCTGCTCGTCGTGGTGGCGTTCTCGGCGGCGCGGTGGGTGGCGATGGGCTTCAACCGGATCGTGGACCGCGAGTACGACGCCCGCAATCCGCGGACCCGCAACCGCGAGCTCCCCCGGGGTGCCCTGTCGGTCGGCCAGGCGTGGGCGTCGGTGATCGTGGCGGGAATCGTCTTCGTGGCGGCGGCGGGATCGCTCAACCGCCTCTGCCTCTGGCTCAGTCCGGTGGCCCTTGGGTGGGTGATGACCTACAGCCTGGCCAAGCGCTTCACCTGGTGGCCGCACCTCTGGCTCGGGATGAGTCTCGCCATCGCGCCGGTGGGCGGATACCTGGCGGTGACCGGCTCCTGGAGCGACCCGTGGTGGCTGCTCCTCGCGATCACCGCCGGCGTGGCCACCTGGGTCGCCGGATTCGACATGTTCTATGCCCTCCCGGACGAGGCGTTCGACCGGGGCGAGGGCCTCCGCAGCGCGGTGGTCTTTCTCGGCGAGCGGCGGGCCATTCTCGTCGCCAAGCTGCTCCATGGCGTGACCATTCCGGCCCTCGGCGTCTTCGGCTACTTCGCCGGGTTCGGGTTCTGGTACTTTGCGGGCCTCGCGGTTGCGGCGGCGATCCTGGCGTATGAACATCACCTGGTGAAGCCGGGCGATCTGTCCCGGCTCGATCCCGCCTTCTTCACGATGAACGGGGTGATGAGCCTGACCGTGTTCGGTTTCGCCCTGCTCGACCGCCTGGTGTGAGGACCCGCCGATGACCGATGCCGGCCTGCCGCTCGTCTTCGCCCTGACCGGGGCGTCCGGCGCGCCCTACGCGGTTCGGACCCTGGAGCTCCTGGCCCGCCACCACGTGCCCGTGTGGCTCATCGTGTCCGGGCATGGTTCCCGGCTTCTGGCGGAAGAGTGCGGGATCCGGTCCATCGCCGAGCTCCAGGCAGCCACGGGTGGAGACTGGTCGACGATCACGCCGTTCGATGACGCCGATCGGGGCGCCAAGCCGGCGTCCGGTTCGCAGCGGACCCGCGGGATGCTCGTGTGTCCCTGCAGCATGGGCACCGTCTCGGCGATCGCGCACGGCACCAGCCGGTCGCTGGTGGAACGGGCGGCCGACGTCACCCTCAAGGAACGGCGCCGGCTGGTCGTGGTTCCCCGCGAAACGCCGCTTTCGGTGGTGCATCTTCGCAACCTCACGACCCTGGCCGAGGCCGGCGCCACCGTGCTGCCCGCGGCGCCCGGGTACTACCACCGTCCGACCCGGATCGAGGAACTGGTCGACTTCATCGCCCAGCGGATTCTCGACCAGTTCGACATCGCCATCGAGACCGCCCCCCGCTGGGGCGAGTGACGGTCCCGGCTCCGGAGGCGTGATGTATCGCTATTGCCTGTTCTGCAACGTCGATCTGGGCCGGAACGAGACCATCGAGGCGTTTCCGGTGGGCCGGCGGCTCGCCTTTGATCCGGCCCGGGGCCGGCTCTGGGCGATCTGCTCGGGGTGCCACCGGTGGAACCTGGTCCCGATCGAGGAGCGATGGGAGGCCGTTGAGGATTGCGAGCGCCTCTTTCGCCAGACCCGGCTCCGCTATTCCACGGCGAACATCGGCCTCGGCGTGGCACCGCCGGATCTCGGCCTGGTGCGGATCGGCCCGGCGCTCAAGCCCGAGATGGCGGCTTGGCGCTACGGCCGATATCTGGAACGGTGGCTCCCGGCCACGGGGCGGGTCGTGGTGCGGCGCACGGCCGACCTCGTCGACCGCGGGGTGGCGGCGGTGGCCGGCCGGTTCGGGTTCCGCCGCCAGCACGACCTCGGGATGTGGCTCCGGCTCCATCACCGGCCCGGCCGGATCGTGAGTCTCGTCGACACCGACGGCGGCCCCTCCGCGATCCGGATTCGGCACCTGGCCTCCGCCGAACTCAAACGGCCCGACCCGGGCGAGGGCTGGCATCTGACGGTGGCGCACGATCGCGGCACGGCGGTGCTCACCGGGCAGGCGGGGCTCTCGGTGGCCGCCAAGCTCTTCGCCCGGCTCAATGGCCGCGGCGCGTCGGATGCGACCATCGCCTACGCGGTGGGGAAACTCGACGACGCGGCCAATCCCGAGGGGTACTTCGCGCGGGTGGCGGCGATCGCACTCCGCTGCTGGTGGGGTAAACGGCCGGATGCCGCGGTGCTGCCGCCGGGGGCGGGCGAACTCACGTCGGCGGAGCGCCTGGCGCTCCACCTCACCAGGCGGTCGTTCTGGGGCCGGGGCGGGCTCGGGAGCGAACCGGTGACGCTGCTGCCGCTGCTCCCGCTGGTGGACCGCCTGGCCCTCGAGATGGCGGCGAACGAGGACACCGAGCGGCGGGTGCTCGACGGCGAACTGCGGCTGCTCGAACTGGCCTGGCGCGAGGCGGAAACCCTGGCCGCGATCAGCGACGACCTGCTGCTGGTGGCCGGCGCCGCCGCCTAACGAATGGGGCAGGCCGCCCCGGGTGACGTCATCCGAGCCCGGGTGACGGCCGTGACGACCACCTGGTAGGCGGCGCTCCCGTCGGTACCGAAGAAGCCGGGGCCCTCGAGCCGGCCCCGGAGCAGGAGCGTCAGGGCCGAGCGCTCGGGATCGGATTCCCGGGCCATCCGCCGGGCGAGATCCCGGAGAATGTCCGGCGGCACCTCGAGGGCGATCCGGTAGGCCGGCTCATTGCAGAGCTGGAAATGGGGACCGCCGGACGTGGGCAGGAGCACGCCCTCCAGCTCGGTGGCCCCCGCGGGCTCGAGGGGCTGGAGGCACCGGTCGCCGTCGGGCAGCACCAGGTCGAGCGTCAGGCCGCTGTCGGACACGGTGCGCGGCCCGCCGGCGAACCCGAGGCCGCCGGTTCCGTGGCTGGGGCAGGTCACGCTGAGCGGGAACGTGCCGGACGCCACCGGGAAGTCGAATCGGCCGGTCGCGGAGGTCCAGGCGCCCGCCCAGTTGCCGAGCGCCACGCGCGCGCCGGTCACCGGACGCCCTGCCTCGTCCCGGACCACGCCCGTGATCCGCGGCCCCTGGGCCGTGATCGGTGCCGCCGCGGCGAACAGGCCGGCCACCGCGAGCCCGGCGGCCGGGGCCGCCACCCAACGACGTCTCATGACGAGGAGTATACCGCGTGGCGCTCCGGCTCGGAATCATCGCTGATACCCATGGGCTGCTCCGTCCCGAGGTGTTCGAGGCCTTCCGCGGCGTCGACCGCATCCTCCACGCGGGGGACGTCGGCCCGGATGCTCTGCTGGACGAGCTCGAGGCGATCGCTCCGGTCACAGCCGTCTGGGGCAACACCGACGATTTCCCGCTGCGGCGCCGCCTGCCGGAAATCGTGGAAACCGAGATCGAGGGCTTCCGGTTCCTCCTCCTGCACGGGCACCAACTCGGCAGTCCGACGCCTGCATCCGCGACCGCGGCGTATCCCGACGCCGAGGTGATCGTCTACGGACACACCCATCGCCCGCTGCTCGAGGTAGTCGATCAGGTGGTGACGGTGATGAATCCGGGTGGGGCGGGGCGGCGGCGGTTCGAGTTTCCGGCGTCCGTCGGCATCATGGAGCTGGAGCCGGGCATTCCGCCCCGGGCCCGGCTGGTGCCGCTCACCGCGGCCGGGGAGCCCTGAGGCCGGTCAGTTCGTTTCCCCGTCGAGCCAGCGGTCGATCGGCGTGGATCGGCGCCAGGCCTCGGGGTGCCGGCGGAACCACGACATGACGAGCAGCATCTCGTCGAGGGTCTCGTGGTCGAGGAGTCCCGCCGGACGAAGCGGTGTCCGCATTTCCTCCTCCACGACCGACTGGAACGCCTCGCGCTCGATGGGCGTGGTCGGAAACGGATAGCTCGCCCGGACAATGCCCTGCCGGATCAGATAGGCCCAGTCGTCGCCGAAGACGCCGGCGTCCCGGTAGACGAACGTCAGCAGGTCGATGGCCGACCGGGCCCGGGCGCCGGCCGCGATCAGCCACTCCAGGCGCTCGAATTTGTCCCGCCACCGCGCGGCTCCCTCGAAGTCGTCCCGCTCGGACGCCGAGGTCATCGCGTCGACCACCCGATCGACCGGCTGGAGCGTCCGGCCGGTGAGGAAGGACACGGCCGACTCGACCCGTTCCCGATACCGGACTTCCTCGACGAGTCCCGCGCACGGCCCGGCGCAGGTGCCGAAGTCGTAGCGGGGGCAGGCGGCCGCCTTCGGCTCGTCGAACAGGTCGCCCTGACCCGGAAACACCACCGGCATCTTCTCGGCGCAGTCGCGAAGGCCGAGGAGGTCGTTGAGCACCCGCAGCCCGGCGGCCGTGCGGCCGGGCGAGTTGAACGGTCCGAAATAGCGGACGTCGGTGCGGGACGTCGATGCGGTAACGGCGAGCCGCGGTGCCGCGCCGCCGGAGAGCGTGACGAACGCCGCGTTCCGGCGCCGGTTCATCTGGTGGTTGTACGGCGGCCGGAATTTCCGGATGTCCCGCAGTTCGGCCAGGTGCGCCGCGAACTCGCTGGGGACGTAATCCCAGGTGATGTTGGCGGCGGCATGGAGAATTCGTGCGGACTTGTCCTCGGGGTAGTTGGCCGAGAAATACGAAAGCAGCCGCGCCTTCACCCGCTTGGCCTTCCCCACGTAGATGGTCTGGCCCATCGGGTCGATCATCCGGTAGACCCCGGGCCGCTGCTCTGCCAGCGCCCGCACCCGCAGCCGGAGAGCGGCGAGGTCGGTGGTCGGCGGAAGGAGGGTGGTGGTCACCGGATGCGCGGTCGGCGGGCTACCGCTGGCACCGGTGACAGAACACGGTGATCCGCGCGTCGATCTGGTGAGTGCCGGTGAGCGTGGTTCCGCAACGGTGGCAGGGCTGGCCCTCCCGGTCGTAGACGTCGAGCTGGAGCTGAAAATTACCCGGTTCACCCCGGCCGGTGCGATAGTCCCGGAAGGTGGTGCCGCTCGCCTGGACGGCGGCGCCGAGGATGGCCACCAGGTGCCCGTGGAGGCGCTCGTGGTCGTCGGGGCCGAGCCGGCGGGCCTCCTTGGACGGATCGAGCCCGGCCCGGAAGAGCGCCTCGTTGGCGTAGATGTTCCCGACCCCGGCCAGGCGCCGCTGGTCCATGAGGGCCTTCTTGATCGGCGTGCGGCTGCCGGCCAGCACCCGGCCGAGGACCGCCGGGGTGAATGCCGGATCGAGTGGCTCGGGGCCGATCGCGTTCGAGAAGGTCGTCCACCCGGCATCGTCGAGCCAGCGGATGGTGCCTAACCGGCGGACATCGTGATAGACGAATGTCCGCCCGTTGTCGAGCCGGATCTGCAGGACGCCGTACCGCCGGTCCTCCGGCGCCGGGGCCCGCTTCACCATCATCGCCCCGGTCATGCCGGGCTGGATCACGAGCCGGCGCCGGTCGGTGACGATCACCGCGTTCTTGGCCCGGCGCTCGAGCCCCAGGATCCGGGCGCCGCGGAGGCCGGCCACCAGTGCCCGCCGGCTCACCCCCTGGAGGACATCGTCGTGGCTCAGAGCCGCCTGCTCGATCCGGCGCCGGGCCAGCAACGGCACCAGGTCCCGCACCATCGTTTCGACCTCGGGTAACTCCGGCATGTCAGCGCGGCCGTTCGCCGCCGAAGGTCAGGGCACCGCCGCTGACGGTCGCGAGGACCGCGAGCGAATCGATCGCCGCCCGGGTGCCGTGCAGCGGGCTGCCGCTCAGCACCACGAGATCCGCGGCGGCGCCCGGTCGGAGCGTCGGGTCGGTCGGTGGCCCCCCCGGCGGAAAGCGGGTCGCATTGAGCCGCCAGGCCAGGAGGCGGCCTTCCGGGTCCGGCCGATGCTCACCGACCGCATAGCGGCGGACGAGCGTGGCGCTCACCCCTGCCATGGGACCGAGTGGCGCCGTGAAGTAGTCGGAGCCTTCGGCCAGCACCGCGCCAAGCCGCTCCAGCCGGTCCCAGGCATAGACCCGCGGCTCGGCGGCGGGGCCGACCCGGAGGTCGCCGAGTCCGGGATGTTCGCCCGGGAGGGCGTTGAAGTTGGACTGCACCGACAGCACGACGCCCAGCCGGGCGGCCCGCTCGAAGTCGCCGTCCAGGGCGTAGGAGAAGTGCTCGATCCGGAGCCGGTGCCGGTCGAGGCCCGGCCGCTCCCGCAACACGGCCTCGTAGGCGTCGAGCGTCCGGGCCACCGCCAGGTCGCCGATGGCGTGGGTGGCAATCCCGAGACCGCGGTCGAGCGCCCGCCGGGTCAGGTCCGCGATGTCGTCCGTTGCCATCCGCGGCACGCCGGCGGTGGCGGGGTCGTCCGCGTAGGGGTGGGTCAGCGCCGCACCGCGGCTGCCTAACGCCCCGTCGGCGAACAGCTTCAGGTGGGTCACCCGGACCCGGGGCGACAGCCGGATCTCGCCCGACCCACGCAGCAGCGAATCCGCCAGCCGGCTCGGGGCGGGGATCATCAGGTTGACCCGGATCGGGAGCGGCCGGACGGAATCCGCCGCCGCGAGTAGCCGGAGATAGCGCGCCTGATCGAGCCCGAGGTCGACGATGCCGGGCGCGGCCAGGACGCCGGCGTCATACACCTCCACGACGCCGCGCTCCGCCATCGCCTGGGCGGCCAGGCGGAAGGCCGCCGTCACATCGGAGTCGGCCGGCTCGGGCACGAGCCGCATCAACGGCTCCACCGCCCGCTCGAGCAGCGTGCCGCGCGGTCGGCCGTCCGGGCGCCGCTCGATCCGGCCGCCGGCCGGGTCGGCCGTGCCGGCGCCAATGCCCGCCGCGGCCAGAGCCCGGGCGTTGACCCACGCGGCATGCCCATCGGTGCGGGTGAGCAGCACCGGGTGGCTTCCGGCGTTGGCGGTCAGTACGGAGTCATCCGGCAGGAGGGAGGCGCCCCAGCCGCCCTGGCTCCAGGGCGCCCCGAGAATCCAGCGGTCGGCTGGGGCCGCCGCGGCCCGGGCCCGGACCCACGCGCCGACCGAGTCGAGCGACGTCGCGGTTCCGAGATCCAGAAACAGCCGTCCGCCGTCCCGCCGGTTGAGCAGGGCCCAGCCGACGTTGAACAGGTGGATGTGGTGATCGGTGAAGGCCGGCGCGATCGCCCCGTCCGGGAACTCCCGAACCGGAACGCCTGCGGCCCGCCAGGCGGTGACCGAATCCGGCGTGCCCAGTGCGGCAATCCGCCCGCCTGCCAGCGCCACCGCGGTCCAGTCCCCCGCCGGGTTCGCGAGCGTTACCACGGTCCCCGCCGCCAGGACCTGCTCGTAAGGTGGGCGCTCCGACCGGCATCCGAAGGCCGCCGCCGCCAGCAGCAGACCGGCCGCCGCGGGTGGCGCGAGCCTTGCCAGTCGAGCGAGCGGTGTTCGCGGCCTCAACCGCATGAGGGATATGACGATGCTGAAGGTTGGCATGACGATCATAGGATTCTGGACGGACGCCCGGCTCAATGCAACGGCGTCGGGGTCGGGGAGGGTCCCGTCCGGCCGATGACCGGGACGACCGCGCTCCTGCCCACGGCGGAAACCGGACAGTTCCGGCTCTCGGAGATCATCGCCGCCCTGTCGTTCGCCCTCGATCTCACCGAGGGCCAGGCTTTGGGCCACTCGGCCCGGGCGTGTGCCGTCGGGATGCGGCTCGCCGAGGCCGTCGGCCTCGACGCGATCGACCGGTCCGACTTGTTCTACGCCCTGCTGATGAAGGACGCCGGCTGCTCCGCCAATGCCTCGCGCCTGAGCCAGCTGTTTGGCGCCGACGACCGCGAGCTCAAGCGCCACCACAAGCTCATCGACTGGACCCGGCTGGCCGAGGCAGCCATCTATGCGCTGCGCCACACCGGCGGCACCGGGCTGTTCGCGCGGCTCGGTCGCGTTGCCCGGATCGCCGGGTCCGCGGAGGAAGTGGGCCGCGAGATGATCGCGACCCGGTGCGAACGCGGCGCCGACGTGGTCCGGATGATCGGTCTTTCCCCGGCGACCGCCGACGGCATTCGCAACCTCGACGAGCATTGGGACGGCTCGGGTCACCCCCTCGGGCTCGCCGGCGAGAGCATTCCCCTGTTCGGCCGGTTCCTCGCGATCGGGCAGACGTTCGAAGTCTTCTACCGGGAACGCGGTGCCGCCGCGGCGTTCGACGTGGTGCGCCGCCGGTCGGGCACCTGGTTCGATCCGGCCCTGGCCAAGTCACTGCTCGGTCTTCGCGGCGACCGCGACTTCTGGGACCGCTTCGAGGCCGAAGAGGCCCGGGCGCTGGCGGAGACCTACGAACCCGCCGAGCGAATTCTCGGCGCCGACGAGCGGCGGGTGAACCAGATCGCGGAGGCATTCGCGATCGTGATCGATGCCAAGTCGCCGTACACGTATCATCACTCCGCCGGCGTCGCCGCGATCGCCGTCGAACTCGCGGATCGCCTGGACCTCGGCGCGGCATCGGCCCGGGACCTCCGCCTCGCGGGTCTGCTCCACGACATCGGCAAACTGGCCGTGCCGAACACGATTCTCGACAAGAGCGGCAAACTGACCGAGGCGGAATGGGCGGTGATGCGCCAGCATCCGGCCTACACCTATGAGATCCTCGGGCGGATCGAACCATTCCGGGCGCTGGCCGGTGTCGCCGCCGCTCACCATGAACGGCTCGACGGCACCGGATACCACCTTGGCCTGGCGGGCGACCAGTTGACCGTGCCCGCGCGGGTCCTCGCCGTGGCGGATATCTGCGAGGCGCTCCAGGCGGACCGCCCCTACCGGGGCCCGCTGCCGTGGGAGGAGGTCCGGTCGATCATGGGGCGGCTCGCCGGCCCGGCCTTGTGTCCGACCGTCTACGAAGCGCTGGAATGCAAACCGCCGGCGGGCGCCGGCGGCTGAGGCTCCCACGTTTGCGCAGTGCCGGTCATGTCAGCACCGGGCGGCTTCTCGCCACCCGATGTCCCGTCGGAACTGCTTCCCGTCGAACGTGATTCGCTCCGCGGCCTCGCGGCTGATCTGCTGCGCGGCGGCAAAGCTCGGACCGACGCCCGTCACGGCGATCACCCGGCCGCCGGCGGCCCGCAGCACCCCATGGTCGTCCCGGGTGGTCCCGGCGTGGAACACGAGCGCCCCGTCGGACAGGTCGACCGGGATGTCGATGGCGGCGCCTTTTTCGGGCCGGTCGGGATACCCCTTCGCCGCGAGCACGGTGGTGACCGCCGCTCCCGGCCGCACGCCGAGGTCGGGGATCGGCGCTCCCGTCGCACAGGCGAGCAGCGCGTCGGCGAGGCCCGGCTCGAGCCGCGGCAGGATCACCTGCGTCTCCGGGTCGCCGAAGCGGCAGTTGAATTCGACCACCCAGGGGTTCCCCCCGGCATCCACCATGAGCCCGGCGTAGAGCACGCCGGAGAACGCGGCACCCCGTCGCGCCATCTCTGCGAGCGTCGGCTCGAGGACCCGGGTGACGACTCGCTCGCGCAGCGCCGGCGTGTCGAGCGCCACCGGGCTGTAGGCCCCCATGCCGCCGGTGTTCGGGCCGTGGTCGCCCTCGAGCAGGCGTTTGTGGTCCTGGGCCGGCGGCAGGATCCGGATGTCGGTGCCGTTGGTCAGGGCCAGCACCGACAACTCCTCGCCCTGGAGAAACGATTCGACCACGATCACCGAACCCGCCTCGCCGAACACCTGCTCGTCGAGCATCGTTCGGGCGGCGGCGAGGGCCTCGGCGCGGGTGGCGCAGACCACGGCGCCCTTGCCGGCGGCCAGGCCGCTGGCCTTCACCACCAGCGGTTCGGGGTGCTGCTCGATGTACTTCCGGGCTCCCGGGAATTCCGCGAAGGTCATGCTCTTGGCGGTCGGAACGCCGGCCGCGGTCATCACGTCCTTGGCCCACGCCTTGGAGGCCTCGATCTGAGCAGCAGCCGCCGACGGACCGAAGACCGGAATTCCTTCGCGGCGACACCGGTCGGCAAGGCCCATGGCGAGCGGCGCTTCCGGCCCGATGACCACGAGGTCCACGCCCTCGGCGCGGGCCAGGGTCGCCTGGTCGTCGATCGCTTCGGCCTTGATCGGATGATTGACGGCGAGTGCCGCGGTTCCGGCGTTGCCCGGAGCGGCGAGGAGGACGGCGTCGGGACGGTCGCGTTTCAGGGCCCAGAGGAGCGCGTGTTCGCGACCGCCCCCGCCGACGACGAGGATCTTCACGTGCCGGTGCGCGCCTTGCTGAAGGCGTCTTTGGCGGCCTGCGCGGCCCGCTTCGCGGCATCGGCCACGTTCGTCATCATTTCCTTGCCGGCGTCGGTGTAGTAGTTCTTCGCCGCACCGAGGTCGTCCCGGACCGACCGGTCCTTGGCCTCCTGGCCGCGCCGGACGTATTCGCCGCGGAGGATCCGCTCGTACTCGCCCGCCGTCATCCAGCTCTGGATCTCGGCGGCGCGGACGGTGTTCATCGGGTGGGTGAGGCCCAGCGTGTTGAGCACCTTGTAGATGATGTCGAACCCCTCGTGACTCGTGGCGTACTCGTTGGCCTGGGTCATGAAGTCGTTGAGATTCATCTGGCCGCCTTCGAGCGCACCGCGATAGCCGCCGGCCATCTTCATGAAGAGCTGCTGGGCGGCCATCGGGTTCTGCGAGCCGAGCAGCCCGGCGCGGTCGGCGGACAGTTCCGATTTCCGCGACCACTCGAGCACCGCGAGCTTGACCGGCAACAGGGCAATGCCCGCGAGGATCGGCAACGCCGCCAGGCTCACGTTGAAGAGGATCGCCGCGATCGTGTGGTAGAGCGCGTGCCCGCTCATCACGTGTCCCATTTCGTGCGCGATGAGCGCCCGCAGCTCCTCGTCATCGAGCAGCTCGAGCGCCGCCGAATGGAGCACGATGAACGGATCGTCCACGCCGTAGGCACCGGCGTTGAAGACCGGCGTCTGCGACACGTACATCTCCGGCGCTTTCGGCCAGTCGAACGTGGTGCAGACCTCGATCAGCAACTGGTGCGCCCGGGGGTACTGCTGCGGCGTGACCCGGACCGAGTTGCCCTGGAAGAGGAGCCGGATGCCCCGCTCGCCGCCCAGGATCCCGATCACTTTGCGAACCACCTCGTCGAATCCGGGAACGGCCCGCATCGCCTGCAACGCGGCGCGATCGGCCGGGTGCTCCCAGGTCACCGGGGCGATCTGCGGCAGCGCCACGCGGGCGCGAGGGGCGGGAAGACCAGTCATGGCAACATGCTCGGGCGCTAGGGGTTCGGCCCGTACGGGCCGGGTGCCAGGAAGGTGTCAGGCCGTAAGATAGGGGGCCCAGGCGGCAACCTGGACCCCCTCCGACCGGGCGGCGGACCTCGACCCGGGTTACCCGATCGCCTGGGCCAGGTCCTCGATCAGGTCGTCGACCTCCTCGACCCCGACCGAAAGCCGGACCAGGCTGTCGGTCAGCCCCATCGCCTCCCGCATCGCCACCGGCACGGCCGCATGGGTCTGGGAAGCGGGGTGCCCGATCAGGCTCTCGACGCCGCCCAGGGATTCCGCCAGGGCGAAAATCTTGGTCCCCGCCAGGATCCGCCGGGCCCGGGCCGGGTCCTCCACATCGAACGAGATCATCCCGCCGAAGCCCTTCATCTGGCGTTTGGCCAGTTCGTGCTGCGGATGCGACGCAAGGCCGGGGTAGTAGATCTTCTTGACGGCCTTCTGGGCGGTCAGCCAGTCGGCAATGGCCCGGCCGTTCTGATCGTGCCGCGCCATCCTGAGGGGCAGCGTCTTGGTGCCCCGCAATGCCAGCCAGCAGTCCATCGGTCCCGGCACGGCGCCGCTGGCGTTCTGGATGAAGCCCAGGCGCTCGGCCAGGTCGTCTCGTCGGGTGACCACGATGCCGCCGACCATGTCGCTGTGACCGTTGAGGTACTTGGTCGTCGAGTGCATCACCAGGTCGGCGCCGAGCTCGAGGGGCCGCTGGAAGATCGGGCTCGCGAAGGTGTTGTCCACCGCGAACAGCAGTCCATGGGCCTGGCAGATGTCCGCGATCGCGGCCAGGTCGGCCAGGAACATCATCGGGTTGGTGGGAGTCTCGCAGTAGACCATCCGGGTCGCCGGGGTCAGTGCCCTGGCCACGGCCTCCGCCTCCCGCATGTCCACGAACGAGAAGGTCAGGCCCAGCGGTTCGTAGATCCGGACCATCTGCCGCATGGTTCCGCCGTAGACATTCTCGCCGCAGATCACGTGGTCGCCCGACTTGAAGAGCTTGAGGATCGCGTCCAGGGTGGCCAGCCCGGACCCGAAGGCAAACCCGAACTCGCCGCCTTCGAGGCTCGCCACGTTGCGTTCCAGGGCTTCCCGGGTCGGGTTCTGGGTCCGCCCGTATTCGTAACCGCGGTTCAGGCCGAGACTTTCCTGCCGATACGTTGAAGTCTGATAGATCGGCGGCATCATGGCGCCGGCGTTCAGGTCGTCAATCCGCCCGGCGTGGATGGCCCGGGTCCCGACCCGGTGCTCTTTGTCGGCGTCGCGCAGACGAGTCATGGGTTTTGCATTGTCCTGGCGTAGGGGGCAGTTTCGGCCGACCCCGAGCGGTCGGGGGCCGACTGAGGAAGTCTTTTCACGGTAATAGTTTAGGCGAACGATGTCCGATACGATAGCCCTTCCCGGACGACCGGCAGATGCTGCCAGGACCCTGATCGTCGACGACGATTCGCAGGTCCGGCGGTCCCTTTGCCGGGTCCTCCAGAGCCTCGGGGTCAGCCCCCTCGAGGCCGGGAACGGCCGGGAGGCGCTCGCCGTCCTCGAGGAGACCGGCGAGCTCCCCCTGATCATCAGCGACATCTACATGCCGGAGCTCGACGGCCTGACCCTCCTCAAGGAAGTCCTCCGGCGATACCCCGACACCGCGGTGCTGATGCTCACCGGCGTCGCGGAGGTGACCACGGCGGTCGAGTCCCTCAAGCTGGGGGCCGTGGACTATCTCTCCAAGCCGGTTCTGCTCGACGAGTTCCGGGCGCGTGTTGAAAAGGCCCTCGAGAAACGTCGTCTAGTTCTCGAGAACCGTTTTCTCCAGCAGAGCTATCAGGATCGGCTCGAAGCCCAGCTTCGCGAGCTCGACATGAAGAACAAAGAACAGTTCCTTGGCCAGGTCCAGATGGCCGTGCGGATGCTCGAAAAGAAGGACGTCTATACCCGGGGCCACTCGCAGCGGGTCAGTCGTTACGCGGTCAAGACGGCTTTGATGCTCGGTTTTACGGGTGCCATCCTGGATCAGGTCCGCCTGGGGGGCGATCTTCACGACATCGGGAAGATCGGGACCCGGGACGCCGTGCTCAACAAGCCGGGTCCGCTGACCCGGGAAGAATTCGACGAGATCAAGAAACACGTGACCGAAGGCGAAGAGATCCTCGAGCCGCTTCGCCGGGACCACCCGGTGGTGCTGGACATTGTCCGCCACCACCACGAGCGGATGGACGGGTCCGGGTTCCCCGACGGGCTCCGGGGCGAGGCCATCCCGATGGTCGCCCGGCTCGTGTCGGTCGTCGATGCCTTCGACGCCATGACGACCAACCGCGCCTACCGGCCCTCCCGCCGCCCGGCGGACGCGATGGAGGAACTCCAGCGCTGCTCCGGGCTCCAGTTCGACCCCGACGTGGTCACGGCCTTCCAACGGGCCTTTCCCGACCTCACCGCCCTGCCGATCGGCGTCTGATGGACGCCTGCCCGCCGGGCCAACCGACCCGACAATGAGCTCTCCGACTCTGATGATTTCCGTCTCCGGGATGCGCGGCATCGTGGGGACCGACCTGACCCCCGAACTGGTCTCGCGGCATGCGGCGGCCCTGGGCACCTGGGCGAAGAACAACGGCAAGCCCCTGGTGGTGCTGGGCCGGGACGCCCGGACCAGCGGGGCCATGTTTGCCCACGCGGCGACCGCCGGGCTGATGTCGGTGGGGGTCACGGTCATCGACCTCGGCGTGGTGCCGACCCCCACGGTCCAGCTGGCCGTCGAGCACCATCACGCAGGCGCCGGCCTGATCATCACCGCCAGCCACAATCCGATTGCCTGGAACGCCCTCAAGTTCGTCGGGCCGGACGGCATCTTCCTCGACGGCAACGCGGGCAGCACGGTGCGGGCGCTGGCCGAAACCGGCGTCGCCCGGGGGGGCTGGAACGGAATCGGCGGCCTCAAGGCCGACCCCGAGGCCACCGATCGACACCTGGCCCAGGTGCTCGCGCTGCCCGAAGTCGATGCCGACCTGATTCGGTCGAAGCACTTCCACGTGGCACTCGACTGCGTCCGGGGGGCCGGCGGTGCCGTGATCCCGAACCTCCTCGAAATGCTGGGCTGCCGGGTCTCCGCCATCAACCTCGAGACCGATGGCCGGTTTCCCCGCGAACCGGAGCCAATACCGGAGAACCTCGGCGACCTCTCCCGGCTGGTAAAGGAGTCAGGCGCCGACATCGGCCTGGCCGTCGACCCCGATGTGGACCGGCTCGCCGTGGTCGACGAGCAGGGGCGCCCGATCGGCGAGGACTACACCCTGGCCTTTGCGGTTCGCGCGGTGCTCGGGAAGCACCAGACCGGCCCGTCGGAACGGCAGCCGGCGGTCGTGGCGAATCTGTCCACCTCCCTCGTGGTCGAGGACGCGGCCAAGGCCGGCGGCGCCCGGTTCGTCCGGGCACCGGTCGGCGAGGCGAACGTGGCCGCCACGATCAAGGCCGAGCGGGCGCTGATTGGGGGGGAAGGCAACGGTGGGGTGATTTTGCCGGCTCTCCACATCGGCCGGGACGCGCCATTGGGTGTGGCGTTGATCTTGCAACTGTTGGCGTTGGATGGTCGGAGGCCCAGCGAAATTGTGGCCGCCGCACCACAGTATCGGATTGTGAAGGCGAAGTCTCCACGGGGTAAAGACTTGTCGGTGTTGTATTCAGGCCTCAGGGCGCGGTTCCCCGAGGCAACCGCCGACACCCGCGACGGCCTCCGACTTTCCTGGCCGGATCGCTGGGTCCACGTCAGACCCTCCGGGACCGAGCCCATCATCCGGTACATCGCTGAGGCGCCGACGGAAGCGGCGGCGACCGAATTGATCGAAACCTGTCAGAACCTGGTATAACGCCATGTGCGGAATCGTCGGATACGTGGGACCCCGGCAGGTGACCGGCATCCTGGTTGATGGCCTGCGGCGGATGGAGTACCGCGGCTACGACTCGGCCGGCATCGCCGTGATCAACGGTGACGGCGTCAAGATCCGGAAAGCCGCCGGCAAGCTCTCGGTGCTGGCTGACGCGCTCAAGGGTACCGAGCCGGCCGGCACCGTCGGCGTCGGGCACACGCGGTGGGCTACCCACGGCGCCCCGACCACGCCGAACGCGCATCCGCACACCGACCAGAGCGGCAAGATCGCCGTCATTCACAACGGCATCATCGAGAACGCCGGGACCATCCGGAAAGCGCTCGAGATGCGGGGCCACGTCTTCAAGTCGGAAACCGACACCGAAGTGCTGGCCCACCTGATCGGCGAGTACTACACCAACGATCTCGAAGACGCGGTCGCCTCGGCGCTGTGGGACGTCGAAGGCGCCTACGGCATCGCGGTGATTTCCTCCGACGAGCCTGACACCCTCGTGGCCGCCCGGAACGGCTCGCCGCTCCTCGTCGGCGTGGGCGACGGCGAATACTTCGTCGCCTCCGACGCCTCGGCCATCCTCGAGCACACCCGCTCGGTCGTCTACCTCGACGACGGCGAGATGGTGGTGCTCAAGCGGGACGGCTACCGGGTCCGCAACCTCACCGAAACCCACGTCGAGAAGCCGGTCAGCCAGATCGAATGGGACCTGGCCACGATCGAGCGGGGCGGCTACGCCCACTTCATGCTGAAGGAGATCTTCGAGCAGCCCGAGAGCCTCTGCAACACGCTCCGCGGCCACTTGCTCGAGGAAGAGGGCACCGCGCGGCTGCGGGGCCTCAATCTCTCGGACGACGAACTGAAGCGGTTCGACCGGATCATCATCACCGCCTGCGGGACCTCCTGGCATGCCGCCCTCATCGGCGAGTACATGATCGAGGAGATGGCCCGGGTCCCGGTGGAGGTCGAGTATGCCTCGGAGTTCCGCTACCGGAATCCGGTGCTCGACGATCGCTGCCTCGTGATTGCCATCTCCCAGTCGGGTGAGACCGCCGACACGCTGGCCGCCGTGCGCGAAGCCAAGCGGCGGGGCGCCCGGACGATGGGTCTGGTGAACGTGGTCGGGTCGACGATCGCCCGCGAGGTGGACGGCGGGCTCTACCTCCGCGCGGGCGCCGAAATCGGCGTGGCCAGCACCAAGGCGTTCAACAGCCAGGTCGCGGCCCTCGCGATGGTGTCGCTCCGGCTCGCCCGGCTCAAGAACATGAGCGTGCTTCAGGGCCGCCAGTTCATCGAAGCGCTGCACAAGCTGCCCGAGCAGATCAAGTCGATCATCGACCGGGCGCCGGAAATCGAGGCGCTGGCCGAGCGGTATGCGGAGGCCACCAACTGCCTCTACCTCGGCCGCGGGGTCAACTTCCCGGTGGCCCTCGAGGGCGCGCTCAAACTCAAGGAAATCTCCTACATCCACGCCGAGGGCTATCCGGCGGCGGAGATGAAGCACGGACCCATCGCGCTGATCGACGAAAACATGCCGGTGATCTTCATCGCGCCGCGCGACGCGGTCTACTCGAAGATCGTGTCCAACGTCGAAGAGGTGAAGGCGCGGAAGGGCCGCGTGGTGGCCTTGGTCACCGAGGGCGACACCGAGATCGGGCGGCTGGCCGAAGAGACCTTCGAGCTCCCGGCCACCCACGACCTGCTCACCCCGATTCTCGCGAGCGTGCCCCTCCAGCTCTTCAGCTACTACGTCGCGGTGCGGCGCGGGTGCAACGTCGATCAGCCGCGGAATCTCGCGAAGAGCGTGACGGTCGAGTAACCCGCCGCGTCCGGAAACCGATCCGCGGGGCCGCCTCTGGCGGCCCCGCGTTCGTTTTCGAGACCGAAATCGCGACAGACCGGAATTCGGGCGTGCACCGGGTCTCCGTCAGGGGCGTCGTCAATCCTGAGACCCGGCCGGCCGATACTCGGAAGTCTGGCGGGTCACCCGGTTTTCAGGAGGTAGCGAATGAAGGCGCTCTACGGACTCGGCGCGGTGCTGCTCGCCGCGAGCCCCGCCGCCGCCCAGGTCCGGCTCGCCGGACAGGGCGGCGTCGCCGAGGAGGCCCGGGCCCAGCAGGAAGTGGCCGTATTGTCCCGGTTCGGGCCGGATGCCCGGGCCCGGCTCCAGAGCATCCTCGACGAGGCCCGGCGGCGCGGGCTGCCAACCGGCCCGCTGCTCGAACAGATGGCCGACGGGAAGGCGGGCGGCCGAACCGAGCCGGCCATCGTGGAGCAGATCGGTCAGTCCTCCTGGCGCCTCGAGACGGCCTCCCGGGCGCTCTCTCACGCCGGCCGCGACCAGGTCGATCCCCGCGAAATCGTGGCCGGCGCCGAGGTCCTGCGCCGCGGCGCCACCAGTGCGCAGCTGGAGTCGGTGATCCGAACGGCCCCGGCGGCCCGATCCCTCATCGTGCCCCTCGAGGTTCTGATCCGCTTGACCGACGGTGGTCTGCCGGTCGACAACGCCTTGGCCCGGGTGAGCGGGAAGCTGGTCAGCCGCGCCTCCGATGGCGAGATTAGGGGCCTGTTGACGGCCGGCCCGTAGGCGGGGTCCGGCACCGGGTCGGGAGGCGGGTTGACATCAAGTGTTATAACATCTATCATCGGACCATGACGACCTCAAAGCTCCAATCCGAACTCCGGCAGCGGAAGCCGTTTGACAGCGCCGAGGAAGAGGTCTTCGTGGGGCTCCAGCGGACGGCGTCGCTCGCGGAGTATGCGTTCGCCGATCTGCTCAAGGACTACGGGATCACGCCGACTCAGTACAACGTCCTGCGGATCCTTCGGGGAGCCGGCGCCGAGGGGCTCTGCCGGAACGAGCTCCGGGATCGCCTGGTCAACCGGGTGCCGGACGCGACCCGGCTCCTCGAACGGATGGCGGACCTGGGCCTCGTGTCCCGGGACCGGGACGGCCCCGACCGGCGGTTCGTCACCACCCGGCTGACCCGGAAGGGGCTCGACCTGGTCAACCAGCTCGATGGTCCCGTGCGCCGAAGCCACCGCAAGCGGCTCGGGCACCTGGGCCCGGACCAGCTGGCGGAACTCACCCGGCTGCTCGACGCCGTCCGGGAGGCCCAGCAGTAGGGAACCGGGACGGCGCCGGTGCACTATAGATGTTATGACACTGGATGTTTGAACTCGAATTAGCCAAAGGAGACTGCCATGACCGCCAGCGCCCCATCCTCCGCCACCACCTGGACGCTCGACGCGACCCACACGCTCGTCGAGTTCGCCGTCAAGCACCTGATGATCACGACCGTGAAGGGCCGGTTCGGCGGCGTCACCGGGTCGATCACCCTCGCCGGCGACCGGTCGGCCGCCACCGTCGAGATCGACGCGGCCAGCATCGATACCCGCGTCGAACAGCGGGACGAGCACCTGCGTTCGCCCGACTTTCTCGACGTTGCCAACCATCCGACGCTCACCTTCCGGAGCAGGCGGATGGAGGGGGCCGTCGCCAAGGCCGGTGACCGGTTTCGTCTGATCGGCGACCTCACCATTCGCGGCGTGACCCGTGAAGTGGCGCTCGACACCGTCTTCGAGGGGGAGGCGACCGATCCCTGGGGCGGCAGCCGGGCGAGCTTCAGCGCCACCACCCGGATCGACCGGCGGGATTTCGGTCTGACCTGGAACCAGGCGCTCGAGGCCGGCGGTGTGCTCGTGGCCAACGAGGTCAGGATTGCCCTGGAGGTGCAGGCCACCCGCGCCTGAACCCCGGCGCGGACCGGCGGAACGGGGCTCGGCCCGGTCGATCCGGGCCGGGCCCTCGCTTTCCTCAGCCCGGCTCCCGCGCGATCTTACCGCCGGTTTCAGAACCGGGGAGACGGAATGCGGGTTGTGCTGCAGCGCACCATGCGGGCCGCAGTGGCCATCGGCGGCCGGGAGGTGGGCGCCATCGAGCGCGGCTTCTGTCTCCTCGTCGGCTTCACCCACGCCGACACCCCGGCCGAAACGGTCTGGATGGCCGAGAAGGTGGCGGGACTCCGGCTGTTCAGCGACCCGGCCGGGAAGATGAACCTGGGTCTCGCCGACGTCGGCGGACAAGTGCTGGTCGTATCCCAGTTCACGCTCTACGGCGATGCCGCCAAGGGCCGGCGGCCCTCGTTTCTCGACGCAGCCCGGCCCGAGCAGGCGATTCCTCTCTACGAGCAGTTCGTCGCCGAGCTCCGGACCCGCGGGCTCGCCGTCGCCACCGGCGAGTTCGGCGCCGACATGCAGGTCGAGATCCACAACGACGGACCGGTCACTCTCATTCTGGATCGGAACCATGAGTGAGGCGCCGCTGGTGCTCGCGTCCCGCTCGCCCCGGCGCAAGCAGCTGCTTGAAATGCTCGGGTTCGACGTCGTAGTGACCGTGAGTGACGTTCAGGAGATCCCGCTGCCCCGGGAAACCCCGTCGGCGTACTCCCGCCGGCTGGCGCGCGACAAGGCCCGGGCGGTACCCGGGGCGCTCGTGCTCGGGGCCGACACCATCGTGGTGATCGACGGCGCGATTCTCGAGAAACCCGGCGACGCCGCCGAGGCGGTCGCGATGCTCGAACGGCTCGCGGGGCGCCGGCATGAGGTGATCACCTCGGTGTGTCTGGTGGCGGACGGCCGCGAGTACGAGGCGGCGGACACCACCGCCGTCTATTTCCGCCCAGCGACCCGGGGCCTGCTGGAGGCCTACGTCGCCACCGGCGAGCCGATGGACAAGGCCGGAGCCTACGGGATCCAGGGCTATGGGGCGGCCCTGGTCGAGCGGATCGAAGGGGATTTTTTCAGTGTGATGGGGCTTCCGGTGCGGCTGGTGCTCGACCTGCTGGCGGCCGCGGGCCGGCCGTACCGATTCAACCCGTCTTGAGGCGATAGACGGTTACCGGCCGGGTCCGGTTCCGAAGCGTCACGTCGGCCAGCCGGTCGAGCGGGGGCCGGGTTCGGAGCCGGGTGATGAATGCCTCCGACACGAGGATCTCGCCCGGTCCGGCATCGCCGGAGAGCCGGGAGGCGACGTTGACGGGGTCGCCGATCACCGAGTATTCCAGGCGCCGGGTGCTGCCGAGATAGCCCGCGAACACCTCGCCGAAGTTGATGCCGATGCCGATCCGCAGCTCGGGCCGGCCCCGCTGCCGCGACCGGGCGTTGAGGAGCCCGATCCGGTCCCCCATGGCCCGGGCGGCCGCCAGGGCGCGGTCGGCGTCGTCGGGGGCCGACAACGGCGCCCCCCAGACGGCCAGCACCGCATCGCCGATGAACTTGTCGAGCGTCCCGCCGAACTCGAAGATCACGTCCGCCATCTCGTTGAAGTACTCGGTCAGGAGCGCGCCGGTCTCCTCCGGGGCGAGGGACTCGGCGATCGCCGTGAAGCCCCGGATGTCGCAGAACAGCACCGCCACCGCCCGGCGTTCGCCCGCGAGGTCGATCGTGCCGCGCTCGCGGGCGATCCGGGCGGCGACTTCCGGTGCGAAGAACCGCTCGAAATTGGCTCGGACCTCCGCTTCGCGGCGGGCCTCCTCGGCGTAGGCAAGCTTGCCGAGACTCACGGCGGCGAGCCCCCCGAACGCGAAGAGCATCGACGCCTCGTCGTCCTGAAACGGGCGCTCCGCGGTCAGACTGTCCACGTAGAGCACGCCGAGGACCCGGTCCCGCGAGGCGAGGAGCGGGGTGGAGATGGCGCTCCGGACACTCTGCATCATCACGGAACCGCTCCGGAACCGTTCGTCGTCGACGGCACTCTCGGTCAGGATCGGGACCCGGTCCGCCACGGCCCGGCGTGCGATCGACTGGGGCACCCGGAAGGCGGTTCCTTCGGCCAGCCGGCTCTTCGACCGGGCGGGGATCAGCGCTCCGCTCGCCTCGTCCAGCAGCAGCAGCGAGACCCGGTCCACCGGGAGCAGATCGAACGTCAGCTCGACGATCGCCTCGGTCAGGCGGTCGAGATCGAATTCGCCGGAGAGCCGTTTGGCGAGGTCGAGGATCCGGGCGAGCTGGCGCGATTCAAGGCTGGCCTCGCCGCGGGGCGCCAGGGGCCGGAGGGTGCCGCCGCTGGTCTCGGGGTCCACCGGTTCCGGGTCCGCTTCCGGGTGGGCGAGCCGGAAGGTGACTTTGCCGAAGGCGACGATGTCGCCGGGGACCGCGTCGCCGGACTCGATCCGGAGGCCGTTGAGCGTGGTGCCGTTCGAGCTGCCGAGGTCGCGGATCCGGAGGCCACCCGCGCTGCCGGTGAGCTCGGCGTGCCGCCGCGAGACGGTCACGTCGGGGATCACGACCTCGCAGTCGGGCGCCCGGCCAACCGTCAGCGTCTGGTCGCCGGCGATATCGACGGAGAGATCGTGGCCGACCGCCACCAGAAGCCATCGCGGCACGTCAGTACCTCGGCGCCGCCACGAGGTAGCGGCCCGGCCGGTCCACCGCGGTGGCGACCAGATCGGAGCCCGGCCGCGCGGTCGGCAGGAATTCGACCCGGTCGTTCGCGCCAAGGCGGGCCAGAAACAGGGCCCGTTCGAACGCGAGGTCGTTGCCGTAGCGGTCGCCCGAGCCGGCGGGCGCGACGAAATGCACGGCATAGCTCATCGTGAGCAGGCCCGGCCGCGCGAGTTGCCCGTCGACGGCGAGGTCGATCGCGTAGAGGCCGGGCCGCGCGGACACCGTGATCCGGAGGGAGTCGCCGCCGGCGAGCGCGGAATCGGGAAATTCGAGCGTCGCGAAGAGGCTGTTGTCCGGGGCCCCCCGGCGGAGCAGGATGGTCCGGCGCCGGCCCGAGGGCACCACCACGACCGTGTCTTCGGGCGGTGGCCCCCCGCTCTCGAGGACGAACACGGAGTCGAGTGTGGTCGGCCGCGGCGGGGGCGGCAGCACGGGGCCGGTGGCGACCGGCTGCGGGACCCCGCGCGGGCCGCCGCACCCCGCGAGCAGCATCAGGGCGATGCCGGAAACCGCTAGATTCCGCCGATGTCGCATCGCTGGCTCGTGGTGCTCTCGGTGATGGTGGCCCGACCGGCGGCGGCACAGTGGAACGATCCCGCCGCGCTCGAGCTGGCTCGCCGGGCGGCGTCCGGTCGTCAGGCGGCGGCGCTCGATTCGACGCTCCGTTCGTATGCGGCGGAAGCCCGCGGCGTAGTGACCTTCGTGACCGAGTTCGGCGCCGACGTGCCGCTCCGTCGCATCGTCAAAGGCGACGAACTCCGCCTCGAAGTGTATTGGGAAAGACCGGACCGGAGCAAGCAGGTCATCGTGGCCTGGCGCGACTCGACCTTCCTGCCCACCGATCTCGCCTATCATCGCGATCACCTCGGCCTGGTTTCGGACGATGCGGGGTCGCGGATCCGGATCGGCAACGGCGACGAGATCGCCGACGTGCCCCATCCCCTCTCGCCCGACGGCTTGCCCGACTACGACATCCGGATCGCCGACTCGCTGGTGATCCGCACGGCCGCGGCGAGCGTGGTGCTCACCGCGCTCGAGGTCCGGCCCCGCGTTCCCGGCCGGCCCGGGGTGATCGGCACCTTCTACCTCGATCGTGACCGAGCCGCCATCGTCCGCTCGACGCTCTCGTTCACCCCGGCTGCCTATCGCGATCCCACGCTCGAGGACATCGTGGTCCGGCTGGAGCGGTCGCTCGTGGACGGCCGCTACTGGCTGCCGTATCGCCAGGACATCGAGATCCGGCGCCGCTCGGCGGTGGTGGATTTCCCGGTCCGGGGCATCATCCGGGCCCGGTGGGAGGTGGACGGTTACCGGTTCAACGAGCCGATGCCCGAACGGATCCGTCTTGGTGCGGCGATCGGCGGGCGGCTGACGCCGGGCGGCGGGCCGTTTGACGGGACGCTGCGGGCGGCTGTGGACTCCTCGGTGGCCCCGGCTTCCGCCGCCGACCTCGAGGCGGCCCGACGGCTGGCGGCGGCCTCACTCCGCGGCCGCCTGGGCGGGCTGCCGCCGGTCCGTCTCGGGATGAGCCGCGTTTCCGACATTCTTCGCGTCACCAGGGTGGAAGGCCTCCGGGTGGGTGCCGGCGTGGCTGGGCACGGCCGGTTCGGTCCGGCCGACCGCGCGGCGCTGTCGGCCGGCTACGGCACCGCGGACCGCCGGGCGACGGGATCGGTGGCGGTGGGGCGGGCCATCGGGGCGGCGGTGCTGACGATTCGCGCCGAGCGGGCCATTCGCGACGTCGGCGACTGGCCGGGCGCGAGCGGCCTGGTCAATTCGCTCGCGGCCCAGGAAGGCGGCCGCGATCTCGGCGACTATCTGCTCGCGGAAGGCGTGGCGGCCGAGGTCCGCTGGACCGCGCCCGGCCGGACCCTGCGCGTCTCGTTAGGCAGGGACCGGTTCCGGGGCGTGGCGGTGGCGGCCGGGCCGGTGCGGGGCCGCTACCGGCCGAACCCCGATCTCGGATCGGCGCCGGCCTGGACCGCCCGGGGCGACTGGGTCCGGCGCGGGGGCGCCCCCGGTCACGGCTCCCTGACGACGAGCCTCGCCGCCGAGGTCGGGGCGGGATCGGGGTGGTACCGGCGGATTGCCGGCACGGTCGAGGCAGAATTTCCGGTGGCGGGCGGCGCGTTTGCCTGGCGGGCGGGGGGTGGGGCCGCCGGGGGCGAATTGCCTGATCGTCGCGGATTTCTCTGGGGCGGACCCGGAACTGTGTCCGGGATCGGATTCCGGGAGTTCGGGGGCCGGCGAGTCGCGTGGACCACCCTGGAGTTCGGGGCGGAGGTTCCCGGGCCGTCTCTGCGCATTGGGAGGCTGGGGCGGACCGCGTCGAAGATGCGGGTCGGGCCGTGG
>JBFXAY010000057.1:0-32241 GCA_050183815.1 Gemmatimonadales bacterium | reverse complement strand
GCACCATCACGTCGGCCATCGACCAGTGTCAGGTCCAGGTCGGCGCGGGGGCCACGAGCGCCATCGATGGCAAGATCGTCTGCTCGTGATCGTTTGGTGAGGCGCGTCGCGCGCCTGGGGGGCGCCGTTCGCCCCGTCACCCGGCCGCGGGCTCTGGCCCCGCGGCCTTAGGTCGTCCTGGAGAATCGTCGGATGCGCGTCCTGCTGCTCGATGCTGACGAATCCCTGAAACACTCGGTGGCTTCTTCCCTGGAAGACGTCGGTTACGAAGTCGTGGCCCGGCGGGATCCGGAAGCGGCCCTCCTCGAGGCCCAGGCGCTCGGCATCCGGACCATCGTCGCCGACCTGGCGCTGCCCCAGGAGGGCGCGCTCGGGTTCCTGCGGCGCTACCGGTCGGGCGGCGGGACGGGCGTGATCCTCGTCTGCGGCGGTCCCACGGAGGCCGCGCTGGCCGCCGCGGCACTCCGCGAGGGCGCCGACGGATTCCTCCGGAAGCCGGCGCTTCCCGAAGAAGTGCTGATGGCGGTCCGCCAGACCGACGAGCGCGACCGGCTCCGCCACGAAGTCGCCACCCTCCGCGCCACGATCGGCGCCAAGGGACTCGAGCCGATGGTGGTGGCCGAGGATCCGAAGATGCGGTCGATTCTCGAGGTGGCGGCCCGGGCCGCCGCGTCGGACCAGGCGGTGCTGATCACCGGCGAGCGGGGCACCGGCAAGGCGCTCCTCGCCCGGGCGATGCATCGCTTCAGCCGGCGCGGGGACGGGGCGTTCGTCGCGATCGACTGCACGGCCACACCCGACTTCTTCGGCGCCGACGGCCACGCCATCGATCCGGGCGATCCGGAGAGCGTCTGGCGCTCGGCGAGCCGAGGCACGTTGCTCCTCGAGGAGATCGACGCCCTCAACGCCGAAAGCCAGGCCGTGCTGCTCGACCGGCTCGGGCCCGGCGGGAACGGGCGCAACGGCGGTCCCGTGATCGTCGGCGTCGACATCCGGCTCATGGCCACCGCCGAGAAGCAGGTGGGCCGGCTGATCGACGAGGGGAAGATCCGCCCCGACCTCGCCCAGCGGCTCGGGATGACCACGCTCGATCTGCCCCCGCTCCGCGAGCGGCGGGACGACATTCCCGCGCTGGTCACCCATTTCCTCCAGCAGATCGCCGCCAAGACCGGCCGCCCGATCAGCATCACGCCGCAGGCCATGGCCGCGCTGGTGTCGTACTCGTGGCCCAACAACGTGCGGGAACTCCGCCAGGTGGTCGAACGCGCCGCCGTGCTGAGCCCCACGGGCAAGCTCGACCGCTCCGACTTCCCGGTGCTGGTGAGCGCGGGCAAGAGCAGCACGAACGGCGTGAGCGAGTTCGCCCTCAAGCCGCAGGTCGAGGCCTTCGAGCGCGAGATCATCCTCCGCGCCCTTGCCGCGTGCGGCGGGACCCGGCGGGAAGCCGCGCGGCTGCTCCGGATCAGCCTCCGGACCCTCTTCTACAAGCTGCGCCGATACGGCCTGGCCTGAGGCCAGGCCGCGCGGCAATTCCGCGCCCAACCGGGCGTTTTCGGTTGTGCCCGACGGTCGCGGCGGCGCGATCGTGGCGGCATGCGGATATCCCGTGGTTCCACCCGGCGCGAGGTTCACCGTGCGCCGTCACTCCGTGGCTTCACGCTGCTCGAGGTCCTTGCCGCGCTGGTGATGCTGGCGCTGCTCGGCTCGCTCGTTGTCCGTCTCACGATGGCCAACAGCCGGGCCGTGGCCGCGGGGCGCCGCTGGACTGCCATGGCTACCGCCGCGGACCGGGAAGCCGCGGCCCTCGCCCTGCGCTACCGGAGCACCGCCCCGGCGTGTCTCCCGCCGCCCGCCGGCTCGGCCTACACGGCTGAAGGAGTCGGCCTCGCCTGGCGGGTGGCCGGAGACTCCGCCCGAATCGAGCTGACCGTCGAGGCGCGCGCCCTCAGCGCCGGGCGGCCGCTGGTCGATTCGGTCCGGACCGCGGTTACCTGCCGATGACGCGCCGGGGTGTCTCCCTCCTGGAAATGCTCGTGGCGCTGGTGGTCGGCGCCGTGCTCCTGGTCATGGCGCTCCGGGTCCAGCTCGTTCTCGACCGGGTCGGGCGGTCGCGGACGGAGCGGGCGGGTGCGGCCCACACCCTGCGGACCGCCGCCGCCGTGCTGGGCGCGGAACTCGGGACGCTCGCCGCGGATTCGGTAGGCGGCGCCGATCTGCGCTCGGTGGCCGGCGGTATCGAGTATCGGGCCGGCCGTGGCCTCTGGATCGGGTGCGGCGCGGGCCCGGATTCGGTCGTCCTGGCCGCCGGGCCGCTCGCCGCCTGGCGGAGCCGCCTCCCGGTGCCCGGCCGCGACAGCCTGCTGCTCTACCTCGCCGGCGATTCGGGCTCGGTCAACGCCTGGCTGCCGGCTCCGGTGCTCGCGGCGGGCATCGGATCCGTGTGTCCCGACGGGACGGCCGGCCTCGCCCTGCGGACGGTGGTTGACTCGAGCCGGCTGGCGGTCCTCCGGCTCCCGACCGTGGTGCGGGTCTTCGAGGTCGTGGCCCTCCGCGAGTACGGTAGCGGCGGCACCTGGCAGCTCGGTCTCGAACCGCGCTCCGGCGGCGGTGTGGTGCAGCCCGTCGCGGGTCCGCTGGCGGGGCCCGGGGGGTTCGGGGTCTCGTATTGGGACCGGGCGGGCATGCCGGCCGGGGCGCCAACGGCCGCCGGGTTGGACGTGATGATTCGGTCGCTCGCCCGGGCGGAGGTCGGCCTCGGTCCCGGCTGGGCCCCCGCCGCCGCCGACAGCCTGTTCGTTCGAGTGCCGTTTGGGGGGATTCGGTGATCCTGATCGCCTTGGCGCTGATGGCGTCGCTCGCGCTGGCGGCCGGCCTCGGTGGTCCGGTGGCTGCAGGGGAACTCGCCACCGGCCGCCGAGCCTTCGACGCCGTGGCGGTCAGGTGGGCGGCTACCGGAGCCCTGAACGACCTGGCGCGCGGGATGTGGATCGATTCGGCGCTCAGTCGTCTGCCCGGAGAGAGTGTCAGCCTCGGCGTCGATTCCAGCGCGGTGCTCGTCGTCCGCCGCTCGGCTCACAACCTGGGGTCGGGCGTGTGGCTCGCCGAGGTGTCGGCCGGGCGAATCGACCGCGCGGGCCGGGAACGCGCCGCGGTCCGGCTCGGTGGCCTGGTCCAGGTGGCCGTGTTTGCCGGGGACTCCGTGGAGCGGATTCAACCCCTCTCGAGATTCCCTGTGAGGGGCTTTCAGTAGCGGTTCGCCTTGGCATTGGAAGTTTGCGAAAGATTCGGACGGGTCGCCGGTTGCATTGTCGGAACCGGTCCGGTGGGTTGGACGCTAAGGCTTTGTTTTTGAACCAGTTAGCTTTTGCAGTGCGAGTCGTCGCACCACCCTGCCAAGCTTGGCATAGCGGTTGCCCGCAATCCGATTACTTGTTTACAGCTGGGCCGACCCGATGCAGGAAACCCAAGGGTCGGATTGCGGCACGACCGATTGATGCAAGTTGTTGCAGGACAATGGTTTGAGTGCGGTGGCGGCAGCACGGCCACTTGCTTGACAACAGGTTGCGCCATTTCTGACGTGACCGTCAACCATCTTGGCACCTGGGCGAAGAATGGGACTTTTCAACCGCACGCGGACCACGATCGGCCTGGATATCGGCAGCGGCCTGATCAAACTCGCAGTCGTCACTCACGGTTCCGGTGAGCCGGTGCTGTCGAAGGTGGCGATGGCCCACGTCGTCGACGACGCGATCGTCGAGGGCGAGGTCATGGACCCGGGCATCGTCGCCGAGGCGATCCGGGGTCTCTTCCAGGAAGTGGGCCTCAAGCCCAAGAACGTGGTGACCGCCGTCGGCGGCCGCGACGTGATCATCAAGAAGATTCCGATGGATCGGATGAAGGAAGGCGAAGCGCGCGAACTGATCCGCTGGGAGGCGGAGCAGCACGTGCCGTTCGACATGGACAACGTCGAACTCGACTTCCAGATCCTCGATCCTGAAGCGGAAGGCCTCCAGATGAACGTGCTGCTGGTGGCCGCCAAGCGGGAACTGGTGGAAACCAAGCTCTCGCTCCTGAAGGACATCGGCATCGACGCCTCGGTCATCGACGTCGACGCCTTCGCGCTCCACAACGCGTTCGAAGTGAACTATCCCGACGCGATGAAGGGCGTGGTCGGCCTGGTGAACATCGGCCACGAGCTGACCAACGTGAACATCCTCGACGAGGGCGTTCCCGTGCTCACCCGAGATCTGCCGGTCGGCACCCGCCGGTTCCGGGAAGATCTCCAGCGGGAGCGCGGTCTTTCGGCTGATGAAGCGCAGAAGCTGCTGCAGGGTTTCGAGGTGACCGACGTGCTGACGCCCTTCCTCCAGAGCCGCGGCGAGGAACTCGCGGTCGGGATCGAGCGGGCGGCGGCGTTCCTCCAGACCGCGAGCCGGTCGGCGGCGGGCTTGAGCCGGTTGTTCCTCTCGGGGGGCGGGGCCCGGATTCCGGGGCTCGCCAAGACGCTCGGCGATCGGCTCAAGCTGCCGGTCCAGCTGGCGAACCCGATCGAGCGGATCCAGGTAGCCGAGGGCGTGTTCGATCAGATGAACGTGGACGAGGTGGCCCCGCTGCTGATGTTGCCGGTGGGCCTCGCGCTGCGTCAGGCGGCGTGACCACACAGGGAGGCGATTGGCCCAGATGATCACCATCAATCTCAAGCCCGGGCACAAGCGCGCCGCCGGCAAGTCCTCCATCGCGGGGATCGGGGCGCAGCTGAAGTCCGCCGGCCAGAAGATCAAGGATCCCTACCGGCTCGGGGCGCTCGCGGCGAGTGTCGCGTGGCTCGGGTTCGTCGGGATCGCCCAGCTGACCGCGTCGACGGAGCTGACCGACCTCGAGCCCAAGCTCGAGCAGGCCCGCACCGAGAACCAGCGGTTCCGCGCCTACCTCACCGAGAAGCGGCGGCTCGAGTCCACCCGTGACTCGATCCAGGCGCAGATCGAGACCATCAAGACGGTCGACGGCGATCGCTATACCTGGCCGCGGATTCTCGACGAAGTCGCCCGGGCCGTGCCGCCCTACACCTGGCTCACCGACGTGCAGAACATCGCGATCGCGGCGCCGGTGGTGGCGGACAGCACCGCGCCGGCGGCCGAGCCCTCGGTCGAGGTGGCCATCAACGGCCGGACCGTGGACATCCAGGGCTACACCCGGCTGCTCCGGCAGCTCGAGGACTCGCCCTATCTCTCGAACGTGACCGCGATCTCGGCCAACACCGTGGTCGACCAGAACCGCGCGGTGACGGCCTTCGTGCTCAAGGCCACCTTCCAGCGCCGCGACGCCGCGGCCGGGAAGCAGGCCGAACAGCCGGCCGAGCCCAGCCCGGCGACCACCGTCGCCCAGCGGGAGGACTGAACCATGGCGCTGCTCGACAACCCGAAAGCCGCTCCGATGCTCGGCGTGCTGTTCGCCGGCCTGATCGGATACATGTTCTACTCGGGCGAAGTGGTCCGGTCCCTCGGCTTCGAGGGCGTCCCGGTCAAGAAGGAACAGATCAAGGTGGTCCAGGACTCGATCAACTTCCTCGAGGCCCAGACCGACAGCGTCAAGCGCGATCTGGCCCGGGGCACGATCGAGGACCTGAAGAACAACATCGAATCGTACAAGGGCACCCTGGCGATCCTCCGGCAGCTGGTCCCGGACCGCAACGAGGTCCCGAACCTGCTCGACGACATCTCGACCCGGGCCAAGATCCGCGGCGTGAACCTCGCCGAGGTGGTGCCCCAGCCGGTGTCGGGCGGCCCCGCGCCGTTCGACACCTACACCTACAAGATGTCGGTGATCGGCCGCTACGATCAGATCGGCGAGTTCCTGAGCGACATCGCCAGTCTCCGCCGGATCATCGTGCCCTACGAGGTGACCCTCGCATCCGCCCGGATGCCCGAGGCCCGCGCCCTGGGCGATACGACCAAGGCGATGCTCGAAGCCCGTTTCCAGATCCGAACCTACGTGAAGGGCCAGCCGGTGTCCCCGGAAGGAGGCCAGGGTGGTCACTAAGAAGCTCCTCGGTCTTGCCCTGCTGCTCCCGCTCATGACGAGCGGCTGCGGCGGCGGCGAAGAAGCCGAGGCCAAGCAGGCCGCACTCGAACCGGCGGCCACGGCCGCCGCGGCGCCGGACACGCCGGCCGCGGGCCAGGAGACTGCCGCCCCGGCCGCGACCGCCGCCGCCGTCGAAGCGCCGGCCGCCGCCACCGAGAAGCCGGCGGCCCCCGAGGGGGCTGCTCCGGCCGCGACCGACGCGGACGCCGCGAGCTCCGCCGCGACCGCGCCGGAAAGCGAAACCAAGACGATCGGCCGGGAGAGCTTCTCCTACACGGGCGGCGCCCGCGATCCGTTCGTCTCGCTGCTCGAAGGCAGCCGGGTCGGTCCGGAGCTTCCGGATCTGTCGCTGGTCTCGATCAGCTACGACACCCGCAACCCGTCCAACAGCGTGGTCGTGATGCGGGAAAAGATCGGCAACAAGCGCTATACCCTCCGTCCCGGCGACCGCCTGGGCCGGATGCGGGTCGGGAGCGTCCGGCCCAAGGATGTCACGTTCCTGATCGATGATTTCGGCACCCAGCGACAGGAAACCGTGTCGCTTCGCAAGGACGAGGAGGAGACCCCATGACGTGGAGTTCCTGGTCGCTGGTCGCAACGACGGTCCTGTCGTTCGCCGCGGCCCCCATCGCCCCGCGGGGCGAGCCGACCGACGGTGAAGTGCGTGCGGTGAGCCTCCGGCCCGCCGCCGGCGGCGCCGAGTTGGCGATCAACGTGCAGGGCGCGGTCTCCGTCACCGACATGACGCTGTCCGATCCCGCCCGGATCGTGCTCGACCTTGAGGGGGCGAGCCTGCCGAGCGATCTCCGCAACGACTACGACGGCGTCAACCGCGCCGGCGTGGTGGGGATGCGGGTCCGGCAGTTCGACGAGAACACCGTGCGCGTCGTCCTCGTCATGGACCGGCTGAAGCCCTATACGGTCACCCGCGAGGACGACGGCATCCACGTCGCCTTCGGCGCCGACGAGAAGTTCACCGCCTGGTCGACCGGCTCGCTGCCGGCGTCGGTGGTGGCGGCGGCCCGGGCCGAAGCCCGGACCGAACCGGCCGCGGCGCCGGCCTCCGAGCGGACCCTGTCCCGCGCGGGCCGGACCTCGATCTTCTCGCCCGAGCAGCAGCGGCAGGAGCCCCGGCTCACCGTGAGCTGGGACAACGCCAGCATCCAGGACGTCGTCGCCGGCTTCCAGGCGATCAGCGGCCGGTCGATCATCCTGGGCAAGAACATCGATGCCCGGATCACCGCCGAAATCCGCGACAAGCCCTGGCCGGACGCCTTCAAGGCGATCCTCGGCGCCTACGGTCTCTCGGTCCAGGAAGTGGAAGGCGGGATCCTCCGCGTCGACGCCCCCGAGACCCTCGCAGCCATCGACTCGCTCGAGCCCCGGGAAACCGCGGTCGTCAAGATCAACTACGCGAGCGCCGGCGATCTGATCGGGACCGTCCAGGGCGTGCTGTCCAAGCGGGCCAGCGTGGTGGCGGACACCGGCACCAACTCGCTCATCATCACCGAGTCGCGGTCCCAGATTCCGGGCCTCGTCGACTTCGTCCGCGGCCTCGACATCAAGCCGCCGCAGGTGGCGATCCAGGCGAAGATGATCTTCGTCGACCGGACCGACGTCGAGCAGCTCGGCTTCAAGTACGATCTCGCGAGCGGCAGCCAGTTCTACAACAAGATCGTCCAGCGGCCCAATCCGAACCAGGACGGCGAGCCGTACGAACCCGGCATCAACGTCGTGGACCTCGGCGGCAACGCGATCTCGGCCATCGCCAACGCGGACGCCATCGTGTCCTCGTCGGCGCTCGACCTGACCTACTCGATCGCTCTCGGCGGGTTCACCCTCTCGAGCTTCCTCTCGGCCCTCGAGCGGATCGACCTGACCGACGTCCAGACCGAGCCGGTGATCACGACCAAGGACAACAAGAAGGCCACCATCGTGGTCGGCGAGGAAGTCCCGGTCCGGGTCATCGACGCGAGCTCCCTCGGCGGCGCGGCCGGCCAGGCCCCGCGCGCCACGGTGCAGTTCAAGGAAGTCGGCATCAAGCTCAACGTCACGCCGCACGTCACCAACAACCGCCAGGTCGTGCTCGACATCGAGACCGAGCGGTCCGCGGTGAAGACCCTGTCGGCGGCGGACCTCGGCTTCAGCATCGACAAGCAGTTCACCAAGAACGAGATCCTGGTGTCCGACGGCGAGACCGCGGTCATCGGCGGGCTCACGGTCACCACGGTGACCCGGTCGAAGACGGGCATCCCGCTCCTCGGCAGCCTCCCGATCATCGGCAGCCTGTTCAGCTTCACGTCGAACACCGAGAACCGGAAGGACCTGATCATCCTGGTCACGCCGCGCATCATCGACGACCAGGCGTCGGAGAACTAAGGGAGTCTCATCCGAGGGGATTCGCTCGTCCCGAACCTCTCACCCTGACCCGCCGGGGTCGACCGCAAGGTCGGCTCCGGCGGTCTCCTTTCCTGGACGGCCTGGCTCCCGGCGGGGAGGGTGCGCCGTTGCGTGGACCGATCCTGACACCATTGCGGTGCCGGGATGACGGGTGCCCCGACGAGTTGACCGCCCCGGCTGTCGACGGTTACCCTGAATTCCGGCGGCCCCCGGCACTCGCCGTGGGCCGCTTCGAAGGGAGGGGCCGTGTACACCACCTGCATCTACTGCCACAAGCCACTCGGCCAGAACGAGGCGGTCGAGTCATTTCCGGTGGGGCGCCGCCTGGCCTTTGATCCTGCCCGCGGCCGGCTCTGGGTGGTGTGCCGGGCCTGCGAGCGCTGGAACCTGAGTCCGCTCGAGACCCGCTGGGAAGCGATCGAGGACTGCCAGCGCTTCTTCGAGGCAACCCGCCTCAAGGTCTCCACTGACAACATCGGCCTGGCCCGGCTCGGCGAAGGACTCGAGCTGGTCCGGATCGGCAAGCCGGGCCGCCCGGAGTTCGCGGCCTGGCGCTATGGCGATCAGTTCGGCCGCCGGCGCCGGCGGGCCTACCTGATCGGCGGCGCCGGCGTCGTGGCGATCGGTGCCGTCGTCGTCGGGGCCTCGGCGGCGGGCATCGGTCTGGGTGGGTTCGGCGGCCTCTGGGGGAACATCCCCCAGATGATCCAGGCGATGCGGAAAGTGCAGCTCAAGACCGCCGACGGCCGGCGCCTCGTGGTGCGCGGCACCGACTTCTCCAAGGCGCGCCTGACCGACGATGGGGCCGGCGGGCCCCGGTTGTCACTCAAGATCAAGCGGCGGCTCGAGATCTTCGACGGCGAGGAGGCCCTGCGCCACGCCGGGCGGCTCCTGCCGGCCATCAACTCCGCCGGAGGCAGCAAGCGCACCGTCAGCGAGGCGGTCTCGCTGCTCGAGGGCCGGCGGGGGTCGGAAGGCTTCATCGAGACCTATTTCGCGGCCCGGCAATATTCCCTCGACCGGGTGCGCGACTCGATGACGGTCGCGAAGCTGCCGGCGGCGACCCGGCTTGCCCTGGAAATGGCGTTGCATGAGGAATCGGAGCGCCGGGCCATCGAGGGGGAACTCGCGCTCCTCGAGGCAGCCTGGCGAGAGGCGGAGGAACTCGCCGGGATCGCCGACAACCTGCTCGTGCCGGCCGAGGTCGAGGCGCAGTTGGCCGAGCTCAAGCGGCGGGGCGGCGGCGGGCTGGAGTCGCCTGGCCGTTAGGCCCCGGATGCGAACCTCTCGCTGCCGTTCCGGCCGCCTTCGGGCCGACGGGCGTCTCGTCTCGACGGCGGGGCGCGCAACCCGGTGAGCCGAGCCGCGATTTTCCGGGCCGCGGTCGTCTCCGGCGCGACGATCGCATCGGTTGCGGCCTACCGGAACATGACCGACCTCCCGGGCCTCATCGTGATCGCGCCCGGCTACCTGGTCCAGGCCTGGCTGTTCGAACGCCACCTCGCCCTCGGCGGCGCCGGGTACACGGCAACCCTGGTCGGCGTGTCGGTGATCTTCTGGTCGGTGCTGGTTCTCGGACTGGCCGCGATTGTCCGCCGGCTGGGTCGGCTGCTGGCGCGGCGCGCGCCGTGACCCGGCGGCCGGGGATGCGCGAACGGCGCCGCCAGGCCGCTGCCTCGCGGCGGCGGTCCGACTAGGTTCCGGCCATGCTCAACGCGCTCCACCACGAGGCCACGTTTCTTCGCGCGGCACTGCTCCTCGGCGTCGTCCGCGAGGACGCGGTCCACGCCTGGGCGGAAGAGGAACTCGTTCATGCGGACCTCCTTACGCCGCTCCTGATCGGCGTGGTGGAAGCTCCGGCGGCGTTGAGCCCGGTTCGGGAAGCGCTCCGGGCTTTCGAGCGGCCGGTCGATGTGTCCCGCTCCGCCGGGGCCATGCTGGCGTTCCTGCGGCTGGAGCCGGACGCCGCCGCCCGGCCGGCCGCGGATCGGATCCGGATCCTCGGTGCCCTCCGCCGCGAACTTGCTCCGACACCCGAGGTGGCGGCGGGGATCAAGGTCTTCGAGGACCGGGCCATGCTGGCGGCTGGCGGGGTCGGTTCCGAGACGGTCCCGGCCAACGAGGAGCTGGACGATTGGCTCGAGTCCGCCCGTCCCGAGGTCTGGTTCCGGTTTGGGTTCGGGGCGGCGGACGAAGCGGCGGCTTTCCTTGGCGCGGTGTCCCGGAAACTCGTTCGCGATCGCCCGGCCAGCCGCGCGGCAGGCGAGCGGGTTCCCCGGGTGTGGCAGGTACCCTCGCCGGCCGGAGGGCGCTCCGTGCTGGTGCTCGACGAAGGCGCCTGGGACGTGGTCCGCCGCGAATTCGCGCCCCTCCCGGTGGCCTCCTGCATTCCCCATCTCTCCTTGCCCGTCGGCGCCCTGCCAGTCCTCGACGGCGAGCAGGCCGAGGCGCTGGGCCGGGAAGCCGCGGGGCAACTGCTCCTCCGGTAGGCCGATTTCCGGGCTTGCGGAGAGAACTTAACGCTGTTAGGTTAACTCCATGTCCGCCCGACCCGCCGCCCCCGCCCCCGATACGAGGCAGAAGATCCTCGACGTGGCCCGCGAGTTGTTCGCGGCCAACGGAGTGGAGGCCACCACCATGCGGGCCGTCGCGAACCGGATCGGGACCAGCGCCGCCGCCATTTACCATCACTTCCCGGACAAGGAATCCCTGGTCAAGGAACTCATGACCAGCGGCCTCCGGAGTCTCGGCGCCTCGCTCGCCCGGGCCCGGCGGATCCCGGACCCGATCGAGCGGCTGATGGAGATCGGCATGGCGTACGTCCGCTTCGGGCTCGAGCACCCGCAGCACTACCGGGTGCTCTTCATGACCCCGACGGTCAAGTCCCCGGAACTCGAGGCCGAGATCACCCGCGACCTCGAATCCACCCCCGAGGAAGACGCCTACCTGATCCTCCTCGACATCGTCAACGAAGCAATCCGCACCGGCCGCTTCGGTCCCGACTACCAGGATGCGGAACGGGTGGCCCAGATCTGCTGGTCCACGGTGCACGGCATCGTGTCACTCGACATCGTCTTCAGCTGTCAACGCTGGCTCGACTGGCGGGATCCGATCCGGACCGCCGAACGCTCGCTCGGCGCGCTGCTCACCGGCCTGCAGGCCGGGGCACCGGGCCGGTAGCCTTTTTATTTGGCTGGTAATTTAACAGTGTTAGGTAGCCACGAATGAAATCGATTGCCGTCCTGATCATCGCTTCACTCCTGCCGGCACCGGTGCTGGCGCAACAGCCGGCCGCGGAGGCGTTCGTGGCCGAGGCACTGGCCGCCAACCGAACCGCTCGAAGCGAACGCCTGGCCCTCGACCGTGACCGGGCCGCCCGCACCCGCGCCCGCCGGCTCTACCTGCCGGCCCTGTCGGTCGAGGCGCAATGGACCGAGCAGAACGGCGGCGCCGATATCGGCGCGCTCGTGAACCCCGCGTTTGCGGCGCTCAACCGAATCACCGGCACGGCGGAGTTCCCGACCGACGTGTCGTTTCGGTTTCCGCTCCGGCAGGACGCCCGCTTCCGCCTGGCGATGCCCGTGTTCGATGCGGCGATCGGCGCCGCGATCCGCGCCGCCGAGGCAACCCACGACGGGCAGGGGGCCCGGCTCGAGGCCACCGAGCGGGACCTCACCGCCGCGCTCCGGACCGGGCTCCTCGGTCACGCGGCCGCGAGCGAACTGGTTCGCGTTCGCGCCGCCGTGCTCGAGGCGCTCGCGGAGCAACTGCGCGCCGCCGAGAGCCGGGTGGCCGCCGGCGTCGACGCGCCCGATGTGGTGCTCCGCACCCGGGCGGACAGGAGCGAGGGTGCCCAGCTCCTGCTCGAGGCCGAACAGGCCCGCGATGCGGCGGGCCGGGCGCTCAACCGCTTGGCCCGGCGCCCGCTCGACGCCCCGCTGCCGGAAGTGACCGACTCGACGTTCGCCGTCCCGGTGCCGGCCTCCCTGGACGTCGCACTCGGCGCCGTGGGCGGCCGAGCGGAGTTGGCCGCGGCCGAGGCGGCCGTGGGAGGCGCCGCCGCCGCCCGCCGGGTGGCGCTCGCCGCCTCGGTGCCGGCGGTGCAGGTGGCGCTCGACTACGGCTGGCAGGGCGACTCCTGGCGCTTCACCTCGGACCGCGATTTCGCCCAGCTCACCGTGCAGGCGCGCTGGACGCCGTTCGCCTTCGGCCGCAACGCGCTCCGGCGGACCGAGGCCCGGCTCGACGCCGAGCGCGCCGAGCTGGCGCGCGACGAGATGCGCGACCAGCTCACCCTGGAGGTGACCGAGGCCTGGGAGGCGTTCGGCACCGCCCGGGCCGCCACCGAACCCGCGCGCGACCGCGCGGCCGCCGCCGTCCGCAACCTCGAGCTGGTCCGCCGGCGCTGGGATGAGGGCGTGGCCACCCATCTCGAACTCGTCTCCGCCCGGGCCGCCGCCACTGCGGCCGAAGTCCAGGAGATCGTGTCCCGTTATCAGCTGGCCCAGGCCCGAGTGGCGCTGGTCCGCGCCACCACGACGAGCGGCCGTTAGGCCGGGAGGGTCCCCCTATGACGAAGAACCGCACGCTGCTTGGGCCTTCGGGCCTCGTTTCCGGCAAGGCCGCCCCGGCCGTTCCGGTCCTCGGGCTGCTCGCCGCGGCGGCCCTGCTCGCCGCCTGCCGGCCCGAGCCCGCCCCCGAACCCGACCGGCGTCCGGTCGTTGCCGCCGCCGCGGTGGCTGATTCGGCGCTGGTTCGCCCGATCGTTGCCGCCGGCAGCCTCGGGGCGTCGAACGAATCCGACCTGGCCTTCACGGTGCCGGGCAAGCTGAGCGCGGTCCAGGTCACGGCCGGCACTCGGGTGGCGCGCGGCGCCGTGCTCGCCGCCCTCGATCCACAGGCCGTGGCGGCGCAGGTCTCGGCCGCCGAGGCGGGACTCGAAAAGGCGGAACGGGATCTGGCCCGGGCCCGGCGTCTCCAGGCGGATTCGGTGATCGCCGCCGCGGTGGTGCAGGACGCGGAAACCGCGGTGTCCGCCGCCCGCGCCACTGCCGACGCCGCCCGGTTCGCCGCGCGGACGGCCGTGATCACGGCACCGGCGGACGGCATCGTGCTCGTCGTGCACCGGGATCCCGGCAGCGTGGTCGGCGCGGGGGAGCCCGTGCTCCGATTTGCCGGCACCGGCGCCGGTTCGGTGTTCCGTGCCGGCCTCACCGACCGGGACGCCCTCGCCGTGGCCGTCGGGGACGAAGCCGAGGTCCGGCTCGACGCCCTGCCCGATCAGGTCTTCCGGGGCCGGGTCCGGGAGCGGGCCGCCGCGCCCTCCGCGGGGACCGGGACGTATGCGACGGAGATCGCCGTGACCGGGGCGGCCGATCTGCCGCGCGGTCTCTCCGGCACCGTGTCGATCGTGCCGCGGGGCCGCATCTCGGCGCGGCTCGTGCCGCTTGCCGCGGTGATCGAGGCGGATGGGAACCGCGGCGCCGTCTTCGTGCTCGACGGCGACCGGGCGGTGCGCACCGAGGTCACCCTTGGCCCCATTCTGGGTGACCGCGTGGTGGTGACCGGCGGGCTCGACACGGCGCGCCGGGTGGTCACGGCGGGCGGGGCGTATCTGGTGGACGGCACCGACGTCACGGTGGTGGCCCGATGAACCTCATCGATCTCTCCGTCCGGCGGCCGGCCGTGACGGCGCTGCTGTTCCTGCTGATGGTGTCGCTGGGATTCACGTCGTGGCGGGCCATCCCGCGGCAGGAGGATCCATCGTTCCCGATCCCGATCGTCAACGTGATCGCGGCACTGCCCGGCGCGACCCCGGTCGATGTCGAGCGCCTCGTGGCCCGCCCGATCGAACGGCAGCTGGGCGACCTCGAACTGCTCAAGACGATCGACACCCGGATCACCGGTGACGTGGCGGTCGTGAAGGTCGAGTTCGAGGTGGCCGCCGACGCCGACCTCAAGTACGGTGAGGTCCAGCGGGAGATCGACGCCATTCGCGCCGATCTCCCCGAAGAACTCGCGGTGCTGGACGTCCGCCGGGTCACCTCGCTCAACGTGAACATCCTGCAGCTGGCGTTGGTATCGCCAACCGCGTCGGACGCAACACTCGATCGCCTGGCCGAGACGCTCGAGGAGCGGATCGGGAAGGTGTCCGGGGTCCGGACCTCGGAGCGGTGGGGCGAGTCGGAGCGGCAGGTGCGGGTGTCGCTCGATCTCGGACGGCTGGCACAGCTCGGGATTCCCGTGACCGCGGTCATGGGTGCGATCGGCGGCGAGAGTGCCGATCTGCCCGGCGGTGCGGTGGCCGTCGGCTCGCGCCAGTTCGCGGTCCGGACCAGCGGCTCGTATGGGTCGCCCGAGGATGTGGCCGCCACGGTCGTGGCGGGCCGGGCCGATGCCGTCGTCCGCCTCGGCGACGTGGCCACGGTCGAATGGGCGTCGGCCGATCCGACCTATCTGGCGCGCTACAACGGGCAGCGCGCCGTGTTCGTCACCGCCACCCAGCAGGCGGGGTGGAACATTGCCGCGGTGCGGGACGGCGTCTGGGCCGAGCTCGACCGATTCGAGGAGTCCCTGCCCGCCGAGGTGACGCTGGTGCGGGGCTTCGACCAGTCGCGCAACGTCGCGGGGCGGCTCTCCCGCCTGGGCGAGGACTTCCTGATTGCCATCGGGCTCGTCCTGATCACGCTGCTGCCGCTCGGCTTCCGGGCAGCGGGTGTGGTGATGGTGGCGATCCCGTTGTCGCTGGCGTTAGGCCTGGCGGCGCTGTCGGCGTTCGGGCAGTCGCTCAACCAGTTGTCGATCGTCGGCTTCGTGATCGCGCTCGGGCTTCTGGTGGACGACTCGATCGTCGTGGTCGAAAACATTGCCCGGATGCTCCGGGGCGGGCTCAGCCGGGTCGAGGCCGCGGTGGCGGGGACCCGGCAGATCGCCAAGGCGGTGCTCGGGGCCACGGCGGTGCTGCTGTTCGCTTTCCTGCCCCTGCTGCTGCTCCCCGGTCTGTCGGGGCGCTATATCCGCTCGTTGCCGCTGGCCGTGATGGTGACGGTGGCCGCCTCGATGGTGGTGGCGTTCACGGTGATTCCATGGCTCGCCTCCGTCATGTTGCCGCGGGAGGAGCCGGTGGAGGGGAATCGGGTCCTCCGGGCGGTGATGGGCGCTATTGAGCGGACCTATGCGCCGATGCTCGACCGGGTGCTTGCCCGGCCGAGGGCCACGCTGGCCGCCGCCGCGGTGCTCGTCGTGGCGGTGGTGGCGCTGGTGCCGGTGATCGGGTTCTCGCTCTTTCCGAAGGCGGAAACCCCGCAGTTCCGGATCGACGTCCGGCTGCCCGTGGGGAGTTCGCTCGCCGCCACCGACAGCGCGGTCCGGTTCGTCGAGCGGTTGGCCGGGACCAGGCCCGAGATCCGGTCGGTCTTCAGCAACGTCGGCCGGGACAATCCGATCGTCTATTACAACGTGTTTCCGAACGAGGAGGATCCGACCGTTGGCCAGGTCTTCCTGACCCTCGACCGCTACGATCCGCACGCCACGCCGGTCATGCTCGATTCCCTCCGGGCGGAGCTGGCCCGGTATCCCGGCGCCCGGCTCGAGGTGCGCGAGTTCGAGAACGGTCCGCCGATCGATGCGCCGATCGCCTTCCGGATCCAGGGATCCGATCTCGACACGCTGGCCGTGCTCGCCGGCGCGGTCGAGGCGATCCTCCGGAATACGGCGGGCACCCGGTACGTGGTGAATCCGGTGCGGCTCTCCCGGACCGATCTCAAGGTGATCGTGGACCGCGGCAAGGCCGGGCAATTGGGCGTGCCCACCCTCGAGGTGGATCGCGCCGTCCGGCTCGGCATCGCCGGGCTCGAGGCCGGTGAAGTCCGGGAAGCGGACGGGACGGCGCGCGACATCCTGGTGCGGCTGCCGCACCGGGGTCGCCCCGACCCGGAGGCGCTCTCCCGCGTCTGGGTGCCCACCGTGCGGGGCAGCGCGGTGCCGTTGGCGCAAGTGGCCCGGGTGACCTTCGCGCGCGGGCCGGCCGAGATCCAGCGGTACCAGGAGCAGCGGACCGTGACCGTGTCGAGCGACGTCGGGACCGGCCAGAACGTCGATCAAGTGACCCGTACCGTGCTGGCCTCGCTCGATTCGCTCCCACTCCCGGCCGGCTACTCGATCGTGCCGGGCGGCGAGATCGAATCCCGGAGCGAGTCGTTCGGCGGGATGGGCATGGCGATCGCCATCGCGACCTTCGGGATTCTCGGCGTGCTGCTGCTCGAGTTCGGCACCTTGAAGAGCACCCTCATCGTGGCGTCGGTCATTCCCCTCGGCACGATCGGCGGGCTCCTGGCGCTGCTCTTCTCCGGCAACAGCCTGTCGTTCACCGCGACCATCGGGTTCGTGGCCCTGATCGGGATCGAGATCAAGACCACGATTCTGCTGGTGGATTTCACCAACCAGCTGCGGCGGGACGGCGTACCGCTGCTCGACGCGGTCCGGCAGGCGGGCGAGGTGCGGTTCCTCCCGATCCTGCTGACAGCGGCCACGGCCATTGGCGGTCTCTTGCCGGTGGCCCTTCAGGGGACGGCGCTCTACGCGCCGCTCGCGTGGGTCATCATCGGGGGGCTGGTGTCGTCGACGTTGCTGGCGCGGCTCGTGACGCCGGTCCTGTACGTACTCCTCGAGCCGAAGGTGGAGGCGATGTAGGGGAAGGGACCGAGGGTCGCCTTCTCTGGGCACGACCGGTGTCGCCTCCACGAATTCGCCACCGGAGGGTCCGCAACGGGCCGCGACCGGGGCGGCTGCCCCGGTCACGGCGTCGGGCGGCAGATCGGAGCGGTTACTTGCCGTCGAACTTCCGGGCGACCTCCTCGGCGACGCGCTTGACCATGGCGGACTGGTCTTCCGTCTGGTTGCGGGCCTCGACGGAGATCAGGTACCGGTACCGGGCGACCAGCGTGATCTTCGCGTCCCGGGTGTCCTTGTCGTACTCTTCCCACGCGGCGGCGTCCGCCACGCTCGTCGGCGTGGCGCCGGCGCGGTGATGGTCGTCTTCCTGGGTGAACCCCATGAACAGCGGGGCGGCAATCATGCCGTACGCCTGCTCGGTGCCGCCGAAGTCCGCGATCGTGACGTGAACGCTGGGCACGTCACCCTCGGTCACGCCGGTCTTTTCCCAGGTTCGCTCCGCCTGCGACAGCGAGAAGCCGGGCATCGACTGCTGGCTACCTTCGGCCTCGCCTTCCGGGGTGTAGCCGTCGATCGATTCGGGGAGGTAGGTCTTGAGTTCGGCGTAGGGAATTGCCACCGTGTCGCCCCGGGCGATCCGTTCGTTCCGCATCGCCTCGGCCGCGGCCATCGCCGTCTCGACCTTCGGGGCGTTTGCCGCCGCCTGGACCGCCGCGCCGACGGCGTCCGAGGTGTCCTTCGCCTTGCCGCATCCGACTGCGGCCACGGCCACGAGCCCGACCAGTGAACGTCGCACGGTCCCACCGCCTCGGTTGAAAGAAGTTCGCTGCGGGATGGCGCGAATATCGAGGCCGGATTTTCAAGCCGCAAGCCGTTCGACGATTGTGAGCAGGCCTTCACGCGGCGTGCGTCGCCCAGGATCGCCGGCTCAGACCGGCGGCGGCGTGGTGGGGGAGACGTCCCAGCCCGCCGGAGTCCGGGTGACCACGGCGGCCTGGGGACGGTAGCGGTCCGGCGTCGAGTCTCGCCATTGCTGCACGAGGCGCAGCGTATCGCGGCCGGTCCAGCGGAGGCTGTCCGGTCCCCAGTCCGGCGGCTCGATCCGCCAGACCGCGATCAGGGAGTCCGCCGCGGTCTCGAACATCTCGACGCCATTGAAGTCGAAGCCCGCCACGAGATCGAATGACGCCGTGGCGATGGCGCCGCCACCGGGAGCGGCGACCGGGTACCCGTCGAGGGCGATGTGCCGGCCGGTCGAGTCGTGGACGAGCAGCCAGGTGCGGCCCTCGTAGTGGCCCACCTGGAGGACGTGGAAGGGTGTTCCGGCGAGGCGGCCCCGGTAGGCGAAGCTTCGGTAATCGTCACCTTCGGTCGAATCGTCGGCGAGCCGGACGGTGTCGCCTGAGCGAAGCAGGATTTCGAGGACCCGGCCACGGCGCACGATGCCGCCGGCGCCCTGACGAGCCAACGTTTCCAGACTATCCGTTCCTGTCACCGGTTCAGCGGCGGCGGAGGCAGGCCCCGCCGCGTCAGGCGCAGCCGGCGCCGGTTCGGGTGCTTTGCCGGAGCACGCCAGCAGGGTGGCGAGCGCCGCGACGCGGAGGGGAAAAGGAGACGAGCGACGGCCCATGGGGTCGACCGGGTCGGGGAGGCCGGAAGGATAGCTGACAGCGCCGCCGCGACGGATGCCGGGCTCGCCCTCAGCTTTCCCGGCGTCCGGCCGATACTCGAAGGGTCACCTGCACCCGGGACGGACGATTGTCATTGAGCGGGATCGGTCCAGCCGGCGGGTCGTCAGCCTTCGAGCGGTACCGCGACTCGCTCCAGGGCATCGACTCGGGGATCCGGCAGCACGAGCAGGCGCACCAGCTGGCGGGATCGGGCGTCACCGGTGCCGCGAGCTACCGCTACGTGCGGGGGCCCGATGGTCGCTACTACGTCGTGGCCGGGCGGGTGAGCGCGTCGATTCAACCCGGTCTCTCGCCGGAGGAAACCGCGGAGGCCGCCCGGAAGGTTCGGAACGCGGCGCTCGCTCCGGGGGATCCGTCGAGCGAGGACCAGTCCGCCGCGGCCGCGGCCGCGGCCGTCGCGGTGCGAGCCGAGGGAGAGATCACGGCGCGGGAGCGGGCGCGGCGTGAGGCCGGCGGGGCGCCGCTCGACGGTGTGGCCGCCGAGCTGTTCCAGTTGGCGGCCGCGTTCGAGGCTGGGTCGTTGAGTTTTTCGCGGATCGACGCTCGCGCCTGAGCGCTAGTGTCGGGTGTGTGCAAGGCCACCGCTGTGTGCCAGGCCACCGCTGTGTGCAAGGCCACCGCCGGGCCGCCGTCCTCCCTCCCGGGTCATGCTCAGCCATCGCGCGCTACACTTGACGTCGGCTCGGTCGTCCGGGCCGGGAGCTTCGCCGAGTGCAAGAAATTGCGCTCGCGGGCTGCGCCGTCTCGTTTCCGGATTCGCTCGGGCGGTGGCGGCCGCGGTGACCCTGGTCGCAATGGCCTGTGACGGGCAGCCGCAGTCCGGCGGCCTCGGTCCCGACCCCGATCCTCCGGGCTCACTGACCATCGCCGTCGCGGGACTGCCGCCAGGCGCACCGGCCCGGATCGCCGTGACCGGTCCCGGCAACTATCAACGCACCGTCGCCGGTTCGGAAACGCTGGCCGGGCTTCCGCCCGGGACCTATACCGTGGCCGCCACGGCCGTCGAAGCCGGGGGCGATCGCTATCAAGCCGACCCGGCATCGCAGTCCGCCGTCGTTCGCTCCGGCGCCGTGACCGAAGCGTCGGTGGCCCACGCCATCGCCACCGGCCGAATCGAGCTGGCGGTGAACGGTGTGGTCGCCGGCACGGCGAGTATCACCCTCCGCGGGCCGGACGGGACCGAGCGCTCCGCCACCGGCTCCATGCTGCTGACCGGGCTGGCGCCGGGCCCGTGGATCGTCCGGGCCGCGCCCGTGATCGCCAACGGCGACACCTTCGCCGCCACGGCCGACTCGCTGCTCGTCCTCGTTGCCGCCCGCATGACGCCGTCGCCCGCGGTCGTGGACTACCGGCTCGCCTCCGGACGCCTGGCTCTCACGGTGAGTGGGGTGCCCGCCGGGCAGACCGCGCAGATCACGATCGAAGGTCCCGCCGGCTACTCGGCCGCCGCCACGGCCAGCACGCTGTTCACCGGATTGGCGCCGGGCAGCTACCGGCTCCACGGAAGCGCCGTCACCGCCGCGGGCAATCGCTTCGGCCCGGTGTTCTCCGCCGACTCGGTCGTCGTTGCCGCGAGCGACGTTCCGGTGCCCGTGGGCGCCGACTACCGAATCGAGACCGGGTCGCTCGCGGTGATCGTGGCCGGCCTCCCCGGCGGGAACGCCGCGGCGGTAACGGTGACGGGTCCCGGCGGATTCACCCGGCCGGTCGCCGGGTCCGACACCGTTCGCGGCCTCGAGCCTGGCACGTACACGGTGGCCGCCGCCGACGTGGCGATCGGGCCGGCGCGGTACCTGGGCGCGCCGCGTTCCCAGCAGGCGGTGGTCTCGGCCGCCACCGTGCCGACGGCGGCCGCCGTCACCTACAGTCTCGGCGTCGGCTCGCTCGCCGTCGGGATCAGTGGCTTGCCCGGCGATCTCCCCGCGGCGGTGACGGTCTCCGGGCCCGGTGGCTTCGCCACCGTCCTCACGGGCTCCGCCACGATCGACGACCTGACGCCGGGTCTATACACCTTGACGGCCGCTCCGGTCTCGGCGGGCGGCCAGATCTACGCCGGCGCGCCGGCCAGCCAGACCCTCACCGTGGCGATCGACGCCGTCACCTCGGGCGCGGTGTCCTACGGGCCCACCCGCGGCTCGCTTGAGGTGATCATCGGCGGGCTTCCGGGCGGCGTTGCGGCGGCGGTCACCGTGACCGGCCCCGGCGGGTTCAGCGAAACCGTCACCGCCACCGCCACGCTGACGGCCCTTCTGCCCGGCCGCTACACGGTCGCGGCGGGATCCGTGGCCGCGGGCGGGCAGACCTACGGCGCCGCCCCCGTGAGCCAGGCGGCCGACGTGACCGTGGGGAACGTGGCGGCCGCCGCCGTGACCTATGCCGGAACGTTAGGCGGGCTCGTCGTGTCGGTGGCGGGGCTCCCGGGGGGTGCGCCGGCGGGTGTCACCGTCACCGGGCCGGGCGGCTTCACCCACGCGGTGACGGCGACCGAGTCCCTCACCGGCCTCGCGGCAGGCACCTACACCGTGGCCGCCGCCAACGTCACCGCCGCAGGCTACCTCTACCGCGCGGCTCCGGGCAGCCAGACCGCGGTCGTCGTCGCCGCCTCGACGGTGACCCGATCGGTCGCCTACAGCGCCACCGGGAAGCTCACGGTCACGGTCTCCGGGCTCGCCGGCGGCACGCCGGCCGCGATCACGGTGACCGGGCCCGGCGGGTTCAGTCAGAGTCTCACGGCCGCCGCGACGCTCGTGGATCTGGTCCCGGGCTCGTACACCGTCACCGCGGCGGCGACCAGCGACGGGACCACGACGTTTGCGCCGAGCCCGTCCTCCCAGACCGTCACGGTCGGTGGCGCCGCCACCGCGAGCCGGACGGTGGCGTACGCAGCGGCGACGGGCGGCCTGACCGTCACGATCGCCGGGTTGCCGGGCGGCGCGCCCGCGAGCGTCACGGTGACGGGTCCCGCCGGCTTCAGCCAGACGCTCACGGCGACCGCCACGCTGACCGGCCTCGCCCCCGGGACCTATAGCGTCACTGCCGCGAGCGTAACGGCCGGCGGCTATCTCTATCAGCCGTCGCCGAGCAGCCAGACCGCGCCGCTGACCGCCGGGGCGACGGTTGCGCGGACCGTCACCTACGCCGCCACCGGCAAGCTCACCGTGACCGTGGCCGGCCTCCCGGGCGGCACGCCCGCGGCGATCACCGTGACCGGCCCGGCCGGTTACAGCCGAGCCGTCGCCGCGACGACGACGTTGAGCGACCTCGCCCCCGGTACCTACACGGTCGCGGCCGCCGCCGTGACCGGCGGGGCCACGACCTACGAACCGAGCCCCGGGTCCCAGACCGCGGCCGTCACCGGCGCGGCCACGGCGAGTCGCACCGTGGCGTACTCGGCCACGACCGGCAGTCTCACCGTCACCATTGCAGGCCTGCCCGGCGGCGCGACCGCCGCCGTGACGGTCACGGGTCCCGGCGGCTTCAGCCAGGCGCTCGCGGCCACGACCACGCTCGGCGGGCTCGCCGCCGGGACCTACACCATCGCGGCGGCGAACGTCACCGCCGGCGGCTACCTCTATCAGGCCTCGCCGGCGAGCCAGACCGCGGCCGTGGTCGTCGGAACGACCGTGGCCAAGGCCGTCACGTATGCCGCGACCGGCAAGCTCACGGTCACGGTGGCCGGCCTCCCGGGCGGCACACCGGCGGCCATCACGGTGACCGGCCCGGCCGGCTTCAGCCAGACGGTCACGACCACGACGACCCTCGGCGATCTTGCGCCCGGCACCTACACGGTCGCGGCGGCCGGCGTGACCAGCGGCGGGACGACCTATGTACCGAGTCCCGCCTCTCAGACGGCGTCCGTCACCGGGGCCGCCACGGTGTCGCGCACGGTGACGTATGCGGGTGGCGGCGGCTCGTCGCTCAACCTGACCATCGCGGGGATGTACCTCACCCAGGCGGTGGCCGCCTTCGACGGAACCACCAGGCTCGTCGCCGGACGGGACGCGCACCTCCGGGTGTTCGTCGTGGCCAACCAAGCCAACTCGGCCGCACCGGCGGTTCGGGTTCGCCTCTATTCCGGGGCCACCCTGGTGCAGACGTCGACGATCACGGCGCCCGGCGCGGCGGTGCCCACCGCCGTCAACGAAGGCAGTCTCGGCGGTTCGTGGAACCTCGCGGTGCCGGCCGCTCTGGTGCAGCCCAACCTGCGGGTGCTGGCCGACGTCGATCCGACGAACGTCGTCGCCGAGTCCAGTGACACGGACAACAGCTTTCCGGTGTCGGGGACGCCCTTCGGGATGGACGTGCATGCGGTGCCCAGCCTCGTGCTCCGGATGGTGCCGGTGCTGCAGTCGGTCAACGGGCTCCAGGGCAACGTCACCACCGGCAACCTGGCGAGCTATCTGATCGATCCGCTGAAGCTCCTGCCCGTGGCGGGCTACTCCGCCGGCGTGAGGGCGGTCTACACCACCAACGCCCCGGTGCTCCAGTCGAGCAACGGCAACGGCGCCTGGGGGACCATCCTGAGCGAGGTGAGCAATCTCCGGTTCACCGACGGCCACACCGACGACTACTACTTCGGCGTGGTGAAGGTGTCCTATGGCAGCGGCGTCTCGGGGATCGGCTACGTCGGTGGGGGCGCCCGGACGGCGCTCAGCTGGGACAAGCTGCCCGGCGCCACGAGTACCGTGGCCCACGAGCTGGGGCACAACATGAGTCTGCCTCATGCGCCCTGCGGCAATCCGTCGAATCCCGATCCGGCGTTTCCGTATGCCGGTGGCGGAACCGGGGTGTGGGGCCTCGACCTGACCAGCCTGACGCTCAAGGATCCGGCCACGCAGAAGGACTTCATGACCTACTGCACGCCCGAGTGGGTCAGCGATTACAACTGGAACAAGATGATCGCCTACCGGGAGAGCGACCCGCACTACGCGCCGCCGGCGCCGGTTGCCGCGACGTCGGGACTGCTGGTCTGGGGCCGGATCACCGCGGCCGGCATCGTGCTCGAGCCCGCGCTGCGGGTCCCGGCGCCGGCGGCCGCGCCGAGGGGGTCCGGTCGCTACCGGATCCAGGCGCTCAGCGCCTCGGGACAGGTCGTGGCGGATTACCCGGTCGATCCGGTGCCGGTCTCGAACGAACAGGAGACCGAACTCCACTTCGCCGCCGTGCTGCCGCTGACCGACGCGCTGGAACAGTCGCTGGTCCGGGTTCGCCTGATCGGACCGGGCGGCGTACCGGCGGAGCGGGTGTCGCTGCAGGCGCTCGCGCAGGGCGGCGGCCGGCTCTTCTTCCGCGACCCGGCCGCCACGATGACGCCGGCCACGCCGGTTCAGACCCGGATCACCTGGGACGCCGCGACCTACCCGATGGCCATGGTTCGCGATGCGGTGACGGGTGAGGTGCTTTCGTTTGCCCGGGGCGGTGCGATCGATCTCTGGACGGCGAGCCGTCGTTTCGACGTGACCTTCAGCGACGGCGTCCGATCGGTGGTGCGGCGGGTCCAGTAGGAGCGCCGGGAGCCGCGCCTAACGGTGTTCTTCGAGCCAGGCGCGCGCCGCGTCGAGCTCCTCGGAGGCAACCGTGTGGCCGCCGTCGTGCCAGTGGACGCTGACGTCCGCGCCGGCGCCGCGAAGGATGGCGGCCAGCCGTTCGACCTGGGCCGGCGGGCCGATCGGATCGGCCCGCCCGGCGCCGAGGAACACGGCCGTGCCGCCGAGGTCGGGCGGCTCGTCGGGCTCGAACGGCACCATCGGGCTCAACAGGATGGCGCGGCGGATCAGACCGGGCCGACGGAGCAGCAGGCTCGAAGCGATGTTCGCGCCGTTCGAAAACCCCACCGCGACCAGGGCTCCCGGGTCGATCCGATACCGTTCGGTGGCGCCCGCGACGAATCGGGCGAGCTCTTCGGTCCGAAGCGCCAGATCCTCCTGATCGAAGACGCCCTCCGCATGGCGCCGGAAGAAACGGGCGGCGCCGCGTTCGAGCACGTTGCCGCGCGGACTCAGCAGGGCGGCGCCGGGCTGAAGCAGCCGGCCGAGGGAGATGAGATCGTCCTCGTCGCCACCGGTGCCGTGGAGCAGCAGCAGCGCGTTGCTGCTGGCCGCTTCCTGCGCGGGGTGGAAGCGGTGGACGAAGCCGAGATCATCGGGAAGCTCCGCGTCGGCGAAGGCCGAGCCGGGGCCGCCGAGGTGCAGCGACGGGAGGCCGGCCTCGATCGCCGGTCGCCGCGTCTCCAGGTGGGCCGGGAGGATCAGCCGGGCGCCGAGCGATTCGGCCGGCTCGTCGACCGCGAACCCGGGGTGATCGGTGGCGAGTTCGAACAGCACGCCGCCCGGTTCGCGGAAATAGACCGAGTGGAAATAGGTGCGATCGATCACCGGTGTCGGGTCGAAGCCGGCGGCGACGACCCGGTCCCGCAGGGCCAGCTCGTCGGCGTCGTCACCCGCGCGCCAGGCGACGTGATGGACGACGCCGGTGCCGGTCACGCCCTTTGGAAACCCACCGACGGACCGGACGTTCACGATCCGGCTCGGACCGCCCTCGCCGGCCTCGAACCGGCGGACGCCCTCGCCGTCGCGCACGGGGCGGAAGCCGAGGGTTTCGACCAGGACCCGTTCGGTCGCCTCGCCGGCGTCGCTCCAGAGCGTCACGGAGTGGAAACCGCGGATCGCGGACTCGGCCGGGATGTCGGGGCCGCCGTCCCAGTCCGGCCGGACCGGGGCGCGGGGATCCGCCACCAGTTCGAGCATCAGGCCGTCGGGATCCTCGAAGGCCAGGAGCCGCTCGCCGGGTTCGCCTTCGCCCGGGCGGGACGCCGGCCCGCGGTAGGCGATTCCCATCCGGAGGAGGCGTTCGATCCAGAAGCCGATCGCGCCCGGTGCGACCGCGAAGGAGGTCACCGCCACCTGGCCGGCCCCGGCCCGGCCGCGCCGGGCTCGCGGCCAGGGAAAGAAAGTCAGGATACTGCCCGGCGTTCCGGCCCCGTCGCCGAAGTAGAAGTGGTAGGTGCCGGGATCGTCGTAGTTCACGGTCCGTTTGACGAACCGAAGGCCGAGAACCCGGGTATAGAAGTCGAGGTTCCGGGCTGGATCGCCGGCGATCGCGGTCACGTGGTGGATGCCAAGAACGCTCGTCACAGGACTCGCGGTGTCAGAGTGGCGCCGACGGCTCCGGCGGTCGACCGGTCAGCGGGTGCCGATGCCGTAGCTCCCCCGGAGCACCAGCGAGGGGTCCCGTCCGCCGCCGTAGCGGACATAGACCCGCACGCCCGGATTGAGGGAGAGATTCCCCTTGATGATGAAGCCGACACCCGCGTCGACCGCGCCATACCACTCATCGGCGTGGCCGCCCCCGAAACCGGGGCTTCCTACGGAATAGCGTTCGAACACGCCCGTGTAACTGCCGACCAGCACGACCTTCACGTCGCCGCTCGCGTCGGGGTTGACCGGGTAGCCGACCGTGGCGCCGAGGGCGAAGTCATCGGCGCTGCCGGCGCCGAAGGCGTCGCCGCTGTAGTGGGTGATGCCGCCGAAGGGACAGAGCCTGAGCCGGTCCCCGATCGGTTTCTCGAGCTCGTAGCCGACCATGCCGCCGATCGCGATCCCGCCGTCGCCGAACGACGGCGAGATGTACCCGAGTCCGACGGAGCCGAAGAGACCGTTCTCCTTCCCGGTGCCTACCGACCCGCCCAGGCCGGTGTAGCCGTCGCCCACGTCGACCGATCCACCGACCCGGATTTTCGTCGTCCGATAGCCTGCCTGGCCAAAACAGGTCTGCGCGTCCGCCGAACGGACCAGTCCCAGACCGAACACGATCGCAACGGCGAGGAGTCGGGGCCTCATGGGGCACCTCTTGCGGTAGGGGGTGGGGCGGTTCATGGTATCACTAACCCAACACTACGGGTGACCCATTTTGGCCGCAAGGAAGGCGCCGGCGAGCGGTGGCCGGCTCGACACTCTACCCAACCTGCTCACCGGCATCCGGCTGGCGCTGGCGATGCCGGTGATCCTGGTCGCGGTCGCCGGGTGGAAAGGCTGGTTCGTCGGTCTCCTGCTGGCGGCCGGCCTGACCGAGTTCGACGGGACTGTGGCGCGGTGGCGGGGGGTCGAGAGCGAGTTCGGGCGGCGTTTCGATAGCTGGGCGGACCTCGCCATCGAGACCGCCGCGCTGATCGGGGTGGCGTTCGTCTTTCCGGAGGTGGTCCGGGCGAACTGGGGCTACTACCTGGCGGGCGGCCTCGCGCTCACCGTGCCGATCGCATTCGCCTTGCTCACCCGCGGCGAGCCGTTCGGATTTCACACGGTACTGGCCCGTTTCTCGGGGGCCTGGGTGTCGGCGACGGCGATTGCCTACCTCCTGACGGGATGGATCGGCGGCCTGCGACTCGCGGCGCTGATCGAGGTGGGTGTGGCGCTCGAGTACTTCACCATTGCGGCGCTCATCCCACGCCACCGGGGCGGAGTGCCGTCGGTCGCGGCGGCGGTCCGGCGGCGGGGGCGAATCGCGGGGACGGTCGGCTCCTGAGGGCGGCGAAACGAGGGCGCCTGTGTTCCCGTCGGGCATCGGGTACCCCACGGCTTCGACGCCGAGGAGCGCCGGCGGTGGCCCGACCACAGGAGGAAGCATGATCGTTCTTTTCGGCGTCGTGACGGCGTTGCTCACGGGGCGCCAGGCTGGGGATCTGCGGATCACGCTGGTGGGTAACGCCGGCGTCATGCTGTCCGATGGGGCGACGACACTGCTCGTTGACCTCCCCTACGAATCGGGCGCCTTCGGCTACCAGACCTATGACCCCGACGCGCTCCAGCCCGCCGGCACGGCGGTGGCCGTGGTGACGCACGATCACCGGGATCACTTCGCCCTCGACCTCTTCCGCCGCCGGCCCTCCTGGTCAGTGATCGGTCCGCGGGGGATCACCGAGCGCCTGCCCGCCTCCCGGGTGTTGCCGGGCGACAGCGTGGCGGTCGGTGGGTTCTCCGTCGTGGCGATCCCGACACCGCACATCGAGGGGCATCGTTCGTACCGGGTCCGGTGGGGCGGGAAGGTGCTGTACTTCACCGGCGACACCGAGGTCCCGGCCTTTCTGGGCAAGGCCCCGCCGATCGACATCCTGTTCGTGACCCCCTGGTTGAGCTGCGAAGCCGCGAAGACGGACCTGCTCAGCCGGGCGGCGCGGCGGATCGGGTACCACTTCTCGCCGGAGGGCACGGATCGGGTCTGCGGCGCGGTGGAGCAGCTGCCGCAGGGGACGTCTTTTGCTGTGGCGCCTCGCGCTGGGCCCCGCGCCGGTCGGTAAGCCCGCTCAGGCAATGGCGGGCCCGGTCCATCCAGTAGTGCCGGCCCAGCCACGAGGCCGCCAATTCGCCGACCTGGCCGAGGGCGCCCGACTCCTCGAACGTGTGGCCGGCTCCCCGAACGACGCGGAGCCGGGGCGGTGCCGGCATTCGACGGGCGGCTTCCCGGTTTGCCCGCCAGGTCTCGGTGTCGGCCTCCCCGACGATCAACAGGGCGGCCGCCCGCACGCGGCGGAGGTGGGTTCCGGCCAGGTCGACTCGTCCGCCGCGCGACACGACGGCGAAGACCGCGTTCGGGACTTGGGCCGCAACGGCCATCGCGGCTGCGGCGCCGGTGCTGGCCCCGAACAGGACGAGTCGCTCCGCTCCGGCGAGTTCTTCGGCCCGGCACCACCGGACCGCCGTGAGCAGGCGCCGGCTGATCAGGTCGATATCGAATCTCATCGCCGCCGTCTCCCCGTCGGCGCGCCGTTCGTCCGGGGTCAGGAGGTCGACCCGCAACGTGGCCCACCCGGCGAGCCGAAGCCGGGCCGCGAGGTATCGGTTGCGGTAGCTGCCGCGGCTGCTCCCACCGCCATGAGCGAACACCACGAGCCCGCGAGGTGCCTCCCGGCCGCCGAGGTCGCCCGCCAGCGTGTTTCCGGAACCGTCGACCGGAATGGCGATCTCCCGTTCGCCGTCGGCGGCCTCGGCCGGGGTGCTGGGCCTCGCCGGGCCCGGTCCCCGACCGAGCAGGACGCGGACCTGGATGTCGGTTGTCGGGGAGAATTCCTCGTAGGCCGCCGCCACCGTGGTGAACGGGTCAGGCGTGGTGACCGCGACCAGGCCGTCGAACGCCGTGGCGACCTCGAGCGATCCATCCCGGGAGGCCACCGGAACCGCCGCGATCAACCGGGCGGGTCGTCGGGGCCTGAGGGCGGCGGCAGCGGCCCGGAGGGTGGCGCCGCTGGCGAGGCCGTCGTCCACGAGGATCACGGTCAGGCCGGCGAGGTCCGGCAGCGGCCGATCGTCGCGATAGCAGCGGATCCGGCGCGCGAGCTCGCTCCGCTCCCGGACGAGCACCGTCGCCATCACCCGGCGCGGGAGGCCGAGGAAGCGCTGGACCGCGTCCATCACCGGGGTCGCGCTTCCCTCCGCCAGCGCGCCGAAGGCCACTTCCTCGACCCCCGGAACGCCCAGCTTCCGGGCCACGAATGCCTCGAGCGGAACCCCGAGCCGACGGGCCACCGGGGCGGCCACCGCGACCCCGCCTCGAGCCATCCCGAGCACGAGGACGTCCGGCCGGTTGGCGTAGGGCCCGAGCAGGTCGGCCAGCGCCTCGCCGGCGGCGTGCCGGTTGCGGAACGTCATGCCCGGCACGCCGGTCGACGTCCGGCTAGTTGGCGGCCAGTTTCAGCGACGGCCCATCCGTCGGCGCCGCCGCCTCGAGGTTCTTGCGGGCGCGAGCCGCCTGGGCGGCTTCATCCTGATCCTGCGGTCCCATGGGACTCCCGCACCCGCTCAACGCGGCCGCCGCGGCGACGAGGGCAAACAGCTTCTTCATGGCTCCTCCTGGAGGTGAACGAATGGCGGCGCCGAACGGCGTCGCCATCAGGGAGAGCGGAGAACCGGCGGCGATCCCGCCATGCTTCCGAGCGGCGGTCGGGTAACGGGGTCGACCCCTGCCACCCGCGGACCTGGGGCGGGCGGAATCACGGCCAGGTCACGGCCAGAACCGATCGTTGGAGCGGTCAATGCAGGTTCCGAGGGTGGTCCAGTCTGGAGCGAGCCGATGGGTTACCGTCGATTGTTGGTCGTGGCATCCCTCCTGGCCGGGCCGGCGGTGGCGCAAGCCTCGTCGCCCGGGCCGGAGCTGGGTGGCCTCTGCTTTCGAGGCCGGCCCGCACCGGCCTGCCGTGCCTTCTGGATCACCGACGCCAGCTACGCCATCAGAGTGATTCCGGGGAACCGGGCTCCGAGCCTCTCGATTTCGGGCAGCCGCTACCTCGGGACCGTGGCGGTCGGCCGGATGTGGAACGTGGCCGGGCCGTTCGCTCTCGGCGGCGCGGTCGGGCTGGCGGCGGGTGACGGTCTCAGCCTCGAGGTCGCGCCGCGGTTGCGGACCTGGGTCGGATCGGACCTCGCCGTCGATGTGTCGCCGGTCATCGGCTTCGGCGAGCCGCACGCGTCCGGCGAGGCGTCGATCATGTTTCGCGACCAATTCGGACTGTTCACCCGGGTCGACGAGACGACGGAAAGGCAATACGACCCGATTCTGGGAGTCGTGACCAGTCGCCCTCGGACCAGAGCCTATGTCGGATTTCGGTTCGGTTCGGAGCCCGGATTGGTCGGGATCATCGGTGACGGCTTGTTCCTCGTCGTGGCGCTCGTGGGGGTGATGATCGCCTGCGGCGGAGGCGGTTGCTTCGACTGAGCGCTCACCCCGGGTTTGCCCTGGACTTGTACAGCATCAGCTCGGCGGCGGAGGTGGCGTTCGGCCTCGCGCTGGTGGGACGAGTTGCGCCGGCGGTCTCCAGGACGAATCGATGACCTCGTTGGCGTATCCCGGTTGATCGCAACGGCACCGATGCCTGCCAGCGGAAGCCAGGCCGTCGGGGGTTGGGCGATTCTCTCGGGAGCGCCACGACCGCCCGAAACCGGTTTGAACGATCGTCCGGCGGGCTTGCCCCGCTCGAAACGGGGCACATTCCGCAAAAGAGCTGGAACCGGCGCCGGCCTGCGGCCTCAATCGGCTAGCGTGCCGCGGAGCCAGCGCTGCCCCGATCCGTACGGCCTTGGTCCTGAGTTGGCGGGACGTGCCCGATCATCGCGACAAGGACGCCCGAAAAGCCGAGTACCGTCTCCGCCAAGTCAATCCCTGCGAAGGAACCGCCCGTCGCATCGATGGACATCCGGTACAGGTAGCTGATGCTCGAGGCCAGGACCAGAGCCATGCCAAGCATCCTGACTGGGGAGGCGTACTTCCGAAAAACGGCCAAGGCCACGGCGCCGCACGCGAGGAGAACGGCGAGAGGCAATGCCAGGAATGGCGGGGCGGCCTCCGGACCCATGAGATGGAGATAGCCTGCCCAAGTGATGCAGGCGCCGAGAACGAACACCGCAAAGTGACCCAGAGCTCGTATGAGTGTCTTCTCCGCCGGCATAACGATCAGTCTTCTGCTGCGGGCGCCTACGGCCGGGCCCGAGCGGCCGCGACCAACTCACCGAATATCAAGCCGCGGCCGCGACTTGGCAAACCGGAGACCCGGGCGCCCGTCTGCAGCAAGACGTTGTTATGCCGCCGCAGCTACCGATCTCGACCCGTCCAGTAGGCGGGCCGGCGCCGCTGATGGGCCACGGCGAGGATGATCAAACCTTCACCCCTCGTCTGGTACACTACCGAGTACGGGAAGCGACGAATAGGGAAGGTCCGGACTGTAGCGGTCCCGGGCCGGCCTATGCCGGGCTGCCGGCTCAGGAGTCGATTCGTGGCATCGACCGCCGCGATGAACCGGCCGCCAAGGCCAGCGGCCCGCTTCTCATAGAATTGGGCCGCGTCAACAAGTTCTTGCATTGCAAGGGGATGGTACTCGACGTTCATCCAGCGAGCCGCCGGCGGGCCTCCGCGATGGCCTGCTCTGCTGGCACAGCCCCCACCGCGCCGCTAGCGAGGTCAGCCGCTCGGCGCTCAGCTTCCTCGATCCACGCGGGATCCAAGTCAGGCTGCTCATCAAGGCTCTCGATGAGGACCTTGGCCAAGTGCGCGCGATCTTCAGGCGGCAAGCGGAGCAACTGGGCTTCGAGCGTCTCGCGGGTCATCGTCTGCTCCCGTCAGGCTTGTCGAAAGCTAGGCGGTGGGGCCGGCGGCCGCAAAACCTCGGTGGTTGGGGCGGCATAACGACTAAACATTATCTGGCGGGCGCCGCACCGTCCCTGAGCGGCCGCGCCATCCTCCCAATAACATTGGGGCGCGGCCGCGACACCGCAAGCCGTCCGCCCGCGCGCCCGTCCAGATCAATTGATGGGATGGACTCCTCCTCCGAACGGCACCAACGTGCCAGTACCTACGCGGCCCTTGATGGCCAGACCTGCTGAAGGAGGAGCCCAATGCAACGTACTCAGATCGC
>JBFXAY010000056.1:0-32887 GCA_050183815.1 Gemmatimonadales bacterium | reverse complement strand
CGCACGCTCTCTGCCTTTCGTGATCGACCCTGCCCCGCGGCGCCGCCGCGGGGTCGTGCCAATGCGAACCCGAGGAACACTCACCATGGACATCATCCGGGCCGACAACATCGGCTCCATGCTCCGCCCGCCGACGCTGCTCGCGGCGCGGGACGAATTTCTCCACGGCCGGCTCGACGACCGGTCCTTCAAGGCCGTCGAAGACCGCGCCGTCGACTACTGCGTGGCGGTTCAGGAACTCGCCGGCATCGGTGTGCTCACCGACGGCGAGATGCGCCGCCACGTCTTCGCCAGCCAGCTGGCCCAGTCGGTCGAGGGGTTCGAGACGCTCGCCGGCGGGTCGGTCGACTGGTTCACGATGGAAGGGAAGAAGGAGTCGAGTCCGGTGACCGTCGGGCTCGTCTCCCGGATGAAACGGAAGCGGCACCTCGCGGCGGAGGAGTTCTCGTATCTCCGCGCCCGGACCCGGCGGTCGATCAAGATGACGCTGCCGAGTCCGACGATGTACGCCTACTACTGGGTGCCCGGCGTCAGCACCGCGGCGTATCCGACCACGACGGCCTACATGGAGGACGTGGCCGCCATTCTCCGGGACGAGGTCCACGAACTCGTCCGGCTTGGCTGCGACTACATCCAGTTCGACGCCCCGGAGTTCGGCATGGTGCTGGATCCCCATCAGCAGGAGTGGTTCCGGGCCAAGGGCTTCGCGCCGGAGCAGATGGTGCTCGACGGGATCGACCTGATGAACGGCATCATGGACGGGTACCACGACCGCTGCCGCTTCGGCCTGCACGTCTGCCGGGGCAACGATGCCAACCGGTTCATGGCCCGCGGCAGCTATGCCGCGATCGCGGAGCCGATCATGGTCCGGTCGAAGGCCTCGATTCTCCTGCTCGAGTACGACGACGAGCGGAGCGGCGACTTCTCGCCGTTGGCTCGTGCCGGCGAGGACAAGGTGGTCTGTCTGGGCCTGATCACGACCAAGCGGCCGCGGGAGGAAACGCCGGACGAGGTGGTCGGCCGGATTCACGAGGCGGCGAAGTTCCTCCCGCTCGACCGGCTCTCGCTGTCCACGCAGTGCGGCTTCGCGTCGGTGGCGAAGGGCAACAACATCCCGTTCGAGCTGCAGGAGCGGAAGCTCGCGCTGGTGGCGCGAGTGGCGCAGATGGTCTGGGGCTAGGATCCCGTCAGGGGCTGTTCCACTTCAGCTGGCGGAGCAGCAGGGCGGCGCCGAACCATGCGGCGCCGCTCGCCACGCCGAGTTTCCAGCCCTTGGATTTGCCGAGAAGGATCGGGATCGAGGCGTCGGCCAGGATGATGTCGTAGGTGAAGTCCTTGGCCACGATCCCCGTCGGCCAGGCCGGCTTCCCGCAGAGGTGGGTGCACTTGACCACCTTGGACAGCGTGACCGTGCCGAGGCCGCCGACGAGCGCGGCCGCCTTGGCCGAGAGGCCGAGTTCCTTCATGGTGAAGGTGACGGCCACGCCGGTGGCAACCCAGGCTGCGTCGTGAGCGTCCCGGCTGATCTGGATTGTCGAAGCTTGCGACTGTGCCATCGCCGGAGTCGCCAGCGCGGCGGCAAGCAGGAAGGACGCGACGGTGCGCATCGAACGCCGAACCTCTGAAGGGGAAATCGGGTCGCCGGGGCCATCCGGACGGCCGTACCCCCTCATGGCGAACGAACCGTGCCGCGCGGGGCCTTGCGGTGGTCCGGCCTAACTCGTTGCGGCGAGCCGTTTGCCGGGCGGGACGGACCCCGGCGAACGGGCGGTGTTGCGGGGCCGCGGCAACGGCCGGACCATGAGCGCTCTCGGGACTTTCTCCGATCGGGTGCCGATCAGACCCCCATTTCGGTGGGCGCAAGCTTCGGCAGGCGATTGGGGCGACTGTCAGGTTCTTGAAATCGGGTTACCCGGGCAGCACGGCCTTGCGGAGCCTCGTTTTATGGGCACAATTGGAGTGCCGACCAATCAATGCAGCATGCCGGAAGCCGACCCGCCGGCCGCGACCGCGGCACCGGGCGCGGACGGCTCCGGCCCACCGTTGGAGGGAACGCTGATGCGTACCGCGAGATGGATCCTCATGATCCTGCTGGTCGGCAGTGCAAGGCCCGCGACGGCCCAGGCGCCCGCGGATACGGCCTGGGACGTGACCCGTCCGCGTGGGGTCACCCGCCACATCGAGTTCACGACGACGGAGGGCACCGGTACCTCGGTGGACGTGTCGGCCGACGGGCAGTGGATCGTGTTCGATCTCCTCGGCCAGATCTACCGGATGCCGGCGGCCGGCGGCGAGGCCGTCTGCCTGACCCAGAACTCCGGGATCGCGGTGAATTTCAATCCGCGCTTCTCGCCGGACGGCCGGACCATTGCCTTCATCTCCGACCGGAAGGGGCAGCACAACCTCTGGGTCATGGACGCCGACGGCGCCAATCCGCGCCAGGTGGCGGAGGATCCGGTTTCGGTCATGCGGTCGCCGGCCTGGACGGCGGACGGCCAGTACCTGATCGCGGTGAAGATGGCGGGCTTCACTCGATCCCTCGCGCTCTACCATCGCGACGGCGGGCAGGGCATCGATCTGGTCAAGGGCGAGCCGGGCAAGATGCCGTCGCGGCCCAGCACCTCGGCCGACGGCCGCTACGTCTACTACGACAACTACACGGCCCGGCCGACGGGCTTCTGGGGCCAGGACGACGTCCTCAAAGGCGCCGTCCAGATCAGCCGCTACGACATCCGCACCGGCGAGATCCGGCCGATCACCGCGGGCGAGTCGGCGCAGCAGGACCGGGCCACCAGCGGCGGCGCCTATGCCGCCGAGCCCAGCCCCGACGGCCGGTTCCTGGCGTTCATGCGGAAGGTGCCCGGCGGCACGCTCGAGTATCGCGGCCAGCGGTTCGGTCCCCGCTCGGCGCTCTGGATCCGCGACCTCCGCTTCGGCACCGAGCGCCTCCTCATGGACCCGGTCGAAATGGACCTGTCCGAGGAGAGCATCCCGATCAACGGCAGCTACCCCGGGTATCGCTGGGTAGCCGACGGGCGGAGCATCGTGCTCCATCAGGGGGGCAAGATCCGGCGGGTGGACGTCGCGAGCGGCGCCGTGAGCACGATTCCGTTTTCCGCCCGGGTCGACCGGACCATCTCCGAGCAGGCCCTGGCGACGACCAAACTCAGTGACGGCCCCTTCGAAGTGCGCTTCATCCGGTGGGCCACGGTCTCGCCGGACGGCCGGACGCTGGCCTTCCAGGCGCTGGGCCGCGTGTACCTCCAGTCGTTGCCCGGCGGGGCGCCCCGGCGGCTCACGGGAACGGACTTCGGGCCGCTCGAGTTCCAGCCCGCCTGGTCGCCGGATGGGAGCCAGATCGCCTTCACGACGGTCGATGACGGCGCCCGCGGCGCCCTCTGGGTGGCGGCGGCGGCGGCCGGTGGTGCCCCGCGGCGCCTGACGCCGGAACCGGGCGAGTACCTCAACCCGACCTGGACGCCGGACGGGCGCGAGATCGTGGTGGCCCGGGGAGCGGGCGCCACGGCGCGGGGTTCGAGCCTGGCCCGGAATCCGTACTACGACCTGATCCGGATCCCGGCGGCGGGCGGCGCCGAGACGGACATCGTCCAGATCGCGGCCGCCGGCGGCGGGTTCGGGCCGGGGGTCGCGGAGATCCGGCCGTCGGTGGGCGGTGACGGCCGGCTCTACTACGCCGTGTCGAAGATCTTCGGGCCCGGCGACGGGCTCACGCCGCTGGCCGGCGTGGAAGTGGCGTCGGTGCGGCTCGACGGGACCGACCGGAAGATTCACGCGAACGTCCGCAATGCCGAAGACGTGGTCGTGTCGCCCGATGGACGGTGGGTGGCATTCAACCAGGGGAACAACGTCTACCTGGCCCCGTTGCCGCCGGGCGGCAGCGGCGACCAGGTGCCGCTCATCGCCAAGGTCGGCGGCGCGTTCACGGCCCGCCCGCTCTCGGCGGAAGGCGGCCTCTATCCCCGCTGGCGGAGTGCCTCCGTCGTGGACTTCGGCAGCGCCAACCGGGCGATGAGCCACGACGTCGCGGCCAACCGGACCGATACGGTCACCGTACGCCTCACCGCCCCGCGGGCAGTGGCACAGGGGACCATCGCGCTCACCGGTGCCCGGATCGTGACCCTCGACGACCGGCGGGTCATCGCCCGCGGCACGGTGGTGGTGAAGGACGGCCGGATCACCTGCGTCGGGTCCTGCTCCACCCGCGGGGCGGACCGGGTGGTCAACGTGTCGGGCAAGACCATCATTCCGGGCTGGATCGACATGCATGCGCATCACCACCGGGAGCACTTCGGGATGATGCCGCGGCACGACTTCGAAACGGCCATCTACCTCGCCTACGGGGTTACCACGACGAGCGATCCCTCGACGATCTCGACGGCCGCCTTTCCGACGGCCGAGCTGATTGAGGCGGGCGAGACCATCGGACCGCGGGTTTTCAGCGTGGCCGAAGCCCTCACCGCGGGCGACTCGCCGGGCACCAACGACGTGACGAGCCGGGACCTGGCCGTGAGCGAAGTCCGGCGCCGGATGTCGTGGGGGGCGGTCCTCCTCAAGCAGTACCTCCAGCCGACCCGGCAGCAGCGGCAGTGGGCGGTGGATGCCGGCCGTCAGGAAGGGATGCGGGTCACGGCGGAAGGCAGCATGGACCTCAACCACAAGCTCGGGATGGTCATGGACGGCCACACCGGCGGTGAGCACGTGACGGTGCAGTCGCCGCTGTACGGTGACGTCACGACCTTTCTGGGGCGGGCCGGCTACTTCTATTCCCACACGCCGCTGGTGAGCGGGTACGGCGCCTGGAACGAGGAGTACTTCTGGCAGGAAAGCCCGATCTGGCTCGACCCCAAGCAGCAGCACTGGGTGCCGTGGCGCCAGCTGATTCCCCACACCCGCCGCTTCATCACGCGGCCGGTGACCGACTACTCGAAGGACATCATCGCCCAGCAGATCGCGGATATCGTGGCGGCGGGGGGATACTCGGCGGTCGGGTCGCACGGCCAGCAGGCGGGGCTGGGCTCGCACTGGGACGTCTGGATGGCGGCCAAGGCCACGGGGAACATGACGGCCCTCGAGATCGCCTCGATGCACGGGGCCCGGTTCCTCGGCATGGAGGCGGACCTCGGCTCGATCACGGTAGGCAAGCTGGGCGACCTGATGGTCCTCGACGGCAACCCGCTCGTGGACATCCGGCAGACGGCCAGCATCCGGTACGTGATGAAGGCCGGAACGTTGTATGATGCCGGGTCGCTCGACGAGGTCTGGCCCCGCCAGCGGGCCTACGGCGACACCTACTGGTTCGTGCCGGAGATGTACCGCCAGGACACGAAGCCGGTGAACTTCTGGGATCGGCCACGGTAACGAGGATGCGCATGGGACGCCGGCTTCGGGCGGGGTGGGGGATCGCCGTACTCGCGGCGGTGGCGGCGTGCGGCACGGGCGAGGGCCCGGCCGCCTCGCTGGTCATCGAGAACGTCACCCTGATCGACGGCACCGACGGCGGCGCCCGGCCGGGCATGACCGTGGCGGTCTCGGGCGACCGGATCGTGGCGGTCGGCCCGACGGGCTCCACCCCGCTCGGCGAGGTGGCGAGCCGGATCGACGGCAACGGGCTCTACCTGATTCCGGGGCTCTGGGACAGTCACGCCCACCTGTTCGGCTATCAGGAGCGGGCGCTGCCCCTGTTCCTCGCCAACGGCGTCACCACGATTCGCGATGTCGGCGGCGTGCTCGACCGGGTCGGATACCTGCGGCAGGAAACCCGGTTCAACCGGCTGCTCGGTCCGACGATTCTGATGGCAGGTCCGGTGCTGGATGCACCGCTCGTTACTCGCCAGGTCGGATCCGGCCGGATCTCGGTACCGACACCGGCCGAGGCCGGGCAGGCGGTCGACACGCTGGCCAAGGCCGGCGTGGACTTCATCAAGGTCCACTCGCTGACGCCGCGGGCCGCCTACTTCGAGATTCTCCGCGCCGCGCGGAGTCGCGGCCTCCCCGTGGTGGGCCACGTTCCCGACAGCGTGTCGGCCGCGGAGGCCATCGACTCGGGCCAGCGTACCATCGAGCACGACTTCGGCATCGCCCTGGCCAACTCGAGCCGCGGGCCGGAACTCGTGGCCTGGCTCGAGGCGGCGTCGGCCCGGTACGTGGCTCGCGCCGGGGACCGCGCCCGGATCGGGCCGCTGTTCGACCTCAGGCTGGCTGCCCGGGACTCCGCCCTGGCATCCTACGATTCGGCCACGGCGGCCGGTTTCGCCGCGCGGGCCGCCGCGAAGGACGTCTGGTTCACGCCCACCCTCACGGTGCTGATGTCGATGGCCCGGCGGAACGAGCGGGCGGTCCGGGAACCGCCCGAACTCCGGTTCGCGCCGAAGGAAGTGCTCGAGTACGACGAAGGCCTGCCGCCGTCGGCCAACCCCACCGCCGCCGAGATCGCCGCGGGCCGCGCCGCCTGGGAGCAGACCAAGGCCGAGTACCGGGAGCTGGTCCGGGCCAAGGCCCGGTTCCTCGCCGGTACCGACACGCCGGTGGTACCCCTGGTGCCGGGCTTCAGCCTCCATTGGGAACTCGAACTGCTCGTCGAGATCGGGCTCACCCCCCTCGAGGCGATCCAGGCCGCCACTCGAAATCCGGCCCAGGCCATGGGCCGGGAGCACGAGGGCACCATTGCCGTGGGCAATGTGGCGGATCTGGTCCTGCTGGCCGGCGACCCGCTGGCGGACATTGCCAACGTCCGGAAGGTGATCAGCGTCGTGACCCGGGGCCGGATTCTCGAGCGGACGACCCTCGACCGGTTCCTGCAGGACGCCGAGACGTTCGCGAAACAGCGTTAGGCCGGTCTCGGGGTCGGCCGGACCGGCCGCCCGTTCCGCCGCCCCATAGCACTCGTCCAGGAGGATAGACCCGGATGCGCGGACTGATGATGGACTACCAGCTCACCCTGCCCAGCCTGCTCGATCGGGCGCGGATGCTGCACCGCCGCGAGATCGTCAGCCGGACGCCGGCCGGGATGCATCGGTACACCTACCGGGAGTACGTGGACCGCGTCGACCGGCTTCGCACCGCGCTGGCCCGGCTCGGCGTCGGGAAGGGCGACCGGGTGGGCACCTTCGCCTGGAACTCCTATCGCCATTTCGAGACCTACTTCGCGGCGCCCTGCATGGGGGCGGTGATCCACACGCTGAACATCCGGCTCCACCACGATCAAGTGGCCTACATCGCGAACCACGCCGAGGACAAGGTGATCTGCGTGGACGCGACCCTGCTCCCCGCCTTCAACAAGGTGCGATCCCAGCTCAAATCGCTCGAGCACGTGATCGTCTATCCGGACGACGGCGCCCCCGTCGATCCGGCCGTCGGACTGGACTACGAGCAGCTGTTGGCCGAGGCCACGCCGGCCGAAGGGTATCCGGACATCGACGAAAACGACGCGATGGGGATGTGCTACACCTCGGGCACGACGGGGAATCCGAAGGGTGTGGTCTATTCCCACCGGGCCGTCGTCCTCCATACCCTGATGCAGGTCGCCTCGGATCTCCTCGGCATGAGCGCCGAGGATTCGACCCTCGCCATTGTGCCGCTGTTCCACGCCAACGCCTGGGGCTTTCCGTATGCAGGCGTGATGACGGGCTCCAAGATGGTCTGGCCGGGCCCGTTCATGCAGCCGAAGGACATCGCCGAGCTGATCGATGGCGAAGGCGTGACCTTCGTCGGCGGCGTACCGACCATCATCGGCGGCCTCTACCAGTACCTTCGGGACCACAAGGAAGAGCACGACGTCTCGAGCCTGCGGTCGATCGCGGTGGGCGGCGCGGCCTGCCCGCAGAGCCTCATGGAAGGGTTCCGGAAGGACTTCGGCGTCTGGATCACCCACGCCTGGGGCATGACCGAGCTCGCCCCGATCGGGACGATCTGCAAGCTCAAGCCCCATCAGGAAGACCTGCCGTACGGCGAACAGCTGGCCTACCGGCTCAAGCAGGGCGTGCCGGTGCCGCTGGTCGAGGTCCGGATCGTGGACGAACAGGGCAAGCCGCTGCCCCACGACGGGAAAGCCTTCGGCGAACTGCAGGTGCGCGGGCCCTGGATTTCGTCCTCCTACTACAACGACGACCGCAGTCCGGCGTCCTTCCAGGACGGCTGGTTTCGGACCGGCGACGTGGCCAACATCGACCCGGAAGGCTTCGTCCAGCTGGTGGACCGTACCAAGGACGTGGTCAAGAGCGGCGGCGAGTGGATCTCGAGCGTCGAGCTCGAGAACGCCATCATGCTCAACCCGAAAGTGGCGGAGGCCGCGGTCATCGGCGTCAGCCATCCGAAATGGACCGAGCGGCCCCTGGCCTGCGTGGTGCCGAAGCCCGGGATGGAACTCACCCCCGGCGAGGTGATCGCCACGATCAAGGACCGGTTCGCCACCTGGTGGCTGCCGAACGACGTGGTGTTCATCGAGGCCGTGCCGAAGACCAGCGTAGGCAAATTCGACAAGAAAGTCCTTCGGGAACGTTTCAAGGACCATCAGTGGTCCGAGTGAGGAGAACCGTCATGCGTCGTCTGCTGTTACCCCTGCTCGGACTGCTGGCGGCGTGCGGCGGCACCGACGCGCCCACCCGGACCGAGATCCTCTGGGACACCTGGGGCGTGCCCCACATCTACGCCCCGACCGACGCCGAGGCGTTTCGCGCCTTCGGCTACGCGCAGGCCGAGGCGCACGGGAACCTGATCCTCAAGCTCTACGCCGAGGCGCGGGGCCGCGCGGCGGAGTACTGGGGGGTCGCAAACCAGCGGAACGACCGGTTCGTCCGGACCATGGGGATTCCCGCGCGGGCCGCCGACTGGTATCAGAAGCTCGACCCGGCGTACCGCGACAACCTGACCGCGTTCGCGGCGGGCATCAACGAGTACGCGGAGGCGCACCCCGAGGCGATCGCCGACAGCGTCAAGGTGGTCCTGCCCGTCACGGCCACCGACGTGATCGCTCACGGGCAGAAGATCATCAACTATCTCTTCATGTTCTTCGGCCAGGTGCAGGTGCCGGACAACATGGACAACGACTTCCGCCCTGGCTCGAACATGTGGGCCATCGGGCCGAAGCGGTCAGCCTCCGGCAACCCGCTGCTGCTCGGCAATCCGCACCTCCTCTGGGCGGACCTGTACCTCTTCTTCGAGGCGCATCAGGTCACCCCGGACCGGAATTTCTACGGCACCACCCTGGTGGGGATGCCCACGCCCGCGATCGGCTTCAACGACTACGTCGGGTGGTCGCACACCGTGAACACCCAGGACGGTGCCGACGTCTATCGGCTCACCAAGACCGGCACCGGCTACCGGTTCGACGGCACCGAGCAGCCGTTCGTCACCCGGACCGAGGTGATTCAGGTTCGCCAGCCGGACGGATCCCTCCGGCCCGACACGATCCAGGTGAAGGAGTCGGTCCACGGTCCGGTCATCCAGGAAGATGCCCGGACCGCGCTCGCCGTTCGGGTGGCCGGGATCGACGATCCGCTCAGCTCGGAACAGTGGTGGAAGATGGGTGGCGCCAAGAGCATGGCCGAGTTCGAGGGGCTGGTGAAGGAGATTCACATCCCCTTCTTCAACATCGTGGCGGCAAGCCAGGACGGCCACATCTACTACTTCTTCGGCGGCAAGACCCCGCGCCGGAGCCGGGGCGATTTCGGCTACTGGAGCGGCCCGGTGCCGGGCGACAGCTCCGCGCTCGTCTGGAACGACATGCTGCCCTACGACCAGTTGCCGCACATCACCGATCCGCCAACCCACTGGCTCCAGAACGCCAACGATCCGCCCTGGACGACGACCTGGCCGCTGGTGTTCAACCCGGACTCCTTCCCGGCCTACCTCGCCCCCCGGGTCATGGGGATGCGGCCGCAGCAGTCGGCCACGCTGCAGCTGGCGGATTCGAGCGTGACGCTCGACGAACTCGTGGCCTACAAGCACTCGACCCGGATGCTCCTGGCCGACCGGATCCTGCCGGACCTGCTCGCCGCCGCCCGCTCCCGCGGTGACGGCGACGCCCGCCGCGCGGCCGACGTGCTCGACGCCTGGGATCGTCAGGCGGAAGCCACGAGCCGCGGTGCCGTGCTGTTCCAGTTCTGGGTCCAGGAGGTGTTCCAGCGGACCCGCGGGAACCCCTTTGCCAATCCGTGGCGCCTGGACCAGGCGCTGAGCACGCCGTCCGGCCTCGCGGATCCCGCCGTGGCCGCGCTGGCGCTGAGCGCGGCCGCGAAACAGGTGGAGAAGGATTTCGGCGCGCTCGATGTGCCCTGGGGCGACGTGATGCGGCTCCGGTACGGCGGCAAGGACCTGCCGGGCAACGGTGCCGCCGGCGATCCGTTCGGCGTGTTCCGGGTGGCCTACTACGATCGCGACACGGACGGCAAGTTCCGCTACCTGGCGGGCGACACCTACTACCAGGCCGTCGAGTTCTCCCGGCCGGTCCGGGCCAAGGTGCTCACGGCCTACGGCAACTCGACCCAGCCCGGCTCGAAGCACATCGGCGACCAGCTCGAGCTGTTTGCGCGGAAGGAGATGCGGGACGCCTGGCGGACCCGGCCGGAGGTCGAGGCGCACCTCGAGCTGCGCGAAGATCTCGGCACGGTGGAGAAGAAGGAATAGGCTGCCGCGGCGGCCCGCCGGCCGAAACGCCCGGCCGGCTGAACTCGGCCGCCAGTGGTGCCTGGCTCTGGCGCCTCTCCCAACGCACGCGATGCGGCAACCGGGGCCGGCTCGATGCCGGCCCCGTTGTCGTTACGGCCGCGGGACGACCGGCAGGTCGATGAACGATCCGCGCGGCCCGCCGTGCTGGACTGCAATCGCCACGTCACCGGCGGCCGGGACCCGGATGAAGGTGTCCTTGTCCGCACCGGCGATCGCCAGCCGGATGCGGTGGCCCGCCCGAAACAGCACCGACGTCGGCAGGAGCTGGAACGTGAGCGTGGCCGGCTCGCCCGGGCGGAGCGGGGTCGCGTCCGCCTGACCGAAGGTGTGGTACGGGTACGTCGTCCGGTACGGCGGCACGGCGGTGGAGACTTTCCGATGGATCGCCCGCAGCATGCCCTCGGTCACGTACGTCGATTTCCCGTCAGGGCCGACGTCCTCGAGGTAGACGAAGAAGTTGCCGTCCGTCGCGGACGATACGACCGTGAGCGTCACGACGGCCTGCCCGGTGACCTCGAGGTCCCGGTCCAGCGCCGGCGTCGTGTAGGTAAGCATCCGCGCGTCCGCCGCCGAGCGCTCCGGATACACGACATCCTGGCCGCCGAGCTGCGTGGCCCAGCGATTGTCGGTCCCCGTGGTGAGGTCGAAGTCCACCTGATAGCGATCGCGCCCGGGCCGCGGCGCCCGCCGGCGGGTCAGGGTGCCTCCGGCGTTGAACCAGAGCCGTTCCTGGGTCGTACCCGGGATCGGCCAGGCCGCGGCTTCCTTCCACCGCTCCTCGCCCAGGGTGTAGTAGATCAGGCGCTTGCCCGTCATGCCCGCCGAGCGGGCCTTGAGGTACTGATCGAAGAAGCAGGCCGCCTGCTCCGTCTGCGCGGCCGAGGTCGGCTCGGTCGGGGTGTTCGCCGGGCGGAAGGGGCTCGTGTGGAACCCGCCGCCGTGGCTCCAGGGGCCGATCACGAGGATCTGCGGGTTGCTCCAGTTGAGGAACCGGTTGAGGGCACCCTGGGAGGTGCCCGCGTCGAGCCAGCTGGCCCAGCCGAAGATCGGCACCCCGGACCGTTCGATCGGCTCCCGGTAGCGATAGGTGCCGTACTGGTCGTTCGTGGCCCCGCCGAAGGCCGGGACGACCTCGTCGCGGAACACGATCCCGGTCATCGAGGTATTGAGCGGCGGGTTGCCCTGGTGATCCCGCACCGCGGCGGCGATCAGCGCGCCACTGCTGTCGGCGTCCACGCGACGGACGCCGTTCGGGGCCTGCGGCACCTTGTTCATGTCCATGGCGTGGACCATGGTGCCCCAGTCGCGGATCAACATCTCGTTGGTGACCCCGCCGGGGTAGGTCAGGTCGGCGTAGGCATCGAAATCCATGAAGCGGGGCACCACCGCCTTGACCGCCGGCACGTTGGACGCGGCCACGAGCTGCGCGGTGTTGCCGGTGTACGAGGTTCCGATCGAGCCGACCTGGCCGTCCGACCACGGCTGTCCGGCGATCCAGCGCACCAGGTTACCCAGGTCCTCGACCTCCTGCGCCGACCACGGGTAGTACCACTGCCCGAAGGACGCGCCGGTGCCGCGGACGTCCGCGTACACGAACGCGTACCCCCGCGAGATCCAGAATTTCTCGTTGGGGCCGAGCCCCTGGCCCTGGGCCGCGCGCCAGTACCGGGTGGAGACGAGGATCGTCGGGAGCCGGTCGGCGCCGCGCGCGGCCGGCAGATAGACGTCGGCGGCCAGGCGGACGCCGTCCGGCATCGTGACGTACACCGAGGTGCGGACCACGGCGGAGTCGCGGACGGCCGGCGCGGTGCAGCTCTGGAGCGGCTCGGGCTGCTGTGCGGCCGCGAGGGCCGGAACGAGGAGCAGGGAGAAGAGCAGGGATCGCATCCGGACTCCTTCGGGCCGCGCCCGGGTGTTCAGCGCCCCTGCCACCGCGGCGGGCGCTTTTCGAAGAAGGCCCGAAGACCCTCCTCGATGTCGTCGCTGGACATGCACGCGAGCATGCCGTCGATCTCGTACTGGAGCATCGCTTCGAGGTCCACTTCCCAGGTCCGGCGGAGGAGCCGCTTGATCAGGCGCACCGAGATCGGCGCGTTCCCGGCGACGGTGAGGGCCAGTTCGCGGGCCCGCTCGAGCAGGTCGCCGGACACGATCTCGGTCAGGAACCCGGCCTCGAGCAGCCGGTCGGCCCCGACCCGTTCCCCGGTGAGGAGCCACTGAGCGGCGCGGCCGTGGCCCACTACCCGCGGCAGGAAGTGCATGACCCCGTTGGTCTGGAACAGCCCCCGCTTGGCCTCCGTGAGCATGAACTCGGCCGCCGGCGAGCCGATCCGGATGTCGGCGGCCAGCGCCAGCTCCGCCCCGATCCCGACCGCGATGCCGTTGAGGGCCGCGATGAACACGACGGGACTGTCCACCATCCGCCGCGTCACGTCCTGGTAGAGTTGCAGGCCCGCCACGGCCTGGCGCACCGGCGTTTCCGCCTGGGTCCGGGCCTGCATTGCCTTGAGGTCCGCCCCGGCGGAGAAGGCCCGGCCGGCGCCGGTGAAGATCACCGCCCGAAGGGTCGGGTCGGCCGCGAACGCGCCCAGCTGGGCGTGGAGCCGCTCGAGGGAGGCGTCGTCGAAGGCGTTGAGGCGCTCCGGCCGGTTGAACCGGACCAGGGCGACGGCGGGGTCGATCCGCTCGACGACCACGGTAGATTCGGTCATGGCGAAAATAACGATCGTTATGTTATCCTTGTCAACCGCCGACCTGGGCTTGCCGCCCCGGTTCTGACAGGCGAAGCTCTCCCACCGCCGATTTCACCAGGAGATGCGATGAGCCAGACGACCCGGACCATCGGGCTGTGGGGTGCCGTGTTCACGCTGGTCGGCTACGTGGTCGGGGCCTCGATCTTCATCCTGCCGGGCCAGCTGGCCGCGTCGGCCGGGCCGGGGGTCGTCGTATCCTACCTCCTGGCGGGCGCTGTCGCCGCGATCTCCTGCCTGGTCGGCGCGGTGCTGGGCAGTGCGGTCCCGGTGAGCGGGTGCGTCAACGTCGCCGCTGCCAGGGTGGTGGCGCCGCTCGCCGGGTTCATGGGGACCTGGGTCATCCTCGTCGCGGTCATCGTGGGTATCTCGCTCGTCGCGTTCGGACTGGCCGACTACGTCGCCTACTTCCTTCCCGACGCCGACCGGCGGGTCGTCGCCGTGGTGGCGGTCGCGGCCTGCGTCGCCCTCAATCTCACCACGGTCCGGCTCGCGGTGTCGGTGCAGGCGGCCATGACCCTGGGCTTCCTGGCCGTGATGGTGGTGTTCGGCCTGGCCGGGGTAATGAACGCCCGGCCGGAATTGCTCCAGCCGGTGTTTCCGAACGGCGGCGGGGCCGTCCTGAGCGGTGCCGTCCTCGCGTTCTTTTCCTACACCGGTGTCACCGTGATCACCGAGATCGGCGGCGAGATTCGCGAGCCGGACCGCACCATTCCCCGCGCCATGCTGTTTTCCTTTCTCGTGGTCCTCTCGGCCTACCTCCTCGTCGCCGCGGCGATCCCCGCGGGGCTGCGGTGGCTGTCAGTGGCAGACCCGGCCGCCCCGGTGGCCCGGGCCGCCGAGGTCTTCCTGCCGGCGTGGGTGGGGGGCGCGATCGCGATCGCGGCGGTGCTGGCCTCGGTGACCTCGATCAACGGGATGCTGCTGATCCATTCTCGCGACCTGCTGGCGATGGCGCGCGCCGAAGTCTTTCCGGCCGGGTTGGGGGCCCGGAACCAGGCCGGGGTCCCCGCCCGGGCCATCCTGCTGATCGGCGGACTCGCGCTGGTGAGCGTGCTCTTCGGTGGCACGATCCGCCAGTATGCGATGGTGGCGGTGATGAGCGTGATGCTGTGGCAGATCTCGATGGGTGTCACCCTGCTCGGGCTGCCTCGGCGGCTGCCGGAGGCGTGGGGCCGGGCCGGCTTCCGGCTGGCCCCGGCGGCGCGGGTGGCGGCCGCGGTCGGCCTGATCCTGACCTCGGCAGCCTTCTTCCTGCTTGGCGTGCTGGACAACCTTGCCGTGTCCGCCGGCTACCTGGTCGTGGTCGCGGTGGGTACCGCGTACTACTACGGGCGGCGAACGCAGTTGCGCCGTTCCGGGATTGCGCTCGACCGGATTCTGCGCGAAGGAGTTGAGGGCGAGGGGTAGGTTCGGCCGGCGGGCATTCGGTCGTGGTCCTTTCGAGGCGATCCTGCCCGAACACGTCCACGGGGCGATATCGCCGGATCCCGGGATGGCGCCGACGGTTCAACGGCAGACCGCCGGCCACCCGGCTTTTACCCCCGAACGCAGGGGGGCTACATTGGCTTGTTCGGCCGATTTGCCTCTCCAGCCCGGGATTGCTCCATGCGCCGCCTCCTCCTCCCGCTCCTCGCCCTGGCCCTGCCGCTCGACGCCGCTCTGGCGCAGGCCAACGACCAGTTTCTGGCCCTGGCCCGGAAAGTTCTTAGCACGACGCCCCTGATCGACGGCCACAACGACCTGCCGTGGCGGATCCGGGAGGACAAGTCGGGGCTCGCCACCGACGTGGTGGGCTACGATCTCCGCCGCAAGGCACCCGGCATGACCGATTTCGACCGGCTGGCCAAGGGCATGCTTGGCGGCCAGTTCTGGTCGGTCTACATCCCCGGTGAGATCAAGGATTCGGGCTTTGCCCGGGTCCAGCTCGAGCAAATCGACATTGCCCGCCGGGTGATCGAGCGGTATCCCGACAAGCTCCAGTTCTGCGAGACGGCCCTCTGCCTCCGCCAGTCGTTTGCCGAAGGCCGGATCGGCTCGATGCTCGGGATGGAGGGCGGCCACGCTATCGAGAACTCCCTCGGCGCGCTCCGGGCCTACTACGCCCTCGGCGCCCGGTACATGACCCTCACGCACAACGTGACGCTCGACTGGGCCGACGCCGCCCTCGACAAGGCGGCGCACCAGGGACTGACCCCGTTCGGCGAAGAGGTGGTCCGCGAGATGAACCGGCTCGGGATGCTGGTGGATCTCTCGCACGTGTCGCCGGGGGTGATGAGCGACGCGCTCACGGTCACCGAGTCGCCCGTCATCTTCTCGCACAGCTCCTCCCGGGCCATCGTGGACCATCCGCGGAACGTGCCGGACTCGATTCTGGCCCGGCTCCCGAAGAACGGCGGCGTGGTCATGGTCACCTTCGTCACCTCGTTCATCTCGCCGCGCCTCCGGCAGCACGACCAGGACCGCGCGGCCCGGCAGACCGCTCTCCGCCAGCAGTACCGGAACGACGCGGCCCGGGTGAACCAGGAACTCGCGGCCTGGGACCGGGCCAACCCGGCGCCCAAGGTCACCCTGGGCGAGGTGGCGGACCATATCGAGCACATCCGCAAGGTCGCCGGCGTCGATCACCTCGGGATCGGCAGCGACTTCGACGGGATCGAGGACACGATCGAAGGGCTCGAGGACGTGAGCACGTTCCCGGCGCTCTTCGCCGAGTTGGCGCGCCGGGGCTGGTCGGAGAACGATCTGCGGAAGCTGGCCGGTGAGAACGTGCTGCGGGTGATCGAGACGGCGGAGAAAGTGTCGGCCCGGCTCCGCAAGGAACGGCCGGCGTCGACGAAGACGATCGATCAGCTCGATCGCAAGTCGGTTTCCTAGGAGGCCTCATGCGCGTCGTCCTGGCAGGACTCACCGCCCTCGTTGCTGCTGCGCCCCTCGCCGCCCAGTCGGAGGACGTGCTCCGGCGCTACTTCGAGGGCAAAACGGTTCTCGTCAAGCTCGAGATGCCGGGCACGGAAGACGGCGTCGATGTCTATCCGGGCACGTCGCAGCCCGTGGACTTTCCGAAGCACGCCCGGCGCCTCAAGCAGTACGGCACCGCCATCCGCCGGGGCGAGGAAGTACTGATCACCAAGCTCAAGATCAAGAAGGACCTGATCGAGTTCCAGCTGGGCGGGGGCGGCTACGGCACCTTCGGCGACGAAACCGGCGGCGTGTCGGTCCCGTCGGCCCAGAAGACGGAACGGGAGAAGACCCTCGAGAAACAGGTCCCGGTCCTGGGCGGTGCCGACAAGAAGAAGGCCCAGGAAGAACTCGACGGGCTTCGGAAGGAGCGGCAGCGGATCGACGCCGCCAACCGGACCCAGGCGGAACAGGCCCGGCAGCTGAAGGAGGCCAACATCCGCCAGCGGCGCACCGAGGGTGGTTCCCGGTTCAACATCCGGTTCCGGCCCGAGGTGCCGCCGGAGGCGATGACGCCGGACGGCGTGATGCGGGCGCTGGCGGACTACGTGGACTTCACGCCGGTTCTCGAGGCCACCGCCAGCCGTCCGGGGCTCTACGGGGAAGGGGACCGCCGGCCGGCCGATCCATTCGCGGCCCTGCACAAAGGCCTCACGGTCGAGGAAGTCGATGAGCTCTTCGGCCGCCCGGAGACGATCGACCGCCGGATGGAGGGCTCGCTTCAGGTGAGCGTCTCCCGCTATCGCGCCGCCGACCGGCTGATCGAAGCCGAATTCGTCGAGGGCGTGTTGATCCGCTTCACGGTCAGGTCGCAATGACGGAACGAATCGGCCGGAGACCGTTGCTTCAGTCGCTTGGCGTCGCCATTATTGGAATTCGCAATTCCATGTTCGTTAGTCGGAATTCTGTTTCCCGAGTTCGGAGCGTGTCCATGGCCCATACTCTTCCGCCGCTTCCCTACGATTACACCGCCCTGGAGCCGCACATCGACGAGCAGACGATGCGGATCCATCACGACAAGCACCACGCCGCCTACGTCACCAACCTGAACAACGCGTTGAAGGACTATCCGGCGCTGGATGCCCTGTCGATCGACGCGCTGATCGGCAAGCTGACCGACGTGCCGGAGGCGATCCGTACCGCCGTCCGCAACAACGGCGGCGGGCACTACAACCACACGCTGTTCTGGGAGATCATGGCACCGGGCGGCCCGTCCGAGCCCACCGGTGCGCTCGCCGGCGCGATCAACTCGGCCTTCGGCGGCTTCGCCCAGTTCAAGGAGCAGTTCCAGAAGGCCGGCATGGGCCGCTTCGGCAGCGGTTGGGCCTGGCTGGTCCAGAGCGGTTCGGCGCTTTCGATCGAGAGCTCGCCGAACCAGGACTGCCCGGTGATGGACGGGAAGTCGGTCCTGATGGGGTGCGACGTCTGGGAGCACGCCTACTACCTCAAGTACCAGAACCGGCGGGCCGACTATCTCGGCGCCTGGTGGAACACCGTCAATTGGAACGTCGTGGGCAAGCGGTTCAAGAGCTGACATGGCGCTGCCCACCGTCGGGGCTCCGGCCCCGGATTTCACGCTGGCGTCCACCGCCGGGACGCCGGTGACGCTGTCGGCCCTCCGGGGGAAGAACGTGCTGCTCGCGTTCTTCCCGCTGGCCTTTACCCGGACCTGTACCGCCGAGGTCTGCGCCTTCAGCGAGGACTACGACCGCTTCGCGGCCGCGGGGACCGTGGTACTGCCGATCAGCTGTGATTCGGTACCCACCCTCAAGGCGTACCAGAAGGCCGAGAACATCACGGTCGATCTCCTGAGCGACTTCAAGCGGGACGTCTCCCGGAGCTACGGTACCCTGATCGAGGACAAGTTCCACAGCAGCCGGGCCTACATCCTGATCGACCGGACCGGCGTGGTTCGCTGGGTTCATGAAGAGGCGGAACTCGGTCACCGGCGCGAGAACGGGGAGTTGCTGGCCCAGATCGCCGCGCTTGGCTGAACGCGGGCGCCATTTTCCGTCGGTCGAGTCCCCCGACGCGTCGTTGAACCGGGCGGTTGCCTGGGCCATCGAACGAGTCGGGGGACATTTGCGCGTGGATCCGGCCACCTCGGCGCCGCTCCCGGCCTCGGACGGATTCGAGCGCCCGGACGGCGAGGCGGATGAGCTGCTCGAGGACGCCCGCCGCTGGGACCGGGTTCGGGACCCCCACCTGCTCGATCCGGAGGCGTTCCTGGGCCACCTGGTGGGCGGCCTCCTCGGCGCCCGCCTGGACGGAATCGGCGGGCGGCTGGAACTGGCGCTCCGGGTGCCGGAGGAGTGGAAGACCTTCCGGGTCCGGCGCCTCCGGGCCTACCGGACCCTGATCGACCTCGAGGTCCGGAACCGCGCCGAGTGGGTCACCGTGCGGCTGGCGGCGATGTTCGGGCCGCCGCTGGCGGTCCGGATCGCCCTGGGTGGCGAGCGGCTGGTCGGCCGGGTCACCGTGGATGAGGTCCCGCTGCAGGGGGCGGAGGCCATTTTCACGCTGGCCTCGGAGCACGAGGTCACGTTCTATCTGGAGGGCTGACCCTCCGGCTTCCCGGCGGCGGGGCGCGCGTTAAGTTCCGGAAGGTCATGACAAACCTCCTTGGCGGCACGGCCCTCGAACTGCTGGGCCGCGTAGCGCGCATCCTCAACAGCGGGCTCCCGCCGGAGGATACCCTCGCGTCGGTAGCCGGAGCGCTGCAGCACGGGCTCGGGCTTCGGTCGGTCTGCATCTGGCGGCGCGAGGCCAGCACGAACCGCTGCAGCGGCGTGGCCGCGCCGCATCGGGTGGCGCTGGCCGCCGGCCTCGAGTACCTCCCGGCGGCGCCCGTTGGGGCGAGCCGGGTCCTCCTGACCCACGCCGGGCTGCGTCTCGGGGTGCTCGAACTCGAGCCGACACCCGGGGCGCCCGAAGTGATGCCCGCCGTAGTGGACGTGCTCCAGAATCTCCTGGCACCGTTCCTCGACGCGATGACCCTGGCCGAGGATCTCGCCCTCGAGGTGGCCAGCCGGTCCCGGGAAATCTCCGAGCAGCGCCGGTTTACCGGTCTCGTCATCGACAGCCTGCCGGTCGGCCTCTACGTGATCGACCGGGCCTATCGCATTCAGTTCTGGAACCGGAAGCGGGAGACCGGAACGCAGGGCCTCCGCCGGGACGAGGTGGTGGGTCGCGCGGTGTTCGACGTGCTGACCCGGCAGCCCGCTGAGGAGCTCAAGGCGGAATTCGACCGGGTCTTCGCCACGGGGGCGAGCGTTCGGGTCGAGACCGAGGTGGAGCAGGGCGGGGAGCGCCGCGTCTACCTGATGTCGCGCCACCCGATGCGCCTCGACGGCGAGGAGATCACCCACGTCATCACCATCGGCGAGGATGTGACGGAGTCGCGCGGGGTGCAGGAGCAGATCATCCGGCAGGAGAAGCTCGCGGCCCTGGGGCAGCTCGTCGCCGGCGTCATGCACGAGATCAACAACCCGCTTGCCACCATCTCGGCCTGCGCCGCCGCGGCGGATGCGCGGCTCGGCGCCGGGACGGATCCCGCGGTCAAGGAGTACCTCGAGATCATCGACAAGGAAGTCGTCCGGAGCACCCGGATTGTCGATGGTCTGCTGGAGTTTGCCCGGCCCAATCCGTCCGGCCGGCCCAAGCGGCGGGTCGAACTCAATGACCTGATCGGCCGGACGCTGTTTCTCCTCAAGCACCACAAGCGGTTCAAGCGGTTGGCGGTGACGACGGAACTCGGGCCCTCGATTCCGGTCGAGGCCAACGAGGAGCTGATCATCCAGGTGCTCATGTCCCTGATGCTCAACGCGGTGGACGCGATGTCCGACGGGGGCCGGCTGACGCTCCGGGCCCGCCGGGCCGCCCGGGCGGAGGCCGCCATCGAGGTCGAGGACACGGGCTGCGGGATCCCGAAAAGCGAGCTGCCGAAGCTGTTCGAGCCCTTCTACACCACCAAGCCGCCCGGGCAGGGAACCGGGCTGGGTCTCTCGATTGCCTACGGCATCATGAAAGACCACGGCGGGCGGATCGAAGTCGAGAGCGAGGTCAGCCGCGGGAGTACCTTCCGGGTGGTGTTCCCGGTCACGGAGGAACCATGAAAATCCTGGTCGTCGAGGACGATCGGATCGTGGGCCAGTACGTCAAGCGGGGACTGGAGGAACAGTCCTACCAGGCGGATCTGGTCGACGACGGCATGGAGGCCCTCCGGCTGATTTCCGGCGGGCACTACGACCTGGTGATCCTCGACCTCCGGATTCCCGGGATGACGGGGTACGAGGTGCTCCGGACCGTCCGCGACCGGGGGATCACCATTCCGATCCTGGTGCTCACCGCGCAGGACGCGGTGGACCACAAGGTCCAGGCGCTCCGGGCCGGCGCCGACGACTACGTGACCAAGCCGTTCGCCTTCGAGGAACTGCTGGCGCGCGTCGAGGCGATCGCCCGGCGGCCGCAGCAGATGCGGTCCACCCGGCTCCTCGTCGGGGATCTCGAGCTCGACACGGCCACCCGCGAGGTCCGGCGGAGCGGCAAGCTGCTCGACCTGACGCCCAAGGAGTACACCGTGCTCGAGTACCTGCTCCGGCATCCGGGGCGGGTCATGTCGCGGACGCTGATCACCGAGTACGCCTGGGACTACCACTTCGACCCCGGCACCAACATCGTCGACGTGGTGATCAACCGGCTCCGGAAGAAACTCGACGCCGGCCACGAGAAGAAGCTGTTGCACACGGTCCGCGGCGTGGGGTACGTGGTCAAGGCCTGACCGTGCGTTCGATCCGGCAACGCCTCACCGTCGGGTACATCGGGGCGCTCGCGCTCTCGATCACCCTCTTCGGCGTGATTCTCTATCTCGACCGCCGGTCCTCCAACTTCCAGGAACTCGACGACCGCCTCGAGGTGGAAGCGGACCTGACCCTCCGGGTCATCCGTGACTACTCGCGCCAGTTCGGCCGGCTGCCGCCGGTCGTGGAAACGGTCCAGCAGACGTTCCGGAGCTTCGGCCACTATCTCCTGCTGCTGGGCCCCGACCGGTCGATCCTGCTGACCATCGATCCGAGCAGTGACGAACAAGGCGCCGCCGGCCGGCCCGGGCGGCTGGCCGACAGCGCGTTCGAACGGCTTCGGGACGTGGCCTTCGCCCAGGCAGCCGAAAGCAACATCGGGACGGTGACGGTGGCGCCGGGGGTGGCCGCGATTCGCTACCACCTGGTGGCGGCGACGGGGGCGGATCCGGGGCTTCGCTGGATGCTGGTTGGCGCGAGCCTCGACGAAGTGTCCTTCGGCCCGTCCGCGCTGGCGCGGTCGATGCTGCTCACGGCCCCCGTGCTGCTGGTGCTGTCGGTCCTGATCGGCTCGTGGCTCGCCCGAACGAGTCTCAAGCCGCTCGAATCCACCATCGACGAGCTGACCGCCATCACCGACGGCCGGAGCCTTCACCGGCGCCTGCCGGTCAACCCGGGGAGCAGTGACGAACTCGCCCGGCTCTCGCAGGCGGTGAACGGGATGTTCGCCCGGCTGGAGCAGAGTTTCGCGGCGCAGCAACGGTTCGTGGCCGAAGCGAGCCACGAGCTCAAGACGCCGCTGGCGGTCCTGCGGACCGGCGTCGAACGGGCGCTGACCCGGCCCGCCACCCCGTCGGAAAGCCTCGAGCCGCTCGATGCCTCGCTCGAGGAGATCAACCGGATGACCGAGCTGGTGGACAGTCTCCTCACGCTCGCCCGGGCGGACGAGGGTCGGGCACCGCTCGCCGTGGAACCGACCGACTTGCGGGACCTTGTCAGCGAGGCGGCGGAGACGGCCCAGATTCTGGGCGAGGCCAAGGAACTCGCGATCCGGCTCCAGATCCCCGACGTACCGGTCATGCTGCCGGTCGACAAGACCCGAATCCGCCAACTGCTGCTCAATCTGGCCACCAACGCCGTGCGGTATACGCCGGCGCGGGGCGAGATCGGCGTCGGACTCGTCGACCAGGGGGCGTCGATCCAGCTCGTCGTGAGCGACACCGGGATCGGGATCGCCGCCGGCGATCTACCCCATATTTTCGACCGGTTCTGGCGGGCGGATCCGGCCCGTTCCCGCGAGACGGGCGGGACGGGAACCGGTCTGGGCCTCGCGATCACGAAGTGGATTGCGGAGGCGCACGGCGGGATGATCTCGGTACAAAGCCGCCCTGGCAGGGGAACGGTTTTTACCGTATCATTGCCGCGGCCGAATCCACCCTCTTCGGACCCGGCCATCTAATCGATCTGTAATCGTTTTGTCATCTGGCGGTCAGCCCGGCGCAACCCGGGTCCGCTTGATTAGTCAGTGAGGTCGCGCTGACTTCCGTTTTCGGAGGCAACGAATGTTCGAAAACCTGATCGAGTCCAAGCCCCCAAAGAACCGCACCCTCGGCCAGACGATCACGTCGCTGGTGTTGCACGTGCTCCTGGTCTTCGGCGCGGTCAAGGCAACGGCGGGCGCGCAGGAGGTTCTCAAAGAGATCCTCCAGGACACCACGATGGTGTTCTTGAAACCGCCCGAGCCGCCGCCGCCGCCGCCGCCGACCACCCCGCCACCGGACGCCATCGTCACGGCCAACCCGCCGCCGATGGGCTTCCAGACGGTCATGCCGCCGACGGAAATCCCGAAGGACATTCCGCCGGTCAACTTGAACGAGCGCTTCGACGCCAAGGACTTCAGCGGCAAGGGCGTCGAGGGCGGCATCGCGGCCGGCGTCGTGGGCGGCAGCGGGCCGGTGTCCACCACCGAAACGTTCGTCGAGGCCGAGGTCGACGACCCGGTCCAGCCGATCAACTTCCAGAAGCCGCGCTATCCGCCCGTGCTCCAGCAGGCCGGCATCGCGGGCAGCGTCGACGTGCAGTACGTCGTCGGCACCGACGGCAAGGCCGAGCCGTCCTCGTTCCGGGTCCTCCGGAGCACCAACAAAGCGTTCGAAGAACCGGCGCGGGATGCTATTCTCGGGTCCACGTTCAAGCCGGCCAAGATCAAGGGCCAGGCGGTACGGCAGCTGGTTCAGCAGCGGGTTTCGTTCACGATCGGTTCCTAATCGCCTGGGTTCTCCAGCCAACGTCACGAGGAGCGTTCCATGGGTGTAGATATCCTGACTCTGTATGAGCACGCCAACACTTTCGCCCGGGCGATCGTGTGGATCATGTTGTTCATGTCCTTCTTCTCGCTCACGGTCGCGATCGGCAAGCTGATCAAGATCCGCAAGAGCACCAGCGCCACCCGGAAGTTCGCGCCGCAGTTCTCGCGGGCCATCCAGGAGGAGCAGCTGGACCAGGCGATCGCCCTCGCCGAGAAGAACCAGGGCAGCCACGTCGCCAAGGTCCTCGGCGGCGCGCTCTCCGAGGTCAAGCCCCTCCTCCGTGACCGGGCCACCATCACCGCCGCCGACATCAACTCGGCCGAGCGGGCGGTCGAGCGGCAGATGCTCATCACCCTGGCCGACTTCAAGCGCGGCACCGGCATCCTGGCCACGGTCGGCTCGACCGCACCGTTCGTCGGTCTGCTGGGCACCACGATGGGTATCGTGACGGCCTTCAACGCGATGTCCGCGGGCGGCGCGTCGGGCGGTCTGGCCGGTATCGCCGGCGGCATCTCGGAAGCGCTCATCACGACGGCCCTCGGCCTCCTGGTCGCGATCCCGGCGGTGTGGTTCTACAACTACTTCACCACCAAGATCGAGAACCTCACGGTCGAGATGACCTACAGCTCCAAGGAACTGATCGACTACCTGATCAAGAGCGTGGGCAGCGAGTTCGGCCGGTCGATCTTCACCAAGGAATTCCAGGCCCAGAAGGCGGTGAGCGGCAGTGGCCACATCAGTTGAGACTGCGGGCTCAACCAGCGTTCGAGCTGAGCCAAACGTCATTCCGATGATCGACATCATGCTGGTGCTGTTGATCATCTTCATGATCGTGACGCCGCTGATCGCGAACGGGTTCCAGGCCACGATGCCGCAGGGCGAGAACCTCGACAAGCGCCCCGAGGGCGAGGGTGAGGTCATTCTCGGCATCGACAAGAACGGGTCGTATTTCCTCAACGGAAACCCGATCCCGGCCGACGTCCTGCAGGATCAGCTGACCGCGATCTACGCGGCCCGTCCGGAAGACAAGATCATGTACTTCCGGGCCGACAAGGATCTCAAGTTCGACAAGATCCAGGACGCGGTGGAAGTCGCCCGTCGGGCCGGGGTTCGCGTGATGGCCGCGATCACCGAAATCGAACAGAAAGGTGGCCTGTTCGCGGCCACCGAAAAGAAGGAATAGGAGGCAGCCATGGGAATGGCAGTTGGCGGCGGCGGCGGAATCAGCGCCGAACCGAACGTCATCCCGATGATCGACATTCTGCTGGTGCTGCTGATCATCTTCATGATTTCGCAGCCCCTGGCCCGCATGGCGATCGACGTTCAGGTCCCGCCGCTCGAGACCGCTTCGGCCTCGAACGCGCCGTCCGCCCAGATCGTGCTCAACATTCTGGACGACGGGAACTACGAGATCAACGGGCAGCCGGTGCCGCCCGGACAGCTGGACACGCAGATTCACGCGATCTACGACAATCGCCCCGCCAAGCTGATCTTCATCAAGGCGGCGGCGAGCCGGACGTACCAGGACTGGATTCTGGCTTCCGACATCGTTCGGGGCGCCGGGGTTCAGGTGATCGGGTTCACGCCGAAGGCTTGAGCCGGACCCGACCAGGCGGGAACCGGGAACGGGGCGGACCAGACGGTCCGCCCCGTTCTTTTTCGCCTGGTCGCGCCGAGGCCCCAAGCTCGGACGCCGCCGGGGGCCGGCTCGGCTAGCGGAGAATCAGCTGGGTGCAGCGAAACAGCGCCATTGGCTCCCCGTCCGGCGTCCGCACCGTGGCAGACCAGACGTGGGTGCTGCGACCAGTGTGGTCCGCCGTGGCGGCGCAGGTGAGCCGGCCGTCGAGGGCGGTCCGGAGGAAGTTGCTTTTGAGTTCGGCCGTCGTGAAGCCCCGGGCCCCCTCCGGCAGGTGGGCGGTGCAGGCATATCCGCAGGAGGTGTCTGCGAGCGCGATGGCGACCGCCGCGTGCAGGTAGCCGTTCGGGGCCCGCATCCACGGCTGGATCTCCAGGGCCGTTTCGAGGACCCCGGGTGCCAGCCGGGTCACCACGATGCCAAATTGAGCGGGCAGGGTACCGGCCTGACGGCGGGTCAGCCAGTCGATGGTCACGTCGGGCCGCAGCACGGGAGGAGGCATTGGGGAAAGGTAAGGCCGGGATCGGGCCGAACGGGGGCGAATCTTTTTCCGGGGGGCGGACGTCTCCCCCAGTGATGCCGTCCGCCCCTCCTCCTCGCCCGGCTAGGCCCGCCCCCATCATCGGGCTCGGCCTGCCGGCGCCCCGCCGATCGGCGGCGGGGCCGGTGCTGGCGTTCGTGCTGCATGTCCTGCTCCTGCTCCTCATCATCCGGGTGGCCCCGCTCCGGAACCTCGATTTCGAGGACTCGGCCGGCTTGGGCGACGGCCAGACGGGCGGGGGCGGCGGCGGAGGCGGGGCCATTCGGATCGTGGCCCTCCCGGCCCTGGCCCAGGCGGCCGCGACCGCTCCCGTCGTCAAGCCCGTGCCGCCGCCTCCACCGCCTGTCCCGACACCCGCCCCGACACCCGTCGTCGAGCCCCCGGTTCCCGCTCCCCCGCCCGACACGATCGTGCCAGCCGCAGCCGGAACGACCGCCACGACCGTGGCCTCGGGCCAGGGGACCGGTTCCGGGACGGGCACCGGCAGCGGGAGCGGAACCGGCTCCGGTTCCGGGTCCGGGTCCGGCTCGGGCTCCGGTGTCGGATCGGGGAACGGCCCTGGGACCGGTGGCCGGGGCGGGGCCCGGGCCCCGGAACCCCGCCAGTTGATTCTCCCGCCGGCGGATGTGCCCAAGGCGATGCGGGGGGTGACGCTGGAGGTTACCTTCTTGATCGGTCCCGAGGGGCGGGTCGAGGACGTGGTCCTCGCGCCCGAGCCGAGCGACCGGGGCTTCGCCAGGAAGCTCGAAGAAGTGCTGCGCGACTACCGGTTCCGACCGGCCCGCGATTCCACCGGCAGCCCGGTGGCCGGACGCTTCGTCGTCGCGCTGACGTTCTGACGACAGTCGCTCTCGTTCGTACCCGCCGGGCTCCCCGGCGGACCGGTTCACTTCATCCGGATCCCCCATGTCACAACTCCTGCGACGGAAGTCGGTAGCGGATTTCGAGTCGGACGTCTCGGAACGAGGCGGCCTCCGCCGGACCCTCAACAAGTGGCACCTCACCGCCATCGGTGTCGGTGCCACGATCGGTGCGGGCATCTTCGCCACGACGGGCACGGCCATCGTCGGCGATCCGGCCCGGCCCGGCGCCGGTCCGGCGATCGTGATCTCCTTCCTGCTCACGGCGGTGGCCTGCGGTTTCGCGGCGCTCTGCTACGCCGAGTTCGCGGCGATGGTACCGGTGGCTGGGTCGGCCTACACCTACTCGTACGCGGCGCTCGGCGAGCTGGTGGCCTGGATCATCGGCTGGGACCTGATCATCGAGTACGCCGTCGGCAACATCGGCGTCGCCATCGGCTGGTCGGGCTATTTCCGGGAATTGATGAGTCACTTCGGGGTGTCGTTCCCCGCCTGGCTCAGTACCGACTTCCGCTCGGCGCAGATGGCCGTCGAGGCCGTGGCCGGCGGGGCGACGGACGCCACCAATGCGTTCCTGGCCACGGCCGCGGCCACGGCGCCGAAGTTCGCCGGGATCCCGATCATCTTCAACTTTCCGGCGTTCATGGCGGTCGCACTGCTCACCGTGCTGCTGGTGGTCGGGGTGAAGGAATCGGCCAACTGGAACAACGCGATGGTGGTCCTCAAGCTCGGGATCATCGTCTTCTTCTGCGCGATCGGCGCCTTTCTGATCAAGCCGGGCAACTGGACCGATCCGGCGCTCGGCGGGTTCGCGCCGAACGGGTTCGCCGGGATCAGTGCCGGGGCCGCGATCATCTTCTTCAGCTACATCGGCTTCGATGCCGTGTCGACCTGTGCGGAGGAAACGAAGGACCCGGCGAAGGACATGCCGTTCGGGATCATCATGAGTCTCGTGGTCTGCACCGTGGTGTACATCGTGCTCTCGGTGGTGATGACGGGCATGGCGCCGTGGAACGTGCTCGGGACGCCGGAGCCGATGATCACCGCCCTCGAGCACGCGGACGGGCCCGCCGGCCTGATTCGCTTCTCCCGGTTCATCATCTCCCTCGGCGCCGTGGCGGCGATGGGCACCGTGCTGCTCGTCTTCCAGCTGGGCCAGCCCCGAATCTTCTTCTCGATGGCGCGCGACGGGCTGCTGCCACCGTTCATCGCCAAGATCCACCCGCGATACAAGACGCCCTACGTGGGCACCATTCTCACGGGCATCTTCGTTGCCGTGTTCGCCGGGGTCGCCAACATCGCCGAGGTCGTGGACCTCACCAACATCGGGACCCTGTTCGCCTTCGTGCTGGTGTCGATCGGGGTCATCGTGCTTCGCTACAAGGAGCCGGACCGGCCCCGGCCGTTCCGGGTGCCGGGCTCCCCGATCACGCCGCTCATTTCGGTGGTGGCCTGCCTCTACCTGATGGCGAGCCTGCCGTCGGTGACCTGGATCCGGTTCGGGATCTGGCTGCTCGTCGGCTTTGTCGTCTACTTCCTCTACGGCTTTCGGCACAGCCGGCTCCGGACCGAAGGCGGGTCGGAGCGTTGAGATCGTGATCAGGCGGGCGCTGTGCTGCGCGGGTCTGGTGGCCGTCACGGCCTGCGGGCCGCGGGAAGCGGTACCCGATCTGGTCCTGGTCAACGGCATCGTCCTCACCGTCGACTCGGCCGACCGCGTCGCGGAGGCGGTGGCGATCCGCGACGGTCGCATCATCGCCGTCGGCACCACGGCGGAGATCGATGCGCTGGCCGGGTCGGCCACGGATCGGGTCGATCTCGCCGGCCGGACCGTGACGCCCGGACTCCTCGACGCCCATGCCCACTTCAGCGGTGGCGGCACCGACCGCCTCTTCGTCTCCGACCTGAGCTATCCGGCCGTCCAGAGCATCGAGGACGTCAAGCGTGTCGTGGCCGAACGCGCGGGGCAGGCCGGGCCCGGCGAGTGGGTCGAAGGCCGGGGGTGGGACGAGGGCAAACTTCGCGAGCGGCGGCTGATCACCGCCCGGGATCTCGACGCCATTGCGCCGGATCGGCCGGTCTGGCTGACGCAGACCATGGGGCACTACGGCGTCGCCAACAGCCGGGCCCTCGAGTTGGCCGGTGTCACCCGCAGTACCCCCGATCCGGATGGCGGCACGATTGACCGGCTCCCCGATGGAACCCCGTCCGGCGTGCTCAAGGAATCCGCGCAGGGCCTGGTTACCCGGCTGATTCCGGAACCGTCGATGGCCCAGGTCGAAGCCGGCATCAAGGACCTGGCCAAGGCCTTCAACGCCGAGGGCATGACCGGGCTCAAGGATCCGGGCATTTCCGACTCGACCTGGGAGGCGTACCGGCGAGTGCTCGCGGCCGGCGAGTTGCCGGTGCGCGTGTTCGCGCTCTGGCAGGGCGGGCGGTCCACCGCGCGCGCGCGGGACCTGATCGAGCGCCGGGCCGCGATGACGCGCCCCTACGATTCCACCGGCGATGACCACCTCATTGCGGGCGGGGTCAAGCTCTACATCGACGGGAGCGGCGGCGCCCGCACGGCGTGGCTCTACGACGACTGGAACCGGAACTCCACCGAGACGGACCGCGGCAACCATGGCTACCCGGCGTCCGATCCCGACACCATCCGGGCGATGATCCGGATGTATCACGACGCCGGGATGCATGTGAGCGTCCACTCGATCGGCGACCGCGGCATCGACTGGACCGTGGACACGTATGCCCGGGCGATGCGGGAGAACCCGAAGCCGGGCCTCCGCCACGGCATCATCCACGCGAACATTCCCACCGATCGCGCCATCGACACGCTGGTCTGGCTCCAGCGCGACTTCGACGCGGGCTACCCGGAACCGTCCGCCACCTTTACCTGGTGGATCGGCGACACCTACGCCGGCAACTTCGGGCCGGCACGGGCCCGGCGGCTCAATCCGTTCGCCACGTTCCTTCGCCGGGGCATCCGCTGGGCCAACGGGTCCGACTTCAACGTGACGCCGTTCCCGGCCCGCTACGGACTCTGGGCCGCGGTCGCCCGCGAGCCGGCCCTCGGCGTCTGGGGCGGCGATCCGTTCGGGCGCGAGGAATCGGTGGACGTGCACGCGGCGCTGCGGGCGGTGACGATCTGGGCCGCGCACCAGATGTTCCTCGACGACAAGATCGGGTCGATCGAGGTCGGCAAGTACGCGGACCTGGCCGTCTGGGATCGCAACCCGTACGCGGTCCCGACCGCCGATCTCAAGGACATGCGCTGTCTGTTGACGGTGTTCGATGGCCGAATCGTCTACCGGGCGGAGCCGGACGGGAAGCCGGGATCATGATCCGCCCGCCGACCGGGCGCCGAAGCGGCCCCGCACGGAGCCCGGCCTCATGACGAAACGCCTGCAGGTCTACGAGGGCGACGGTCTCCTCGTCACCTTCGACCCCAATGTCTGCATTCATTCCGCGGTCTGCCTGCGGAGCCTCCCGGGGGTCTTCGACGTCTCCCGCCGGAAGTGGATCGAACTCGAGGCGGCCTCGGCCGACGAGATCGTGGCGGCTGTGGCGAAGTGTCCGTCGGGCGCGCTCAAGGCCATTCGCGCCGGGGTCGCCGAGCAGGCCGGGGCGGCGCCGGTGGTGCCGCAGGTCGAGGTGGGGGTCCGGCCCAACGGGCCGATCCTGGTCCGCGGTGCCGTGCGCGTCACCCGTGAGAATGGCGAGGTCGTGCTGCGCGAGAGTTGCTCGCTCTGCCGCTGCGGGGCCACCGGGACGGCGCCGTTCTGCGACGGCAGCCACAACCGGATCAACTTCAAGTCGCCATCCTAGCCGATCGAGCCCGGCTCGGGACGCCGGCTCCCGATCCGGCGGGCGGCCCGGCCCGCGGTCAGGGCGCCGCCGCGATGAGCGGCCCGCCGAGGAGGGCGTCGACCGGCGCCTCCCGCACGGCGAAGGGCTCGCCGATCCGGTCGATCACCATGGCTGCCATCGGACTGCCGGGGCCGAGCAGACTCCCCGCGAGTCCCAAGGGCACCGCTCGCTGATCGCCAAACTCGGCGGCCAGGCTCGTCACCAGGCCGAGGAGATGGCCCGCGGCGTCGGTCAGGATTCTTGCGGCGACCGCGTCCGTTCCGTGGGCCGCCACCACCTTGGCCAGAGCCGCCACCTCCCGGGGCGCGGCGGTTGCCGACCAGGCCACCAGGTCGCGGAACTCCGACGTTCCACGGGCCCCGAGCAGCGCCGCCCGCAACGCCGTGGCCGGACTGCGGCCGTCCTCGGCCGCCCCGACGGCCGCGAGCGCCTGCCGTCCGATCCAGTAGCCGCCGCCCTCGTCGCCCATCTGCCAGCCGAGGCCGCCGCGCCGTACCATGTCTCCCTTCGCGGTACGGCCAACGGCGATGCTGCCGGTGCCCGCCGCCAGGAGGGCGCCGGTCTCGACCCCCATCGCCGCGAAGGCGAGGGTCGTGTCACCCACCACCACCACCCGTCGGGCCAGGCGCTCGGGAAGGAACGCGCCGCGCAATTCGTCCGCGGCCGCCTGACTCCCCGCGCCCGCGGCGCCGACGACCACGACGTCAGCCTCGAGCAGCCCGGCCTGCGCCAGACCGCTTCGCATCACCTGGGCGACGGCCGTGGCCGTTGCCAGCGCCCGGCCGGCCCGGAGCGGCGCCCCGGGGCCGCGGGCGGTGACCAGCCGCTCCCCGTCGCGGGTGACCGCCACGGAGGTGGTGGTGCCACCGACATCCGCGGTGACGACGATCATCCGTGGCTCGCCGGCGAGGATCCCGGCCCGAGGCGAGCGGCGAGCCACCCCGTCGCGACGCAGAGCGTCGTGCCGAGGGGCACGTACCAGGGCCACGCCAGTTGGCCGACCGGGGTGAGCCACTCGAGGCCGCCGGCCGCGAGGCGCCGGGCGAAGATCACCACGAGCATGACCGCCACCGTCACCAGCACCCCGCCGATGACGTGCGGCCCGCGGACCTCTGGGATCGCGGCCAGCAGGTAGGTGCCCAGCAGCGCGCCGTAGGTGACCGAGGCGATCGACAGGGCGAGGACCACCACCGGCGTGTCGGTGCCGCTGGCGTATTCGAAGAAGCCAAGGGCCGCGGCCACGAGCGCAACGCCCCAGAGCGCCGAGACCGTCCGGCCCACGCGCATCAGGTGCGCCGGGTCGGTCCGGCCGGTGGCTGGGGCGTAGAAGTCGTGGGTCACCGCGGAGGCCAGGGCATTGATCGAACTCGAGATCGTACTCATCGCCGCGGCGAGGATGCCGGCGATCACGAGGCCCGCCACCCCGGCCGGCAGCGCCTGGGCAATGAAGTTCGGGAAGATCTGGTCGGCGGGCATGCCCTCGGGGGCCCGCCCGGCCGCCCAGATCGCCGACCCCGCGAGGAGGAACAGCAGGAACTGGCCGATGACCACGATGCCGGAGCCGATCAGGGCCCGGCGGGCGTCGCCTAACGACCGGGTGGCGAGGAGCCGCTGGACGATCAGATGGTCGGTGCCGTGCGACGCCGCCGACAGCATCGCCCCGCCGACGAGGCCGCCGACGAAGGTGTAGGTGGCGGTGAGGTCGAAGCGGAAGTCGAAGGTGCGGAGTTTCCCGAGCTCAGCCGCCTGCTGCAACGCGGCGCCCATGCCGCCCGCCATCCGCCAGGCGATGACGAGCGCCGCCGCCCCGCCGAGGAGGTAGATGATCAGCTGGACCACGTCGGCCCAGACCACAGCCTTGAGCCCGCCGAAGTAGGTATAGAGGATCGTGATCCCGCCCATCGCGGCAATCGATGCGGGGATCGACCATCCCGTGACCAGTGCCAACGGAATGGCGCCGGCGTAGATCCGGACGCCGTCGCCCAGGAACCGGGTGACCAGGAACGCCGCCGAGACCAGCCGGCGGGTGCCGGTGCCGAAGCGGTGCTCGAGCCGGGTGTAGGCGGTTTCCTGTTCGCCGGTGAAGTACCCCGGGAGGAGCCACCGGGCCACGAGGATGCGGCCCAGCAGGTAGCCGAACGGGAGCTGGAGGAACGTCAGATCGCCGCGGGCGCCGATGCCGGGCACCGAGATGACCGTGAGCGCGGACGTTTCGGTGGCGACGATCGAGAGGAGGACCGTCCAGGTCGGGAGGTCCCGGGAGCCCAGGAAGTAGTCACCGGCCGTGCGCTGGTTCCGGGTGACCCAAAGGCCGATCCCGAGCGTGGTGGCGAAATAGAGCGCGATGACGACGAGGTCGGGGGTTCGCACCGGGAGAAGTTGGCGGGCCGGGCCTCAATCAACAAGCGCGGGCGGGCGGCCGGCGCCCGCCACCGGTATCCCGGCCAACAACACCGCGGGGCGTGAAAGCTTCCG
>JBFXAY010000055.1:0-33951 GCA_050183815.1 Gemmatimonadales bacterium | reverse complement strand
TCGGTCTGGAGCGCCTTGGCGAAGCGATGATCGTCCTCGCTCCACTTCGGCATCCCCACCGACTTGATGTTGGCGAACATGGCCTGGGCAATCGGCTTGTTGAAGTGCTGCGGCCAGGCGGACCCGAGGACCCGGGGCGGTTCGAGGGTGGTACCCGTCATCATCGCGGCTCCCGCGGCGAGCGAGTCGCCGATGGCCCAGAGTTCCTTGATGTGCGGATAATCGAGCTCGCGGAAGTAGTACCAGACCGAGGCGTTCTGCGGCACGACGTTGGGCTGGTCGCCGCCGTTGGTGATCACGTAGTGCGACCGCTGCGAGAGCCGGAGGTGCTCGCGGCGGAAGTTCCACGCCGTGTTCATCAGCTCGACGGCGTCGAGCGCGCTGCGCCCGCGCCACGGCGCCCCGGCGCCGTGCGCCGAGATGCCCTTGAAGGTGTACTGGACCGACACCAGGCCGTTGCCGTCGGGCTGGCCCCAGGCGGTACCGAAGCCACTGCTGACGTGGCTGAAGATGTTGATGTCGACGTCGCTGAAGAGCCCGGCGCGGACGAAATACGCCTTGGTCGCAACCAGCTCCTCGGCGACACCGGGCCAGATCTTGAGGGTACCCGGGAGCTTTTCCCGTTCCATCAGCCGCTTGACCGCAATCGCCGCCGTGATGTTCACGCCCTGGCCGGCGTTGTGTCCCTCGCCGTGTCCCGGCGCCCCGGGCACCATCGGGAGACGGCAGGCGACACCCGGCATCTGCGAGGCCTGGGGAATGCCGTCGATGTCCGAGCCCAGGCCGATCACCGGCTTGCCCGAGCCCCAGGTGGCCACCCACGCCGTCGGAATCCCGGCGAAGCCTTCGGTGACCGTGAAGCCTTCCTTCCGGAGCAGGTTCACGAGGTACTTCGACGTCTCGACTTCCTGGAAGCCGAGTTCGCCGAAGCTGAAGATCTGGTCGACCATTTCCTGGGTGAACTTGGCCCGGGCGTCGACGTCGCTCACCACTTCTTTCTTGAGGCGGGCGAGCCGCGGATCCGGCTTCGGGGCTTTCTGGGCGGCGAGCGGCGCGGCCCCGAGCCCGAGGCCCGTGAGCGCCAGCAGCGTCCGGAAGAATGGCATTCGTCTCATGAGTGGCACCGGTTCGGAGTGAAGGGAAGTCAGGGTGTGGCCTTGGGACCGCAACTGCCGTCCGCCGCCCTGAGGGTCGGGTACTTCACGCCGAGCTGCTCGAGATAGGTCGGGTAGCGGCTCGGGTCGTAGTAGAACGGCCGCATCTTCTCGCGGTAGCGGTCGAGAATCGTGGCGTTGAGTTCGATGGCGGGCCGGTCGGACTCGCGGACGAAGGGCTGGTACTTGAGGTCCTTCGTCTGGATGGTGCGATAGTAGTCCCAGGCGTCCGCCACGAGTTTCGGGGTGAGCAGGACGTCGAGCATCGTGAGGCCCAGGGCCTTGGCACCGGCCGTGGCGCCCTTGTGGGCGATCGGGGTCGCCATGGCGATCGCATCGGCCCAGTTGTGGCCCGGGGTTTCGGGCACGTTCGACGGATAGAAGAGCTGCACCGTCGGCACGGCCCAGGACACGTCGCCGATGTCGTCGGAGCCGCCGCCCTTGCGGTTCGCTTCCTCGGGCGGCTCCTCGAGGCCCAGCGCCACGGTGTCGAGCCCGACCTCCGGCTGGCCCATCTCCTTCTGGATCGCCTTGGCGAAGCGGACGTCGTCGGCCGACCACTTCGGCATTCCGACCCGCTTGATGTTCGCGGCGAGCGCTTCGGCCACCGGCTTGTTGAAGTGCGGCGGCCAGGCGGAACCGAGGACCCGGACACTTTCCAGCGTGGTGCCCGTCATCATCGCGGCGCCGGCCGCGACGGAGTCGGCAACCGCCCAGAGCGCCCGAATCCCGTCGGGCGCCAGCTCCCGAAGGAAGTACCAGACCGATGCGGTCGACGGGACCACGTTGGGCTGGTCGCCGCCGTCGCGCACTACCGAGTGGGAGCGGTGTTCGGGCCGGAGGTGCTCACGGCGGAAGTTCCAGCCGATGTCCATCAGCTCGACTGCGTCGAGGGCACTCCGGCCGCGCCAGGGAGCCCCGGCGCCGTGGGCGCTGATCCCGCGGAAGCTGTAGAGAACGGACACCAGGCCGCTGTACTCGTTCGGCGCGCCCCATGGCGTCGAGAACCGCTCGTAGACGTGGGTGAAGAAGCTCACGTCCACGTCCTTGAACAGCCCGTCACGGGCAAAGAACGCCTTCGTGCCGAGCTGCTCCTCGGCCACGCCGGGCCAGACCTTGATCGTGCCGGTCAGGCCTTCCTTCTCCATGATGGCCTTCACGGCGAGCGCCGCCGTTACCACGACCGCCTGGCCGGAGTTGTGGCCTTCGCCGTGGCCCGGCGCGCCCACCACCATCGGGAGCCGGCACGCCACGCCCGGCATCTGCGAAGCCTGGGGGATCCCGTCGATATCCGAGCCGACGGCGATCACCGGCTTGCCCGAACCCCAGGTGGCCACCCAGGCCGTCGGCGTGCCGGAGATGCCCTCTTCGACCCGGAAGCCTTCCTTCCGGAGAAGACCGGTCAGGTATTTCGAGGTCTCGAATTCCTGAAAACCCAGCTCCCCGTAGCTGAAGATCGCGTCGTTGATCTCCTGGGTGAGCTTGGCCCGGCCGTCCACGGTCTGGAGCAGGTCGGTTTTGAGCCGTTCGAGCCGCGGATCCGGCCGCGGCGGACGGGCCGGCCGCTGGGCCGGCGCCGGGGAGGCGGCAAACGCGGAGAGACCCGCCCCGAGGGCGAGGACGGCGGAGACGCGCATGGAGATCTCGATGGGAGCGGTTAGCTGCTCCCGGAAAGATGCGGCCGCCGCCTCAAACTGCAAGCGGCGGCCGCGAAGAACGTGAAGCCGGGGTGACCGGGTGGCCGTCGGCTCAGGCGCCGGCGGGGGCGGCTCCGGCGGGGGCAGCTCCGGCGGGGGCGGCTCCGGCGGCAGGTCGGCGGGCCACGAGGGTCAGGATCGAGTACACCGCGCAGATCTCGTTGTCCTGATTGGTGACCTCGACGTCCCACTCCACCACGCCCTGCGGAACCACATCGGGGCGCGGATCCTTGGTCGTCTTCTGCTTGCAGGTGAGCCGGACCTGGATCGTGTCGCCCGGGTACACCGGTTTGGTGAAGCGGAGCCGTTCGAGCCCGTAGTTGGCCAGGACCGGCCCCTTGGGCGGATGGACGAAGAGGCCCGCGGCGGCGGACAGCACGAAGTAGCCGTGCGCCACCCGGCGTTCGAAGATCGAGTCCTGGGCCGCGATCGCGTCGGTGTGCGCGTAGAAGTAGTCGCCCGAGATTCCGGCGAAGTTGACCACGTCCGCCTCGGTGACGGTCCGGCGGTGGGTGAAGAGGGTGTCGCCCACCTCGATGTCGTCGAAGTACTTCGAGAAGGGGTGGGCCACGTCCGTGGGCGTGTCGGCACCCTTCATCCAGACGTTCATCACGCTGGTGAGCGTCTGGGGCGAGCCCTGGAGGGCGGTCCGCTGGAGGTAGTGCATCACGCTCCGGATCCCGCCCATTTCCTCGCCGCCGCCCGCGCGGCCGGGGCCGCCGTGCACCAGGTGCGGCATCGGCGAGCCGTGGCCCGTGGACTCCTTGGCCGAGTGCCGATTCACGAGCATCAGGCGGCCGTGGTAGGCCGCGGTCCCCATGACGACCTCGCGGGCCACCCGGTCGTCGCCGGTGAAGAGGGAGCCGCAGAGGCTGCCCTTGCCCCGCTTGGCCAGCTCGACCGCATCGGCAACGGTCTGGTAGCCCATCACCGTGCTGACCGGACCGAAGGCCTCGATGTCGTGCACCTCGCTCCGGCCGAACGGGTCGCTGCACTGCAGCAGGACCGGCGAGAAGAAGGCCCCCTTGGCCCGGTCCGCGCCGGTCACCTGGAAGTCATCGAGGCTGCCGTAGGCCACCGTTGCCGCGGCGAGCAGGTTCTCGACGCTCTTCCGGACCTCCGCCACCTGACCCTTGCTCGCGAGCGGGCCCATTCGGACGCCCTCGACCGCCGGATTCCCCAGCGTGGCGCCGGCGAGCCGCTTGCCCACCGCCGCCACCACCGCCTCGGTGAGCGCTTCCGGCACGATGGTCCGCCGGATGGCGGTACACCGCTGACCCGCCTTGAGGGTCATCTCGCGGGCCACTTCCTTGACGAAGAGGTCGAACTCTTCGGTGCCGGGCACCGCATCGGGGCCGAGCATGCAGAAGTTGAGCGAGTCCGCCTCCATGTTGAAGCGGATCGACTCCTCGATGACCTTGGGATGCGCCTTGAGCTTCCGGCCGGTAGCGGCGGAGCCGGTGAAGGTGACGACGTCCTGGCAGGTCAGGTGCTCGAAGAGATCGCCCACGCCGCCCACGATCAGCTGGAGCGCGCCCTCGGGCAGGATCTTCGACTCGATCATCATCCGGACCATGAGCTCGGTCAGGTAGCTCGTGGCCGTGGCCGGTTTGACGATCGCCGGCATGCCCGCGAGGAACGTGGGCGACAACTTCTCCAGCATGCCCCAGCACGGGAAGTTGAAGGCGTTGATGTGGACCGCCACGCCCTCGAGCGGCACGCAGATGTGCCGGCCCACGAAGGTGCCGCCCTTCGACAGGACCTCCATGTCGCCGTCGACGTAGAAGGGCTCGTCGGGGAGTTCCCGCCGGCCCTTGCTGGCATAGGTGAACAGCGTCCCGATGCCGCCCTCGATGTCCACCCAGGAGTCCGACTTCGTGGCGCCGGTGGCGGCGGACAGCGCGTAGAGCTCGTCCTTCCGCTCCATCAGGTACTGGGCCATGGCCTTGAGCATCCGGGCTCGGTCGTGGAACGAGAGCTTTCGCATCGGGGGCCCGCCGACCCGGCGCCCATATTCGAGCATGCCCTTGAAATCGAGCCCCTCGCTCGAGGCCTCGGCTACCGGTTCCCCGGTCACGGCGTGGAACATCGCGGCGGGCTTGCCGGTGCCGTGGTACCACTGGCCCTGGGCGTATGAGGTCAGTTTGCGCACTGCGGGTCTCCTGAAGTACCGGGTGTTTCGGTTTCGGGGCTCGGGGGCCGGCGCGAAGGATGGCGCGGCGCGTTCGCGATGCCTGTCGTGGGTCGAATCGCTGTAAAGTAGCCGGGTCGCCCGTTCGTCCGGACCGTGTCCCGGCGATCCGGCGCGAGCGCCGGCCGGCCGCCCGGCGTGGTCCATCTGGCCGCCCCACCAGCCGCCGAGTACACTAGGCGGATGACACCACCACCTTCCCGCGGCCCCTCGACCACGGCCGTCTGGGCGGGCGAATACGCCCGCGACTTCCCCTGGCACGCGACCCAGGTCCCGGTCGTCCACAGCGCCTCCTACGGCTACCGCGACTTCGACGAGTGGCGCGCCGTCGCCACGGGCAAAGCCGACGGCCACATCTACTCGCGGAACACCAATCCCACCGTCGCCGTCTTCGAGGAAAAGCTCCGGGCGCTCGAAGGCGCCGAGGCGGCCACCGCGTTTGCCACCGGCATGGCGGCCGTGAGCGGAACGCTGTTCGCGCTCCTGGCCCCGGGCGACCGCGTGGTTTCCGTCAAGGACACCTACGGCGGCACCAATCGCCTGTTCCGCGAGTTCCTGCCGCACTGGGGCGTCAACGTCACCCTGGTCGATACCGCCGATCACGCCGCCATCGAACGTGAGATCGCCGCCGGCTGCCGCCTCCTCTACCTGGAGACCCCGACCAACCCGACGCTCAAAGTCCTCGACCTGACCCGCCTGGCAGCGGCCGGCCACCGGGCCGGGGCGGTCGTGGTGGTGGACAACACCTTCGCGACCCCGGTCAACACGAACCCGGTAGCCCACGGCGCCGACCTCGTCCTCCACAGCGCCACCAAATACCTGTGCGGCCACGAGGACGCCCTCGGCGGAATCGTGGCCGGCCGGGCCGACCTCATCCGGACCATCTACCTCTACCGCGAAATCCACGGCGGCTCACTCGGCGCCGACGCCGCCTACCGGATCCTCCGCGGCATGAAGACACTCGCCCTCCGGGTCCGGCACCAGAACGCCTCGGCGCTGGCGGTGGCCGAGTTCCTGGCGCAGCACCCCGCCATCGCCCAGGTCTACTACCCCGGCCTCCCGGGCGACCGGAGCCACGCCGTGGCCCGGACCCAGATGCGGGGCTTCGGCGGCGTGCTGAGCTTCGAACTGACCAGCGGTGCCGCGGGCCTGGGCCGCTTCCTGAGCCGCCTCGAGCTGGCCCACTGCGCGCCGAGTCTCGGCGGCGTGCAGACGCTTGCGGGGCCACCATCGACGACGAGCCACGTGGAGTGCACCCCGGAGGAGCGCGCCGCCATGGGTATTCCCGAAGGACTGGTACGTTACTCGGTGGGCATCGAGGACACCGACGATCTCATCGCCGACCTGGCACAGGCCCTGTCATGACCTCCCGTCACTCGCTCCCCGCGCTGGTCGGCTGCCTCGCGGCGGTGGCAACCTCCGCCGCCGCGCAGCAGGCCCCGGCCTTCAACGTCGACTCCGTCGCCGGCCCGACTCGCACCCTCGAGTTCACGGCGAACGAAGGCACCTGGATGGGCGTGGACGTGGCCCCGGACGGCCGGACCATCGTCTTCGACCTCCTCGGCCACCTGTACGAGATGCCGGTCACCGGCGGCACGGCCCGGGCGCTCACCACGGGCCGGTCGTTCAATCACCTGCCCCGCTACAGCCCGGACGGTACCCGGATCCTCTTCACCTCGGACCGGAGCGGCAAGGAAGAGTTGTGGGTGCTCTACCGGAACGGCGACTCGCTCCGGAAAGTCACCAAGATGGACTTCCGCGCCATGCAGGGCCGCTGGTCCCGGGACGGCTCGGCCATCTACTACACCTCGATGGACTTCGGCGCCCGGTTCACCGGGCATCGGATCGATCTGAACGGGGCGCGCACCGACCTCGTCCAGAACGGCGTCTTCGGCGCGCCGACCAACTTCACCGAGGACGGCCGGGGCAAGGTCTACTTCGGCGAGCCGAGCGGCCCGATCTACCAGTCGGGCTTCCGGATCCGGAGCTACGACCTCACCACCGGCACGCTGGAGACCTATCTCACCCGGCCCGGCGGCGCGGCCGACCCGGCCGTCTCGCCCGACGGTACCCGGCTGGCGTACGTCCACCGGAACGACCTCGTCACCGAACTCGTGCTGCACGACCTGACCACTCGGGAGGAACGGGTCCTCGCCACCCTCGACCGGGACCGCCAGGAATCCGGCGCCGGCACCACGTTCGGGGCCTACTCGAACATGAGCTGGCACCCGAACGGCCGGGAGATCTTCATTGCCCGCGGGGGGAAGATCCACGCGATCGACGCCGGAACCGGCGCGGACCGCGTCATCCCGTTCGAGGCGCCGGTGCGGCGGGTTCTGGCCGAGACGATCAGGTTTCCGGTGCCGATCCCGGCCGAAGGGCGGAGCCGGTCGCGGACCGCGCGGTGGGGGCAGCGGGTGCCGCAGGGCATCGTGTTCGAGGCGTTAGGCGATCTCCACCTCCGGACGCCCGCCACCACGATCGCGCTCACCCGGACGCCGGCGCTCGAGTCGAGCCCGGTCACCGACCCCGCCACCGGCACCGTCTACTACGTCTCCTGGACCGACGACAGCCTCGGCGCAATCTGGTCCCGTCCGCTGCTGGCCCGGTCGGCGCCGATCCGCCTCACGACCGTCCCGGCGCAGTACGGCTCGCTCACGCTCTCGCCGGACGGGCGGACGCTGGCGTATCTCCGCGGCACCCGGAGCCTCGAACAGGGCGTGTCGCTCGAGGAGCAGGACCGGTTCGACCTGATCCTCCGCGACCGGGACGGCACCGAGCGCTCCGTCACCACGGTGACCTGGCGCCCCGCCTATCCCATGGCGGTGCGCCGGCCGCCCGGGATCAGCTTCGCGCCGGGCGGCGGGCTCTACTTCACCGAGATGACCGGCGACACCCTGCTCCTCAAGTCGATCGACCGGAGCGGCCACGACGAGCGGACGCTCTACGCCTTTCCCCACGGCCAGCGGGCGGTCGTCTCGCCGGACGGGAAGTGGATCGCGTTCCGGGAGTATCTCAGGAGCTATCTCACACCATTCGCCTTTGCCGGGAAGTCGCTGACCGTGAGCGGTTTCGACCAGCAGGGCGTGACGTTCCGGGTCGACTCGCTCGACGGCGAGGACACCGAGTGGACCGACGGCGGCCGGGCGCTCTCCTGGACCCGCGGCACCGTCTTCCACGAGAAGTCTCTGGCCGACGTGCTGGCCGGCCGCAACGGCACCCGCACCACCGACCTCGCCGTCGAGTTCGACGTCGCTCGGCCCGAGGGTGTCGTCGCCCTCACCAATGCCCGGGTCATCACGATGGACGGATCCCGCCGGGTGCTCGACCGCGCCACCGTGGTCATCCGGCGGAACGTGATCGAAGCCATCGGGCCTGACGTGGCCGTGCCGGCGGGCGCCCGGGTGTTCGACCTGCAGGGCAAGACGATCATGCCCGGGATCGTCGATGCCCACGCGCACTACAACCCGGACGTCTCGACCCTCAACGTGATCGAGCAGCGCCACGCCGGGTTGCTCGCCAACCTGGCGTACGGCGTCACCACGCTCTACGAGGTGTACGGGAACCATCTCAAGGACTTCCTGGTGTCGGACCTCCAGCGGAGCGGGGCCATCGGCGGCTCCCGGCTCCTCTCGGTCGGCCCGCCGATCTACGGGCTCCGGAACTACCGGCCCAAGCTCTACCGGCCGATCCGGTCGCGCGCCGAGGCGGATGAGGTGGTCCGGTTCAACCGGGACCATGGGGCCACGGCGCTCAAGGACTACGTCCAGTTCAACCGCCAGGCACGGATGGATCTCTACCGTTCCGCCCGGGAGCTTGGCCTCAACGTCGTCGCCGAGTCGGCCGTCGATTTCCAGATGGACTGGACGATGCTGATGGACGGGGTCACCGGCATCGAGCACACCGTGGGTCTCACCCCGCTCTATCAGGACGTGATCAAGCTCTGGGCCGCCACCGGTGCGGGCAACACGCCGACGCTGATCGTCGTCTACAACGGGCCCACCGGCGAGTCGTATTTCCACGAGTCGGACCGGCTCTGGGAGGATCCCAAGCTGCTCCGGTTCTTCACCACCGAGGATCTGATCCGGCTCCGCCGTCCGACCCGGTATTTCGACGACGACGTCTACTCGGACCGGATGGCCCGGGAACTCCGGAAGCTCCATGAGGCCGGCGTGTCGCTCCAGATCAGCGGGCACGGCCAGATGCACGGGCTCGACAAGCACTGGGAGATGGAGCTGCTGGCCCGGGGCGGGTTCACGCCGGCGGAGATCCTCGAGATCGCCACCATCAAGCCGGCGCGCTACCTGGGGCTCGATGGGCAGCTCGGGTCGCTCGAGGCCGGCAAGCTCGCCGATCTCGTCGTTCTGAATGCCGATCCGCTGGCCGATGTCCGGAACGCCCGGCAGATCGACATGGTGATGCAGAACGGCGTCCTCTACCGCGGCGACGATGCCGCCCGGGTCTATCCTGACCCCGAGCCCGCCCGGCCCCAGTACCGGTTCCGGGGCAACGTCCGCGGCATCACGGGAATCGAGCGTGAGCCATGATCAGCGTCGTCATTGCGGCCGCCGGGGCCGCCCTGCTCGCCGGGCAACAGCCCGCCCCGCGGTACGACGTCTATTCGACCGGCATCAAGATGGCCGAGGTGACGCTGGGTGCCCGGCCGTCGATCCGGCGGCGGGATCTGGCCGCCAACCGGTGGCTGCCGCCCGCCACCGACGCCGCCGCCCTCGTGCTGCCGGGCGCGCTTCGCAACCTCGTGGCCCGGATGCCCTCGTTCCGGCGGATCGACTGGAGCGCCGTCGATCTCCTGGGCTGGCCCGACAGTGGCTCGGTGTACCAGCGGGATGACGCGCTGACCGCCACCGTCGGCGGCCGGCCGGTCCAGGCCACCCGCTGGGTCCAGCGGGACGCCTCGCGGCCGCTCGACCTCGTCATCGGCGCCGGCAACGAGCTGCTTGCCGCCATCGACCCGAGCAGCGACTTCGTCATGGTGCGGCCCGGGTACGAGGCCTTCACCAACGTGGCCCGGTGGCAGGACCCGGCCATTTCCCAGCCGCGGTTCGGCTACCGGACCCTGCCGACGGAAATGGTCCCGATGCGGGACGGCATCCGCCTCGCCACGCTCGTGTACCTGCCGGACGGCCCCGACGCCAAGGGTCCGTTCCCGGTGATCTTCATCCGGACCCCGTACGGGATCTCCGGCCAGATCGCCCGGGGTCTCCAGTATCCGCTGCGCGGGTACGCCCTCGTCGTCCAGGCGGCGCGCGGTACCTCGTACACCGACCCGGCCTACCGCTCCGAGGGCGAGTTCCAGTTCGTCATCAACGAGCCCCGCGACGGGGCGGACGCCCTGGAGTGGCTGGTCCGGCAGCCCTGGTCCAATGGCAACGTCTGCATGCAGGGCGGCTCGTACGTCGGGTACACCCAGTGGGCCGCCTCGATGGCGCGGAACCCGGCGCTCAAGTGCCTGATTCCCGAGAGTTCGATGGGCACGGTCTTCTCGGACCAGCCGTACATGGGCGGCAGCTTCGTCGAGGGCCTGGCGTTCTACTCGCTTTTCATGCTCGAGGAGAAGCTCCTGCCCGGGCGGACCTGGAACGAGGTGCTGCATCACCGGCCGCTCATCGACATCGACCGGTTTGCCACCGGCAAGAAGCTGCCGGCCTGGAACGCGGTGCTCGAGCACGACACCAACGACGACTACTGGAAGGAGCAGGACTGGTACCGCGGCACCCATCCACGGAACTTCTCCGCGCTCATGATCAGCGGCTGGTGGGATGATGACTTCCCCGGCACCGAGAGCAACTGGGCGTTGATGCAGCGCTACGGTGTCGGGCCGCAGCGGCTCATCATCGGGCCGTGGAAGCATGGGTACAACATCGACCGGACCCTCAACGGCTACCGGTTCGGCTCGCGGGCGCTCCGGGACGACCTCTGGCTCGAGAAGCAGCGCTGGTACGACCACATCCTCCTGGGCCGCGACACTCAGCGCGAGGCGCCCAAGGCCACCTATTTCGTCCTCGGCAGCAACACCTGGCGCACCGCGAGCGACTGGCCGCCTCCGGAGGCCCAGCCGATGAAGTGGTACCTCCAGAGCGAGGGCGACGCGGCCCGGCTGGCCTCCGTCGGCCGCCTCACCACCGAGCCCCCGGCCGGCGACCAGCCGCCGGACCGGTACCGTTACGACCCCATGAACCCGCCGCCCAACTGGATGAGCTTCGACCAGATGCTTCGGTGGGAGGATGTTCAGTCGTTTCCGTACGACATGAAGGACATCGAGGCCCGGCCGGACGTGGCGGTCTTCACCTCGGCGCCGCTGGAGCAGGACCTGACGATCGCGGGGGAGCTCACGGCGGTGCTGTACGCGTCGACTGATGTGAAGGACACGGACTGGTGGGTGCACGTGTCGGATGTGGACGACCGGGGTGGGTCGCACCGGATTACGCAGGGGATGATTCGGGCGCGGTTCCGGAAGAACGATGATCCGCAGCACCACATCTTCGGGTCGAATTTCGAGCGGGAGGCGCTGCTGTCAGGGAATCCGGACGAGGTGGTGCGTTACGAGGTCGGGATCCGGTCGATTGCCAACACGTTCAAGCGGGGGCACCGGATCCGGGTGGCGGTGATGAATGCCGTGGACAACTACTCGTTTCCGAACTCGAACACCGGGGGGCGGGAGGCGTTGGTGACCGAGACGGTCATCGGGAACATGGCGATCCAGCATACGCGCCAGTACCCGAGCCATGTGGTCCTGCCGGTGCTACGATAGTCGGCAACGCCTCCGATCAGGCCAGCTCCGCGGTTTGATGGATTTGCAGCAGCTGTTGGTCCCGGGTTAGACTGGCCCATGGGCACCGGGGCCGTGTCGATGCGCCGCAGGTGCCGGAATGGGACGACCGTCGCCTGGAGGCCTCCCTCCTTGCGGTCTGCCAGCCATGCATGAACCCGCGAACGCTGACGGAGTGCGCCCCTCGGCGGTGCCGAGTGGGACCGCTTCAGTCGGGTCGTTCCACCCGCTCCATCCTCGTCTCACGCGCAGTTTCGCCAGCCTCGCCGCTCTCCTGCTGTTGGCGGCCGTCCGGCCTCCCGCTGGCCAGGAGGCCGGCGTTCCCGCCAGGGTGTGCGGCGTCGCCTTCCGATACCCTGCGGCCTGGGAACTGATTTCCCCCTCCAACAGCACCGCCCCGCAGGAGGGATGCCACGCTACCCTCCGGCCCAGGGATTGGGCCCGGCGACTCGTGGCGGACGACAGCCTTGATCGCTACTCGATCGAGATCACGGTCGAGGGGCGGAGCGTGGCCGAGGCGCTGGAGAGCGCGTCCTTCGAGCGGGAGGGGACGCACTGGTTCGTCACTGGTGGCGCCGGCTCGCGTGACTCCGCCTCTGCCATTTCGGGCCCGGGGTGGCGTGGAGCGTACGGGGTCACCGGGTTTCGCTGCTTCCGGCAGGGAGCAGACGGCAACTCGGTGCTCTGCGATCGGCCGATCGCGGTGCTCGGCACCTCGCGGCGCTCCCTCACGCTCCTCGGCGGGGTCGCCGCCGAGGAGACCGTCACCCGTCTGATTGCTACCGTCCGGTTTGCGCCGTAGGACAGCCTCGCCGGGTTTGGCCCGGGCCGGCCAGTTCGACCCCATGGGAGTGCACCAGGAATGCATCAAGACGCGAAGACTCAAACCGCGCGCCCCTCGGGCATGCCGACCGGAACCGAGCTGGCCAGGCCGTTCCTGCCGACCCGGGACTTCGAGGTGTCGAAGCGCTTCTACGAGGCCGTAGGCTTCGAGAAGGTCCTCGATAGCGAAGTCGCCGTCTTCCGCGCGGGGTCGGGCGGCTTCATCCTCCAGCGGCGCTATCACAAGGGGTGGGCCGACAACTGCATGATGCAGCTGATGGTGGATGACCTCGATGCCTGGTGGGCGCATCTCGTCACACTAGATCTGCCGGGCCGATTCGGGGTCCAGCCGCCGAAAGAGCCTGCCATGCAGCCCTGGGGGCTTCGAGTCGCCTACCTCGTCGACCCCTGCGGAGTGCTGTGGCACGTGGCGGAGCGGCGGCCGGGCGCCGTTCAGGATTAGGCCGGCCGCTGAGGCATTGCCCGCCCGGGCCCGACGCGGTCACCGATTGGCGGAGCGAGACGCTGCGCGCTCTCCCACCGGAGTGCGTGGAGGGCTTTGGCCGTGCCCGCGGTCCTCGGCGTCTACCAGCCCCGACGCCCGCAGGCCTCGCCCCTGTTTCGTTGGTGCAGGACCACCTCCGCGGCCTGCAGACAGTCTACGACGAACGCTTCGCCCGCGAGTTCGGTCCCTTGCGTCCGGTGGTGGGAGAGGTGGCCGAGAAGTTCCTCGCCTGCGGCGTCCGCGCGCACGGTTTCGCGCGCATCCGCTGTGACGCCTGTGCTCACGAGTACTTGCTCGCTTTCTCGTGCAAGTGCCGCTACTTCTGTCCGATGCCCATTATCTCCCGTCGAGGGCGAACAAGTACCTCGAGAAACGCCTCGCACGCCACCTGGCGCTCGAGCGGGGCAAGCGGCCGGCGCCCTCCCACCCCGGTCGCCAGGACGTGGAGGTAGAAACCGATCATCTCGGCATCTACTCCGACTGACGCCGCCTCGACCCCCCCGGGGCACTCGCCGGCCCCGGGGCTATCTCGCGTCCGGCCCCGGCCGTGGCGCCCGGCCGCGACTCCAGCACCACCGACGTGGGTCGAGGCTTACTCGATTGGTCCGGCCGTCACCGCTCTCTGCTCATTGTATCGCAGACCCAAGCCGTGACTTTGGTGCCCAGCTGGGTCGATTCGGTCGAGGCTGAGCGGACGGCCAGGCCGATCGAAAACGTGCCGCGCGGCCTCCCTGCTCGACCCCCGAGTCCCGACCGCGTTTGCCCGGGGAAGGCCGGTCGGGGCAGACGCCACGATCGGTTGCGGGCCTGCCATCCAGGCGGATAGGATGCGCTTATTCGCGTCCGTTCACGCCGCGATCCCTGTGGAAAGCGGCCGCCCGAACCAGGAGACCACATGGGTTCATCGCCAGAGGACCTGGCCGCCGACGCCCCGGAATCCCGCTCCCGCCGCGACCTCCTCGCGCTCCTCGGCTACGGGGCCCTGGCCTCGATGGTCACCGGCTGCCGCCCCGCCCGCCCGGATGCCGGTGCGCTGCACTACCAACGTCTGTCCGACGTGGCCGCCCTCCTCCGGCGGAAGGAGATCTCCCCGGTCGAGCTCACCCGCGCGATGCTCGACCGAATCACCACCCTCGACGGCCGCCTCCACGCCTACGCCATCGTCATGCCCGACCACGCCATGGCCGCCGCCCGCCGGGCCGAGAGCGAGATCCAGGCCGGCCGCTACCGGGGCCCGCTCCACGGCGTGCCCGTCGCCGTGAAGGACCTCTGCTACACGCGCGGCACACCCACCCGCGGCGGCCTCGCGGTCCTGCGCGACTTCATCCCAACCTATGACGCGACCGTCGTGACCCGGCTCGAGACCGCCGGCGCCGTCCTGCTGGGCAAACTCAACACCACCGAGGGCGCGATGGTCGGCTACCATCGCGACTTCGAGATTCCCGTGAACCCGTGGGGCGAGCGCCTCTGGACCGGCGTCTCCTCGAGCGGCTCCGGCGTCGCCACCGCCGCCGGGCTCTGTTTCGCCGCCCTCGGCACCGACACCGGCGGCTCGATCCGGTTCCCGTCGATGGCCAACGGGATCGTCGGCCTCAAGCCGACGTACGGCCGGGTCAGCCGCTACGGCGTGCTCCCGCTCGCGGCGTCGCTCGACCACGTGGGGCCGATGACCCGGAGCGTGGCGGACGCCGCGATCGTCCTCGAGGCGATCGCCGGCCGCGACGAGAACGACCCCACGTCGCTCGAGGCGCCGGTGCCCCGGATGCTGCCCGATGCCGGCCGGAGCCTCGCAGGCGTCCGCATCGGGTTCGACCGGGCCTACGCGCTCGACGGAGTGGATCCCGGCCTGGCGGCCGCCGTCGAGGCCGCCGTCCGCGAACTGACCCGCCTCGGCGCCGCCGTCGTCGAGGTCCGCATCCCGGACCTCGCCGCCGCCCTGGCCGCCTGGCCGGTCCTCTGCGCTGCCGAGGCGGTGGAAGCCCACCGGGACACCTGGCCGGCGCGGGCCGACGAGTACGGCGCGTACTTCCGGGAGTTCCTCGAGATGGGCCAGCAGGTGACGCCGGCCGCCCTCGCCTCGGCGCAGTCGGCGCGGGCCGAGTTCAGCGAACGGTTTCGCGAGGTGTTTGCGGAAGTCGACGCCGTCGTGAGCCCCGGGCCCGGCGTCCCGTTCGAGGTCGAGCCGGGGCTCCAATACGGGTCCATGACCGAGTGGAATCAGGCCTCAGCGCGACGGAATCAGGCCGCAGGCCCGACCAAGCCATACACAGCCTTCACCTTTCCGCACGACCTGGCGGGGACCCCGGCGCTGGCCCTTCCGTGCGGCGCGACCGAAGCCGGCCTTCCGTACACGATGCAGTTGGCCGCGGCGGCGCTCGGCGAGCCGATGCTCTGCCGGATCGGCCAGGCGTACGAAGAGGCTACACCCTGGCACACCCGGCACCCGCCGAGCCTCTAGCTTCCGCCGCGGCCAGCCACGGCGGAGAGGAGCGACAGCAGGCGTCTCATCGCAGCGCTCGATTCGGGACAGCGCCGATCCCATGGCGAGGGCGCCCACCTCGCGGATGAAGGACGGGTAGCTCGTCGCCTCGATGTCGCCGAGGGGAAAGAGCCAGTCGAGCGAGTCGTCGAGCGTCGCGATGAAGCCGTCGAGGCTCGTGGCGGTGAAGTACTGGGTGGCCATGGGGAGGGGACGATACCGGGAGGCCGGGGGGCGAGCAACCGTCACTCCGCGGCCGCCGTTGCGGCGGGCCTCGCCACGGGTCATCTTCATTGATCCGCAAGCATTCCGGCAGCTTCTCCCTCGGGCAGCCCGACCGTCAGGTCTGCCGGCGCCAATGAGACCGCGACATGGCGCGTACCCGATTGTCCGACGAGCCGGCCTTGCCCTGCGGGCCCTCGTGACGGGCCATGGCTGATCCACCGGCTCGTCGCGGCACGATGCAACAGTACGAGGTGTTGCCGGACGGGCAGCGGTTTCTGATGATCCGGGAGCGGGACTATGACTCGAAGCGGGCGCTGATCTACGTGGAGCACCGGTTCGAGGAGCTCCGAGCCAGGACGGGAGCGAAGTGACCCCGTCGATCGTCGAGCGCCTCTCGGCCGCGCTGGGCGACCGCTATCGGATCGAGCGCGAGCTGGGCCAGGGCGGGATGGCCACCGTCTATCTCGCCCACGATCTGAAGCACGGCCGCGACGTGGCGCTCAAGGTGCTCAAGCCCGAGCTGGCCGTGGCGTTGGGCGGCGAGCGGTTCCTCGCCGAAATCCGGGTGATGGCGACCCTCCAGCATCCGCACCTGCTGCCGCTCTTCGACTCGGGTGAGGCCGACGGTCTCCTCTTCTACGTGATGCCCTACCTCGAAGGCGAGACGCTGCGCAACCGTCTCGACGCGGAACGACAGTTGTCGGTGGAAGAGACGATCCGCTTGGTGGGAGTGCTGGCCGGCGCGCTCGACTTTGCCCATGCCCGAGGCGTGATCCATCGCGACCTCAAGCCGGAGAACATCCTCCTGCAGGCTGGCCAGCCGGTGATCGCCGACTTCGGCATCGCGCTCGCGGTGGCGCAGGCCGGTGGCGACCGGATCACCGAGACCGGGCTCTCGCTCGGTACGCCCAGCTACATGAGCCCTGAGCAGGCGTCGGGGACCGACGTCGTGGACACCCGCTCCGACCAGTTTGCGCTCGCGGCCGTGGCCTACGAGATGCTCGTGGGCGAACCGCCGCACACGGGCGCGAGCACCCAGGCGATCATCGCGCGGGTGATGACGGAAAGGCCTCGGAGCATTCGCGCCGTGCGGCCGGCGGTACCGCCAGGGGTGGAGTCGGCTGTGCAGCGCGCGCTCGCCAAGCCGCCGGCGGATCGCTTCGCCCGCTGCGGCGCGTTCGCCGAGGCGCTCGCGGCCGGGATTCGCGAACCCGTCCGCGCCGGTCAGGGACGACGGCTGGCTGCGGTGGGTGCGGTCGTAGCCCTGATAGCGGCGATCGGGTTCGCCGTCCAGTCCAGCCGATCGCCCGACAAGGGCCCGGCAGCCACCTCAGGGGAGCGTTCGCTCGCCGTGCTCCCGTTCACGTCGGTCGGCGGCGACACGGCCAATGCCTACTTTGCCGCCGGCATCGCCGCTGAGCTGAGCAGCGCGCTCACCCGGATTCCGGGACTCCGGCTGGCGGGCCACGCGTCGGCGGCACGGGTGAAGGAACGGGGCGACGCGACGATCGACATCGGGACGACGCTCAATGTGGAGGCTGTGCTGGACGGCTCCGTGCGACGCGCAGGCAACCGCATCAGGGTCACGGCGGAGCTGACCAGTAGCACCGACGGCCGGGTGATCTGGAACGAGACGTACGAGCGAGCGCTCGAGGACGTTTTTTCTGCACAAGATGAGATCACCCGGGCGATCGTCAGCGCTCTGCAGGTGCGCCTCGCGAGCGGCGTGGGGGAACCGGGGCAGGCGCGAGGCGGCACCACCAACCTGGCGGCCTACGACCTGTACCTGCGAGGGCTGCAGGGGTATCGGGCGCGTAACGAGGGCGGGCTCGACGCCGAGCGATATCTGCGCGAGGCGATCGCCCGCGACCCGGGGTATGCGGCCGCCCACGCACTCCTTGCCTCGGTGCTGCTCGTGAAGCCGTTCTACGTCGCCGTGCGTGGCGACGAGGTTCTCGGGCCGGCGCGGGCGGCTGCGATGCGTGCCGTCGCCCTCGACGATTCGCTGGCCTCCGGCCACGTGGCGCTCGGCTTCGCCCACATGCGGGCGGGCGAGTGGGACGAATCGGAGCGCGAGTTTCGTCGCGCCCTCGCGCTCGATCCGCAGGTGGAGGACGGCTACTTTCGTCTCGGCGACCTCCTGCTGCAGACCGGGCGCGTCCGGGAAGCCCTCGAGCAGCTCGACGAGGGGACGCGGCGCGATCCGCTTTACACCGTTCAATTGTCCTATCGGGGCTGGGCCCTTGCGCTCCTCGGGAGGAGCGAGGAGGCTCGGGCAACCATGCGACAGGCACTCGCACTCGACCCCAGGAGCGTCCAGGCCAACGCCGTGAACTTTCGGGTGCTCGTGCTCATCGGAACACCGGCCGAGGTGGCCGAACAGGCCCGGACAACTCTTTCCCTGAACGACATTCCGATGCGTCGAGGCAGGGCGGCGTGGGCATTCGCGCGAGGTGGCAACCGTGAGGAAGCCGCGACAATCCGGCACGAACTGGAAGCACTGCCGGCCGGGACCCCTGGCCGTGAGACGGGCTTGACGTTCGCCCGGCTAGGAATGGAGGACTGGTCGGGGGGGCTAAACGCGCTTGAAGACGCCGCCGCGCGCGAGCCTCAGCGGATCCTCGCCCTCACGATGCTCGACCGCGCGTACGATCCGATTCGGTCACACCCGCGCTTCGCGGCGGTGATTCGGAAACTCAATCTCGACGTGTCCCGGTTCACGCTGCCGGATGGCGGGCGATCGCTGGAGCAGGCGCAATGAGCAGCGCCGCATGACATCGCCCGCTGAGCGCCTCTCGGCCGCCCTGGCGGACCGCTACCGCATCCAGCGCGAGCTCGGCCAGGGCGGCATGGCCACGGTCTACCTGGCCGATGACCTGCGGCACGATCGCAAGGTGGCGCTCAAGGTCCTGAAGCCCGAGCTGGCCGCGGTCCTCGGCGCCGAGCGGTTCGTGGTGGAGATCAAGACCACCGCCGCGCTCCAGCATCCCCACATCCTGCCGCTGTTCGACTCCGGAACCGCCGCCGGCTTCCTCTTCTACGTCATGCCGTTCATCGACGGCGAGACCCTCCGGGCCAGGCTCGACCGGCAGACCCAGCTGGGCGTCGAGGAGGCCGTGCGGATCACCACCGACGTGGCCGACGCCCTCCAGTACGCCCACGACCACGGGGTGATCCATCGGGACATCAAGCCCGAGAACATCCTGCTCCAGAACGGCCGGCCGATGGTGGCCGACTTCGGGATCGCGCTGGCGGTGTCGGCGGCGGCAGGCGGGCGGATGACGGAGACCGGACTCTCGCTGGGCACGCCGCACTACATGAGCCCCGAGCAGGCCACCGCGGACAAGGAGCTGACGCCGAGGAGCGACGTCTACTCGCTCGGGAGCGTGCTCTACGAGATGCTCACCGGCAACCCGCCGCACACGGGCGCCTCGGCCCAGCAGATCATCATGAAGATCGTCACCGAGGAGGCGGCGCCGGTCACCCAGGTGCGGAAGTCGGTGCCACCGCACGTGGCGGCCGCGGTGGCCCGGGCCGTCGAGCGGCTCCCGGCCGACCGATTCGAGTCCGCCGCCGCGTTTGCCGCGGCACTCCACGACACCGGCTACGGCCAGCGTGCGGGCGTGGGCCCGTCGGCCGGGCAGCGGCAGGCGTCAATGAGACTGGGCCTCGTCGTCGCCGGGGTGGCGGCGGCACTGTTGGTCGGGTTCGGACTCGGACGGTTGACCAACGCACCCGCGACGGCGCCGGTGACCCGTGTGGTCTCGACCCTTCTGCCGCCAGACGGCGAGGACTTCAGCGACCGGCGGTCGTTCGGCGCGCTCTCACCCGATGGCAAGCGGTTCGCTTTCGTCGGGATCTCCGAGCAGGGCGAGCGCCGGCTCTGGATCCGTCGACTCGACGCGCTGCAGGCCGAACTGGTGCCCGGGACGTCGGGCGCCAGTTCGCCATTCTGGTCGCCGGATGGCACGTCGATCGGCTTCTTTGCCGGAGGAAGGCTGCTCCGGCTCGACCTGGCGAGCGCCACGGCGACGGTTCTCTGTGAGGCCCGGTCCGGCATCGGCGGAGCATGGGGCGAGGGCGACGTGATCGTCGTGGCGACCGGCCGCGGAATCGAACGGGCGGTCCCGGGCACCGGCCGTTGCGATCTGGTGGTTCCGGTCGACTCCGGCGCCCGGTTCGAGTCGCCGTCCGTGCTGGGCGACGGCCGGACCGTGCTGTTCCAGCGGCTCCGGATCCTGACGGCGGACGCCAATCCGTCCTTCCGATGGCGCGCGACACTGCTCCTGGGCGATCTCGAGACCGGAACCACGACGGAGATTCAGAACGGCGGATTCTCACCGACCTTTGTACCGCCGAATCGCGTGCTGTACGTGCTGCCGTCGGGCGCCGAGAGCCCGGTCGTCGTCCAGACGTTGAGCCGGGACCGCTCCCGGCTCGAGGGGACGCCCGTCGCCGTCGCCGGCTCGGCGCGGAATACCGATCTCCAGTTTTCGTACTCGGCATCCGCCAACGGGTCGCTGATCTACCTGCCGACGCGCGGCGACCCGGAGAAGCTGCTGGTGGACCGCCGGGGTGGGATCATCGACACCATCCGCCAGGCCGACAGCTGGACGCATCGAGTGGCCAGACGGCACCGCTGGGTCGCGATGGCGGCCGCCTACGACCTCTGGCTCTACGATCTCGCCCGGAGCGCATCGACGCCGCTGGTGCGGGGCGACTCCGGGCTCTTCGTGGCGGATCCCATCTGGTCTCCCGACGACGCGGCCCTGGCGTTCGGCCGTTGCCGGTGGGCCCGGCTCGACGAGCTGCCGGCCAGGCTGTCGGGCGTGCAGGACGACCGCTGCTACCGGGTGGTCGACTGGACGCCCGATGGGCGCTTCCTGATCGTCGAGCTCACCACGGCCGATGCCGCGACGGTGCAGCTGATCGAGGCGTCCACCCGCACCCTCGCCGCCTACGACCTGTCCGCCGAGCGACTGATCCCGCTCTTCGAGGTGGCCGGGCTCAAGTCCCACGCGGCGGTGTCGCCCGATGGCCGCTGGATCGCCTACACCTCGGCCGAGACCGGCACGCCCGAGATCTACCTCCGCCCGTTCATGGCGAGCGGCCGGGCGGTGCGGCTTTCGACTGGGGGCGGCCGGGAGGCGCGGTGGCGCAGCGACGGGCGGGAGCTCTACTACCAGGCCGCCGACGGACGGATCATGGTCATGACCGTTCCAGCCTCCGGCAACGTGAGCGGGGCCACGCCAAGGCTCCTGTTCCGGGCGCCGGGCTATTCTCGGACCATGTTCTTTGACCGGGGCACCGCCTACGACATGACGCCCGACGCCGAGCAGTTTGTGCTCCGGGTGTCGGCGGTGGAGAACGAGGCGGTACTGGTGCAGAACTGGCTCACCGCGGCGGCGGAGCGTTAGGGTGACGCCGATCCTCGAACGCCTCTCGGCCGCCCTCGCCGACCGCTACCGGATCGACCGCGAACTCGGTCAGGGCGGCATGGCCACCGTGTACCTCGCCCACGATCTCAAGCACGATCGCGACGTGGCCCTCAAGGTGCTCAAGCCCGAGCTGGCCGTGGCCCTGGGCGGCGAACGGTTCCTCGCGGAGATCCGGGTGATGGCCACGCTCCAGCACCCGAACCTGCTGCCGCTCTTCGATTCCGGATCGGCCGACGGGCTCCTCTTCTACGTGATGCCGTACCTCGAGGGCGAGACCCTGCGCACCCGGCTCCAGGCCGAGCGCCAGCTGCCCGTGGAGGAGACGGTCCGCCTGGTGGGCCTCCTGGCCGGCGCGCTCGACTTCGCCCATGCCCGGGGCGTGATCCATCGCGACCTCAAGCCGGAGAACATCCTGCTCCAGGCCGGCCAGCCGGTGATCGCCGACTTCGGGATCGCGCTGGCCGTGGCGCAGGCCGGTGGCGACCGCCTCACCGAGACCGGGCTCTCGCTCGGCACGCCGAGCTATATGAGCCCGGAACAGGCATCGGGCACCGACGCCGTGGATGCCCGGTCCGACCAGTTCGCGCTCGCCGCGGTGGCGTACGAGATGCTCACGGGGGAGCCACCCCACACGGGGGCCAGCACCCAGGCCATCATCGCGCGGGTGATGACGGAGACGCCGCGGAGCATTCGCGCCGTGCGGCCCGCGGTGCCGCCGGGGGTGGAGTCGGCCGTGCAGCGCGCCCTCGCCAAACCGCCGGCGGATCGGTTTGCCGGCTGTGGTGCCTTTGCTGCCGCGCTGTCGGCAGGCACGCGCGACACCCCCGGCGGCAGCCCAAGGCGCCGGCTGGCGGCCATCGGCCTGGGTCTGGTGCTCGTGGCGGCGATCGTCTACGCCGTGTTCACCCGCCCGGCGTCCGGCGGGCCCGCGGTCGGTGGCGCGGCGGAGCGGTCGCTGGCCGTGCTGCCGTTCACGTCCGTCGGCGGGGACACGGCCAACGCCTACTTCGCGGCCGGGATCGCCGACGAACTGAGCAGTGCGCTCACCCGGATTCCGGGGCTCCGCCTGGCCGGGCGCGCGTCGGCGGCGCGGGTCAAGGACCGGGGCGACGCCGCCACCGACATCGGCAACGCCCTCAACGTGGCCGCGGTGCTCGACGGCTCGGTGCGGCGCGCGGGCAACCGGATCCGGGTCACGGCCGAGTTGACGAGCACGGCCGACGGCCGGGTGATGTGGAACGACACCTACGAGCGGGCGATCGAGGATGTGTTTGCCGTGCAGGACGAGATCACCCGGGCCATCGTCGCCGCCCTGCAGGTCCGGCTGGCGAGTGGCGCCGCCGCGCCGGGCAAGGCGCGCGGCGGCACCGCCGACCTGGCGGCGTACGACCTCTACCTGCGCGGGGTCCAGGCCTACCGGGGGCGGAACGCCGGCGTCCGCGACGCCGAGCGGTATCTGCGCGAGGCGATCGCGCGCGACCCCGGCTATGCCGCCGCCCACGCGCTGCTGGCCTCGGTCCTGCTGGTGCAGCCGTTCTACGTGGACGCCCGTCTGAGCGAGATCCAGGAGCCGGCTCGCGCGGCGGCCATGCGGGCCGTTGCCCTCGACGACTCCATGGCCTCGGGCCACGTGGCCCTCGGGTTCGCCCACCTTCGGGCGGCGGAATGGGCCGACGCGGAGCGCGAATTGCGGCGGGCGCTCGACCTTGATCCGCAGGTGGAGGACGGCCATTTCCGCCTGGGAGACATGCTCTTCGAGATCGGCCGCCTCGAGGAAGCGCTCCGTCAGTTCGAGGCGGGCGTCCGTCTCGATCCACTCTATACGATTCAGCTCTCGTACCAGGGCTGGGCCCTCGCCTATCTCGGCCGGTCGGCGGAGGCCAAGGCCACGATGCAACAGGCGCTGGCGCTCGATCCCGGGAGCGTCAACGGCAACTCCGTGTATCTCTGGGTCGTCGACCTCGTTGACGGGCCGGAGGCCGCCGCCGCCCAGGCCCGCGTCGCGCTCGCGGTGAACGACATGCCGATGCGCCGGGGCATGGCGGCCTGGGCGCTCGCACGGGGCGGAGCGCGGGAGGAAGCCACCGCAATCCTGCGGGGCATGGAGGTCCTTCCGGCCGACACGCCGGGCCTCGCAACGGGCCTGATGTTCGCCAGGCTCGGCATGAAGGATTGGCCGGGGGCGCTCAGTGCCCTCGAAGATGCCGCGGCCCGCGAGCCAGGGCGACTCCGCGCGTTGAACATGCAGAACCAGGCGTACGATCCGATTCGGCCGGAGCCCCGGTTCGCGGAGGTCATCCGGAAGCTCAATCTCGACGTGGCCCTGCTCACGTCGCCGCAAGGCGGCCGATCCCGATAGGGGGCTCCCTGCCTCCGACGGACCTTGACGGGGGTCTTCGGATACCAGCGCCTGGCGCCGGAGCTCCTCCGGCGTGCGCCCGACTGTAAGCTCGCGCCCGGTCGGGAGACAGCCTGTTCATGCACCGACCTCCGAGAACGATCATGCCTCGCTGGCCCCTGCTGTTGGCCGGTCTGACCCTGCTGGCCCAACCCGCCGGCCTCGCGGGGCAAACCCTGGTCCTCCGCCCTGCACCCGGCTCGTCCGTCGCGGGAAATCAACGTCTGAAATGCCCACGATGCCCATGGCGTGGGCGACGATCGCCGCTAGCGAGTCGCCCTTCGGGGCCAGCTTCCGCATCGCTCCGGCGAGCCCGACAGGCCGTCACCTAGAAGTGTCCTCGCACGACGTAGGTACCGTCGCAATCGGCTGGCCCGTCTCCGAGTAGAGGTCGAACTGCGATGTGGAGTCCGCGGAGCTGCGCTGGACCCAAAGCCGGCCCTCGGCATCGACCGCCGCCCCGGCGACCAGCGGCTTGACCGCCGGAATCCGAGCCCAGTCTACGTCCGGTTCTCCCATCCGCCTGAGGAACTTGCGCAGCTCGCCAATCGCCGAGTCGCGCTCGGCCGGCCCTACCTGCACCGGCTCGCCGCCGCCGGCGATCGTGGCGAGGGTATCGTGCGATTCGATGTCCAGCTTGACGAGGCGGTATTCCGCCCCACTCGGCGCACACCACACCGCTCCCGATCTCCAGTCAAATGCCTGTACCGGCGCGGGATAGAACGGGACCGGATATGCGTAGCGGGCGAGGGGCGTTCCTTCGATTGGTTTCGAATAGAGGGCGTCCCGGCGGTGCCAGCCGGGCCTCAGACAAAGAGGCAACTCCAGCGTGTCGACCTGGCTCCAGTCTGCCGACGTTCGTCCGAGCCGCTCGGGGGCATCCGCTTCCCTCAACTCGAACAGGTCGTCCCAGACGCGGCCGCCCGGGTCGATTCCGCCCCGCCAGAGCGCACCGAAGCCCTGCGCCGGCGCGGTTTGCTGGCGTATCAGATCTCCTTCCGGGGAGAACAAGGCAAACCGCGTTCTCCGGATCGTGCACCCAGACTACGCCGTCTGGCGCAACCGCCATCCCATCAGGCCAAAGAAACTCGCCCGGCCCCTGCCCCTTGCGCCCGATCCTGCGCACGGGACGACCCGTGGAGTCGAAAACGCGGATGTCGTACGTCGAGGCCTCGAGGATCCAGACGTCGCCCCGTTCCGTCACGTGGAGGCCCTTTACCTGGCTCAGGCCTTCGGGGTCGTTCGGGTCGGCTCCGATTCTCAACTCGGCAACAAGCGGACGATCCTCGAGCGGGCGAGATCCGGCCGAAGGCTCGCACGCCGTTGCCCAGGCGGCCAGTACCCAGAGGGCACCGAGGCGGGCGGCTGTCGTGCTCACAATGGCCTGAGGACGATCCGGCCGTACGCAATGAACGCCATTACCAGCCCCAGAAGACCGCTCATGATGATGGGCGGAACTTCGCGGTACTGGATATGCACCCAAATGAACACGAGGCTCTCGGTCGCCAAGACCATGGCGGCCACCGCCGTGAGCGACGGCATCCAGTTGAGGGCAGCCGGGACGACCAGCCCGACCGTGCAAATGAGTTCGATGATGCCGAGGGTCGTCCACACCGGCCGCGGCAATGCACCAAAGGACTGGACGTCCGCGCTGACCTTGTCGAACATGAAGACCTTCATGACCCCCGACGCCCCGTACACAAGTGCGCCGAGGACCTGCAGGACCCACAACAGGACGTTCATCGATTGACTCCTCCCTGTTCTCGAACGGCCGCGCCGCCCTTCCAGGTCAGGCTGGCGGCGCGGGGAAGTCTCCGGCCGGGGCCGGAACAACTCGATCTCGTGCGGCACCAGGCCCGTCCTCAGGGTCGGCGGCTCGTGGTAGGCCCTACAGATCTTGGGGGAATCTTTCTCCGCATGACAAAGGTAACTCAGCGAGCCAACATGCTGGCAACGAACGCGTTCGGGCCGATATGCAATAAGGGAAGTGGCGCCGGCACCCGACCTGGGCACCGACGCCGCCCCCCTCCCTTATTCTCCATCCCCTCACCTCCAATCAGCGGTCATGCCGCCACCTCCCCCGGCCCCACCGGCGGCACGGCCCCCGGCCTGGCCGACCCACCCGCCGGCCCCACCACGTTCCGCGCCCGCTCCCAGGCCGCCAGCAACCCCGGGTCCCCGGCAAACCGCGGCCGGTTGATCGCGTCGAGCAACCGGACCACCCCGGCCAGCTCCCGCATCGCCCCCTCGAGCGCCCCGCGCGCCTGGTGCCGCGCGTTCCGCGCCCGGGTGCTCCGGTCCACCTCCCCGTCGAACCGCTCGATCAGCTGCCCGGCCCGCTCGAGGAACCCCTCGCTCAACCCGTTCTGCACCAGCAACTCCCGGTGCCCCGCGGCCGCGGCCAGCCGGGCCCGCGCCTGCGACACGAACAACGCATTGGTCGACCGGCTGCTCGGCGCCGCCAACTCGACGGCCAGATCCGGCGCCGCCGCCCCGACCAGCTCACCGGCCCGGGCCAGGATCCGGAGCTCGGCCAGCAGCTCCCCCTTCACCTGATCCCGCACCCGGAGGGCCGCGGTGGCGGCGGCCCGGTGACCCTGCTCCTCGACCGCGGCCTGCCGGGCCCGGTCCACCACCCCGTCGAACCTGGCCGCGAGCGCGACATGGCTCGGGTCGGTGAACGGATTCGCCCGGCCGATGTCGGCCATCCGATCGGCCGCGGCGAGCTTCCTGCGCACTACGCTTCTCATGGGAGGCTCCTTTCGTCGCCTCGCGGCGGACGTTCGGGCGTCGCGCCGGTTCCCTGCGATGAGTTCGCATCGGACGACGTTCCCGAATCCGCCGGCCCGACGGGACAGCGAGAAGCGAGACTCATGCCGAACGAAACGCGATGCTCACGCACCGCGGGCAACCTGTTGCGGCAAATCGCGTAGCATCGCGCCACCGGGAAAACGCATCGACGTCGATGGATGGTCCGAAGTGTCCACGATCGAGGACACCGGGAACACGCTCGGGAGACAGTCGCGACCGCGCGAACACCGATGCAGCCGTCGCGGACGACCCGGATCCCGGCCGTTCGGCCCTGCACGCGGCTCGTCCGTCGCGGAAAATCAGTTGCCGGCACCGCAAGGTGAGAGACGACGTGACATAGACGTCGTGCGCCGGCGCAAGTGCCCGATGCGCGGCGGCAAGGCCCCCGTGCGCGCCGGCAAAGGACCGATGCGCGCCGACATGCTGAGCGTGCGCGCCGGCAACGACACCATGCGCGCCGACGTGCTGACCGTGCGCGCCGACAAAGACACCATGCGCGCCGGCAAAGCCACGATGCACCGCACCGCCTCGCACCGAACGCCCCGGAGACTACCCACGATCCTGCGCTTGACCTCGCCCCCGGGCGGAAGGATCCGATCAGGCCCGGCAAACCACCGGACGCGATGGGAACTACGCCAGGCTTGCCGGCAGCAAGCCGACCGGACTCCGGAAGGAAAGGGACAGCTGCGGGAACCACGCCGTTGCCCGCCGCCCGGCCGATCCGTAACTTCGCGCCGGATCCTGCCGTACCGTACTGTACGGTTCCGTACCCGTCCCGGATCACTCCGCCGCCTCAGCCGAAAGTCGCGCCCCATGACCCTCGACCGACGCACCTGGCTCCTCTCGACCGCCGGCGCCATCGCCGCCACCCGCTGGGTCCGCCTCCCGGTTCCCCGCGCCAAGGCGCCGCTCCGGATCCTGTTCCTCGGCGGAACCGGCTTCATCGGACCCCACATGGTCCGGCGGGCGCTCGATCGCGGCCATACCGTCACCCTCTTTTCCCGGGGCCGGGCCGGAACGGATCTGTTCCCGGGGGTGGAGCGGCTGATCGGCGACCGGAACGGCCAGCTCGACGCACTCAAGGGGCGCAAGTGGGACGTGGTGATCGACAATTCGGGCTACACCGCCGACAACGTGAAGGCCTCGGGCGAGCTGCTGGCCGACAGTGTCTCCCACTACCTATTCACCTCGACCCTCGACGCCTACCGCGACTATTTCACCGCCGGGATCGACGAGACCTATCCGCTGGCCACGCTCCCGGCGGGTGCGCCGCAGGACCCCGGCAAGTACTACGGGCCGCTCAAGGCGATGTCGGAACGGGAGGTGGCCCGGATCTATCCCAACCGACATACGATCATCCGGCCGGGGTGGATCGTGGGCCCCGGCGACAACAACCACCTGTTCACCTATTGGGTCCTCCGGGTCAGGCGCGGCGGCGAGATCCTGGCGCCCAACCCGGACGACCCGATGCAGCTGATCGACGCCCGCGACCTCGCGGCGTTCGTGATCCACGCGGTCGAAGCCCGGCTGCCCGGCGCCTACAACGCCGTCGGCCCGCAGATGACCTGGGCCGAAATGCTCTACGGGATCAAGGCAACCACCTCCGCACCGTCGACGTTCCACTGGGCCGACGCCGATTTCCTCAAGGCCAACGGCGTGAAGCCGTTCTTCGGCATGCCGCTCTGGTGGCCGGACCGCAATGACTACGATCCAGGGCCGATGCCGAGCGGGCTCACCGGCGGGATCGGGATCTTCCGGGTCAAGGGCGACAAGGCCACGGCGGCCGGAATGACCCACATCGCCCTCGCCGACCTGGCGCGGGACACGGCCGAGTGGTACCAGAAGGAGTATCCAGACTGGCCGGAGCAGGGTCGGCCGGGACCGACGCCGGCCCGGGAGGCGGAGTTGATCCGCCTCCTGCCGGGCCGGCGCTAGGGAGACTCTTCGCGGAGTCCGCGAGTGGTACCGTCGCCATCCCGCAGAGGCCGCCGTACCACGCACCGCCGCCGAGAGGGTGGTGCGGTGTCTGAACCGGGAGCAGTGAATTCCGGTCCGATCCGGAAGGATCCGGTTACCGCCCCGTACGGGGCGGACCGTACGGTCGGGGGATGCCGAGTTGCCCCCTGCGAGAGCCGAGGTACATACTATGGTCATGCCAGTCGTGCTGCGGCGGTTCACGGTCGAGGAGGTCGACGCGCTCCCGGACGACGGGAACCGGCACGAGGTGCTGGACGGGATCCTGTTCGTGACCCCGGCGCCGGGGCCGCCGCATCAGACCGTGGCAGCCCGACTCTTCCTGCTACTGGGTCAGCACCTCGCCGCCGGTTCGCGAGGCCAGATCTGGAGCCCGGGTGTGGTGCCGATCGACCGGCGTTCCCGGCTCGAACCCGATCTCCTGATCGGGGTCCCGCCCAAGGCGTGGTCGAAATGGTCCGATCTGACCGAGCGCTGGCTGGCGGTCGAGGTGTCCGGACCTGGTTCACGCCTGTACGACCGCACCTACAAGCGCAGCGCCTATCTGGACGCCGGCGTCCAGGAGGTCTGGCTCGTCGACCTCGCCCGGCGGGAGGTCACGCTGTCGCGGCCCGGCGCGGCGGATCAGGTCGTGACCGAGCACCTCGACTGGCGGGAACCGAACACGGGCCTGATGCTTTCGATCGATCTCGAAGCCGTCTTCCGGGACGTCACTCTCTCCGACTGACCTGAGGTTGAGTAGGGTTTCAGCTCCCCACGTCATCCATCTCCCGCAGCAACCGCCGCGCCTCGGCCTCAGGATCGGATGCAACGGTCCACACCCCGTTCGTCAGAGCATCGCCGACAACTTGCCGGAGCGCGGCCTATGGCCTCCCGGCGGCGGCGCCGCCGAACCTGCTCGGATCGACCAGCTGGTAATGCATCGTATCGGAGCGGCCGGCTGCGTCCTCCGCAATAACCCGGAATGCCGCCGTACGGCCTGGCAACGACGTCGGCCCGATCCGGACCGTCATCCCGTCGAGACTCACCGTGGCCGGCGCCCCGTCCAGGCGAAGTGTCACCCCCGCCCCACCATTCCGAAGCTGAAGCTGGTCGACGATCTCGGCCCCCCCGACCCGAAAGGACTTGCCGGACAGCGGGTAGAACCGCGGCCCGTACTCGGTCGCGGCCCCGACCGCGAAGGTCCGGACGATCTCCCGGCTCCCCGCCGTCACTCGTAGCGTCCACTGGCCCGGTGGCGGCGACGCCGATCCGAACGGGATAGCGATCACTTCCCAGGTAAACGGGCGGCCGGTCGTCGAGGAGCGCGACTGGCTGAAGAACGGGGTTCCATCCGGTCGCTCGACCGTGACCGTGTATTGACCACCCTTCGGGCTCTGGTGAAAGAGCCACACCCCCAACCGGACCTCGGTCGCCGCGACGACGGCCGGCCGGTCGAGTCGCTCCTTGAGCGCCAGGACGCCCTGCACGTTGCCGAACGTGCCGAGGAGGTCGAGGTTCCGGGTGACGTCGGCGTCGTAGAGATCGATGCCGTCGTCTCCGGTGTAGGGGGTCGGCGCCAGCCAGTAGGCCGGCGGCTGGTCGCACGGCTGGCCGAACGGATCGAGGACCGCGCTCCCGAACTGCCGCCCGGCCCACAGCTCGAAATGCAGGTGAGGGAGCGGAGACCATCCCGAGCTCCCGATCATCGCGAGATACTGGCCCTGGCTGACGCGCTCGCCGACCGCCACGGCGATCGAGTTCTTGCGCAGGTGGGCGTACCAGGCCGCGGTCCCGTCGTCGTGCAGGATCTGGATCTGGTTCAGCTCGTTGAGGGTTCCGACGTACGGCGTCTCGTAGTTCCGGTCGAACTGATCGTACTGCGCCACCAGCACGCGCCCGGCCGCCGCGGCAACGACGGGTGTGCCGGCATCCATGGCGCGGAAGCCCGTGAGCGACAGGTCGACGCCATTGTGTCCGTCGAACGTCCGGGTCCCGCAGCGATAGTCCCGGGGACCGTCGCCGGCGCCATGGTCGACGTAGTTCATCACGAAAAGACCGTCGAACAGCGCCCGGCCGACCGGCCACTGCAACGGGGTGACGGCCGGCGGGGGTGCTGGCGGGGGCGGCGGGCCAGGCGGATCGGTCGAAGGGGACGAGCACGACAGCAGGGCGACACCGAACACGGCCTTCAACGTCGACACGAGCACTCCGCGGTGATGGGACAGTCGGGGCGATCGGCCGCCACCAACCCGAGAGGTACCGGGCAGATCCGCGGAGGGAAAGACGTCGTCGCCCCTCTTACACCACTTACACACGATCAGGGCCGGAAGCCCGCTCGGCCGCGGCGGCCGCGATTTCGGTCATGTCCAGCTCTGCCGGGTTTCGCCGCCATGTCTCCGGAAAAAACGTCGACCCACCACCCATCGACTCCGGAGGACCCATGCAGAGCCCCTCACGCTCCCTCGCACCGCAAACCGCGGCCCGATCAGCCGTCCCGTCGCTGATCCTTCTCTCGGCCGGGCTCGCCCTTGCCGCGAGCACCCCGGCGGCCGCCCAGCGCCAGCTCGAGATCACCGCATCCGCGGATACCCGGGTCCAGGGCGGCTCCGCGACCGTGAATTTCGGGAACGACGCCACCTTGTGGCTCGGCAATCCAGACAAGACGATCTTCCTCTGGTTCGACCTGAGCGCGGTCCCCGCGGGCGCCCGGGTCACCGACGCAGAACTGGTTCTGACGTTCGCCGCCGACAACGGCCAGGGCGCCAACGCCATCGAGATCGGCGGCGTGCAGCAGCGGTGGGACGAACTCCAACTCACCTTTTCCAACCAGCCGACCGTCGCGTGGAGCGGCCGGCGCCAGAGCGTGAGCGCCAACGGTCCGGTCCGCTGGGACGTGCGGGCCGCCGTCGCGGCCTGGCTCGACGGCAGCCACCGCAACAACGGCCTGGCGCTCCGGGGAGACGGACCGCTCAAGGGCGCCCGGTCGCGCGAGTATTCCGGGCCGACGGATCGTCCCAGGCTCCGCATTCGGTACGAGGAGGCCGCCGCCGGCAGTTCCGCCCCGGCCCTCGACATTCAGACGGAGATGACGACCACACCGGCGCACTTCCCGGACGTGGTCGGGTACCAGGCCCGGCTCCGGCACCATGGCGACCAGACGGTCCCGGTGACCATCACCGAAGTGCTCACCTACCCGGAGCACACCTTCTCCACGGTCGATGTCCAGAAGGCCGGCGGCGCCACCGGGACCGCCGTGGTCGACCTGATCCCGTCCGGCACGACCTTCAGGCAGCGGGTCACGTTCACGGGTTCGATGCCACCCCAGTCCACCGTCACGCTGGGCTACCAGGTTCACGTCCACCCCGCCTGCACCAGCGGCACCGAGACGATCCATCGGGAGGTCACCGCCCGATCGGGTACCCACTCGCCGGTCACCACCACCGGCTCCTTCCGCGCCGCATGCGCCGGCTACCAGGGTCCGTACATCGAGTCCGAGCCCACGGTGATCGCCGCCGATCCGGCCGGGGTGTTCCGGATCGGGATCCGGAACCGGCACGCGACGCCGGTGATCCTTGGTCTGTTCAAGCCGGGCACCGACGGCCGGTCCATCACCCAACGGGTGAAGCTCGCCCCGGGCGAGTTCGCCACCGGCCAGCAGATCCCGGCCGCGCTGACCGAGGGCGGCAAGGTCGGCTTCTGTTTCCTGTTCGATGACGATCAGAAGAGCTGCCCGGACCGCACGCGGGCCCCGGGAATGTTCGGCGAGCTGGCTGTCCGGAAATAGCCGCTCGTCCAGGGGACGCCCCGCGGGAAATGCGCGGCGGGCCGCCCGGTTCATACCAGGCGGCCCGCCGTTCGCCTTCCACCAGCCGAACTCAGGCGGGGCGGTTGGCGGATCCGGACCCGGGAATGCCCGTCCTGGAGGTCCCGTCCGAGACCCAGCGCCTCGCCTCGGAGATCGCGATCGGCGTGAAACCACCCCGCCGACGGGACCGTACACTCTGCCACAACCCGCCATCCGAAGGAGCCGTCCGCGCATGAGCTCCGCCGCCGCCGGCCCGTCCCTCCGCCGCTTCGCCCGCGAGCGGCCGATCACTCTCTTCCTCCTCATCGTCTTTGGACTCGGCTACCCGCTGATGTTCGTGCCCATCCTGGCGCATTGGGGCGCCGAGCCCCTCGGCACGCTGCCCGGCGGGCTCGAACTCAATACCGAAGTCATCGCGAGCCTGGCCCTCGTGCTGCTGGTCCTGCTGCCGGCCCCGCTGATCGTTACGGGGTTGGAGGGCGGGCGCCCCGCGATGGCGGCTCTCTGGCGCCGGGCAACCCAATGGCGGTTCGGACTCGGCTGGTGGGCCCTCGTGCTCGCGGCCCTGCCCCTCGGCACGGTGCTGCTGGCCCTCGCGCTCGGCGATACGTTCCGCCCGCCGTCACTCACCGGGCTGGCCGACGAGTTCGTGGCAATCGTGGTGGCGCTGGTCCTGATTCAGATCATCGAGGAGACGGCCTGGGCCGGCTTCCTGCAAACCCGGCTCGAGCGCCGCCACGGCTTCTACCTGGCCGCCCTCCTGACCGCCATCCCGTTTGCCGCGATCCACATGCCGTTGCAGGTGATCTACCAGGGCTTCGACCCGCGCGGCATGGCCACGACGTTCGGGATGCTCACGGCCTTCGCGTTCGTCTTCCGCGCCTACCTCGGCCTGGTGCTGCGGGGCGCCGGCAACAGCGTGCTGGCGGTCGCTCTGGCCCACACTATGTTCAACCGGTCAAACAATCCCGGTGGCATCGCCGCGGACCTGCTGGATGGATCGCACCGCGTGGGCGCGGTGCTGATCATGAACGTGGCGCTGGTGCTGGTGCTGGGCGTGGCCCTGCGGAAGCGCACCAGCCGCGCCGAACGAGCGCGGCTCGATGCGGCAACCGACGACCCCGCGGGCCCGATGGGTACCGGCGCCGCGCTTTGATGAGGGCCTCGAGCGTGCAAACCATGATCGGAATATCGCGGCGGCAGAGTAGCGGCAGGTGGCCTCTGGCCCGAACGCTGCCGTTCTCGGCGGCGTGCCTTGGATTGCTGTCCGCTTGCTCCGCCGAACCGGACGTCATCGGGACATCAAGCGTAGTCGTCTACGGCTACATCTTTCGGAATGGGTCGCCGGTACCGGGCGCAAGGGTATATCCCGTGTTCTTTCTCAACGCCTGCGCAGCCTCAACCGCGGGTGGGGCTGCTGAAACAACCGGCGCGGATGGCCGGTACCGGCAACTGATCCAGCTCCCGTTCTCGGAGCAGTCAGGCTGTCTGCTGGTCCGCGTACTATACGATGGGGATAACGGCGTGGACAGCGTTCGGACAACCACCCCACTGACGATCCGGGACGATTCTCGGCCTGGTCCGCCGGACAGCACTCGGGTTGACGTGACGCTTCCCGACTAGTCGTCGCGGTGGTGCGACCGCCGTCGAGGGAGTTGGCCGCCGGCGTGACGGGGAGGG
>JBFXAY010000054.1:0-33976 GCA_050183815.1 Gemmatimonadales bacterium | reverse complement strand
TTGGCGGCGGCGCTGTTGAACCCGGGACCCGACCCGTGGCCAGAGGCCTTCCCCTGTTCCACGACCGGCTCGTGGGTGCCCGAGTGACAGCCGCCGCAGCCGGCGAGCTGGCCGGTATCCGCGGCGATCGACGCCAACGGCCGGTTGCTGGTGTTCGGATTGGTCACGTGGGTCTGGCCCGGACCATGGCAGTTCTCGCACTGCACGTCATGGTAGGCCGAGTCGGCGACGACGTTGTACCCCGCCGCCTTGCCGATCGAATTGCCCCGTTCCGAGACCGTATGGCAGCCGTTACAGGACGCCGCGGCATGCCCGGAAGCCTGCAGATCTTCCCAGGCTTCGGAGTGCTTGGTGCTCGCCCAGGCGGTCTGCTTTTCGACGTGGCAGTTGCCGCAGGTGGTCTGCTGGGTGGCGACGGTGAAGTATCCGAGGAACCCGGAACTGGCGTCCGGCGGGGGATTGAAGGGGTCGCGATCCCGGAAGACGATCTTTTCCGTGGTACACGACGTCGTCAGCAGAAAGCCGCCAACCACGGCGACCACTGCCTTTGTAAGTTTGATCCGCAACACAGGCTCTTCTCCCGGATCGAGCGACTTGTTCGGTTGTTTCGAGCAACTGCTGCTTCTCGCGCTATACAATTACAGTAGAACTACGGTAGGGCAAGAGTCCGGGCCTGATTCATAAGCGTTCTTAACAGACGCTTTACGAAAAGAACATCTCCAACCCGGTTACATTCCCGACGCAAACCCTCCCACTCGACACTTCCGTGAAGGGGGCTTCATCAATGGCGGAGGCCACTTGGACCTGCCCCGGCTGCGGTGCCACCGCCTCCGGACGCTTCTGCTCGGCCTGCGGCGCCCCCCGCGGCGGGGAACGGCGATGCCCGACCTGCGGAGCGCCGATGGCCGCCGGGGCCCGCTTCTGTGCCGGCTGCGGAAACGCCGCAGCCGCGGTCGCCAGCCCCCACAGAGGCCCAATGGCCCTGCTTCCCTATGTGCTTGGGGGTGCCGCGGTGGTTACGATCCTGGTGCTGCTGGTCCGCCAGCCCGGCGCGCCGGCGGCTGCCCCGGAGGCCGCCGCCCCGTTCGCCGGCCAGGCAGCTGACGGCGGGCCGCCCGATCTGAGCCAGATGAGTCCCCGGGAACAGTTCGATCGTCTCTATAATAGAGTGATGCAGGCCAGCGAAGCCGGCGATCAGGCAACCGTGACCCAGTTCTCCCCCATGGCCCTCCAAGCCTACGGCATGCTCGACGAATTCGATGCCGACGCCCGCTATCACGCGGCCATGATCCGGCTCACCACCGGGGACGCCGCCGGCGCCGCCGCGCTCGCAGACACCATCCTGGCCGGCAACCCGAACCACCTGCTCGGCCTCGTGGTCCAGGCGAACGTCGCCCGAGCCCGGAAAGATGACAACGGATTCAGGAAAGCCCAGCAGCGCTTCCTGGCCGAATACGCGACGGAAGAAGCCGCCGGTCACCAGGAATACGCCGATCACAAGGTGATTCTGGATCAGTTCCTGCAAGCCGCTCAGCAAGCCACCCCAGGAAGGACCACCCCGTGACCCTGCTCGGCCAGTTCGCCCTCTGGGCCGCGCTGCTCCTCGGCGTCTACGCCGCGGCGCTCGCCTTCGTCCCGTCGTGGCGCGCCCGCCCCGACGTTCCGGCCACCATCGAGCGGACCACTTATGCGATCGCGATCGCCATCTGGGTCGCGGCGGTCTGCCTCTGGAAGGCGCTCTTCGCCCACGACTTCAACGTCGAGTACGTGGCCAGTTATACGTCACGGAATCTGCCGGACTACTACCTCTTCGCCGCCTTCTGGGCCGGCCAGAAAGGGTCGCTCCTCTTCTGGGCCCTGATCCTCTCGACCTTCAGCGCGGTCGCCCAGGGCATCACCAGCCGGCGCTACAAGGAGTTGCTGCCGGTCGTCGGCGGGGTCACCAGCTGCGTCGTGGTCTTCTTCCTCTCGATCATGCTGTTCGCCGGCGAGGCAGCCAACCCGTTCTGGCGCCTGCCCTTCACGCCGCCCGACGGCAACGGCCTCAACCCGCAGCTCCAGAATCCGGGGATGGTGATCCATCCCCCGATGCTCTACCTCGGGTACATCAGCATCACGATCCCCTTCGCGTTCGCGCTCGCGGCCCTGATCACCCGCAAGCTCGACAGCGGCTGGATCGTGGCGATCCGCCGCTGGACGCTCCTCTCCTGGCTCTTCCTCTCGATCGGGATCACCATCGGCATGTGGTGGGCCTACGTCGAACTGGGCTGGGGCGGCTATTGGGCCTGGGACCCGGTCGAAAACGCCAGCCTGCTGCCCTGGCTCACCATGAGCGCCTTCCTCCACTCCGTCATGATCCAGGAGAAGCGGGGGATGCTCAAGCGGTGGAATCTGGGCCTCGTGATCGGCTCGTTCCTCCTGTCGATCTTCGGCACTTTCATCACCCGCTCCGGCGTCATCGCGAGCGTCCACAGCTTCGCCCAGTCGAACATCGGGTACTTCTTCGTCGGCTTCCTGCTGATCGCCGCCGCCGCGAGCCTGGCACTCCTCTATCTCCGGTGGCCCGAACTCGAGCCGGACGGCCAGCTCGACTCGCTCGCGAGCCGGGAAGCCGCGTTCCTGTTCAACAACCTGATTCTGGTGGGGATTGCCTTCAGCGTCCTCTGGGGCACGCTGTTCCCGATCATTTCGGAGGCGGTGCGAAACACCAAGATCACCGTCGGCCCTCCCTTTTTCAATCGGGTCAACGTCCCGCTCGGTCTGGCGCTCCTGGGCCTCACCGGGGTCGGACCGCTGATTGCCTGGCGGAAAGCCTCCATCGCGAACCTGCGCCGGCAGTTCACGCTCCCGGTCGGCGCCGGTCTCACCGTGGGCGTCGTGCTCCTGGTCGCCGGCATGCGCGACTTCTACGCGCTCCTGGCACTCACGCTGGCGGGTTTCGTGTTCGGGACCATCGGGCAGGAGTTCTACCGCGGCACCCGGGCCCGCCAGCGGATGCACCAGGAAGCCATCCCGGTGGCCCTCTGGCGGCTCGTCGCCCGGAACCGGCGCCGCTACGGCGGCTACCTGGTCCACACCGCCATCATCGTCTATTTCGTGGCCTTCGCCGGGATGGCCTTCACGGCCACCCGGGAGGCGACCCTGAGCGTCGGCGAGTCGGCCGACATCCGGAGCCCGTTCGGATACACCTATTCGCTGACCCACATGGGCATCTCGCAGTACGACGCCCTGAACCGCAAGGTCTCGGCCGCCACCCTGCGGATCACCCGGGACGGCAAGCCGGTCGGCGTCATCACCTCCGAGAAGCGGCAGCACGTCGACAGCTTCGGCCGGCCGACGTTCCAGCCCTCGACCGAGGTCGGGATCAGAAGCGGCCTCCGCGAGGACCTCTACGTCGTCTACGCCGGATCGGTCGACGGCACCGAACGAAGCACCTTCCGCATCACGATCAATCCGCTGGTCTGGTGGGTCTGGGCCGGCGGCATCTTCCTCGTGATCGGCGGACTCATCACCATGTGGCCGTCCGGGTGGACCCCGCCCACGGCCCAGATCGCGAGCCGGCCGGAGCCGGTCCGTGAGGAGGTCGCGGTTTGATGGCGAACAACGAACGCAACCCCGTCACCCGGCCGGACGTCGGCCGGCGGCGGTTCCTCGGACTCGTGGCCGGTACCGCCGCCCTGGCCCTGGGCCGCCGCCTCGCGGCCCAGGACACCGCGCAGGCCCGCGGCGCCGCGGATCCGCTCATGGACCCGAGCATCGTCGGCCAGACCCGCGCCGAGGTGACCGACCTCGACAACGCGGAGATCATCAAGAATATCGAGCGCGGCCTCAAGTGCACCTGCGGCTGCAACCTCGACATCTTCACCTGCCGCACCACCGACTTCACCTGCACCTATTCGCCCGAACTGCACCGGGAAATCGTCGGCCTCTACACCGGCGGCCAGACGCCGGATCAGATCGTGGCCACGTTCGTCCAGAAGTACGGCGAGCAGATTCTCCTCGCGCCGGACGCCCGGGGCTTCAATCTCCTTGGCTACCTGCTGCCCGGCGCCGCCGTGCTTGCCGGCGCCGGGACCCTCGGCTACTTCCTGCTCCGCCGCCACCGTCAGCAACTCTTCGCGGCCGCCGGCGGCGGCCCGGTGGCTGCGGCCCCGTCGGGCGGGCTCGACGACGCCGAGCGCCGGCAACTCGAAGCGGCCCTCGGAGAACTCGACCAATGACGCTCGAAGTCATCGCCGCCGTGACCCTCGGCGCGCTGCTGCTCTGGCTCGCGCTGGGGTCCCTCGGCCAGGCACCGTCCGAGCTCGACCACGGCGAGTTCGACCCGATCGAGGACACCCCGCGCGGACAGGCGCTCATCGCCCTCAAGGAACTCGATTTCGATCGGGAAACCGGAAAGATCGCCGAGGACGACTATCGCGATCTCAAGGCCAAGCTGTCGCGGGAAGCGTTGCGGGCGATTGCCCGGGACGCGGCCGCCGAGGGTCGCGACGCGGGAACGCCGGACGCCCCGGTGGCCACCGCTCAGGCCGGACCGCCGGTGTGCGCCCGGTGCGGCCCCCGGCCGGAGGCAGACGCGGTCTTCTGTTCGAGGTGCGGGGCCCCGGTAGGGCACCGGGCCGCCTGATCCGCCGCGGCGCCGATCCGCCGCGCCGCCATTCGCCCCCTGACCGGCCGTGAGCCCGCCTCCAAGGCGCGCTTTCGTTCCCCAGCGGCCTTCCTTAGAGGTCGCCGCCCTGGTACACGACCCGGGCTGCCTCTTCGACCGCCGCCATCGCCAACCGGTAGGGCCCCGGCCCGTAGGAGATTCGCGCCACCCCCAGCTCGGCCAGCCGCCGGTTGGTCGGGGCCCCCTTCCGCGCGTAGCCGTTCACCGGAAGCGGCGAGGCCCGACAGATCTTCTCGATCAGCCGCTCGTCGACGAGCCACGGCACGAAGAAGCCGCTTGCCCCGGCATCGGCGAACGCCCGGGCCCGCTCGAGCGCCTGATGCACCAGGTTCTCGCCGTGATCGGCCGGATCGGTGTTGAGAAACAGATCGGTCCGGGCGTTGATGAAGCCGGGAATCCGGGCGTCCTCCGCCGCCGCGCGCGCCGCCCGCACCCGTTTCGCCTGCTCGGCAAGCGGGTAGATCTCCTTCTCCTCGCCAATCACGCCGTCCTCGAGGTTGATCCCGACGGCCCCGGCGCCGAACGCCCGGGCCACCGACCCGCGCACTTCGGCCGGACTCCGGCCGTAGCCCGATTCGAAGTCGAGCGAGACGGGCAGTTCCACGACCCGGACGATCCGTTCGCAGTTGGCGAGCGCCAGCTCGAGCGGCAGCGCTTCGCCGTCGGGAAACCCGTGGGCGCCCGCCACCGACCAGCTGCCCGTGGCAATGGCCGCAGCACCCGCCCTGGCAACGGCCTGGGCCGAACCGGCGTCCCACGCGTTGAACAGAATCACCGGCCGCCCGGGCTGGTGCAGCCGGCCGAAGGTCGCGGCTCGTTCCGCGGGCGTCGTCATCGTGTTGGCTCCGGGCCGGATGGCCGCTAGAGAGTGTTGAGGAAGGCGACGAGTTCGGCCCGCTCGCGCTCGCCGAGGGCCTGGAAGGCCGCCCGGGCACGGGCCGCTTCACCGTCGTGCGCGAGGATCGCGGCCAACGGGTCGGTGGCACGGCCGTCGTGGAGCAGGAGGTCCCGGAACCGCAGGCCCATCAGCGGCTCGGTGCGGATCTCGCCCGGCGCGGCCCCGGGGGCGCAGATGTCGGCCAGCGCCGGTCCCATGTCATGGAGCAGCAGGTCCGAGTAGAGCGCCACCCGCCGGCCGGCGAGGGCCGGCACGGCCGCCGGACCCGTCGGCAGCTCCGGCTGGTGGCACCGGGCGCAGCCGATCTCGGCGAAGGCCGCCTCGCCCCGGGCCACCGCCGCCGAGTCCCACCCGGGCGGCGGCCCGCCCCTGCCTAACGGCGCCAGCAGGCGGACGTAGTCGGCCAGGAGGTCCACCGCCTCGGTCCCCACCTCGGGGTCCGCGGCGGGGTCGCCGACGGTGGCCTCCCGCCCCTGCGCCAGATCCCGGGGCCGGCCCGCGCTCGTGAGCCCCATCTCCTGATGCAGCGCGCCGGCCGCGAAGGCCGCGATCGACTCCAGGTCCGCCTTGCGGCCGAACCGCGCCGCCAGCCCTCCCGCGGACCGGCCGATCCGCCCCGAGATCCCGTCGCCGTCGCGGTCATCCGGGTCGGCCAGCGCCGTGAGCACCGAGTCCGGAATCGCCTCCAGCAGGCCCAGGCCATAGAGAGCCGGCGCCGTGAACCGGCCTTCGACCGCACCGGCCGGCACCGTCTCCCGGACGATCCCCCGCTCGGCAGCGTACGCCGTCACTTTGCGCCGGATGTTCCCGCCGCCCTCGGCCTCGAGCGGATCGCACCCGGTGGCCGCGTCGAAACGGCTGGCGCGAAGAATCCGCTCCCCGCCGACGCCGCCGCTCGCCGGGGAGGTGTGGCAGGCGCTGCACTGATTCTCGTTGAAGGTCGGGCCGAGACCGGTTTCGGCGAGAAAGACCGTATTGAAGAGGGCCTCGCCGGCGCGAAACCGGGCCAGGGCCGGGGCATCCAAACCCGGCAGCGGCATTCCCGGCTCGGCGGTGGCGGCGGGCGGCAACCCGGGGGCGCGGCCGCAACCGGCGGCCGGGACCAGCAGGCACAGCGCGAGCGAGCGAAGCGGCCGCACTACTGCCGGGGCCGAGCCCCGCGGCGGCTCCAGATCACGATCACGCCGCACTGCGCGGAGGTGCTGGTCCCGCCGAATTTCGCGGGCACCTGCGAGCCGCTCCGGTAGACCTCGATCGCTTCCACGTCGTTCGGCATCACCACGTCGTCGATGTCCACCTCGGTCCGTTCGAACTGGGCCGCCTGGATTTCGGTCGCCTGATTGTCCACCGGCCGGGTGATCTCGCGGCGCCACGGCCGGGCGTCTCCCTGGACGACCACCAGGCCGTCGAGATAGACCTTGGGGTGACACGGGCCGCCGGCCGAGAGGGCCGAACCGCGGAGCGTGATACTGGTCCGGTCGAAGCCCTGGGTGCTGGGCACCAGCCGGACGCCGGCGATGGTATTGAGGAGGTCGGTGAAGCGTTTCGCCTTGCGCGCCTCGATCGCCTCCCGGGTGATGAACTTGCCGAAATCACTGGATTGCCGTTCGTAGAATCCGGCCTCGCGAAGGAACCGCTCCGCGGCAGCCTTCTCCGCCACCACTTCGAGGGGATCCAATTCGAAAGCCACCAGCTTGAGCCGGTAGGTGGGCTCGACGGTCTGCCCGCCCTTGAGTTCGAAGGGACCGTCAACGACCGGCGGGGTCCCGACCCGGTTCAGTTCCAGTTTGAACAAGCCGGGCTCGGTCGCCCTCAACTGGAATCGGCCATCCGCGCCCGTCTGGCCGGTCAGCGGCCGGGCCCCCGAGAGCGGCACCAGCGCCACTCTGGCGCCCTCGATCGGCCGGCCGGACTCCATGTCGAGCACCAGACCCTTGACGGTCTGGGCGGCCGCCGGAGCGGCCAGGCAGAGCAGTGCGATCCCGACCGCGAACCGCTGCATCGGACCTCCTCGACAAAGTACGGGGGTGGTCGGGCCGAAGCCCGCCACCCCCACACAGTACAACGATCAGCCGGGGATCGTCAGATCCCGGGCGGGGTGAACGGATCCGCGGGCTTGGAGATGTTCGGGTTGCCCTCGTACTCCTGGAGCGGCAGCGGGAAACAGGTCCAGTTGCTGTAGTTGCCCCACTCCTGGTTCACGTGCGCCCCGGTGGGGAAGAAATCGCCCACGCCGTCGCGCTTCCAGCGCCGGAGGTCGCCCAGGCGGAACCCGCCCTGGTAGAAGTCGCGGGACCGCTGGGTCCGGAGTTCGGCGAACAGCGCCGACCCGGACAGCGTCACCGGCGCCTGATTGCCAACGGCGCGCCGGGCGTTCACGAAGGCCAGAACCGCGGCGTCGTTTCCACCCTGCCGGGCCATCGCCTCCATCATGTGGTGTTGGGCCTCGAGATAATCGGCCAGCGCCACCTGGGTGTTCTGCTGATAGATGAGCAGCGGTCCGGTGTCGCCGCTGGACGACGGCGTGGAGCCGGTGCAATTCGGGCAGTTGGCCGAGGCCGGCGCGATGGTATTGCCGGTGTAGCCGCTGAACCGAAGCCCCTGGTACGGCTTGTAGAGCGGGGTCAGGGCGTTGTGGCCCTTGGTCCAGTTGATGGTGTGCTGGATCCGGGGATCGGTCTGGGTCGCAACCAGGCCCTGGGTTCCGAAGGTGCCCTGGAGGAAGAACTGCGACACGCCCATGTTGTGGTTCGCGCCGTGAACGTTGCCGTAGAGGCCGTTGTTCTCCGCCGACTGGGCGCTCGAATATTCGACCATGTACTTGAAGCCGGCCGGGACCGCCTGGGCGTTCTGGATGACCTTCGGGAAATCCTTGAGGCTCAGGTAGACGCGGGCCAGGCCGACGCGGGCGGCATTCGCGATGTTCGGCTGGTTGGTGGCCGAGGCGACGGTGATCGCCTTGTTGAACGCACCGACCGCCCGGTTGAAGACCTGCTCCGGCGTTTCGATCTCGGATCCCAGGTTCTCCGCGGTCCCGAAAACGGCCATGCACATCCCTTCGCCGATCAGCGTGTACCCGTAGCCGGTCCACAGCTGGGCGACCGCGATCCGGGGGTCGTTGGCGGTGAGGAGGTCCTCGATCTTGGTGGTCACATCCTCACCGAGACGGACGACCGACGAGAGCCCGCCCCAGAGCGAGGCCACCGGACCCTCGGTGTAGTTCACGATTCGCTGGTTGACCCGGGCGTAGTCCTCCCAGTTGAGCCCGGTTACCTGCTCGTCGGTGATGAAATTGGCGGTCCAGAGCCAGGCGCCGTTGTTCCGGGTGTAGGCGTCTTCGAACTCGCTGATGACGCCCCGGACCTGCGCCGTGATCAGGGCGGTGTCCGCCAGCGCCGCGATCGGAATCTGCTCCGGGTTGTTGACCTTCAGGATATCGTCGCACCCGGCGAGCGGCCCGGCAATCAGGGCCGCCACCGCGAGGGCGCGAATCGGGTTGGGTAAGGCTCGCATTCGTCGCTCCTCAGAAGTTCACGTTGAACGAGATCGAGAACCGCCGCGGGGCCGGAACGGCTCCGTAGTCGGTCCGGTCGAAAGTGCCGGGGCTCGACACGAACGACACTTCCGGATCGGCCTCGCCCTTGTACTTGGTCGTCATCCAGAGGTTCCGGGCCGACGCGGTAACGCTCCACCGGGTGGCCTTGAACGCCCGGCCCCAGCTCGCCGGCAGGTCGTACGTCAGCGACACTTCGCGCAGCTTGAGGAAGTCGGCCGGCGTGATGTAGCTGATCGTCTGCAGCGAGAGGAACCGGTTGACTTCGACCGGATCGGCCTCGGGATTCACGACATCCCAGGTGTTCGTGTTGATCCGGTTCCGGATCGAGCAGATCGCGCAGACGATGTAGTGTCCGCCCTTGTAGTCGAGCTGGGTATAGAGCCGGAGATTGCCCTTCAGATTGAAGACGTTGCCGAAGCCGATCTCGCGGGTCGGGCTCGAGGGACCCATGTAGATCTCGTGGCAGCTGCCGCCCCGGCCGCTCGGATCGTCGACGTCCGGCCACGAGCAGGTGGCATCCACCGTGACGCGGTTGTTGGCATCGGCCAGGATGCTGCCATCGGCATTCCGGACCACATCCACGCCCCAGAAGCCGCCGAGGGGATAGCCCTCGCGATGCCGCTGCGAGTTGGTAAAGGCACCGAACGCGATTTCGTTCCGGGTCCCGCCGAAGCTGACCAGCTTGTTCTTGTTGAAGCCCAGCGAGAACGTCATGTCCCACGTCAGGGTCCGGCTCCGGATCGGGCTGATCTGGGCCAGCACCTCGAGACCCTTGTTGAGGATCTCGCCGACGTTCACCAGGTGGCTGCCCGTGAACCCGGTCGACGGCGGGTCCGGGATCGACATCAGGGCGTCCTTGGTGTGGTTGTTGTAGTACGTCACCTCGAGGCCCACCGCGCCCTTGAGGAGCGACGCGTCGAAGCCGAGCTCGATTTCGCTGCCGGTTTCGGCCTTGAGGTTGGTGTTGCCGTAGGCCGCGGGCGTCAGCGCGTTGACGCTGGTGTTGTCGACCGTGGCCACCTCGGGCGAGAACGTCCGGTCGGCCGAGAACGGCGCCGGGGCGTTGCCCGCCTGGCCGTACGCGGCGCGGAGCTTGAGCTCGTCGACGAAGCCCATCTTGAAGAAGGACTCCTCCGACACCACCCACGAGAGCGAGAACTTCGGATAGACGACGAGCGAGAAGTCCGTCCCGAAGGCGGAGTTGTCGTCGATCCGGACGGCCGCGGTGGCGAACAGCTTGTCCCGCCAGCCGATCTGGTTCTGGAAGAACATCCCGAGCGAGGTCTGCTCGCTGAAGCCCTCGTCGCCCTGGGTGTTCGCCGCGGCGCCGATCAGGTTCAGGTTGTTGGCCACGAGCCCGTCGCCGCTGGCCGTCCAGCGCTGGAACTGCCGGGCGTTGACCTGGACACCGGTCGAGAACTTGGTGAACAGGTTCTGGCTGACGTTCGCCCGGGCCGTGCCGGCATAGTCCAGCGTCCAGGTGTGCGTCATCGGAATCCGCTGGATGATCTGGCCGGTCCCGGCGGTGGCACCCCATTTCCGGGTCGGATCGATCTGATAGAACGTCCGGTCCCGGCGGTCATACTTGTCCATGCCGAGGACCAGCCGGTTCTCGAACCACGGGAACGGATTGAAGTTGGTGGTCAGCCCCAGGGTCGCCCGCTCCTCGAACGTCTGGAGGTCGAACTCGTTGGCCTCCTTGGCGCTGAACCCGAACCACCCCGGCGACCAGGGATCCGCGGTGACCCGGGCCTTGCCGCGGAAGGCGTTCCGGAGGATCGAGTTCGAGGAATTGTCCGAGAGCGGAATGGCATAGTGCGACCGGGTGTACCCGAAGTTCACACCCATGCTGAGCTTGCTCGAGGGCGTGAAGTCGAAATTGGCCCGACCGCCGTTGCGGGTCTGATAGTTGTTGAAGAACATCCCGTCTTCGTCCAGCCGATTGAACGAGGCGAAGTAGCCGAACGTCTGGCTGCCGCCGCGCACCGAGAGCTTGACGTCCGTGCCCGTACCGGTCCGAAGGGAATTCGGGTCGCGGAAAAGCGGGTCGTCCTTCACCACGAAGAGCGAATCGCCATACCGGATGATGTCGCTCTCCGGAATGCCCGTCACCGGACCGTCCTGGGAATTCCAGACGATCTTGCTCGGATCGTTGCAGCCCGGGAACGAGGTCGCGTTCCGGATCCGCGAGGCATTGCACTGGTACCAGTTGATCGGATGGTCCGCGTGCCAGTCGGACGCCGAGTAGCCGACGTTCGCGTTCCACTGGACCCGGTCCGACCCGCGGATGCCCTTCTTGGTGATGATCTGGATCACGCCGCCCGCCGCGTCGGCGCCGTAGAGCGTCGCGGCCGCGGGGCCCTTGATCACCTCGACCCGCTCGATGTCGCCCGGATCGATGAAGTTGAGCGGATTCGAATACTGGACGGTCGAGTTCGTGATGCCGCCCGTCGAGACGGGGTTCGACTCGAACCGGATGCCGTCGATGTAGTACACCGGGGTGTAGCCGGCGTTGAGCGAGCCCGCGCCGCGAATCTGGACGGCGGAGCCGGCGCCCACGAGACCCGAGTTCGCCGTGATCGTCAAACCGGGCGACCGCGCATTGAGCAGCTCGGTCACGCTCTGGATCGGCGCCACGTCCACCAGGTCGCTCACCGCGAGGCTCGTGACCGAGTTGCCCACCTCACGCTTCGACGTCTGGCCCGCGGTGCCCGTCACCACCAGCTCGTCGAGCTTGATGACCGCCCGCTCCACCGCGAAGTCGAGCGTGGCCTCCGCCCCGCCGCCGACCGCGATGGTCTTGCTGAGCGGCGAGAAACCGATGGCCCGCACCGTGACGGTGTACTGCCCCGGGTTCACCGACCGGAACTGGTAGACGCCGTTCGCATCCGATTGGGCGCGAAGATTCAGCTCCACGATCAACACCCCGGCGTTCGGCACCGGGCGCTGATTCCCGGCCTCGGTAACCGTACCGCGGAGCCCGCCCGCGGCCTGGGCCGAAGCCGGCACCACGCGACCGACCGCCAACGAGGCGACCGCCGCGAGCGCCGCTGCCAGGCGAACCACAGGAAAACGACCTGCCATCATGAGCCTCCAGAACATTGAGAGGGCGGGCGCGCGACTCGCCGTGGGAGGGCGGTTCAGACGCCATTACGCGCTGCGGCGAATCCCCTTCCCGGGAACGCCGGAGCCAAGTTGTTACGGTGATTCGAGTTAGGGGCAGGTTCCGTGCCGATGTATACACTGGGAAAGTGTGACGCTATGTCTTTCACGAGAAAGGACTTAGCGAATGTTCCAAAGAGCGGAACGGACCCGAAGTGAACGTTGGGAAGGGCTGGGCGTGTCTGATCGAAACACGATTGGACATCAATTGTATTGATATCTATAAACAAAACGCCCGCCGATTCCTCGACGGGCGCCTCACTGCAACCAACGACTCGCGAATCAGATCCCCGGCGGCGTGAACGGATCCGCCGGCTTCTGGATGTTCGGATTGCCTTCGTACTCCTGCAGCGGCAACGGGTAGCAGGTCCAGTTGCTGTAGGCACCCCACTCCTGGTTCACGTGGTTCCCGGTCGGGAAGAAATCCCCGACGCCATCCCGCTTCCACCGCCGGAGGTCACCCAACCGCAATCCACCCTGATAGAAGTCGAGCGATCGCTGCCGCCGAAGCTCGGTGAACAGCGCCGCGCCGGCCAGGCTCGTCGCGGCTTCGTTGCCGACGGCGCGCCGGCCATTGACGAACGCCAGCACCGCGGCGTCGTTCCCGCCCTGCCGGGCCATCGCCTCCATCAGATGATGCTGCGCCTCGAGGTGATCCGCGAGCAGCACCTGCGTCCCGCGCTGCCACAGGAGCAGCGGACCGGTATCGCCACTCGACGACGGGGTCGACCCCGTGCAGTTCGGGCAGGCCGCCGAGGCAGGCGCGATGGTGTTGCCGGTGTAGTCGCTGAACCGGAGTCCCTGATACGGCTTGTACAGGGGCGTCAGCGCGTTGTGCCCCTTGCTCCAGCTCGGCGTGTGCTGGAGCCGCGGGTCCGTCTGGGTGTCGACCAGGTTCAGGTCCCCGAAGGTCCCATTGAGGAAGAAGGGCGACACGCCGACGGTGTGGTTGGCCCCGTGGACCCGCCCGAAGAGCCCGTTGTTCTCGTCCGACTGGGCGCTCGAATACTCGACCCAGTAGCTGAACCCGGCCGGGACCGCCGACGCGGACTGGATCACTTTCGGGAAATCCTTGAGGCTCAAGTACGCCCGCGCCATGCCCACCCGGGCGGCATTGGCCACGTCGTTCTGCCCGGTCGCGGTGGCCACCGAGATCGCCCGCTCGAAGGCCCCGATGGCCCGTTGAAAGGACTGCTCCGGCGTCTCCACCGTGGAGCCGGGCTCGTCGGCGGTGCCGAAGACGGCCATGCACATCCCCTCGCCGATCAGCGTGTACCCATACCCGGCAAAGAGCTGTGCCACCGCGATCCGGCCGTCGTTCGACGAGATCAGATCCTCGATCTTGGTCGTGACGTCCTCGCCGAGACGGACCACCGACGAGAGACCGCCCCAGAGCGATTGGACCGGGCCCTCGGTGTAGTTCACGATCCGCTGGTTGACCCGGGCATAGTCCTCCCAGTTGAGCCCGGTGACCACCTCGTCGGTGATGAAATTCGTGCTCCAGAGCCAGGCCCCGTTGTTCCGGGTATAGGCGTCCTCGAACTCGCTGATGACCCCCCGGACCTGGGCGGTGATCAGCGCCGTGTCCGCCAGGGCCGCGATCGGGATCTGCTGGGGGTTGCTCACCTTGAGAATGTCATCGCACCCGGCCAGCGGGGCGGCCAGCGCCAGCACCGCGCCGACGGCGCGGAGCCGCATGGAAAACGAACGCATGGGTCTCCCCTCCTAGAAGGACACGTTGAAGAACACCGAGAGCCGCCGCGGCGCCGGGACCGACGCGTAGTCGGTCCGGTCAAACGTGCCGGGGCTCGAGACGAACGAAACTTCCGGATCGCCGCTGCCCTTGTACTTGGTCGTCGTGAACAGATTCCGCGCCGATGCCGTGACACTCCAGCGGGTGGCCCGGAATGCCCGGCCCCACGCCGCCGGGAGATCGTACGTGAGCGAGATCTCGCGCAGCTTGAGGAAGTCGGCCGGCATGATGTGGGTCAGCGTCTGGGTGCTGAGCCACCGCTTCACCTCGGCCGGATCGGCGTCCGGATCCACCACTTCCCAGGTGTTGGTATTGATCCGGTTCCGGATCGAGCAGATCGCGCAGACGATGTAGTGGCCACCCTTGTAGTCGAGCTGGGTGTAGAGCCGAAGGTTCCCGAACAGGTTGAACACGTTCGCGAAGCCGATCTCCCGCGTCGGGCTCGACGGACCCTGGTAAATCTCGTGGCAGCTGCCGCCCCGGCCGTTGGGATCCTCGGTGTCGGGCCAGGAACACGTGTTGTCGACGGTGACGTTGCCGCTCCCGTCCAGGTTGATGCTGCCGTCGGGATTCCGGACCACGTCCACCGCCCAGAAACCGCCGAGCGGATAGCCCTCCCGATGCCGCTGCGAGTTGGTGAAGGCGCCGAAGGCGATCTCGTTGCGGGTCCCGCCGAAGCTCACCAGCTCGTTGCTGTTCATCGCGAGCGACACCGTCATGTCCCAGGTGAACTTCCGGCTCCGCACCGGGCTCATCTGCGCCAGCAGCTCGACGCCCCGGTTCGCGATCTCGCCGACGTTCACCAGATGGCTCCCCGTGAACCCGGTGGACGGCGGGTCCGGGATCGACATCAGGGCGTCCTTGGTGTGGTTGTTGTAGTAGGTGAACTCGAGCCCGACCGCACCCTTGAGAATCGACGCGTCGAACCCGATCTCGAACTCGCTGCCGGTCTCGGCCTTGAGGTCGGTGTTGCCGTAGGCGGCCGGCGTGAGCGCGTTGACGCTCACGTTGTCGACCGTCGCGACCTCGGGCGAGAACGTCCGGTCGGCCGAGAACGGCGCCGGCGCGTTGCCCGCCTGACCGTAGGCCGCCCGCAGTTTGAGCTCGTCCACGAAGCCCCAGTTGAAGAAGGGCTCCTCCGATACGACCCAGGCCAGCGAGAATTTGGGATACGCCACCAGGCTGAAGTCGGCGCCGAAGGCCGAGTTGTCGTCGATCCGGACGGCGGCGGTGGCGTAGAGGCGGTCCTTCCACCCGATCTGGTTCTGGAGGAACACCCCGAGCGACGTCTGCTCGCTGAAGCCCTCGTCGCCCTGGGTGTTCGCCGCGGCACCGATCAGGTTGAGGTTGTTCGCCACGAGCCCGTCACCGCTCGCGGTGTAGCGGCGGAACTGGCGGGCGTTGAGCTGAACGCCGGTGGAGAATTTGGTCACCAGTTGCTCGCTGACCTGCGCTCGGGCCGTGCCCGCGTAGTCGAGCGTCCAGGTGTGGGTCACCGGCAGCCGCTGGATGATCTGGCCGGTTCCCGCCGTGGCTCCCCACTTCCGCGTCGGATCGATCTGATAGAAGGTCCGGTCCCGGCGATCGTACTTGTCCATGCCGAGGACCAGGCGATTCTCGAACCACGGGAACGGATTGAAGTTCGTCGTGAAACCGAGGGTGGTGCGCTCCTCGAAGGTCTGGAGATCGAACTCGTTGGTCTGCTCCGGACCGAAGCCGAACCAGCCCGGCGACCACGGGTCGATCGTCGCCCGGGCCTTGCCCCGGAACGCGTTCCGGAGGAGACCGTTCGAGGCGTTGTCGCTGAGCGGCATCTGATAGTGCGTCCGGGTGTAGCCGAAGTTCACGCCCATGCTCAGCTTGCTCGACGGCGTGAAGTCGAAGTTGGCCCGGCCACCGTTGCGCTGCTGGAAGTTGTTCCGGAAAATGCCGTCCTCGTCGAGCCGGTTGAACGACACGAAGTAGCCGAAGGTCTGGCTTCCCCCGCGCGCCGACAGCTTCAGGTCGGTCCCGCCGCCGGTGCGGAGCGCCGCCGGATCGCGGAACAACGGGTCATCCACGATCACGAACAGCGAATCGCCGTACCGCATGATGTCCGATTCGGGAATGCCCGTGACCGGCCCATCCTTGGTCATGAAGGTGATCCCTGCCGGGTTGTTGCAGCCGGGGAACGAGGTGGCGTTCCGGATCCGGGAGGCGTTGCACTGGTAGTAGTTGAGCGGGTGGTCCGCCTTCCACTCCGACGCGGCGTACCCGAAACTCGCCTGCCACTGCACCCGGTCGGAGCCGCGGATGCCCTTCTTGGTGATGATCTGGATCACCCCGCCGGCCGCGTCGGCGCCGTAGAGCGTGGCCGCCGCCGGGCCCTTGATGACCTCGACCCGCTCGATGTCCGCCGGATTGATGAAGTCGAGCGGACTCGAGTACTGCACCGTCGAATTCGTGACCCCGCCCGTCGTCACCGGACTCGCCTCGAAGCGGATCCCGTCGACATAGTAGACCGGGACGTACCCGGCATTGAGCGAGCCGGCGCCGCGGATCTGCACCGCGGACCCGGTACCGAGAAGCCCGGAGTTCGAAGTCAGCGTCAGCCCGGGCGACCGGGCATTGAGGAGTTCGGTGACGTTCTGGATCGGCGCCACGTCCACCAGGTCGGACACCTGGAGACTGGTCACCGAGTTGCCGACCTCCCGGCGGGAGGTCTGCCCCGCGGTGCCGGTCACCACCAGCTCGTCCAGCTTGATCACCGTCCGCTCGACGCTCAGATCGAGCGTGGCCTCGGCGCCGGCACCGATCGTCACCGGACGACTCAAGGGAGAGAACCCGATCGCCCGGACCGTCACCGTATATTGGCCGGCCGGGACGTCGCGCAACTGGTAGACGCCGTTCGCGTCCGTCGTCGCCCGAAGATTCCGTTCGACGATGAGCACGCCGGCGTTCGGCACCGGCCGCTGGTTCCCGGCCTCGGTCACCGTACCCCGTAGCGACCCCGTCGCCTGCGCCACCGCTTCACCGGTTCCGAACATCGCCAGCGCGATGCCCGCGAGAACGACGGGAAGCCGGCGGATCCGGCTGTCGAGCTGCATCATCTGCCTCCCCGATGGATGGTCCACCCCACCCGGGCCGGAGGCCCGGTACTCAATTGAACTACAATAAATGGAAATCAATGGATTCAAGCCGGCAGGCCGCTTGGCCGAACGCTTCCCCGATCGGTCACAAGCCGCCTAAGCCGTTGATTCAGGCCATTAATTGTATGTGAATCAATATACGAACCAGAGGACCGACCCGGTAGGGACCGAAGAACAACCGCCCCGCCTGCAACGTTTCGAAACAGTCGCCAGCCACACGGGACCGACCCCGGTCATGTCGGGGTAGCGCGTTCGGTCTGGTGTCTCGGCACCATCTCGACGCTCTCGAAGGAGCCCGGATGCTCTGGATCGCGATGCTCGCCGCCACCCTGCACCTCCCCAGCGACACGCTGCTCGGAACCTCGCTGTCATCGAGACCGGACACCCAGACCGTCGCCCTGTCCGGCCATCCCGCTGCAGACACCGTGGCTCGGCGGCTCGACGGCTCCGTCGACTGGGCCCGGGTCTTCACCATCACCGAACCGGCGGACTCCCAACAGCCGCGGCGGCGCGCGGTCCAGTACAGCGACGGCTACTACAAACGCCTCGGCGTCCACCGCGCGATGAGCTACGCGATGATTCCCCTGTTCGTCGGCTCCTTCGTCACCGGCAACGCGTTGTACGACGGCTCCGCCCCGGAGTGGGAACGGAAGCTCCACAAGCCGCTGGCAGTCGCCACCGGTGTGGTGTTCTCGGTGAACACGGTCACCGGCCTGCTCAACCTGATCGAGAGCAACAAGAATCCGGAGGGCCGGACCAAGCGCTGGATCCACGGGCTGTCGATGATCGTCGCGGATGCCGGCTTCACCTACGCCGGCGCGGTCCTGGGCCCCGAGGCCAAACGTGACCCGGATCGTCGCGGCACCCATCGGGCCGTCGCCCTCGGATCGATGGGATTGTCGCTGGCGAACTGGACGTTCATGTGGTTGACGAAGTGAATCCGATATCTCTGCCGGAGCCCCCGATGTGCGCCTGCCCCGATCAGCCCGCTTGCGCCAACCCAGCCCGCCGTGACTTCCTCGGCCGACTCGCCCTCGCGGCGGTCGGCACCCTGCTCGCCGACGCCTGCGTGGCCGGCCTCGGGACCGGTCCGTCGTCGTTCTCCGGCAGCTTCTCGGTGACGGTGACCGACTATCCGGCGCTGGCGTCCGTCGGCGGCATCGCCCTGTTGAGCGGGGCACCCGTCCCGATGGCGGCGGTCCGAACCGGCGCGACGAGTTTCGACGTCTTCTCGCGCCGCTGTCCCCACCAGGGCACCACCATCAACCTGAGCGGTTCCGGATTCCGGTGCCCCAACCATGGGGCCCAATTCAACGCCCAGGGGCAGAACGTCGGCGGTCAACCGACCGGATCGCTGACCCGATTCAATTCAACCTACGACACCGGGACCGACACCCTGACCGTGACCGCCTGAGGCGGGTTCCGCCGGCCGCCGCCCACTGCCCGGCGGACAGGACAACTGCGGCCCCTCACTGGCAACGTCTTCAACGGCGGCCCGGCGCCCGGCGTACTACACCGTCCCCTTTCACCGTCTGGTGGAGCCAATGAAAGCCTCGTTCGCCGCACTGACCGTCCTCAGTCTCGTTGCCGTACCGCTCGCTGCGCAGAAACCCGACTTCTCGGGCACCTGGAAGTTGAACACCGAACTCAGTGACCCGATGGGCGGCCCCGGCGGGGGCGGGGGCGGCGGTGGGGGTGGCGGCCGCGGGATGGGTGGCGGCGGCGGACGGGCTTCCGAACTGAGCATCACCCAGACGGCCGCCAAGCTGGTCATCGAGATGAAGATTGGCGAGAACACCCGGACGACCACCTACAACCTCGACGGCAGTGAGAGTCGGAACCCCGGCATGCGCGGCGCCGAGACCGTCTCGAAGGCCATGTGGGACGGCAACTCCCTGATGGTCATGTCCGAGACGAACATGTCGACCCCGAACGGCGACATGAAGATCTCGTCCCACGAAGTCCGCAGCCTGAGCGCGGACGGGAAGCAGATGACCATCGTCACGACGTCGACCACGCCCCAGGGCGAGCGGACCCGCAAGCAGGTCTACGACAAACAGTAGATCGCCGGCCGGCCGCAACGTCGTCCGGCCCGAACGCAGGAAACCCGGCGAGCCATGCGGCCCGCCGGGTTTCTGTCTTTACTGCCAGAGCCAGCGGTGGGAATTGAACCCACGACCGCTCGATTACGAATCGAGTGCTCTACCCCTGAGCTACGCTGGCGTTCGCCCCGGCCTCGACCGATGATTGGCCGGGGAAGCGCCATCAAAGTACAAGCCCGGAGCCAACTTGGCTACCAGCCCGGGCCGAAAAACGACGGCCGCCCTCACCGGGCGGCCGTTCGAGTCGAGGCGGTACTTGCGATGCCCTGGCGCGGATTCGAACCGCGACGCCTTTCGGCACTACCCCCTCAAGATAGCGTGTCTACCAATTTCACCACCAGGGCGCGGCAACAACATACCCCGCCACGACTTACCGGTCAACGGCGGCCGATCGCCACGGTCACCACGAACGACCGCGGCAAGCCGGGTTCAAAGACCACCGGCGCCCCGCCGACGACGTCCGGATTGAGGAACGCCGAGGCCTGATACCGCCGGTCGAAGAGGTTGTTGACACCGATCGATCCCCGCAACGTCACCGCCCCGGCATCGACCGGCTCCGAGAACCCGACGGCCAGGTTCGCGATCGTCCACCCCGGCACCTCAACCACGTTCGCATCGTCGGCGAAGTAGCGGCTGTTCCCCTGCAGCCCGGCCTGGAAGCGGAGGCCTTTGCCTCCGCGCGGCGAGAAGCTCACCCCGGCGCTGTAGAACCAGGTAGGAATGCCCACGACGCGATTGCCCGAATAGTCCGCCACCCTGCCGGGAACACCGTAGTGCACCGAGTCCACCTGGTATTCCGAATAGCGGTGCCGCGACCACGACACCGATCCGTTGAAACCAAATCCGGGCGCGGTCTCCGCGTTGACACCGAGTTCCACGCCCGTACGGCGGACCTTGCCGGCCGAGAAATAGAACCGCCCCCCGCGGTACGGCACGATCTCGTTCGTCACCCGCGTCTGGTAGAGCGCCAGGTCATACGACACACTCCGCAGCCCACCGGTTGCCGGAATGACCAGTTGCTTGGTCCCGATCTCATAGGTCGTCGACCGGATCGCGTCGAGCAGCGGATTGATGGCGAAGACCGTGTCCTGCCCGAACGTGCCGGCCGGGTCGGTTTCGTTGCCCGCCGGCGCCTCGATCCCGCCGCCGAGGTTCAGATAGAAGGAGTGAAGCGGCGAGACCCGGTAGTTGACGCCCAGTTTCGGCGTGACCCGGTCGAACGCCTTGGAGCCGCTCAGGTCCGGATTGATGTAGCTCTCGCTATAGTAGGTCACCCGATCGTACCGGGCTCCCGCAATGAGCCCCCACCTTTCCCCGAGGTCGAGTTCCAGCTGGGCGAAGGTGCCGAGATTGTTCGCGCCTTCCCGCTTGTTGTCGCGCAGGGTGCTGCCGCGGCCGCCGTCGGCCGAGAGCGAATAGAAGAGGATCGCACCGTCCTGATAGGCCTCGTCCATTCCCGCGAGGACTTGCAGCCGGTTCCCCGTCCCGGCCGCGAACGTGTTGCGATAGGTCGCGTTGCCCCCGACGTGGTATCGGGTGAAATCGCGGAACGTGCCTCGCTCCGACCGCTGGAGATACTTGGGCGTCACATACAGCATCCCGCTCACCGTGCCGGCCGAGCCGCCGAGCCCATGGTCGATCGTGAGCCCGACCCGCCCCTGGCGATTCCACCGGCGCTCGAGCCGGCTCAGATACGTCGGATTGGCCTGCCGCGGGTCCGCATCGACCTGCGCCTGGGTCAGCGGTCCCGGAATCCTGAAAGCGTTGTCGGTCGCATAGAGCGACACCCCGAGCCGGGTCCGGTCGCCGACCCGGGTGTCGAGCGCGGCCGAGGCGAGCCACCGCGCTGCCTCGGAGTTCTGGCGCCAACCGTCGAATACCGTCCGGGTGACCGTCCCGGCGATCCCGCCTTCGCCGAGGCCGCCGGACAAATGGGCCACGTAGCGCTGGAGACCGAACCCGCCGGCGGTGAATTCCGCCTCGAAGCCCCGGCGCGCCTCGCTAGGCAGGGTGGAGAGGCTCACCACCCCGCCGGCGGCGTTGCCCCAGAGGCTCGTCGCGTTGGAACGGATGACCTCGATCGACCGGACCGCGGCGAGGTCGACGCCGTCGAACGAGGTGCGACCGTCAGGCTCGGTTTCGGGAATGCCGTCGAGCAGGACCCGGATGCCGCGGGAGGTGCCCGCGTTCGAACGGTCGCCGGCACCCCGGGCGCCGAAACCGCGAATCACGATCCGGATGTCAGAGGTGCCGGTCCGCGATTGCGCGAACACGCCCGGGATCCGCCCGATCGCCTCGTCGAGCGAGTAGCCGCGGGTCCCGAAAGCCGCGGACTCGTCGAGCCGGGTCACGGCCAACGGTGCCGCGAAGGTCGAGGTCACCGCCCGTAACGACGTTACTCGAATGGTGGGCAAACGCTGGGCGGAGTCGGCCCGGGCCGAGTCCCGTTGCTGGGCCGCCGCCGGGGCCAGGCGGCCGACCGTGAGCCCCAGAAACACCAGCGAGCCACACAAGCGCAGCACAGGCATCGGGTTCTCCACCGACCATGAACATTCAATGAACGACCGAACGACCAATCCTACGCCCGCGGGGACGACCGGGTCAAGCCATCGGCGACGCAATTCCAGGCCTGGGACGGTCCCCGGCGAGGCCTCGGCTTGACGGCGAAGCGATCGCGTCGCTAACCTCGACTCGCGGCGGCAACGTTCGGTCGTCGTCACTCTTATCCCAAGCCAGCTTGAGCCCTGTCCGCGGGACCGTTCGGTCGGGCAACGCGCCCCGCGATTGGACGGCGAACCTCGCCGTCTTCCGGATCGTCTATCTCACCTTCGGGTTTCTTCCCACCGCCGTCACGATCAGCCGCTGGACGTTCGAGACCCTTCCGCATCTTCCCGCCAGCCTGTGGGCGCCGATTTCATTCTTTCGGCTGGTGCCATTCGAGATCGCGCACGCGCCCGGCTGGAACCAGGTGATCGGGCTCGCCGCGGTCGGCGGCGGGCTCCTCGGCCTGATCGGACTCTGGACGCGCCCGGCGCTCGTCGTGGCCACACTCGCCTCGACCTGGGTGTTCGGCTTGACGGAGAACTTCGGCAAGATCGATCACATCCATCACAACGTCTGGTTCGCCGCCCTCCTGGCCGTCGGTCCATCCGCCGCGCTGGCGTCGGTCGATGCGCTGCGACGGGCCCGCCGGGATCCGGCAGCCCAGCGGGCGTTGCCGGTGGCCGCGGGAGCGGCGGCGGAGCGGACGCTCCGTTTCGTCTGGGTGCTGCTCGGCCTGCTCTACCTCGCGCCCGGGCTCGCCAAATTCGAGTCCGCCGTGCTCCACGGGTGGGCCACGCCCGAGAACCTGCAGCACGTCATGTGGCGCAAATGGTTCGAGGTCGCCCTGTTCGACCCGGGATTCCACCTCCCGCCCCGGATCGACCGGGCGCCGGCACCGCTGCTGGCGCTGTTCGGCTGGGCCACGATCGGGTTCGAGGTCCTGTTCATCGTCCTGGTGCAGTTCCGCCGGGTCCGGCCCTGGCTCGCCTTGTTCGGTCTCGCCTTCCATGCCGGGAACGGGGTCCTCCTGCTGATCTGGTTCCGGGACCTGATGGCCGCCTACTCGGCCCTGATCGACTGGCCCGCGTTAGGCAGGCGCCTCGGGCTCCGGCCGTTGGCGGTGTGGTACGACGGGCGGTGCGGGACCTGCCGTCAGGCCGTCGCGGCGCTCGAGTCCGTCGACCTGTTCGGGACGCTGGCCCCGGCACCGGCCGCCGACGTGCCGGCGGCCACCCTGGCCGATGTCGGCATCACCCCGGGGCAGCTCGAGCGCGATCTCTACGTCGTTGACGGCCGCCGGGCGCACGCCGGGTTCGAGGGCTACCGCGTCATGGCCGGGCGGCTGCCGTTGCTGATCCCGTTGCGCCTGCTCGCCGTCGGCCCCGCCGCGGCCCTGGGCCGCCGGATCTATCGCCGCGTGGCCGATGCCCGCGCCTGTGCCCTCGGCCGCCCGGACCCGGTGGCAACCGCGCCGGCCCTGCCGGTCCGCCCGGTCCTCGCGGTCGGCTTGCTGCTCGCCGCGGGCGAGCTGGCGGTCAGCACCGTCATGTTCGCCGGCAACGACCTCCGCGAGGAAGGGGCATTCGTGTCGCCTGCCTGGGTGCCCAAGCCGGTCGAGTGGCTGGTCCTCGGCCTCTCATGGCGTCACCCCGAGTGGCCGTTCGACCAGTACCCGACCTTTGCGAGCCCCACGCCGGGAACGGCCCGCCTCGCGGAGTTCGTCTGGGTCGATCCGGACGGACGGGAGGTCGCGTTCACGCCGGCCACCTTCTGGGCCGTCACGCCCAAGTCAGGCCAGCTCTGGACGGTGACCACGGCATTGGTCCAGGACCCGGAACCGACCAGGACCAGCCGGACGCGGGACTTCGCCCGGCTTCTGGTTCGGGCAACCCCCAATTCGGCCCGCCCGGCCGTCCGCCGGGTGCGGGCCTACGACGCCGAGTACCGCCTGACTCCGCCAGGCGGCTCTCCGGCCCGACCCATCCAGCGGACGTTGATCTTCGATCTTCCGCCGGACTCGCTGGCCGGCCCGCCTCCGCCCGGGACCTGACCAGGCCGGGGGCCCAACACCAAGCGGCCCTTGGGAGTATTGTTTGCGGAACCGGGCGTCCGTCCCGGTCTCCCATCTTTTCCAGCACCCCTTCTGGGACACATCATGAACAGACTGCGAATTTTCGCGGGTCTCCTCGCGGCCGTCGGGGTCGGCGGCCCGGCCGCGGCGCAAACGCCCGACTCGGCCTTCCTGGCCAACTTCCGCTGGCGCTCGGTTGGTCCGGCCAACATGAGCGGCCGGGTCACCGACGTCCGCGGCCTGCCCTCGCCGTCGCGGACCTTCTTCGTCCAGACGGCCGCCGGCGGGATCTTCAAGACGACCAACGGCGGCACGACCTTCCGGGCCGTCTTCCAGAACGAGCGCTGCGTGGCCGGCGGCAACATGGCCATCGCCCCGAGCGACTCGATGGTCGTCTATGTTGGCACCGGCGAGCCCAACTCCCGGAACACCATCTCGCCCGGGTGCGGGATGTACAAATCCACCGACGGGGGCCTGACCTACCGGCCGATCGGGCTGCCGGAGAGCGGCCACATCGGCCGCGTCGTCGTCCATCCGACCAACCCGAACGTCGTCTGGGTGGCCGCGCTCGGTCACGCCTGGGGCCCCAACAAGGAGCGCGGGCTCTTCAAGACGACCGACGGCGGGACCACCTGGACCAACGTCAAGTACATCAGCGACAAAGCCGGATTCGTGGACATCGCCATGGACCCGACCAACCCCGACGTCCTGTTCGCCTCGAGCTACGAGCGGGCCCGCGGGGCCTATTTCCTCCAGTCGGGCGGCCCGGGCAGCGCGCTGTGGAAGACGACCGACGGCGGCAGCACCTGGACCGAGGTCAAGGGCGGCGGCTTCCCCGAAACCATGAAGGGCCGGATCGGCCTCGCGATCGCCCCGAGCAACAACAAGGTGATCTACGCGCTGGTCGAAGCCGACACGATGCCGAACCCGAAGCCGGAAAAGGGCAAGCCGGCCCAGAAGAGCCCCTCGGGCCTCTACCGCTCCACCGACGGCGGCGGCACCTGGACCAAGATGGCGGACAACAACGTCCGGCCGTTCTACTACTCGCAGGTTCGAGTCGACATCAAGAACCCGGACCGGGTCTACTGGTCCTCGACGCCGGTCAACTTCAGTGACGACGGCGGCAAGACCGTCCGGCAGGCCACCCAGGGCATCCACGTCGACCACCACGCCATGTGGCTCGACCCGGCGGATGAGAACCACTTCATCACCGGCAACGACGGCGGCATCGGCCAGACCTGGGACAAGGGCGGGAACTACGACTTCATCAACACCATCGCGATCGGCCAGCCGTACGCGGTGAGCTACGACATGCAGGTGCCCTACCACGTCTGCGCAGGCTTCCAGGACAACGGGTCCTGGTGCGGGCCGAGCCGCCGGCGGCAGGGCCCGGTCACCAACGCGATGTGGAGCACCTACAACGGCGGCGACGGTTTCTACACCGCCCAGGATCCGACCGACCCGAACATCCGCTACGGTGAGTCGCAGGGCGGCAACATCGGCCGCTATCTCTGGAGCACCGGCGAGCGGACCGCACTCCAGAAGCCCAACTGGCGCAGCAAGGTGTCGGCGTGGAATGACTCGGTCCTCGCCGCCCGCCCCGACACGACCAAGCCGGCCACGCCGGCAGAGAAGAAGCGGCTCGCCGACATCGCGACGGCCCGGGCCGCGGATTCCGCAGCCACCGATCTCCGGTGGAACTGGAACACCCCGTTCTTCCTCTCCCCGCACAACCCCACGGTGATCTACATGGGGGCCAACCGGGTGATGAAGAGCGTCAAGCGGGGCGACGAGATGTTCGCCATCTCGCCCGATCTCACCAAAGCGGACACGATGAAGATCCGGATCTCGACCCAGACGACCGGTGGCATCACCACCGACGCGACGGGCGCGGAGACCTACGGAACCATCGTGACCCTTGCCGAGTCGCCGATCCGGCCGGGGCTCCTCTACGCCGGCACCGATGACGGCAACGTCTGGCTCACCCGAAACGACGGTGGCCAGTGGGAGAACCTGACGGGGCGGTTCCCGGGCGTTCCCGCCGGTACCTATGTGAGCCGGATCGAACCCTCGCCAACGGACAGCGCCGCGTTCTACGTGACCTTCGACGGCCACCGGATGCAGGACTTCACGCCGTACGTCTACCTGACCACGGATTTCGGGAAGACCTTCCGGTCGATCGCGGCGAACCTGCCGACCGGCGGCCCCGACTTCGTCCATGTGATCCGCGAGGACAGCCGCAACAAGAACCTCCTGTTCCTCGGCACCGACGTCGGCGCCTACGTCTCGTTCGACCGGGGCGGTTCGTGGCAGCGGTTCATGACCGGGCTCCCGACGGTGCCGGTGCACGACCTGCAGATCCACTCGCGGGACCGCGATCTGATCGCCGCGACCCACGGCCGGTCGATCTGGATCGTCAACATCAGCGAACTCGAGCAGGTCACGCCCGCCGTACTCGCGGCAAGCACCTACCTGTTCGACCCGGGCACCGCCCGGCAATGGGGCGAAGCGCCGGTCAACGGCGAGTCGGCGGGCCACAAGATCTTCGAGGCCCAGAGCCCGCAGTACGGGGCGGAGATCACCTACAAGCTCTCCTCCGGCACCCCGCGGGACCGCGTCAGCATCGCGATCCTCGACGTCAAGGGCGACACGGTGCGGACCCTCTCGGGCCCCGGCGGCGCCGGGATCCACCGGGTCAGCTGGGACTTCCGTGGCCCGCCGCCGCGGCGGGAACCCCTCGGACCGAGCGCCCGGCGGGACAGCATCCAGCTGGCGGAGCGGGCCAAGGTGGTCTTCGACTCTCTGGCGCAGGCCGGTACCCTGGCCCGGCCGATGGCGGACCGCATCAAGAACGCCATGGTCACCGGTGACACCCAGGAGCTCGGACAGATCCTGGGCTTTGGCGGCGGCGGGGGCGGTGGGGGCGGCGGCCGGTTCGGCGGCGGCGCGCCGCAGGGCTTCAACGAGCGGCCGGGCGAATCGGCGCCGCCGCGGGCCGGCGGACGCGGGCCCGGCGGCCAAGCTGGTCCCGGCGGCGCCGGCGGTCCCGGGGCCGGTGGCACGATCGACCAGGAGCTCATGGGCACGATCGCCGACCTGCTGCGGCCCGGTGCCGGCGGGGGTCGCCGCGGCCTGTTCGGGCTGTTCGGCGGCGGTGGCCGCGGAGGCGCGGGTGGTGCCACGACGATGGGTCCCGGGCAGTACCTGGTCGTGATGACCGTCGGCGGCCAGACCTTCCGGCAGACGCTGACCGTCGAACGCGCCAGCGGCACCGGGGCGGCGGGCGGCTTCTTCGAGGAGGAAGAAGACGGCCGCGAGCCCTGAGCTCGGGTGAGACTCCGGTCCGTCCCTGGGGGCGGACCGGGCGATCGGGGGGCCGGAGCTGGTGCTTCGGCCCCCCGGTTCGTTTCAGACCGGGCTCTGACGATTCGTCCCCCCGGCCGGGTCCGGGGTCGTCGGACCCGGGCACCGGCCCGGTTCAGCGCCACTTCATCTTCCAGCGCCTACCTTCGACCCACCCCGACCGAATCGGACGCCGCCCATGCACTGTCGCACTCTTGCCCTCTCCTTGGTCTTGGTCCCCGCCGTCACCTGCTCGGCCAACGCCCAGGGCCCGGCCGCCGGTCCGCGGCTCCCCGAGCTGACGCTCGCCATCACGGCGCAGGACTCCGCCCACGCCGACACGCTGCGGCGCCGGCGGGGGGGAGCCGTCGAATTGAGCGAGGGATACGCCGTCCGGCTCAAGGTTCACCAGATCGCGAGCTACCTCGAGCTCCCGGTGTTCGCCGCGGAGGTCTACGTCGGGCAGAAGCTCTACAACCGGCAGTCCAGCCAGGACGGGAGCAGCCTCCGGAGCACCCACCGGGCACTCGCCACCGGCATCGGCGTCCTCTTCACGGTCAACACTGTGACCGGGGTGTGGAACCTCATCGAAGGCTGGAAGGATCCGGAGGGGCGAACCAAGCGGACCGTCCACAGCGTCGCCATGCTGCTGGCGGACGCCGGGTTCCTGATGACCGCGGGTACGGCGCCGGACGACGATTTTGGGGAGCGCGGTGGCGGGGGCGACGGGAATGCATCGACCCACCGCGCGCTGGCCATCGGGTCAAGCGGCCTGGCCACCGCCGCGACCCTGATGATGTGGCTCTGGCGCTAGCGCCCGAACCGCTTCGCCACGCCGAACGAGAGGTCGGCCGACTTCTGCTTGAACGGGTCGATGGTTCGCAGCCGGAAATCGACCCGGATGCCCCAGTCCTCTGACACGAACGCGAACAGCCCCGCGGTCGCGTGCATGGAGAAGTACGTCGTGCCCCGCCCCGAGATGAATTCGCTCAGGCCCAACCCGGCGCCGATATAGGGGATCAGCCGGTCGGCCCGGGGCGGCCGGACCAGGAAGCTCACCTCCGGAAGCAGGTAAGTGATCTTTTCGTCGTTCGCGTTGGTGTAGCGGAACACCCCGATACCCGGCTCGGCCACGATCAGCCCACGGGACGGGACCAGAAACCGGATCGCGGCCTGCCCGCCGGTGCCGGTCCCGCCGATGTCGAACCAGGTCGGCCCGGCCATGAAGCTGGATACCGAGCGGGGATCTGGCCCACCCCGCCGCCCCTGGGCCGCCGCGGGGACGGTTCCCCAAGCAAACCAGGCCAGCGCGGAAGCGAGCAACGCGGAAACGGCAGGACGCATCGGAACCTCCCGAGGAAAACCGGACCCAAATCGAAAGGCCGCTCGAAAGCGGCCTCTCGGTACTGCAGGATAAAGGAAGGCAGCGGTAGGACGAAAGCCCTTGGTCTTGTCGGAGACGCCTGGTTGCGGTTGCAGCCTCCGCCCTACCGCCGCCGGGAATTCGCTAGCGGCCCGGCTGAATCGTGAGGGCCACTCCGAAGGAGACGACCCGGTCATGGAGCGGCGGCAGCAGGGTGCCGTCCAGGTCGCGGATCTGCGACCGGTGCTTGAGGAAATCCACGGTCGGGGTGATGTAGAGGGACCGGCTCAACTGAACCTCGTATCCGGCGCCCACGGTGTACCCGAAGCCATCCTCGTGCAGGTCGTCCGGCCCATCGGGGTTCTCGCCCGACCGGGTGATCCCGAGGCCGCCCTTGAAGAAGAGCCCGGCCCGGGGCGACGGATAGAACTGGCCGATCAGGAACGCCCCGCCGACGTAGCTGGTCACGTTGTTGTCGAGATCGGCGTCGTAATGGCGATCGGTCCAGCCGGTGAGTTCGCCACCCAGCCGGAGATACGGATTGACGGTGCCACCGAGGCGGAACGAGAAGACCGGCTTGGTGAGCCCGGAGGTGTAACTGGTTTCCGGCTCGAGCCGGCTCGATTCGGTCCCAGCGCCGACACCAACGTTCATCCAGAAGCCATGACGGTCACTCCGCGGGGTGACATCGACGAGACCGCGGCGCCGCTGGGCTTCGGCCGACTGGGCCGCCGCGAGGCCGAGCACTACGATCAGACTGGTTACCGCGAACCGGGTACGCATTGGTCGTTCCTCTGTGTTCATGTCGACGACGACTCGTTGACTGCCATTGGGCTATCGCAAGGGCTGGGCCGAACCAGCGTCAATCGTTTATCTTATTGCAACAGAATGCGTTGCGATCGATTTTCGGGAAAACCGCCGACCAGCCCAAGGCCGAAAAGTGTCCTCGTTTGATGACACCCGATTGTCCTCTGGAAGGAAATCTCTCTTCCTCCTGACGGTCCTCGTGGCCCTGGGATGCAGCGCGCTCGGGATGTGGCAACTGGGCCGATTGTTCGACCGGCGGGCCCGAAACCGCGTGGCGCTCGCCGAACGGGAGCAGCCGCCGATCGACCTCAACCGGATGGGACTCACCGGGCCGACGAGCTATCGCCCGGCGACGGTCGAGGGCAGCTACGACGCCGACCGGGAGATCCTCCTCCGGGGCCGCGTCTACCGCGGTACCCCCGGCATCCAGGTCGTCACGCCACTCCTCCGCCCCGGCACCGACACCGCCGTGCTCGTCAATCGCGGCTTCGTGCCGACGCCCGACGCCGGGGCGCCGCCAACCCGCGAGTACTTCCGGGAACCCGGCCCGCAGCGGGTCACCGGCATCGCCATCTCGGTTCCCGACGACGGCGACGGGCAGCCGCTCCAGACGCCCGCCGGCGAGACCTGGCACCGGCTCGATCTGAGCGCCCTGCGAGCCCGGCTGCCCTACCCGATCGCGCCGTACTATGTCCTCGCCGCACCGGAGCCCGGTTCCGTCGAGCACACGATCGACGGCCGGGTGTTTCCGATGCGGGCCGATCCGCCCGCGCTCGACGACGGACCGCACCTCTCCTACGCCGTCCAGTGGTTCCTGATCGGTGGGTCGGCGCTGGGATTCGGGATTCTGTTCGTGCTGCGGCGGACCGGCCGCCAGGATCTGGTCGACTGATCCTGGTCTAGGCGACTGGATTGGCCGGACCGGTCGTCGGCTTCGCTGCGGGGCGGAAGGGGAACACCAGTTGGAGTTCCGGCCGGACCAGGAATTCCGGGCAGATCGTCCGGTCGAACTCGTACGGGCCGCCGTGCTCGGCGTCCCGCCACGGGAAGCCACGACAGACGGCCGGATAGAAAGGCTCCGCGTGGATCTCGCAGCCTCCGTCCACGAAGAAGATGCAACGACCGTTCCGGATCCGGGTCCGCCATTCGCCCCACCGGGACCGGTAGACCTTCCCCGGGCCGTACTTCGCCTCGATGGCGTGCGCTTCAACCTCGGTCACGGTGGAGCCGTAGGCGCAGCAGGCGGCGTTGTGCGGGCAGGGAAAACAGGGTAGGGTCGGGAGTTCGCGATCAGCCATGGTGGCCCCGATCATAAGGGCGTCCGCGGCCTCCGGCCAGACACGGCGGCGGTTTGACTCCGCCGCGGCACGGGCCGAGATTTCGGCTCCGCGCGTCCGTAGCTCAATTGGATAGAGCATCAGACTTCGGATCTGAGGGTTGGGGGTTCGAGTCCCTCCGGGCGCACTGATCGCAACGCTTCTTGTCCGGGGCCCCGCGCCCCCTCGCCGGTCGCCAAACGTGCCCCCGATCGAAGTCGCCCGCCGCTACTATCACGATTCCTACCTCACCCGCTTCCGGGCCCACGCGCTCGAGGCCGAGGCGGTGGAGCACGGCGTGGCGGTAGTGCTCGACGAGACCTGCTTCTATCCGACCTCGGGCGGGCAGCCGCACGATCTCGGCACCCTCGGCGGACGACCGGTGCGGGACGTGTCGGTCCGCGAGCGGGACGGTGCCGTGGTTCACCTGGTCGACGGCCCGGTCGCGCTCGGGCCGGTCGGCGGCGAGGTAGACTGGGCGCGACGGCTCGACCACATGCAGCAGCACACCGGCCAGCACATCCTCTCCCAGGCCTTCATCCGCGTGGCCGATGCCGCGACGATCGGGTTCCACCTCGGCATCGACTACGTCTCGATCGACCTCGACGCAGCCGCCGTCGACGACGCGACCCGGGAGCGCGCCTTCGCGATCGCAAACGACGCCGTGGCCGCCGACCTCGAGGTGCGCGCCTGGTTCCCCACGCCGGCGGAACTGGCCGGCATCACGCTCCGGAAGACGCCCGACGTCGAGGGGGCACTCCGAATCGTCGCGATCGGGGACTTCGACGTCTCGGCGTGCGGCGGGACTCACGTCCGGCGCACCGGCGAGGTGGGCCTGATCCACTGGCTCCGGTCCGAAAAACTCAAACGCGGCACCCGGGTGAGCTTTCTCGCCGGACGCCGGGCCCGCGACGACTATGCGGCCAAGCAGAAGATCGTGGCGCAGGTGTCCGCGGCCCTGTCCTGCGCGGTGCCCGAGATCCCGGAGGCGGTCGAGCGGCTCCAGGGAGAACTCCAGTCGGCTCGCCGGGAGCTGCGCGGCCATCAGGAAGCGGCACTCGACCGGGAAGCCGAGGTACTGCGGGCCGAGGCCGCCGGAGGGCGACTGGTGCAGCGCGCCTGGAGTGGCCGCTCGGCGGAAGAGATTCGCGGGCTCGCACTCCGCCTCACCGCCGCGCCGGGAATCGTGGCCCTGCTGGCCGGGGGCGCGGAGCGGACCCAGTTCGTCTTCGCCCGGTCCGAGGATCTTGCCACCGACCTCCGGCCGGCGCTCGACGCAGCGCTCGCCGTGATCGGCGGCGGCAAGGGCGGCGGCGGGCGGGTGGTTCAGGGCGGCGGTGCCGCGGTGGACGCCGACACCGTGGCGCGGGCGCTGGCCGCGGCCGCCGAGGCGGTTGGGCTGTGAACCGCACCTGGCGCTGGCTGCTGATCGGCGGCCTGGCGGTCGCGGCGAGCCATCTGGTCGACGGGTGGGCCAATGTCGCGATGCGGTGGCCGGCCGCGAACGATCGGGACTGGGGACGGATGCTCCGGATCCTGGGGTTCGCGCCGACCTGGGGATTGATCGCGCTGATGCTCTGGCTCGAAAGCCGGGCCGGCGCGGCCGTGGCCGTTCGGTTGCGGGCCGCGGCCCGGGCCGTGGTGATCGCGGTGGCCACCGCCGGCATCCTTGCCGAAGTGGTGAAGTTGCTCGTCCGCCGCGACCGCCCGGCCGAGGTCTTCCTGGGCTATAGCTTCCGGCCGTTCGCGGACCGGCCGCTCAGCACGAGCGGATTCGGCTTTCCCAGCAGCCATGCCGCGGTGGCCTTCGCCGGCGCCGCCGCCCTCGGGACGCTGTTTCCGCGGGTCGGCGCCGTGTTGCTGCTGCTCGCCGCGGGCACCGGGCTGACCCGGATCTTCGGGCACGCCCATTTCGTGAGTGACGTGGCGGCCGGCGCCCTGGGCGGTGCCTGGATCGGTACCTGGGCCGCGCGCCGCCAGACCGTTGGCGTCATCGGTTCCGAGGGCGGCCGTCCGTCGGCCGCCTCCGGCGACGCGGCGTCCGGCCGATCACCGGCGGGCGACCAATGATCCGGCGCGCTGCGACCGCCGTGGGCGCCGCCCTACTCTTGGCGAGCGGGTGCGGCACGCCCCGTCCCGAGACGGCCGGCGACCTGACCGGCCTGGTCATGCCCGGCGGCATCCCGCGGCCGGGGTTCTCGCTGACCCGGCTCGATGGCTCAGCGTTCGACTTCGGCCGCGAAACGGCCGGGCGGCTGACCCTGCTCTTCTTCGGCTATACCAACTGTCCCGACGTCTGTCCGGCAACGATGGCCAACCTCGGCGCCGTGCTCACCCGGATGACCCCGGAGGACCGGCGGCGGATCGACCTGGTGTTCGTGACGACCGACCCGGACCGGGACACGCCCGAGAAACTCGCGGCCTGGCTCAAGTACTTCGATCCCGACATCATCGGCCTGACCGGCACCATTCCCGAACTCGAGGCGGCGCAGCAGGCCGCCCGGGTCACCGTGGCGATCCGCGATACCACGGAGGGCAACTACACCGTGGCCCACGCCGCACGGGTTCTGGTGTATTCGCCGGACGACTCGAGTCACGTCATCTATCCCGCCAACACCCGGCAGGCCGCGTGGGGCGCGGATCTCCCGAAACTGCTCCGCCGCTGGACCGGGTCCCGATGACCTGGTGGTGCGCGGCGAGCGGGGTTCCGTGGAGCTGGGCATGGCGGGCCTATCCCGGCGTGTGGCTGTTCATCGCCATCCTCGCGGCCGTCGGCTGGCGGCTCCTCGCGGGCCGCGCGAACGCCACCGATGTGCGGCGGTACGCCGCCGGCCTGTTCCTGCTCTGGGTGGCCCTCGACTGGCCGCTCGGCGCCCTGGGCGGATACTTGGCGAGCGCCCACACCGGCCAGTTCATCCTCATCGCGCTGGCGGCGCCGCCGCTGCTCCTTCTCGGACTGCGGCCGGCACTCGCCTCCGTCGCGACGGAGAGTCGCGCCGGGTGGTGGCTGCGTTTGCTCACCCACCCGCTGCCGGCCTTCGTGGGCTTCAACGGCGTGGTCCTCGGCACCCACCTGCCGGACCTCGTCGACGGCCTGATGGCGAGCCAGCTCGGATCGCTCGCGCTCGATCTGTCCTGGCTGGTGGGCGGGCTCTGCCTCTGGTGGCCGGTCGCCGCACCGGAGCGGTTCCGCCGACTCTCGCCGCCGCTCCAGATGGCGTACTTGTTCGTGCAGACGATTCCGGCCACGCTGCCCTCCGCGTTC
>JBFXAY010000053.1:0-33983 GCA_050183815.1 Gemmatimonadales bacterium | reverse complement strand
CGCTCCATGTCGATCTCGGTCGTGAGATAGAACGTTGGAATCGGCCCGATGGACTGGATCAGCCGCTTGGCGATGGTCTTCCGGATCTGGGTCAGCGGGACGTCACTGAACGGCGGACCGGCCGGGCGCCGGCGGGCCACCGCACGGGTTCCCCCCGCCGCCCCTGCCGGCGCCTGGTCGAGATCGCGCTTGACGATTCGTCCCTCGGGACCGGACCCGGTGAGCCGGCTCAGATCGAGCCCCCGCTCCGCCGCGATCCGCTTGGCCAGGGGTGACGCCTTGATCCGTCCGGCGGCGGCCGTCGCGCCCGGGATCGCCGAAACCGCCGCTGCGGCGGCACCGGCGACTGGCGCCGCCTGACCGGCGGCAGCAGCGGCTGCTGCGCCCCCGGCCGCTGCCGGCTTGCCGGCCTTCGGAGCCTCCGCCGGCGCGGCACCGTTCCCGTCCGGAATCGCCTCGCCCTTCTCGCCGATCCAGCCGACCAGCGACGACACCGGCACCGTGGCCCCCGCGGCAACGGACTGCTTGAGCAGCACGCCGTTCGCCCGGGCCACCAGCTCCATGACCGCCTTGTCGGTTTCGACCTCGGCGATCACCTCGCCGTTCGAGACCGAATCGCCCTCGTTCTTCTTCCACTCGACCAGGCGCCCTTCTTCCATCGTGGGCGAGAGCGCCTCCATCACGATCTTGGTGGCCATCAGACGTAGAGCACTTTCTTGACCGCGTCCTGGATCTTGGCGGCGTCCGCCTTGGCGGCCCGTTCGAGGAACTTGTTATATGGCATCGGCACGTCAGCTCCGGTGACTCGGAGGATCGGGGCGTCGAGCTGGTCGAAGGCTTCGCGCTGGATCGTGTCCACTACCTGAGCGCCGACCCCGGCGAAGCTCCAGCCTTCTTCCGCCACGACGCAGCGGTTGGTCCTGGCCACCGACGCGAGGATGGTGTCCGTGTCGAGCGGCCGGATGGTCCGGAGGTCGATCACTTCGGCGTCGATGCCCTCCTCGGCCAGCGCGTCGGCCGCCTTGAGGGCCTGGGACACGGTCTTCGAGTGACAGATCACGGTCACGTCGTTGCCGCGCCGCTTGATGTCCGCCTTGCCGATCGGGGTGACGTACTCCTCGTCAGGTACTTCGCCCTTCTGGTTGTAGAGCATCTCGCCCTCGATGAAGACGACGGGGTCTTCATCGCGGATCGAGGCTTTGAGCAGGCCCTTGGCATCCGCCGGGGTGGCGGGTGCGACCACCTTGAGCCCCGGGATGTGCGCGTACCAGCTCTCGAACGCCTGCGAGTGCTGGGCGGCGAGCTGGAGTGCCGCGCCACCCGGCCCGCGGAACACGATCGGCACGCCCACCTGCCCGCCGGACATGTACCGCATCTTGGCGGCCGAGTTGACGATCTGGTCAATGGCGAGCAACGCGAAATTCCAGGTCATCATCTCGATGACCGGCCGGAGCCCGACCATCGCGGCCCCCACGCCGATGCCCGCGAAGCCCAGCTCGGCGATCGGGGTATCGACCACCCGCTTCTTCCCGAATTCCTTGAGCAGCCCGCGGCTGACCTTGTAGGCGCCGTCGTACTCGGCCACTTCCTCGCCCATCAGGAAGACCCGGTCGTCCCGGTGCATCTCTTCCCGGAGCGCCTGGTTGAGCGCGTCGCGGTAGGTGAGGGTCGCCATGGTCAGTTCCCCTCCGGCGCGTACACGTCGGTGAGCAGCGCCGCCGGATCCGGATCGGGCGACTCCTCGGCGAACTGGTAGGCGTCTTCGACTTCTGCCGCGACCTCCGCCTCGAGGGCGGCCTGCTTGCCCTCGTCCCAGTAGCCGCCCTCGCGCATGATCGCGCCGAGGACTTCGATCGGATCCCGGCGGCGGTACTCGTCCACCTCTTCCTTGGTCCGGTAGGTCCCGTGCGCCGCATCGGACATCGAGTGACCCACGTAGCGATAGGTCTTCACCTCGAGGAGCGTCGGCGTCGATTCGGTCCGGGCCCGGGCCACGGCCCGGTCCATTGCCTCCCGCATCGTCACCACGTTCTGGCCGTCCACTTCCTCGGCCGGCATCTCGTAGGCCGTCCCGCGGACCGACAGGTTGGTGACCGCGGCTGCGCGGGCTACCGCCGTGCCCATGCCGTAGCCGTTGTTTTCGACGATGAAGATCACCGGCAGGTCCCAGAGGGACGCCATGTTGAGCGTCTCGTGGAAGGCGCCGATGTTCGCGGCCGCCTCGCCGAAGAAGCAGACGCACACCTGGTCGCCGCCCCGGTACTTGTGGGCGAACGCCACCCCGGCCGCGAGCGGAATGTGGCTCCCCACGATCCCGTGCCCGCCGAGGAACCCGAGCGAGGCGTCGAACAGGTGCATCGACCCGCCCTTGCCGCTCGAGCACCCCGTCGCCTTGCCGAACAGTTCCGCCATCACCGCCCGGCTGGTGACCCCGCGAGCCAGGGCGTGGCCGTGTTCCCGGTAGGCGCTGATCACATGGTCATCCGGCCGGAGCGCCGCCATCGCACCCACCGCCACCGCCTCCTGGCCGATGTAGAGGTGGCAGAAGCCGCCGATCTTGCCTAACGAGTAGGCCTCGCCGGCCCGCTCCTCGAACCGCCGGATCAGGAGCATCTGCCGGAGATAGCTCTGGTGCAGGGCGGCCGTGCCGGAATCGACCTTGGCCTTGGTGCGCGCCGTGGCGCTCATGAAGTGGTCCTCGTGGCTTTGGCCTGGTCGACCTGCTCCCAGGCGTGATAGCTCGAACGGGTCAGCGGGCTCGCCTCCACGTGATCGAACCCCATGTCGAGGCCGATGCGCCGGAGTTCGCCGAATTCCTCGGGCGTGTAGTACCGGGCGATCGGGAGGTGACCCTCCGAGGGCCGGAGATACTGCCCCAGCGTCAGGATGTTGACGTCCGAGCGGCGGAGGTCTCGCATGGCGACGAGCAGCTCGTCCCACTCCTCGCCCATGCCGAGGATGATCCCCGACTTGGTGAGACCCTCCGGCACCATCCGGCGTGCGTTGGCGAGCAACTGAAGCGCCCGGGGGTAGCGGCCGCCCGGACGGGCGAGGCGGTAGAGCCGCTCGACCGTCTCGAGATTGTGGTTCAGAATGTCGGGACGGGCATCCATCACGATCTGGAGCGCGCGTTCCGATCCCTTGAAGTCGGGGATCAGCACCTCGACCGACGAGTCGGGCATCCGCCGTTTGATCTCGGTAATGCACCCGGCGAACGCCTCCGCACCGCCGTTTTCGAGATCGTCCCGGTCCACCGACGTGATCACGACGTGCTTGAGCCCCATGGTCGTGACGGCCTCGGCGAGCCGCACCGGCTCGACCGGGTCGTACGGCGCCGGCGTCCCGTGCGCCACCGCGCAATAGGCGCAGTTCCGGGTGCAAACGTCGCCCAGGATCATGAAGGTGGCCGCCTTGTGGTCCCAGCATTCCCCGATGTTGGGGCAGCGGGCTTCCTCGCACACGGTGTGAAGGTTGAGCTCCCGCATCAGGGTCTTGATCCGGGCGTACTCGCCCCCGCCCGGCGCCTTGACCTTGAGCCAGGAGGGTTTTCGCTCGAACGGCGTTGCCGCCGGCGAAACCGGGGACCGCGTCAGCTGAACCAGTGGTGCCGCCAAGCCGCTACCTCGCCGCCGAAAACCAGTTGGGAAAGGGGACCGAAGCCCTCAAGAATAGTATCGGATCGGCAGGGGGGAAAGCTGAGGGGAGGGATGGTCCTAACCGGTTGCTCGACGGCGACTTGGGTCCGACTGACCCGGTCCGGCGGGCGGCCGCTTCGAAGGGGGCCGGACGCGGGTTTGGCGTCGCCTCGCGAGCGGCCCGCCGATCCGTAATGCCGGAATGCCCCGCGCCCGATACTTTTTGGCATGACGAAGAAGTCGGAGCCGATGGGTCCCATCGCTCCTTCCGCCGGGTCGCCGACGTCCGGGAAGGGGTCTCCGCCTCCCGGCTCGGAACCCGTTGCCGCTTCCCTTGGCCCGCTTCTCGATTCCGTCCTCCACGCCACCGACGACGGGGTCCTCGTCATCGACGCCTCCGGGCGCAGCAGCTATCACAATCAGGCCTTCCGCCGCCTCTGGCAGCTGCCGGAGGAGGCGCAGGCCTGGCCCGATCGGGCGACCCTCCGGTCCCGGATGACCGGGCTGTTGGAGAGTCCGGAGCGTTACGCCGAGCTCCGGGAGCGGATCGACCGGGATCCGAACCTCACGATGGAGTTCATGCTCCCGCTCGTCGACGGCCGCATCCTCGAGGCCCGGACCCGGCCCCAGCGCATCGGTGGGGAAACGGTGGGCCGGGTCTGGTGGTTTCGCGACGTCACCACCCGCCGGCAGATCGAACTCGACCTCCGGATGTCGGAGGAGCGGTTCAGCCATCTGTTCTATGCCAGTCCGTTCTCGATCCTGCTCGCCACGTATCCCGAGGGCCTGATCGTCGACGTGAATCCCGCCTTCACCCGGCTGTTCGAGCGAACCCGGGAGGAGACCGTCGGCCGCACCACGGCCGACATCAATCTCTGGGCGGAGGCCGCCGACCGGGAGCGGATGCTGGCCGAGTTGCGGGAACATCGGGCGGTGCGGGGGATGGAGTTCCCCTTCACGACGCGTTCCGGCGAGCTGCGGGTGGTCTACCTGACGATCGAGCTCGTCCAGCTGCACGGGCGGTGGCACTCGCTGGCGTCGTCGGTGGACGTCACGGCACTCAAGCGGGCCGAGGCGGCGCTGCACGAGTCCGAGATCCGTTACCGGACGCTGTTCGACGCGATCAGCGAAACGATCTACCTGCTCTCGAACGAGGGCCTCTTCCTCGCCATCAACCAGGCCTTCGAAAGCACCACCGGATGGTCCCGCGAGGAGTGGCTCGGCCGGCCGTTCTGGGAGTTGATCCATCCCGACGACCGGAGCACCGCGCTCGACATGTTCAGCCGGGCGGTCCGCGGCGACGTGGACCTCCCGATGGATCTCCGGGTGCTGTCCAAGGACGGTTCCGAAATCATTGCCGAGTGCAGCCCGGTCCATCTCGTGCGGGAAGGGGCCGAGGTGTCCGGGTTCCTCGGCGTTGCCCGCGACGTGACCCGGCAGCGGCGGCTCGAGGACACCCTCCGCCACGCGCAGAAAATGGAAGCGCTCGGGACGCTGGCCGGGGGCATCGCCCATGACTTCAACAACATCCTGACGGCGATCCTCGGGCACGCGGAGTACCTCCGCGCGGAGGTGGCCCGCCATCCGGCGCTGGCGGACGACGTCAAGGGTATTCTCGGGGCGACGGCCCGGGCCAAGTCCCTCGTCCGTCAGATCCTCACGTTCGGCCGGCGCCAGCCGGAAGAGCGGAAGGTGGTGCAGCTCGAGCCCGTGGTGCGGGAAGCGATCACGCTGTTGCGGGCCACGCTGCCGTCGACGGTGACGATCGAGACCGACCTCGGCGCCGTCGACGGCTTCATCCTCGCCGACTCGACCCAGATCCATCAGGTGATCGTGAATCTCGGCACCAACGCCGTTCATGCCATGCGCGAGGCCGGCGGCACCCTGGGCTTCGAATTGGCGCGGGTCGAAGTCGGCGGGGCGGGCGAGGCGGGCGGGCCGGCGGGGCTTGCGGCCGGACGGTATCTCCGGCTCCGGGTGCGCGATACCGGGCAAGGCATGTCGGCCGACACGCTTCGGCGGGTCTTTGATCCATTCTTCACCACCAAGGCGCCGAACGAGGGGTCGGGGCTTGGCCTCGCCGTGGTGCACGGCATCGTCAGCCACCACGACGGCGCCGCGCTACTCGACAGCACGCCGGGGGCCGGCACCGTGGCGACAATCTACCTCCCCGAGGTGGCCGGCCGGGTCGAGCCGGCCGAGCGGGAGGACGTGCTGCCGCTCGGCAACGGGGAGCGGATCCTGCTGGTGGACGACGAGGCGCCGCTGGTGACCCTGGGGACCCGGCTCCTCGAGCGGCTTGGCTATCGGCCGGTCGGCCACTCGTCGTCCGAGGCCGCGCTCGCCGCGTTCCTCGCCGACCCGGACGCTTTCGATCTGGTCTTTACCGATTTGACCATGCCGCGCCTGACGGGCGGGGAACTCGCCCGGCGGATCAGGGTGGTCCGGCCCGACGTGCCGGTGGTGCTCACGTCCGGCTATGCCGGCGCGATGGCCCCGGAGGAACTGGCCCGGCTGGGGGTTCGGGAAATCGTTTCGAAGCCGTTCGAGTTGCGGGCGGTGGCCACGGCGATCGCTCGAAGCCTCGGTCCGGACTAGTCGACCGTCGCCCGGCCTGGACGCCAGGGTCTTCGGAGGGCGCGACTACCAGTTCCAGAAGCGGTTGGGCCGCATCGCGTCGACGCCGTCGAACGTGGCCTCGTTGGCCAGCAGGTGGCAGAGTGCGACCGCGGAGATTCCCGACAGCAGAATGCCGTTGCGGCCGTAGCCGGTGGCATACCAGAGGTTCGGCAGCGCCGGCTCCCGCCCGAAAATCGGCAGACCGTCCGGTGTGCCCGGGCGGAGCCCCGCCCAACTTCGTCCCGGAGTCGAGCCGGCGAGGGCAGGGAGCAGCCGATCGGTCGCCTCGATCACCGAGGCCAGGCCGTCTTCGGTGACGGTGGGCGCGAAGCCGGCATGCTCCATCGTCGCGCCGCACAGGGCTTCGCCGAGGCGCTCGAGCACGTAGCCATGCGCCCCGAAGACGATGCCCGGAGGAACCGAGGCGGGCCAGGGCCGCGCGAGCATCTGGCCGCGCACCGGCTCGACCGACACCGGCCGCGGCAGGCCGGCGATTCGACCGCTCCAGGCGCCCGCGGCAAGGACGACGTCGCCGGCCGAATAGGTATCCTGTTGGCCGCGGACGGCGGTGATCCGGCCGCCGCCCGAGACCAGCTCGACCGCGGCATCATTCCGCATCTCGGCGCCACGCCGTTGGGCGACCGTCCGGAACGCTTCGACCACCTTGACCGGATCGACCGAACCATCGTGCGAGGCCCAGAGCGCGCCGGCGGACTCCCCGGCCCAGGGGAACTGCTCGGCCACCTCACCGGGGTCGAGCCAGTCTGCCGCGTGGCTGTGCTGGCGCTGCCAAGCGACGGCCGCGCGGAGTTGGTGAGCCTCCCGCTCGCCGCCGGCCAGGCGAAGAATGCCGCCGTCATAGAGCCCGATGTCGATGCCGGTGTCCGCCGCGATCTGGGCGGCCCGGTCGCGGAAATACTCCCGCCCGGCAATGCCGAGTTCGAACAGCGGGCTGTCCTGTGCGGTCTCGATCTGGGGTGCGAGCATCCCGGCGGATGCCCGCCAGGCCTCGCCGTCGCGGATCGGGGCGAGCATCAGCACGGAGCGACCCGTGCCTGCCAACTCCGCCGCGCAGGCGGCGCCGACGACGCCGCCGCCGATGACTATAACGTCATGTGTAGTAGCCACTTAGGTGTCCGACGAAACTTTTTGAAACGTTCGACGTATATTTACCCGGGTGGGACAACTCACTGGTTCGGAGGAACATACCATGGTCCGAGGTCTCGTAGGTTTCGCTGGCGTCTTCGTCCTCTTCATGTTCGGGATGAAGGTCATCGGCTTTTTGATCGGCGGACTCATCGGGTTGGTGCTCAAGCTCGTCTGGTTCGCCTTCCTGGGCTGGATCATCTTCACCATCATCAAGGTGTTGAGCCCGGATACCGCTGACCGGATCCGCGAAACGATCCGCGGGAAGCCGAAAGAAGCCTGACGCCGCACCGTCGGCCCGGCGGCAGCGTCGGGCCGATGAGCGCCGCTGCACAAACGGCCGGAGCGTTCTCCCTGGGGAGGACGCTCCGGTTCTTCTTGTCAGGCGAGAATGCCCCAGACCAGGAGCGGGAGGAGGATCTCGTGGTGGCCGGTGAGCTGGACGCCTCGTCCACCGTCGCGGGTGGGGCGCCGGACCACGTTCATTGCCGGCCGGTAATGGCGAATCATGTCGAAATCCGCCGCCAGAAAATCCCGGGGCCGGCCCTCGCCGAGGTTCCGCGCGACCGTCAGCGCCTTGAGGAACACCTCGGGCAGAATGACGGCGCTGCCCCAGTTGAGCACGGCGCCGCCCGCGTCGAGCCCGGGAAGCGAGCCGGCCAGTCGGTCGAAGTCCTTGAGGCTGGTCTGCCCGATGGCGGCCCCGTCGGCCAGCGGATGCTGGTGAATGATCTCGGCGCCGAGCGCGGCGTGCACGGTCACCGGGACCTGGTGCCGGGCGGCGGCGCACAGGACTGACTCCGCCCGTCCGGGCAGGTCCGGTTGTGCCGCCAGCGCGGTCGCCAGGCCTTCGCCCATGCCGAGGCCGTTCGCCGCCGCGTGCCGGATGGCGAGGTTCATCTCCCGCCCGGTTTCCTCCGCCATCCCGAAGGTGCCGTCGCCGAGACCGGCTTCGACGTCCTCGCTGGTGCCGCCGAAGGCGGCCAACTCGAAGTCGTGAATCGCCGCGGCGCCATTCATCGCCACGTGGGTGACGATGCCCTCCTCGAGCAAGCGAATGAGGAGCGGGCCGAGACCAACCTTGATCACGTGCCCGCCGATCAGGAGCACCACACCTCGGCGGGCCGCCCGCGCCTCCCGCACCGCGGCGATGACGACGCCCAGGTCCCGCGCCGCGAGGACGTCGGGCAGGCTCGCCAGGAAGGCCGCGAACGACCGGTCGTCTCCCGGCGGCACCGCCAGGAGGCTTCGGTCCACTTTGTTGGTGCGATGGGTGATCGGAACGGTCTTGACCCGCGACCGGTCGGCGTCGCGGGGGCTCACGTCAGTCCGCCGAGGCGCGGGTGACCTTCTCGAGCCGGAGCGTCACCGTGCCGAAGGGGAACTTGGACCGGATCTGGACCGGGAGCCGCCGGGCGTCGTCGGTGACCCAGAGGCGGGCCTCGGCGCGGTCGGCGAACATCCCCTTGTCGTCGATGACGGGGTTGAGCAGCAGGCAATCGACCTTGCTGCCGTCCGGCAGTTCCATCCGCTCCCGCTTGAGGACCCGGATCACCAGCGGATTCTTGTCTTGGATGAAGTACTTGTTGAACCGGTAGGTCTGGCCCACTTCGAGCGGCGTGGTCCGGACGAAATAGAGCAGCGACGCGTCGTCGAGCGGCTGCTCCGGCGTCGGTTCCCGGTTGTCCTTGCCGCGCTGCCGGTAGAAGCCCGAGTCCGGAAAGATGTCGTACTCCCGCAAGTAGACCTTGTCGTTCTCCTTGCTGTCGCTCCGGAACCGGAGCGAGCTGAAGTCGGCGACGGTGGTCCACGATTCGATCGTGTTGTCGATCTTGAACAGGAAGTTGCCGCCGGCGAGGCGGAACCGGAACAGGAACGTGGGCTCGCCCCGCAGGGTGTCGACCTGGGCAACGTTGATCGAGGCATCACCGACGCGGATGACGCCGAACTTGGCCGAGTATTCGAGCCGCTCGCCCACTTCGAACGGATAGTCCGCGAGGGTGCGAGCGGCGGGGGCCGGATCAGCCTCCGGCTGCGGCTGGACGGCGCCGACCGCCGCCAGCGAGGTCAACGACACCAGCACCAACTTCGTCACGCGGCACTTCCTTTCTCCCGGCTGTCCCGGCGCTTCGGGCCCCGCGGGGCGGCCTGCTCGGAGGCGACTGCGCGGCGGGCGGTCCGGCTCGCGCCCCACAAGGCGCGGGCGTGCGGCCAGGGGATGATTCGCCTCGGGCGGCTCTTGAGATCGTGCCGCTCCGCGAAAGAGACGGTTTCGATCCGGCGGGCATGCACGGCAGCCCGGCCGGCCAGTTCGGCGTTGACGGCCCACCCGTCCGAGACCAGCGTCCGCCCTTCCTTTTGGAACAACAGCTTCAAGGTGGCCAGGCGGAAACCGAGGAAACCCGAGGTGGGGTCCTTCACGCCGTCCACGCCGGCTGTCCGCCGGAGCAGCCACGCGCTCCATTTCCGGGCCCAGCGGTAGCCCCGGTCCCACGCGGGGTCGATCTGCCCCTCGCCGACGATGAGGTCGGCGCCGCTCTCGAGTCGCCGGACGAAATCGCCGAGGTAGTCCGGATTGTGGGAGAGGTCGCCCTGCATCAGGACGGCCCCGTCCCGGCGGGGACGGTCGGACAACTCCACCGCCTTCCGCAGCAGACTCTCGGCGGTGGCCGCGTAACCCTGACCGGACGTCGTCAGAATCGTCACCGGCAATACCTGTTCATACGTGCTCAAGACCTCGGCCGAATGGTCCGTTGATCCGTCGTTGCCGACCAGCACGTGATATTCACGGCCGAGGGCCTCGAAGGCTTTCCGGACCTTCCAGAGGACGAGCCCGATGGTTTCGGCTTCGTCGCGGCAGGGGATGCAGACGTAAATCATTCTCTATCAACGCTCTAGCAACAAGGAACGATACACGGAAAGGGCGCCTTCTGCCATGGCGGCGGCACTGAAATCGGTCACCTTCGCGGCCGCCCGGTCCACCAGGGCGCGGGCCCGGGCGGGATCCCGCAGCAGCTTCGCGACCGCATCGGCCAGGGCGGCGGGATCCCCAGGCGGCACGAGGACGCCGCCGCCGCCGCCCAGCATCTCCGGAATGCCGCCGGCCGCGGTGGCCACGACCGGCACGCCGAGCACCATGGCGTCGAGGATCGAGGTGCCGAGGCCCTCTTCCCGGGAACTCAACACGAAGACGGACCCGGCCTTGATCAGGCGAAGTGGTTCCCGGACCTGACCGAGGAAGTGCACGACGTCGGCAACCCCGAGTTGCTCGGCGAGTGCGGTGAGGGTGGCCCGTTCCGTTCCCTCACCCGCGAGGGCCCAGTGCAGGCCGGGGAGCGTGGGCCGCAGCGCCGCCGCGGCGTGGAGCAGGGTGACGTGGTCCTTGTGCGGGGCCAGCGCGGCGACCGTCACGGCCAGCAGTCCACCGGCCGGGAGGCCGAGTTCGGTGCGAATGGTGCCCGGCACCGTGGCCCGGGTGCCCTCGAGATCGATGCCGGAATGCACGAGGGCGATCCGTTCGGGCGGAATCCCGTCGGCGCGAAGAATCTCGGCGACCGCTTCGGAAATGGCGATCACCCGGTCGGCCCGGACCCAGAAGCCGGGCCGCCGGATGTGAAAATCCACCCGCCGGGTCACGACCAGCGGGCACCCGAAGAGCCGCGCGGCGATGCCGGCCAGGACGAGTGCGTGGGCATCATGCGCGTGGAGGATCGTTCCGGGGCGGCGGGCCAGGCCGGCCACCATGCCGAGGGTGCGAAGGGAAAACGCCCGGTGCCAGGGAGCGGCCCGCACCGCTACGCCGGCCTGGCCGAGCTCCTTGGCGAGCCGGCTGCCGGCGGTGGTGACGACGACCTGGTCGATGCCCCGGCGGGCCAGGTCGCGGGCGAGGAGCAGTACCTGCCGTTGTCCGCCGCGCCATTCCCGACCTGACGCGACCTGGACGACGCGAAGCGATGGGGTCACTGCCGCAGGGAATCGGGGAACAGCCGGCAGCGGCTGTCTTCGAACGCCGCCGCCGAGGCCCGCAGGCCGATCAGCGGCAGCGACCGGTCGCCGAGGTGCACCGAGCCGAGGACCGGGGCGCGGAGAATCGGCGGGCCTTCGTAGACGAGGACTCCTTGGGGGCCGGCCACGGGGTCGGCCACGAGGACGCCGAATCCGGGATCGGGCAGGTCCGGCAGCGGGCCATCGATGCCGATGACCCAGCTCGAGTCGGTCTGGCCCACGAGCCCCCGCTGGACGAGGCCCGCCGCGATCCGGACCGGCAGAACCGGCGGCATTCCATCCGGGACCGCACTGAGGGTCTTACCCGGCTTGGTGAACTCCTCCAGGAGGAGGGTCGGGCCGGCGAGGGCGACGATTCCGCAATTCGTTCCCCGGCCGGAAATACCGCACCCGAAGGCGGCGACGAGGAGCAGCAGCGAAGCGGAGGCGCGCATGGTTCCCAAAGATACCATCGCGCGGTAACATTCGTCGCGATATGGGGATCGACGATCTCAAGGCGCGCCTCGACCAGCTGGTGAACGATCTTCGGGGCGGCACCGCCCGGCAGCAGGCCGGGATCCTTCACGAAGCGCTCGTCGACCTCAAGGTGGCGCTCAAGGACCTGACCGGCGCGCTCGAGCGAACCGAACGGGAGCTTGCCTCCGAGCGCGAACAGCTGGCCGCCGCCGACCGGCGGGGCCGTCTTGCCGCCGACATCGACGATCAGGAAACCGCCGAACTGGCCCGCCAGTACGGTGAGAAGCACCGGCAGCGGGTGGACCTGCTGGAGCGGAAGCTCGGGGTGCAGCGGGACGAGCTTGCCCTGACCCAGCAGGAGTACGACGGCCTGTCCGAGCGGTACCGGGCCGCGCGGCAGGGGGTGCCGTCGGGTGACGGCCCCCCGCCGCGGGTCACCCCCGAACTGACCGACGACCTGCTCGACGCCAAGATGGATCGCCGCGCCGCCGAGGCGGCCGCCGAGGCCCAACTCGAGATGCTCAAGAAGAAAATGGGAAAGGGATGACCTACTCAGCTTCCGACACCGGCTTTTTCGGGCATCCCCGCGGGCTCTCGACCCTCTTTTTCACCGAGATGTGGGAGCGGTTCAGTTACTACGGGATGCGGGCCATCCTGATCCTCTTCATGGTGGCGCCGGTGACCGAGGGCGGTCTCGGCATGCCGGTGCCGGATGCCGGGGCGGTGCAGGGCACCTACGCGGCGATGGTCTACATGATGACGATGGTGGGCGGCTGGTTCGCCGACCGGCTCCTCGGACTTCGCCGGTCGGTGTTCTGGGGTGGTGTGCTCATCATGTGCGGCCACATCAGCCTCGCCTTCCAGAGCCTGGCCACGTTCTACCTCGGCCTCCTCCTCGTGGTGCTCGGCACCGGGCTCCTCAAGGGCAATGTCTCGGCGATGGTGGGACAGCTCTACACCAAGGACGATCCCCGCCGCGACGCCGGGTATTCGCTCTACTACATGGGCGTCAACCTGGGCGGGTTCCTCGGGCCGCTCTTCGTCGGCTGGTTCGCCCAGGATCAGGCGTTCAAGAACATGCTGGCGGGCTGGGGCATGAGTCCGGAGGCCGCCTGGCACTTCGGATTCGGCGCGGCCGCCGTGGGCATGTTCTTCGGCCTGATCCAGTACTCCCTCGGCCGGGGCCGGTTTCCGGATACGGTCGAGGCGCCGTTAGGCGCCGGGTCCGCGGCGGAGATCGCCACGGCGCGGCAGCGGCTCGGCTGGGCCCTCGGCGCGGCGCTGGTGGTGATCGTAGTGGCGGCCTTCCTGCACCGGTCGGGAACCATGCCGATCACGCCCACCGGCTTCGCCGCCGGGGTGGACGCCTTCCTGGTGGTGCTGACGATCGGGTTCTTCGGCTGGCTCTTCACCGCCGGCCAGTGGACCCCGGACGAGCGGAAGCGGCTCGTGGTCGTAGCGGTGCTGTTCCTCGGAGCGGCGGTGTTCTGGGCCGGATTCGAACAGGCGGCCTCGACGCTCAACCTGTTCGCCGCCCGGAATACCGCCAACACCTTCCTCGGCCGGGCCTATCCCGCATCCTGGCTCCAGTCGGTCAACTCGTTCTTCATCGTGGTCTTCGCGCCGATCGTCGGGCTGGTCTGGCTCAAACTCGGCACCCGCAATCCGTCGAGTCCGACGAAATTCGCCCTGGGCCTCTTCTTCCTCGGGCTCGCCTACGTCCTGATGGTCGGCGCCTCGCTCGCGTCGGGCGCGGACGGACGGGTGTCGCCGATGTGGCTGGTCGGCTGCTACTTCCTCCAGACGATCGGCGAGCTGTGCCTCAGTCCGGTCGGTCTGTCGGCCATGTCCACGCTGGCGCCGGCACGGCTCCAGGGTGTGATGATGGGCGTCTGGTTCCTCGCGACGTCCATCGGCAACAAGGTGGCGGGCCGCGTCGGCGGGCTGTACGAGTCCTTCTCGCTGCCGACGCTGTTCGGCGCCAACGCGGGATTCGTGTTCGTCTTCGCCGTCATCATGGCGCTGCTGATCGTGCCGATCAAACGGATGCTGGCGCGCCAGACCTCATGATCCGTTCCGCTCGCGGGTCCGGGCGCCGCGGGTCGGCAGGCCGGCGGGGGATTCGGACGGTCCGGCGGAGAGTCTCGGGGTTGCTGCTGGCGGCGCTCGCCGCCGGGTGCGGCCGGCCGTCGGACGCGGACGTCGGGTTCGTCGCCAAATGGACCGAAACCCACTATGCCCTCGCCCGGGCGGAGCGGCTGTCGCCGCCGGTGGCCTCGCGGGTCACGGCCTACGCGGCGATCGCCCTCTACGAAGGCTGGGCCCGAGGCAGCGACTCGCTGCAGTCGCTGGCGGGCCAGGTGAACGGGCTCGAATCGCTCCCCGCGCCGGAAACGGACGACCCGCTCGACCGATCGCTGGTCGCACTCGAGGCGCAGACGGTCGTGCTGCGCGGCCTGTACCAGGGCGGGTTCCCGTCCACCGACGTGGCCATCGTGGCGCTGCACGACTCGCTGTTGGCCGTGCGGACCGCGGCCGGCGTCGACGAGAAAACGAAGACCCGCTCGATCCAGTATGGCGCCCGCCTCGGCGCGGCGATCCTCTCCTGGGCCGACGGCGACGGGTTCCGCACCCGGCTGCTGGCGTTCACTCCCGGCAAGGCGCTCGCGGACTGGGTACCGACCTCGGCGGAGAATCAATATCGCTCCCAGAATCTCTCGGCCCAGACCGATGTCGTCTTTCCCGCGAATCCGACCGGCCGGGCGGACAGCGGGGCTCTCGGTTCCGAACGCTCGCTGACGGTCAATCGGCCCAAGACACCCGCCTCGGTCAATACGCCGACCATCAACCCGACCGCGGCTCTCGAACCGGGGTGGGGTGCGATGCGGCCGTTCGCGCTCCGGCAGGTCGATGACTGCCGCGCTCCGGATCCCGTGCCGTTCTCCGCCGACTCCGGCTCCGCGTTCTATCAGGAAGCCGCCGAGATCTACCGCCTCGGCAATGAGCCGACCGAGGACCAGAAGGAGATCGCCTATTTCTGGGCCGACAATCCGGGTGAGTCGGGCACGCCGGCCGGGCACTGGCTCAGCGTGCTGGCCGGATTGACGCGGCAATGGCATCTCTCGCCGGAACGGGCGGTGGAGGCGTACGCCCTGACCGCCATTGCGGTGGCGGACGGCTTCATCGGGTCGTTCCGGGCCAAATACGAGACCAACCTGCTCCGCCCCGAGACCTACATCAATCGCTACATCGACCGGAACTGGCACCCGCTCCTGATCGCGCCACCGTTCCCGACGTACACCTCGGCGCACTCGACCCAGTCGGCCGCCGCGGCCGAGGTCCTGACAGCGCTGTTCGGGGACAACCGCGGCTACGACGATGCTACCCACGTGCTCCTCGGCCATCCGCCGAGGCACCTCGACTCCTTTCGCCACGCGGCCGACGAAGCCGGCCGGTCCCGCTGGTACGGGGGCATCCACTTCCCGATGGACCACCGGGCCGGTCAGGTCCAGGGGCGCTGCATCGGAGCGGCCGTGCTGGCCAACATCAAGACGAGGGCGCCGTGACTGGACGCCGCCGGATGGCGGGGCTCGTCCTCGCTGCCGGGTGGATCGTCGGGTTCGGGTGCCGCCCGGCTGAACCGGGACCGTGGCAGGACGCCTCCGGATACCGGTGGCGGGTGCTGGCCCCGGCCGGATCCCGGGCGGTCGGCTTCACCGAACTCGGCGCCCGCCGGACCGGCGTGGACTTCGCGAACACCGTGAGCGAGGCGCGGGCCTTCGAGAACCGCCACCTGGTGCAGGGATCGGGAGTGGCGATCGCGGACATCGACGGCGACGGCCGGCTCGATGTGTTTCTCGCCCGCGCGGACGGGCCCGACGCGCTCTACCACAACGAAGGCCACTGGAAGTTCCGGGACATCGCCCGGGAGGCGGGCGTGTCGGTCGGCGACCGGCCCTCGACCGGGGCCGTGTTCGCCGACGTCGATGGCGACGGCGATCCGGACCTGATCGTGGGGGCGATGGGCGGCCGGAACGCGCTGTTCCTCAACGACGGCCGCGGACACTTCCGCGACGCGACCGAGAGCAGCGGCTTCGTCGCCGAAGCGCGGGGGACGACGACGCTGGCGCTGGCCGATGTCGACGGCGACGGCGACCTCGACCTCTACGTCACGAACTACAAGGCCAGGACGATGCTCGACTCGCTGTCGCCGCAGCAGCGGGCCTTCGACCAGCTGGTCCGCAACATCGACGGCCGCTACGAGGTGATTCCCGCCCTGCGCGACAACTACCGGGTGGTGCTCCGGGAGGACATCCGGGGGGTGAGCGTCGTGCAGCGGGCCGACCCGGACTGGTTCTATCTCAACGACGGCACGGGGCATTTCACCCGCGAGGCGCTCGCCGGCAATCCCCGGTTCCGCGACGAGACGGGCGGGTTGCTCGGGCGGGAACCGGACGACTTCGGGCTCGCCGCGAAGTTCTTCGACGCCAATGGCGACGGCGCACCGGATCTCTACGTGGCCAACGACTTCGAGGATCCCGATCAGTTCTGGATCAACGACGGTCAGGGCCGGTTCCGGCTCATTGCCCGGGACGCGATCCGCCAGACCGCGAATTCCGGCATGGCCATCGACGTGTCCGACGTGGACCGCGACGGCCGGGTGGACATCTTCGAAGCCGACATGCTGGCCAACGACAGCCATCGGCGGAAGACCCAGATCCCGACCCACACGCCGCTCCCCAAGGTGCCCGGCGACTACCACGAGCGGTCGCAGTGGCAGCGCAACGTGCTGCTCCTCGCGCGGGACGACGGCAGCTACGCCGAGGCGGCCACGCTGGCGGGAGTCGAGGCGTCCGGCTGGTCGTGGTCGTCGATGTTTCTGGACGTCGATCTCGACGGCTACGAGGATCTGCTGATCGGCAACGGCCATCGGTGGGACCTGATGGACGCCGACGTACAGGAGCGCCTGAAGAGTACGATGACCGGGCTCAACTGGCGGGAGGAGCGGAAGTTCTACCCCCGGCTGGCGCTTCGGAACGTGGCGTTCCGGAACGAAGGCGGTCTCCGGTTCACCGACGTGTCCGCGGCGTGGCACTTCGGGCTCGAGGAAGACATCTCCCACGGCATGGCCTCCGGGGATCTCGATGGTGACGGAGACCAGGACGTCGTGATCAACCGGCTCGACGCGCCGGCGCTGCTGCTCCGCAACGATGCTCCGGCGGCGCGGATTCTGGTCCGGCTCGCCGGGCGGGCGCCCAACACCGGCGGGGTGGGGGCGGAGATCCGGGTCATCGCGTCGGGGCTCCCGGTGCAGACCCGGGAGGTGGCCGCCGGCGGCCTCTATCTGGCGGGCCCCGATCCGGGTGTGTCCTTCGCCGCGCCCGGCGACAGCGTCACGGTCGAGGTCCGCTGGCGCGACGGGGCCCGTTCGGTGATTCCGGACGCCCGGCCGGGCCGGGAGTATCTCGTCCAGGAGCCGGCGTCGGCGGCGCCAGCGGCCCCGGTCGCCACCGATGTGCAGCCGCTGTTCGAGGATGTCTCGGGGTGGCTCGGTCACCGCCACGAGGAGCGGGCCTTCGACGATTTCGAGCGGCAGTCGTTGCTGCCGTATGCGCTGAGCCGGTTCGGGCCCGGCGTGAGCTGGATCGATCTCGACGCCGACGGCGACGACGACCTCGTCATCGGGGCCGGGGGCGGGAGCCGGCTCGGTCTGTTCCGGAACGACGGTGGCCGGTTCAGTCCGATCGCGCCCGTTCCGGCCGCCGACAGCTTCGATTTCACGACGGTGTTGGACGGAGGGGCCGGCATGCTGCTCGTCGGCCAGTCGAGCTACGAGGCGTCGACGCCGACCGCGGCCCTCGCCGCGCCGGCGGTGCTGGGCGTGCGCGGCGGCCGGACCACGACCGTGGCGCCGGGCGACACGACGAGCGCGGGCCCGCTGGCCCTCGCGGATGTCGATGGCGACGGCGACCTGGACCTCTTCGTCGGGGGCCGGGTGGCTCCGGGCGTGTATCCAGTGCCGGCGACGAGCCGGCTGTTTCTCCGAGCCGGCACCGGCTGGACGCTCGACGAGAACACCCGGGCGCTCTTTCGGGGCATGGGGCTCGTGTCCGCGGCGGTGTTCACCGATGTCGACGACGACGGCGACCCCGATCTCGCGCTTGCGATGGAATGGGGACCGGTCCGGCTCCTGATCAACGAGGGCGGCCGGTTCACCGATCAGACGGCGGCGTGGGGGCTCGGGGAATCATCGGGTCGCTGGAACTCCATCACCGCCGGCGATTTCGACGGCGACGGTCGGATGGATCTCGCGGCGGGCAACTGGGGCCGGAACGATCTCTTCCAGCCGGCCGGCGGGCAGCCACTGTTCCTCTATTTCGGCGACTGGTCCGGGTCGGGCGAGGTCGCGACCAGTTTCGCGAATTTTGACCCGCGGGTTGGTGACGTGGTGCCGCTCGCCTCGCTGTCGCGGCTCACGGCGTCGGTCCCCGGGCAGCGCACCCGGACGCCGACGTTTGCGCAGTACGCGGATGCCTCCATCGAGACCGCCCTGGGCCCGGCGCTCCGCCGCGGCGGGCGGGTCGCGGCCGCGGTGCTCGATCACTCCGTGTTCCTCAACCGGGGCCGCCGGTTCGAGCGGCGATCGCTGCCGGTGCTGACGCAGGTGGCGCCGGTGTTCGGGCTGGCCGTCGCGGACTACGACGGCGACGGCCGGGAGGATCTCTTCCTGGCGCAGAATTTCTCGCCGACCGCCATCAACTATCCCCGGCTCGACGCCGGCCGCGGTGCCGTACTCCTCGGCGATGGCGCGGGCGGCTTCACGCTCCTCTCGCCGCGGGCGAGCGGGGTGTCGCTGACCGCCGACCAGCGCGGCGCCGCGGTGACCGACTTCGACGGCGACGGCCGGCCCGATCTGGCGGTGGGACAGAACGAGGCGGCCACCGTGTTGCTTCGAAACCGGCTCGGCGAGCCGGGGGTGCGCGTCCGGTTCACCGAACCGGCCGTCGGGGTCGTGGTGCGGGTCGACTACGGGGACCGGCTGGGCCCGGCTCGCGAAGTGCATCGGGGCGCGGGCTTCTGGTCGCAGGACGGGTCGGCGATCGTCCTGGGGACGAGTGGTGCCGCGGCGGCGGTCGTGGCCCGTTGGCCGGCGGGCCAAACGACGCGCCACCCGATCGGCTCCGACCGGGTGGCGCGGGTGGGGCGGACCGAGGGCGCGGGTTCGCGCTAGGGCGCAGCCCGGGTCCAGATGACGATGACGCCGCAGCCTGCCAGGCTGCCCGTGAACTCGGCCGGGACTTCGGACGATCCGCGGTAGACCTCGATGCCCTGGACGTCCGAGATTGGCGTGCTTTCGGCAAACGAGGCGGCGTACTGGCCGTCAACGTAGTACGCCGGCCCGCATCCGGGGGCGGCGCGGGTCATCTTGATGATGCAGCCCAGGACGTCGCAGTTGACCCGGACGCCCTTCACGGTCCGCAGGGCGTCTCCCATGTTCATGTAGCCGCGGTCGCGGATCTCGTCCCGGGTAATGAAGGCGCCGATGCCGCGTTTGGCGCGTCGTTCGAAATCAAGGAAGCGGGGGAGGGTCTTCGAGACCTTGGCTTCGACCTCGAGGTCCGGCAGTTGCTCGCCGGTGAATTCCAGCTCGAAGGTCTTCTCGACGGTGACGCCGGGGGGGAACTCGAGGTCAACGGAAAGCGGCCGGTACCCGACGCTCCGGATGGTGATCCGGTGCCTGCCCGCGACGATCTGGCCCAGAACGAACCGCGCCTGGCTGGACAGCTTGACGTCCTGCAGGGCGCCGTCGACGACCACCTGGGCCGACACCAGGGCTTCTCCGGTGCGGCCGTCGTAGACCTTGCCGATGAGGGTGGCGGGGTCCTGTTGCGCCGTCGCGGTGCCGGCCACGAGCAAGGCCGCCGCCGCGAAGGGGATGAGTCTCATGACTCCTCCTCAGGCAGGGGAAGGTTAGAGGAATTGTATATGGGTTGCGCTTTTCGTGCCGGGGCGTGAGAATAGAAGCTTCCGAGCGGCTCCAAGTTTCTTACAGAACCGTATCTGGGTCGGTGTCCATCACTTCGGCGCCGGCGTCCGGGCGGGTCCCCTGGCGGGGCGGCCTCGGCGAGCGATCAGCGATTCAATTCGGCGTGTCCATCGGACACGGCTCAGGTCGGCCGGCTCGTGTCTCTCGGACACGGGACCGATTCCGAACGATTCTTTATGTCGTTGTCTTTCAACGACTAACGTGCGGGCGTTTCAGGGCATGGAATCTGCCCAACGCGGTCAACTCAGGACCATCCGCCATTTGTCAGACCGCCGCCGGACCGACCGGCTCAGGTTTGTAGATCGTTAGATGAACGAAGTAGCGCCGGCGTTGCACGGAGCGGTTTTCCGGCGGCCGGTGGCTGGTGCAGGTCCCAGTGTCACAGTCCTTCAACCGAGGATCCGTAAAGATGAGGCTTTCGGCACTCAGAGGTCTCCTTCGCGCCGGGTCGATCGCTGCCATGCTTACGCTCAGCGCCGAGGTGGCGTTGGCGCAGCAGGCAACGATCACGGGCAAGGTGACCGATGATCAGGGGCGGCCGGTCGGCGGCGCCAACGTGGTGCTGTCCGGGCTGTCCAACGGTGGCGTCACCAACACCGGCGGCGAGTACACGATCGTCGTCGGGGCCGGCAGTGTGCGTGGCCAGACGGTCACGATCACCGCCCGGTACCTGGGCAAGAAGCCCCTGGCCAAGCAGATCACGCTGTCGGCCGGAAGCCAGACGGTGGACTTCCAACTGGCGGACGATCCGCTCCGGCTCGACGAACTGGTCGTCACCGGCGTGTCGGAAGCCACCTCGACCAAGAAGCTGGCCTTTTCGGTCGGCAAGGTGTCGGCGGACCAGCTGCAGGAGACTCCCGGCGTCACCGCGCTGGGCGCCCTGCAGGGCAAGGTCTCCGGCGTCCGGCTGGTCGAGACCAGCGGTGAGCCGGGCTCGGCGCCGGCGATCCGGCTCCGGGGTGCCACCAGCATCTCGGGCTCCCAGGATCCGCTGATCATCATTGACGGCACCATCACCCGGATCACGCTCGCCGACATCGCGTCGGAAGACATCGAGCGGGTCGAGGTGATCAAGGGTGCGGCGGCGTCGTCGCTCTACGGGTCGGACGCCGCCAACGGCGTCGTGCAGATCTTCACCAAGCGCGGCGCCAACCTGGCGGACGGCAAGCTCCTCGTCACCACTCGTAACGAGGGCGGCGCGTCGTTCCTCAGCAAGCGGATCCAGGCCGCCAACGCCCACTCGTTCAAGACCCAGCCGTGCGACTCGTTCCCGAGCGGGATCTGCTTCGTCCGGAACTCCGGCGGCGCCCGGCAGAGCGAGTCGGACCTGGTGGCGGACAATCCGTTCCCGCAGTACTACGACCACCAGAGCGAAGTGGCGCAGCCCGGCGTCTTCCTGACCAACTACGTGTCGGTCGGGCAGCGGAAGGGGCAGACCAACTTCAACGCCTCGTTCCAGAACACCAAGACCGAAGGCGTCATCTTCGGCGTGAAGGGCTTCACCCGGCAGAACTTCCGGATCAACGTCGACCAGCAGCTCACGCCGCGGCTCGACCTGTCCTTCAGCTCGTTCTACGGCCGGTCGAACAACAACGACGCCGCCCAGGGACCGGGCGCGCCGTTCTTCTCGCTGACCTTCGTCGAGCCGAACACCGACCTGTTCGCGACGAACCCGGACGGGAGCCCCTACCGGGCTTTCATTCCGGACAAGCTCTCGAACGCGTCGAACCCGCTCTACAACCTGTTCAACGAGACCCGCGAGAACGACCGGAGCCGGTTCACCGGCGCCGGCAAGCTCCGCTGGCGGATCCGCGACTGGTTGACGGCGGAAGGCAACTACAACTTCGACCAGGACAAGGACGACTTCCTGGACACGCAGCCGTTCGGCTACCTGACCAACACGGGTAACCCGACCGACGGCTTCCTCCGGCGGGAATCGGGTTCGAACCGGACCTACAACACCGGGGCGACCCTGACCGCGATCCGGACCTTCGGCGCGATCACCAACACAACGAAGCTGTCGTACATCTACGAAGACCAGGAAACGGCCTTCCTGAGCGCCTTCGGCGGCACCCTGGTCACCCGGGGCGTGCCGGAGTTCGCGGCCGTCGACCCGTCGTCGCTTTCGAACGGCTCGAGCAACACGACGATCCGGAACCGGAACGCCTTCGCGGTCACCACGTTCGACATCAAGGACCGGTACATCCTCGACGGCTTGATCCGGCAGGACCAGTCGTCGCTCTTCGGTCCGAACTCCCGGTCGTCGACCTACTACCGCCTGTCCGGTGCGTGGCGGGCGAATGAGGACCTCCACATCGGCGGCATCGACGAGCTCCGGCTGCGGGCCTCGTACGGCACCGCGGGTCTCCGCCCCGGGTTCAACTACCAGTACGAGACGCTGAACGTCTCGGCCGGCTCGTTCTCGAAGGCCACGCTGGGCAACAAGGACCTCCGCCCGGCCAAGTCCTCGGAAATCGAAGTGGGCGCGAACATCGAACTCGCCGGTGGCCGGTTCACCGCCGAGTACACCTACTCCGAGAAGAAGAGCAAGGACCAGATCCAGCAGGTCAACCTGCCCTCGGTGGTCGGCTTCATCAATCAGTGGCAGAACGTCGGTGCCCTGACGGCCAAGACCCACGAGGTCGCGATCGGCATGCAGCTGATCAACAACCGGAGCATGGCGTTCCAGATGAACGTCACGGCTGACCGGACCCGGCAGACGATCACCGACTACCCGCTGCCGGACAACCTCTATGGTCCGGTCCAGATCTTCCTGATTCGCCAGGGCGTCTCGCTCGGTGCCATGTACGGCCAGCGGGCCGTTCGCTCGATCGATGAGCTGTACGACGATCCGGCCAAGGCCGCGCTCTCCGGCGCCGGCCAGGCCTGGAGCCGCGACTCGGTCGTCGTGAACGAGGAAGGCTACGTGGTCCGGAAGAGCCAGTGGCGTTGCCAGAACGGCGTCAACCTCGGCAACCCGGACGGTTGCAGCGGGCAGGAACGGCCGATCAACTACATCGACTCCGACGGCAGCGACCTGGTCTACATCGGCGATGCCAACCCCGACTTCAACATGAGCTTCAACCCGGTGTTCAACTGGAAGAAGCTCGCGATCAACGGCCTGGTGGACTGGAGCCAGGGCGGCAGCATCTACAACGGGACCCGGCAGTGGCCATTCTTCGACAACCGTGACGGTGTCTACGATCAGCGCAACAAGCCGGAGGCCGAGCGGAAGAGTCAGTCGTATTACAACTACTTCTACAACGGCCTGAACGGTCAGGGCTACTTCGTGGAGTCCGGGACCTACGTCAAGATCAAGGAAGTCGCGGTCCACTACACCTTCGACCGCAACCAGCTCAAGTCGATCGGCCTCGGCAAGATCGAGAACCTCCGCGTCGGCGTGATCGGGCGGAACCTGTTCAGCTTCACGAACTACTCCGGGTATGACCCGGAGGTCGGCAGCCCGTTCAACAACGACCCGTACCAGGTGCGTATGGACTGGTTCGTCTATCCGAAGTTCCGCACCTTCACCGGCCTGGTTGAAATCGCGTTCTGACGCGGTTTCGAGAGAGGATTGATATGCGCAAGTTTGCCAATGCCGTTCGCTGGGCCGGGGTGCTGGGGCTCGTGGCGTCAATGGGCTGCAAGAGCCTCGACGTCGAGAACCCCAACGAACCGGACGCCGCCCGGGCCTTCTCGGACCCGGGTGCGGTCGCCGGCCTCATCACCGGTGGGTTCAAGAACTGGTTCAATACCCATACGGAATACAACGGATCGCTGCTGTTGAACACGATGGCGGACGGCTTGACCGCCTCATGGAACAACTTCAACATCCGGTACTACACGTCCGAAGGAAACGAGTGCCCGGTCCGGTGCGGGTGGGTCAATCAGCCGACCTCCTCGTTCCGCTTCCAGATCGAGACGTTCTGGTACGGGTACTACGGCGTGCTGTCCAACGCCAATGACGTCCTCACCGCCATCCGGAAGAACGACGTCATCATCGGCGACCAGGCGCAGACGGATCGCGCCGAGGCCGCGGCGGTGACGCTGCAGGGGATGGTGTTCGCCCAGATCGCGCTCAACTACGACCAGGGCTTCATCGTCACCGAGGAGACCGACCTCTCGACCCCGGCCGCGGTCCAGGCGCTGCAGTTCTCGCCGCGCTCCGAGGTCCGGGACGCGGCCATCGCGAGGCTCGACGAGGCCGTCGGACTCTGGAACGCGAGCAGCCTTGCTCCGATCACGGGCTGGTTCGGCGTCGTGAATGGTCCGCAGTACAGCCAGAGTGACATGGTCAAGGCGATCCGCACGATGCAGGCCGAGTTGCTGGCCTACTATCCGCGGTCGGCCGCCGAGAACGCCCAGGTTAACTGGGGCCAGGTCGCGACCTACGCGTCGCAGGGCCTGAGCTCGGGTGGCGATCTGGAGTTCGGAATCTTCCAGGACGCTTCGGGCGCCTTCTATGACGGCGTCAAGGGCTGGGGTAACGACGTCACCACCATGCGGACCGATACCCGCGTGGCCCGGCTGATCACTGACGGTCCCGAGGGCGAGGCCAAGCGCCACAAGGATCCGTGGCCGAACCCGACCGGCAATCCGCAGCCGAACGCGTTCGACGCCCGGGTCGGCGATGGCACTTGGGGTCCGTCCGACAACTTCAACGGCGTCGGTACCAAGGCTGAAGACGCCGGGGCGGGTTCGTACTTCGCCTACGCGGCGGCCACGATCTTCCCGGCCGCGCGTGGTACCTATCACAACAGCAATCTGGGCTCGGTCCGGTACTCGTATCTGGCCTATCCGGGCTACGGCCTCCCGTCGGAAGACGGCACCGGGTTCGCGCCGCACTACACCGCGACGCAGAACGACCTGCTGTGGGCCGAGGGCCTGATCCGCAGCGGCGGCAACACCACCCAGGCGGCGACGCTCATCAACAAGACCCGGGTCGACAACGGGCACCTGGCCGCTCTGACCGGCGGCGAGGGTCAGGCCGCGCTGCTGACGGCGCTGCAGTACGAGCAGGATATCGAGCTGCTCAGCCTCGCGGCGGCCAACTACTACAACCGGCGCCGGATCGACGGCCTCAAGTCGATGACTCCGCGCCAGATGCCGGTTCCGGCCAAGGAGCTCCAGGTGCTCCAGCGGGAGCTGTACAGCTTCGGCGGCCCGGACAATCCCGACGCCTCGGCCGGCACGGACTCGCAGGGTCGCAAGATCCGCAACGTCCGGGAGATCTGGGACGAGATCTCGACCAACTCGCGGATCCAGGCCAAGCGCCGGGTTCGGAACTGAGTTAGTCGGAAGCAGCGTGAGGAGGCCGGGCCCCGAAAGGGGTCCGGCTTTCCTTTTTCAATCCACGTCCCGCCGGTTCGGGCCGAACGGCCCGCTCCGGCTGGGCCGCGCCCGGTGAACGCCCGCTGATGACCGCCGCCCAGAACCCGGAACCTGCCGCTCGCCCCAGGCCGCCTCGCCTGGGGGCCGCCGTGGTCGTGCTCGTGGCGGTCGTCGCTGGGGGGCTGGCGGGCGTTCTGGAAGCTTTGGCGGCCCTTGGCGAGCGGTTTCTCGGCGGCCGTCTGTGGCTGTTCGGCCCCGATCTGGTCTGGCTGACCCCACTGGCGGAGGCGGCGGTCTTCGTGGTTCTGGGGGCCGTCTACGCGCTGCTGAGCCTGGTCCTCCGGCCACTGGCGCGCCCCGCCATCGTCGTGACCGTGTTCGCCGGCCTCGCGGCCCTGGCGGTCCTCTCCGAGGTGGATGCCCTCCATTGGGCGGCGGCCGGTCTGCTGGCCCTGGGGCTCGGCAGCGCGGCGGCTCGGGCGGTGCCGGCGGAGGCGGTGTCGATGCGCGTCCGGCGGCTCGGCTTCGGGGTGGCCGCATTCGTGGCGATCACGGCTGCCGCCGTGACCGGTACCCGGATCGTACGCGAGCGGGCGCGGGGTAGCGGCCTCCGGCCGGAGAACGCGGGGGCGCCGAACATCCTCCTGCTGGTGCTCGACACCGTGCGCGCCTGGAATTTCGGCTGGTACGGCTACGCCCGGAACACGACGCCCTTCCTCGACGAGGAGTTCGCCGCGGGCACGGTGTTCGATCGGGCCCTGGCCCCGGCGCCGTGGACGCTGCCGTCGCACGCGTCGATGTTCACGGGCAAGCCGCCGTTCGCGTTGTCGGCCGGGTGGGACCGGCCGCTCGATGACACCGAACGGACCATCGCCGAGACGCTGCGGGCCGCGGGGTACGCCACCGGCGGCTTCGTCGGCAATTTCCGGTTCACCGGCTCATCGACCGGGCTCACCCGCGGGTTCGACGCCTATCGCGACTATCCGCGGCACTGGGCCGAGGCGCTCCGGATGACCGCGTTCGCCCGGCGGCTTTTTCGGGTGCCGGCCGTGCAGGTCTGGCTGGGCAGCAACCGGATCATCGAGGCCAAATTCGCCGACGAGGTGAACCGCGAGTTCTTCAACTGGGTGGACGGCGTCGAGCGCCCCTTCTTCGGATTCCTGAACTACGTCGACGCCCATTCGCCCTATCTGCCGCCGGCGCCTTACGATTCCGTCTGGACCCGTGCGGCGGGCGGGTCGGCCGCCCAGTCCTATGCGGCGGACATCGAGGCGACCTTCGGCCGCGGGCCGATCCCGGCCGAACTGCTGGTCGAATACCTCGATGGCTACGACGGAGCGCTGAGCTACCTCGACGCCCAGATCGACTCGCTGTTTGCCGGACTGGAACGGCGGGGGCGGCTGCGGAACACCATCGTGATCGTGACCTCCGATCACGGCGAGTTCTTCGGCGAACACGGGCTGGTGCAGCACGGCAACGCGCTCTACCTGCCGGTTCTGCACGTGCCGCTCGGCTTCTGGGCGCCCGGGCGGATTCCGGCCGGTGTCCGGGTGGGCGATCCGGTCACGCTGCAGGATCTCGCGGCCACGATCGTCGAGCTGGCCGGCGCGCCGAAGGGGTCCATGCCCGGTCACTCCCTGGCACCACTCTGGGAGAGCGACACGCTCGCGGTGGATCTCGATCCGGTCCTGGCGTCGGTGGACTGGCATCCGAGCCTGTCGAAATTTCCGCCGTCGCCCCTGCTGGACGGGTCCCTTCGCAGCCTCCTGCTCGACAGCCTGCACTACATCCGGCGGGCGGACGGCACCGAGGAACTGTTCGATCTGAGCCGTGACTTCCTCGAGACCCGGACGCTCTCCGGGGCGCCGACCTATCGGGCCGAGCTGCTGCGGGCGCGGCGGATGCTTGATTCGCTTACGGGCGGGAACGCGGGTCCGCGGGCGGATCGGTAGCCGGATTCGAATCCGTCGGGGCGGAGCTCGGCCCCGCAGGGGAGCCGGGGTTCGACTCGAGGGCGACGGTACCGTTGGCGCCCTCAGTCCGGGGTTCCTCCAGCGCCGCCAGCCACTCCACCCATTCCTCCGGCCGGGGGTCGATCCGGTCCAGCGCGGCGCGCGCCAGGACGAGCGCGCGGGCCTCGCGCTCCGCCGCCCGAGTGTCCCGACCGTCGGCGCGATCGAGCGCGCTCTCCAGGGCCAGCAGCTGGGCGTAGCCGTAGATCCGGTGAGGGTCGTTGAGCAGGTCGGCCGCCTGGTCCGGTTCGAGGCGCTCGAGCAGGGCGTCGAGCGACGCCCCGAGCAACATGGCCTTCGCCTCGTCGAGCTGGGCCCGAACGAGGTCGAGCGTCACTCCCGGCTCGCGCCTGAGGAGCCGGGCCACGAGGGCCGACAGCGTCTGGAGCCAACGGAGGACGATGTCGCGCTGCACGGCAGGTCAGTCGCGGGTGAGCGGGCCCATGAGTTTCTGGGGATCGGCGAAGGGCCGGACGGTCACCGCCGAGTTGTGCTCGTAGGGCGTCTCGGATCCGTCCGGCATCAGTCCCCGCGAATACCGCTTCTGCCACTTCTCCGACTGGGCGTCGCTGCCGTCCACCCGGAGATCCTTGATGAAGGTGTTCCGGCTCTCCATCCACTCCAGGTAGCGGGCCTTGAGTTTCGCGTCCGCGGAAATGTCGAGCACCTCGGGCCGGGTCGTTTCGAGCACACCGATGGACACGGGGACGATGAAGCAGAACGGCTCGCCCTGCTCGAAGCGGATGGTCACGCCGGGCCGGGTGAAGCGCCAGTTCATCGTGAAGGGGTAGGGCGCCCATGACGTCTCGATGACGCCCGCGAGCGGCGCGATGCCGTCCTTGGGGCTAGTCGGCGAGCCGATCGCCATGAGCGATACGCCCGGTTCGCTCCGGAACAGATACCCGACGTGAAAGGTCAGCACCCCGCTGCCGAAGTGGCTCATCACGGTATCGGCCTCGCCGGACAGGACCGTGATCGTGGTATCGGACTTTTCCTTGCCGCCGTTCCAGGTCGCCTCGAACGTCGTGGGGCTCAGGATTTCCCAGCCGAAGGTATTGGCGATCGTGAGCGGCAGGCAGCGGTACGCGAACCGGTGCGGCGTCTCGTCCATCCAGTCCTTCCGGACGACCCCCGGCCGGATGACGGGTGGATTGGCCACCAGCCGGTACGCCGTCAGCCGCCGCTCCGACTTGCCCATTCCCTTTTTCTTCATGATTGGTCGTCCCTGGCCGCCCCGGAGCGGCCGCTGCGGTTCCCGAGCCCGCGGCGGTGCTGCCGCGGGCGTCTGAGTCAGGATAACGCCCTGAGGATGGGTTGAGGAGGAGGGTGGGTGGGTCGTGTGCCCGGCGATCGATCGAGTCGGCGTCAGCCGAAGAGCCCGAGCTCCGTCGACCGGGCGAACCCGGGGAACACGGCGTCGAGTCGGTTGGCCCCGAGGTGCCCGGCAAGGATCTCGGAGAACAAGGCGCGGAAGTCCGTCGTGACGGCGAGGTCACGCCCTTCGAAGCGAGCCTCCGGCGCGAGTCCGGGCCACCGGCCGAGTACCCGGCCGCCCCGGACACCGCCACCCATCACCATCATCGCGGTCGCGTGCCCATGGTCGGTGCCACCGGTGCCGTTCTCGCGGACGGTGCGGCCGAACTCGGACATCGTGAGGACGACGACATCCCGCATCCGGGGGCCGAGGTCCGTGGCGAACGCAGCGAGGGCGCGACCCAGTTCGCCGAGGCGGAGGCCCAGCTGGCCGGTGGCACTGCCCTGGTTGACGTGGGTATCCCACCCGCCGACGTCGGCGAACGCGATCTCCAAGCCGAGGTCGGACTTGATCAGCTGGGCGATCTGCATCAGCGACATCCCGAGGCGGCCCCGGGGATAGTCCGCGCCGTTGGCCGGATCGAGCCGCGTGGGGTTCGCCTCCTTGAGCATCCGGATGGCCTCGAACGCCTCGGCTGAACTGCTCGACAGGAGACCGGTGGCCGCCCCCTGGTAGAGATCCTCGAACGCGCGGGTCAGCCGGTCGTTCGCGGCGCCCTGATTCCGCGTGCGAACCCCGAACGTCTTGAGGTCGTCGATGGCGAGCGCCGGGGCGGTACCGCTCAGGACCCGCGGCAACTGGGCGCCGAACCCGACCGCGCGGAACGGCGTCTCGGCGTGATCGCGGTCGTGCGCCCGGCAGAGCCGGTTGGCCCAGCCGTCCGGCGTGGACTTCGTTCCCGGCGTGCCGGATTCCATGAAATCCTGGGCGTCGAAGTGGCTCCGGGTGGTATCGGGCGATCCCACCGCATGAACGACCGCGAGATCTCCCGCCTGCCACCGGGGGGCGAGGGGGGCCAGGGCGGGGTGGAGCCCGAAGCGGCCGTCGAGATCGATGACTTCGTTACGGGGGATCGCGATCTTCGGCCGGTCGCGGTAGTACCCGGCGTCGGCGTAGGGCACGACCATGCTGAGGCCGTCGACGGCGCCGCGCTGGAAGAGACAGACGAGGGTCTTGCCGCCGGCAACGGCGCGGGCGGCGGGCACGGCGTAGGCTGCACGGCCGAGGAACAGCGGGTCGAGGCCGAAGCTCACGAGCGCCAGGGCGCCGCCTCGAACGAAGGTGCGCCGGGTGATGTCGGTCATGGTCGGCTCCTCACTGACGCTGGAATTCGGGCCCGCCGAGGGCCAGGCCGACGGCCAGGGCTCGGGCCCGAGCCCGATCGGGGACGGCGGCGGTTTCCCGCGCGATCACGGCCCGGGTGTTGGCCGTCATCCGGCCGCCGAGGAGATCCCGGTCGATGGCGTCGATGAGCGCCGGGCCCGCCAGCGAGGCCGGCAGAATCCCGTCGAGATCGACGGCGAGCCCGGGCAGGCGGCCGCCGGCGAGCGCCACGGCGAAATTCATCCGGTTGAGGAGGGCACCGCTGTTGACCCAGTCCTCCTGGGTCTCCGGGTACCCGGTCGGCACCGACTGCTGGAAGAGCGGTTGCCCCAGCCGCGAGACGGCGCCGGCCAGGGTCCGCCCGGTGTCCGGGGCAGCGCCTAACGCCCGGGCGGCGCTCGCCACGAATTCGAACGGCGTCTTGACCTTCCCGGCGATCGCGGTCGGGGCCCAGAAGTCGGGCGAGCGGGCGATGGCCCGGAGCATCGCCCCGATGTCGCCGTCGGTGGCCCGCCAGGCGCGGACGACGTCGTCGATGCAGCCGTCGGGGGCCGCGTCCGCCACGAATCGGGCGCAGAGCTTGGCGGCGACGTGGTGCATCGTGGCCGGATGGCGGGCCAGCATCCGGAGCAGAGCAACGCCTTCATCCTCGCCACGGCCGGCCGGGAACGGCCGGCCGAGGACCGTCTTGGCCTTCCGGTCGTGGGCCCACTCGTTGAAGACGAACGTTCCGGGGCCATCGCCCCGGCGGCCGCGGCGATCGATGCTCCAGCCGGTGAGAATCCGGGCGACGTTGACGACGTCGTCCTGGGTGTACCCGCCGTCCACGCCGAGGGTGTGGAGCTCGAGCAGCTCGCGGGCGTAGTTCTCGTTGAGGCCGCTCGGCATCCGCTCCTCGAGCCGCGCCATCGCCGAGTCGAGCCGGGAACTGGCCGGCGGCGTCCGGCGGCCGGGACGGCGGGTCGCGGCGCGGCGGCGAAGCGCCTCGAGCCGTTCGAGCTCGGGCGGCCGGGCCCCCGGTGTCACACTGAGGGCGTTGTCGAGATAGACGAGCATGGCGGGGTGACGGGCGGTCGCCACCAGCAGATCCTCGAACCGTCCCAGCGCGTTCGGCCGGATCGCGTGCTCGAGATAGTCCGGCAGGTACACCTGAACCAGGTTCTTGCCGGCGAACACGTTGAAGTGATTGAACCAGAAGTCGGTCATCACTTCGAGCACTTGGGACTCGGCGTACCGGGCGCGGACCAGCGTCAGATTGGGCAGCTGCGCCAGCTGGGCGCGGAACGCGCGGCCCGCCTCGGTGGGGCGGGGCGGCGCATTCGAGTCGGCCATCGCGGGTTGGTTGCGGCGGACCTCGAGGCGGGCCGACTGCATGGCCTGGTAGTCGCGGGCCAGGTCCGCCACCGAGCGGTCCAGGAGCGGAAAGCGGCGCTCCCGTTCGGCCAGGGCCCGATCGGAGCCCGGGCGGGCCGCCGTTTGGCGGTCGAGCCAGGTCAGGGCGCCTTCGCGGGACACCGCCTCCAGGTCACCGGGGCCGGCCCCGTAGGCGAAGCGGCTCAGGAGATGGAACGCCGAGTCTCGCGGGGTCAGTGGAGGGGCGGCGGCCCCGCGCGACGGCGCGGAGGCCGAGACCCGCGCAGGGTGGTCGGGCGCGGGGATTCCTGGCTCCGATGACTCGGGGGCCGCCAGGGTGGCGGCGACGAGTGCTGCCGTAATCAGTCGCATGGCCTGTGGACGCGTCGGCTCCTCACCATGTTAACCAGTGGCCCGGCACCAGGGGGTAGGACAGTCGCTGCTTTGTCTTGCAGAGTACTTGACAGAGCGCCCCGTCCGTGGTAGCCTTGTCAGCACGATGCGCCGCGCCCGAACTGCCCAGGCCGAGTCCGCCGAGCCGTACCCGCTGTCCGATCGGGCGCTCGAGAACCTGTCGTTCATCCGGGATACGATGGAGCGGGCCTCCGTGGTCACCTCGGTTCCGGGGTGGGGCGGGGTGGCGATGGGCGTCGTGGCGCTGGTGGCGGCGGCAGTGGCGGCGCGGCAGGCCTCGCCGGCCGAGTGGCTGGCGGTGTGGCTCGGGACGGCGGTGCTGGCCCTTGGCATTGGCGGCGTCACGATGATCCGGAAGGCGGAAGCCACCGGCGCCTCGCTCAGCACCCGGGCGGGAAAGCTCTTCGCCGGTGCCTTCGTACCGCCGGTGCTCGCCGGTGCGGTGCTCACGGCGGTGTGCTATCGGGCCGGGCAGCCCCAGCTGCTGCCCGGCGTGTGGCTCCTGCTGTACGGCACCGCCGTTACGGCGGCCGGGATGTTCTCGGTCCGGGCGGTACCGATCATGGGCGCTTGCTTCATGGTATTGGGCGGCGTGACCTTCATGGTGCCGGCCGGCTTGGGAGACGGGATGATGGCCGCAGGATTCGGAGGGCTGCACATGGGATTCGGGTTGCTGATCGCGAGGCGTCATGGCGGCTAAGCGGCAACCGTTGCGCGCGGACGCCCCCGAGCGGGAGCCGGCCCGACGCCCCCTCGGCGCCGTCTCCGGGGCCGCGCCGGCGCCGCTCGATCTCGACCGGCTGATTCACGAGCGGGTCCGCCTCGCGATCGTCAGCGCGCTCGCGGTCAATGATGTGCTGGCGTTCGCGGACTTGAAGAAGCTCCTGGGTCTGACCGACGGCAACCTCAGCGTGCACGCGCGGAAGCTCGAGGACGCCGGGTACGTCGCCTGCCAGAAAGGGTTCGAGGGGCGGGTGCCGAAGACGGAATACCGCCTGACCGCGGCGGGCCGGCAGGCGCTGCAGCGGTACCTCGCCCACATGGAAGCCCTGATTCGGACGACCCGCGGCGAACCGCGCCGCTAGCTCGAGGTCCACGGACCGATCGCTCCGGCCATCGGTCCATCTTTTTCGAAGGAGACTTTGTGTCGCAAAGTACTGCGTCGCTGCATGTGGGGCTGGTGATGGACGGCAACGGACGATGGGCCGAACGGCGAGGCCTCCCGCGGGTGGCCGGCCACGACGCCGGGGCCGCGGCGCTGCGACGGATCGTCGAGACCGCGCCAGGACTCCGGATCGGCGTACTGACCTGCTACGCGTTCAGTTCGGACAACTGGAAGCGGCCGCTGCCGGAGGTGGCCGCGCTGATGCAGTTGTTCCGCCGCTTCCTCCGGGACGAAACGCCCCGGTGCGTGGCGAACGGTGTCCGGCTCAATGTGATCGGCCGCCGGGACCGGTTGCCGCCGCCGGTCCTCACGGCGATCGCCGCCGCCGAGGCGCGCACCGCCGGCGGCCGCGAACTGCTGCTGCGGGTGGCGATCGACTACTCAGCCCGGGACGCGATTCGCCGGGCGGCGCTCCGGCTCGCGGCGAGCGGGGCGTCCGACTGCAGCCTGGACGGGTTCGCCGAGTTGATCGGGCTGGTGGATCATGCGGCCGAGCCGGTGGGGCCGCTCGATGTGCTGATCCGCACCGGCGCGGAGGAACGGCTCAGCGACTTCCTGCTGTGGGAGGCGGCCTACGCCGAGATCTTCTTCCGGAAGGATGCCTGGCCTGACTTCCGACCGGGCGATCTCGCGGCGGTGATGGCCGAGTTCCGGGGGAGACAGCGGCGGTTCGGGGGCGCGGCCGTGACCCCGGCGCTCAAGGGAACGGCCTGATGCGGCCCGTGCTGGAGCCCGTGATGATGCTCGGCACCACGCTGATTCTCGGTGCGGGTCTCGTGACGGTCGCGGTCGGGCTCCTGCGCGGAGCGGGGGCCACGGTGCGGACCGGGCTCTGGCTCACCGGTTGCGCCCTGGCATCGGGCGCCGTGCTCTGGCTGGCCGGGACCGTCTTGGTGCCGGTGGTGATGCCCGGATCGGGCGGCCGGGTCCTCGGCCTGGTCGCGTGTGTCGGGGCGCTGGCCGGAGGGTGCGGGCTCAGCCAGGGAGATCGACGGACCCGCGAACCACGGTTACCGCCCGACCGGTGAGTTCGACCCGGTTGCCCTACACCCGGACCCCGACCGAGCCCCCGCGACTCGAGGCCTGATAGGCGCGCAGCTCGGCCCGGCCGAGTCGTTGGGCCCAGTAGGGACCGAGGGTGCAGTGGGCCGAGCCGGTGACC
>JBFXAY010000052.1:0-36140 GCA_050183815.1 Gemmatimonadales bacterium | reverse complement strand
CACGCCATCGGCGATCGCGGGATCCGGATGAGTCTCGACGCGCTCGCCACCGCCCGGCGGACGAACGGCGACCACGGGGCCCGGCCGATCATCGCGCACATCCAGCTCTTCGATCCCGCCGACATTTCGCGCTTCAAGGAACTCGGCGTGGCCGCGAGTTTCCAGCCGCTCTGGGCGTACGCCGACACCTACATCACCGACTTGACCGAGCCGGTCCTCGGCCCGGAGCGCTCCCGCTGGCTCTATCCGATCCAGTCGATGGTCAAGACGGGGGCCATGGTCGTGGGCGGCAGCGACTGGACCGTATCGTCGCTCAACCCGCTCGACGCCATTCATGTCGGGGTGACCCGCCGGAGCGCGACGGACTCGGCCGGACCGGCCTGGATCCCGGAGGAGGTCACCGACCTCACCGCGATGCTCAAGGCCTATACGATCAACGCGGCCTACGCCGGCGGCGAGGAGCGACTGGCCGGCAGCCTCGAGGCAGGCAAGGCGGCCGACCTGATCGTCCTCGACCGGGACCTGTACCGGATCCCGGCCACCGAGATCCACCGGGCCCGGGTATTGCTGACCCTTCTCGATGGGAAGTCGGTGTACCGCAGCCGGGAACTCCGGTAGCGGCTCCCGGGCCAGTTGCGGTTCCAGGCCGCACGACCTAACCTTGGCCTGTCGGAGGCGCTCCCGGAGGATGCCGATGAAGACCGTGAGCGTACTCGCAGGGCTGCTGTCCGTTACCCTCCTTGGCACCCTGGCCGCGCAGGATCGCGTCGGGGTGATCGCCGGTGTTGTCACCGATGGCACCAACCGATTGTCCCAGGCCTCGGTCGAGATCTTCGGCCGGAAGGGCGTCGTCACGACCAGTGCCGACGGTGCCTTCCGGTTCGACAGCCTCCCCAAAGGCGTGTTCTGGATCCGGGTCCGCCGAATCGGCTACGCCCCGGTCACCTTCGCGTCGAACCTGGCACGCGGGGAACGCAAGGACTTCCAGGTCGAACTGGAGGCCATGGCCTATGAGCTGCCCGAACTGCTCGTGCAAGGCGGCATGACCAGGCAACGATACACCGAGTTTCGCTGGCGGCAGCGATCGGGCTGGGGCAAGTTCTTCGCCCGGGACGACATCGAGCGGGCCAAGCCGTTCGACCTGATCGCGCTGATCCAGCAGGGCCTTCCCTTTGTGTCCCGCTGGCGGCTGGAGCAGCCGAACTGGTTCACGCCGGAGCCGATCACGCCGGGATATTTCCCGGCAGCCGGGGCCCGCAACCGCACCAACCGGAGCGACTGCTACCCGTCGGTCTCCGTCAACGGCAGCGCCCCGTGGCCCGGCAACTCCCTGAGCGACTACGACCTCGAGGACGTCGAAGCGGTCGAGGTGTATCGCGGCATGCATGTCCCGATCGAGTTCCAGGGCTATCGCATGACGGGTTGCGGCCTCGTCGTCCTCTGGCTCCGCTGATCCACCTCACCCCTCGATCGCGGGGCGCCGCGTTCAAGACGCGGCGCCCCGCCGTCGTGTGGCACCTGCCCGTTCGCTCGAACGCTTGACCGGAACCACCCGGCACCAGCGCGTAATGGTGGGGCCGGCGGTGCGGTGTCCCTTCCTTGACCGCGCTTCGGGCGCGGCGGGTCGAGCATCTGTCGGAGACGCCGGCCACAGAGAGGAAGCAGTCATGCGGTTCACGAGCGCGGTACTCGCCCTCGCCGTCTCCGCGTCCGCCGCCGCGGCGCAGACCCGCGGCGCCACCGTCACCGGCACGATCCGGGCCGAGTCGGGCGGCACCCTTGAGGGTGCCTCCGTCGAAATTCTCGGCACCGGGTTCAAGGCCACGACCCAGGCGTCCGGCGGCTACCGGTTCGAGGAGGTCCCCCGGGGCCGTTACTGGGTCCTCGTCCGCCGGATCGGATACGCGCCGAGCCGCGTGTCGGTCACCCTCGCCGACGGCGACGACCGGCGGCTGCCGTTCGACCTCGAGCGGCTCCCGACCAAGCTGTCCGAGCTCACCGTCCTGGCCGAGTCGGGGATGAGCCGGCCCCGGTTCCAGGACTTCCAGATCCGCTCGCATTCCGCGTTCGGGACGTTCCTGACCCGCGACGACCTCGCCAACTACGCGGGCGACCTCGTCTCGGTCGCGCAGCGCTTCCTGCCCGGCCGGACGCGCCTCACGCTCGAACAACGCATCGGCGCCGGCGGTGGCCTGCTGCTTCGGCGGGGCGGCTACTACCTGGCGGACGACGGCTCCGTGTTCCTGGTCGGGCGAACCAGCAGCCTCGCGACGCGGGATTGTCCCCCGGCGGTGTCGGTCAACGGCAGCACGCCGATGCCGGGCCTGTCGATCGCCGATTTCGACCTCGATCAGGTCGAGGCCCTCGAGATCTATCGCCGGGGCAACTGGGTACCCACGGAGTTCGCCTATCAGGATGTGACCGGCTGCGGGCTGGTCGTGGTCTGGTTGCGGTAGGATGCCGACGCCGCTCGAGCCCCGGGATGCCTAACGACGGCCCGGGGCCGAGGCACGGTGGCGACGGCTCCCCGGGGGGCGGTGTTCAGCGAGGCAGTTCGCCGACGGCGCGAAACGCCTCGTCGATCGCCGCGTTGGTGTAGGCATAGGCCGCAGCATCGGCATTGGCGAACGTGATCCGCCCGAACGGCCGGCGGGCGATCTCGTTCGGCGCCTTGCCTGCCTCCCAGACGGGATCCCACAGCGCGTTGTACTCGTAGGTGTAGCCGTGCGACCACCGGTTCACCGTGATCCCGGCGATGTCGCGGGCGGGATCGAATCCGTGACCGCCGAGCATCCGGCCGAGTTGCGAGCGGATCTCGCGTTCGAGTTTCTCGAAGGGCGTGGCGAGCAGTTCAAAGCGCCCGGCGCGGTGCTGATCGCGCTCCGGCAAGCCGGGACTGCACGGCGTTCGCTCCATGAAGACGACGATGGGATCGTCCGGGGTGGCCGCGAAACGGTAGCGGCCAAGACTCACGGGAAAATCGAGACCCGCGCTGAGCCAGTACCCGCCCGGCGCCTTGATCTCGGCCACCTTCGCCTCGGCGAAAGCCCGCCAGTTCCGGAGGGCCACGTTGGTGTACAGGAGCGGGACTTTCACGCCGTACTTCATCGCCTCCCGCTGTTCGGCCGGCAGTTCCGGACAGAGGTACGGAATCACGCCGTGCCAGCACGCGAGGACGCAATGCCGGGCGTGCACCAGCCGGGCCTGGCCGCCGTTCACGTAGGTGACCGCCACGCCGCCGCCCGCCTCGACGGCCCGGACGGCGGTGCTCGCGAGGCGAATCCGGACCGCGGCGCCCGGCCGGTCCAGCCGATCGTACCGGGCCCGCGCGGTTACCACGTCCTCCATCCTCGATCCCGGTATCGAGCCGGGCACCAACCGGCGCACCAGCAGCCTGGCAATGGATGCGTTGCCGTCGGGAAAGTGATAAATGTAGGGCTGGTCCACCGTCCGGTAGGATGATCGGCCCTGACCCCGAAACGGTTCGCCGTCGAGGCCCAGGCCGTCGAAGCCCGGGAAGCCGAGCGAGCTGCAGTCGAGGGCGGAGATCGCGTCGATCCCGACGCCGTAGAGATCCTGGGTCAGCCGTTGAAAGAACGGGAGGGCGGCCGGCGCTACCCCGCCGACGGTCTTGAGAAAGGTCTCGTAGCTCATCCCGAGAAGCCGGGCCTTCTTCTCGGACTGGGACAGGGCGGGAAAGAAGTCCTCGCGGGTTTCGTAGATCCGGACGATGGTGCCCTTGGCGAAGGCGTCGAGCGGGAACTGATCGACCGCCGCGCGCCAGTCGCCGCCCGGGTGGTGCACCACCAGACGATCTTCGCCGAACGTTTCCCGGTCGAAGAAGTAGCCTCGACCGAGTCCGTGGTGTTCCTCGAAGGCCTGATCGAAGGCGGTCTCGAAACGGGTGACGTCGATGCCGAGTTCCCGGAGAAGCCCCGCCGCAACCTCGCTGTAGGCCGCCGGCGTATCGATCGACTGGGTGCCCCCGTAGCCGATCAGCAGCTTCCCGTCCACGGTGAACTCGTTCCGGCGCGCATGACCGCCGAAATCGTCGTGGTTGTCGAGGATCAGGATCCGGGCCTGCCGGCCCCACCGCTTGCGATAGAAGTGGCCGGCCGAAAGCCCGCTGATGCCCGCACCCACGATCACGAGATCGTAGCGCTCCCGGGTATCGGCGGGTTGGGACCAGGCCGGATCGGCCGCGCCGTCCCGGAGGCGGTGAGCGACGTCGAAGGCGGCGTCGGTGCTGCCCCGCAGCCCGGTCAGCGCCGGCGGGTAGCCGGCGCCGTCCTGCGCCAGCAGCCAGCGCCAGCCGGGCGCACCGATCGCCGCCGACCAGGCGATTCCGTTGAGAAAATCCCGCCGGGGAATACTCCGGTCGAGGCCGAGGTCCGCGTCCGAGAAATCGGTCATGAAACCCGTCTGGTTTCTGGTCAGGCAGCCCTGCGGAATGCGGCAGCCGGAGGGGCGGATTTCCGCCTCGGGAACCGGCGTCCTCCCGGAAGCTAGCCACTGGCCCGGGTTTCGCTATGTTCCGGGCAGGCTTTCCGAGTGAGGACGAAGATGAACGAGCGGTTGAATCGGCGGGAGGCACTGGCCAGACTCGCCGCGGTCACGGCGGCCGTCGTGGTGCTGCCGAAGGCGGTCGCGGCGCAGGGCCAGCAGCGGACGGCCATTACGGTGTACAAGGACCCGAGCTGCGGCTGCTGCCATCTCTGGGTCGAGCACCTGCAGGCCAACGGTTTCTCGCCGGCCGTGATCGACACCGGCAAGATGGCCGACATCAAGATGCGCTACAAAGTCGGCTCCGAGGTCCAGAGCTGCCATACGGCGGTGATCGGCGAGTACGTGATTGAAGGCCACGTACCCGCTTCCGACATCCGCAAGCTCCTCGCGGCCAAGCCGAAGAACATCGTCGGCCTGTCGATCCCGGGTATGCCGGCGAGCGCGCCCGGCATGGACATGAAGCCGTTCCAGCCCTACACCGTGTTGACGTTCGACGCCGCCGGCAAGACGGCCGTCTTCACGAAGCACGATCGCGGCTGATTCGGAACCACGGCAGGCGCCCCCGCCGTTTCGAGGGGGGCGGCTCCGAGCCCGGACAAAGCGGGGAGCGATTCGACGATCGCTCCCCGCTTTGATTTTCGGCCGGCCCCGGCCCGTGCGGCCGTCCCCTCCGGCGTCAGTTTCCGCCGGTGGCGGCTGCTCGTCTGGGCGCGCCGACCGGGCCGTTGTCCCAGTCCTGGGTACTCGAGATGTTCGGCATCCCCCAGTCGTTGCCGTTCCAGTTGTCGAATCCGTCGAGCTTGAGGGCCCAGAACCCGGTGAAGGTGTCACTGATGAAGATGACGCCATCGTAGTCCCGGACCTTCACCCCGAAGGCACCCTGGAACACGGTGTTGCCGTACCACTGGGGTACGCCACCGAAGCCCTTCATGTGGGTGCACTGGCAAGTGAAGTACCAGCCGACGGTAAACGGGTTCGCCGGGTCCGCCATGTTGAAGATCTGGAGCCCGTCCTCGTACGCCGACACGAAGACGTACGGCCACTTGATCTCATGGTTATGGGAGAGTGCCCGCCAGTCGGAGGTCCAGGCGCCGACCGGCTGGGAAATGGCGTTCACCTTGCCCTCGAGCCCGGGCTGGAGGTCGAAGATCCGGAGCGGGGCGTACTGGTACTCGGTTTCGGCCACCGCGTACTTGCCGTCCGGCGTCGGGGTGAAGGTGTGGCCGCTCGACACGCCCGAGGCCCCGACGACTTGCGTCACCAGCTTCGGCTCTTCCTTGCCGATGTTGGTGATGTCGTAGATGAAGTATCCACCCCGGCCACCGCCGTAGAACTTGTCCTGATGGCTGCTGGGATCGTACTGGATCTGGAAGTCATGGTACCCGAAGTTGCCGATGGCGGTGTTGGCGTTCCGCGGAATCGGCACCCGACCGACGAGCCAGGTGTTCTCCGGCGCCCCCGACACGACCTTGTCCATGTCGTAGACGTTCGAATAGGGCCCGTTGAGGGTGGTGAACAGCAGCACTCTCCCGTCGGAGTGCTTGTACGCGAAGATGTTGTGGAAGCCGCCGAGATACTCCTTTTCGCGAAGCCGGGCCACGATCTTGACCTTGGTGGTGTCGGGCAGGCCGGTCACGTCGGCAATCACCGCGCCCAGATCGGCGTCCGGCCCGCTCTGGCCGAACTGAAGTGACTGGACGTAGTAGTACTTGCCCTTGAGCTTGAAGTATTTCCCGTCCATGCCCCCGGTCCCGCCGTGCAGCTCCGGATTGTCGATCGTCCAGCTGTAGAGCTTCTTGAACTGATTTTCCTTGGTCGAAATGATGGTAAAGCCCGCCCGCTCCCACGACTGCGACACGTACGCATAGGGCCGGCTCGGATCCTGCTCGATCTCGTTGTCCATTACCCGGAAATAGCCGCCCAGCGGAATGTGGCCGAGCACCTTCATGTTCGGACTGCCGCCGACCTTGTACTTGGGTGCCTCCGTCCATTGCGCCTGGGCGGCGGAACCGGCCAGCAACAACGCGGCGGCGACGGCCGCGACTCGGCCGGTGGATCGATGCACTCTGGCCATGGGACTCCTCGGAGACCTGAAAGGTGACGAGCGACCTGCGTTCATGGGCTTGGAATACGGTTTTGTATACGTATCACCCGGGAAAAAGCCCGTCAAGGCGACACGCTGAATACCATCATCATCCCGGCCTCGAGATGCTCGGCGATGTGACAATGGGCCATCCACTTGCCGGGATTGGTCGCTTCGATGAGGAGATCCACGGTCTGGCCCACCGGCAGGAGAATGGTGTCCCGCCAGACCAGGTTCTCCTCCTTCACCCCGTTCCGGGCGGTGATCAGCATCCGCTGGCCGTGGAAGTGGATCGGATGGCTCATCGGGTGCATGGAGAGGGCGTCGTTCGTCATCCGGACCTTGATGACGTCGCCCTGCTTGAACGCCCAGACGATGTCCATGTTCTCCTTGCCGCTGCCGAGGTCCCGCATGATCCAGCGGACCTCCTTCGACGTCGCCACCCAATTCATGTCGCGCATCCCGTCGACCCACTCCTGGGGCGGGAAATACATCGTGTCCACGGACATGAAGGCCGTGATCACGATCGGCAGGCCCTGGATGTTGACCGTGAGGAAGAGCTCCTTGTCCGGCGGCGTGTCGAAGTACTTCCGGTACGGCTCCATCTCCGTGCTGACGGCCCGGAGCTCGCGGAGTCTGGCGAACTCGGCCGCGTGGCTCTCCGCCGTGGCGGCGGCCGACACGGTGACCACGCCGAGGGTGTCGACGGTCGGCTCGAACTCGCCGAGGAAATTGTTGAGGGCCTGGACTTCGTTGGTGACGACATAGGTCCCCGGGGTGTCGAACTTCACCTCGACGACGTAGCGCTGGGCCGGAGCGATTACCACCGACTCGACCATCTCCTCCCGCTCGAACCGGCCGATGTCGGCACCGACGAGCTTGATCGGGTTGCCCCCGAAACTCAGGTTGAAGGTCCGGGTGTTGGCGACGTTGGTGAGAAGAAACCGCACCACGTCGCCCTTCTTCGCCTCGAGGTGGTAGTCGGGCTCGCCGTTGACCAGGAACAGGTTGCCGAACCGCCCCATGATCGAGTAGTTCCCGCGTTCCTTCCCGTACGGCAGGATGCCCTCGTCATCGACCAGGAGATCGTCGAGCATCAGAACCTGTTCGTCGTTGACCGGGTTGTAGTAGTTCGGGTCCGGTGACTCGACGATCATATTGCCGTACAGGCCGAGGTCCTGCTGGACATCCTCCCGGACGTGCGGGTGATACCAGTAGATCCCCGGATCCGGGAAATGGATCCGGTAAATGAATTCGCCGCCGATCGGCACCGGGTCCTGGGTGACACCGGGGGCGCCGTCGTATCGGTTGTCGAGCCGGATGCCGTGCCAATGCACGGCGGACGGCATGTCGAGCTGGTTCCGGAACCTGATCGTGATCGTCGCGGACTGCTTGACCCGGATCAGCGGGCCGGGATACTGGCCGTTAAAGCCGTACATCACGAACTGGCGGCCGCGCAGGGTCCGGCGGACGAACCCGGCGGTGAGGTCGAGCGAGTCGCCGTCCTTGAGGTCGAGGAACTTCCGCGGAATCGCGGGCGGCACGGTCGCCGGGTCGAGGCCCGAGCCCGGGAGAAACCCCGTCATCCCGGGCGAGATTCCCTCCATGCCCGGGATCATCGGCATCCGCATGCCCTTGGGCATCGGCGGCATCCGGTTGAGCCCGGTCCCGTGATCCATGCCGGCGTGATTCATGTGCTCGTGGCCGGTCATCTTGGCCGTATCGGGCTTCTGGGCCCCGAGGTCGCGAGAACCCGCCAGGGCGGCGAGAGTGAGTACGACAAGCGTGGTGCGGCCGGCGCCCAGCCGCCCCCGAGATGCTCCGAAGACCGGCCGACTCACTGCGGCACTCCACCGTTGAACATCGTGTGACCGCTGAAATTGCTGAGGAAACTCGAGGGCGAATTCCCCCGCATCACGATGGGGCCGGACCACTTCGCTCCCTCGGCAGTCGGCTCCGCCGTGACCACCACGAGGAACTTGTTCATCGCCACCTTGCCCCGCGCCTTCGCCTCGGCCGACAGCGCGCCGATCCGTTCGATCCGGTCGAGGTCGGCCGTGGCGACCCAGACCACGTAGGTCTTGAACTGGGCACCGTAGGCGTTCGGCGGCGGCAAGACCGGCGCCTCGACGGCGATATTGAAGACGATCCGGCCGTCCTTCGTCGTCGCGAGGCCGAACGGCGACCGCGCAGGCGTGAGAACGGCGGTGCCCGTCATCCGGGAGCTCGGGCCGGTGCCGCTCAGCGGGATTTCGTACAGGTCGGGCCGATTGCCGAGCAGCAGCAGGGGCGCCAACGCCAGCCAGGCCGGCACGGCCGGCCGCGGCACGCGACGCGAGTCCGCAAAGAACCGCAGCATGATGACGTTCCGGGGTAGCGGGGGTGATCGAACCGGTCTCGTACCGTAGGCCGTCGGGCGGAAGGTGTCAAGAAATGGCGGGCGGGCGGCCGCCTAGGCTTCGCCATCCGCCAGACGGCGGGCCCTCCGAAAGATGGCGTGCCACATCGGCCGGGTCAGCCGGCCGGTATTGGTATTCTGGCGGCTGGGATGGTACGACGCGAGGACGACGGGTCCGTCCGGCAAGCGCGACTCCGCACCATGACCGAACCCCGGCCGCTCGGCCGGACCGAGCCGTTCCCGCCAGCCGCCGGCTCTGAGGTATCCCTCGTGCGCAATCCGGCCCAGGGTCACCACGACCCGGACGCGGGCCAGGGCGGCCAGCTCCGCGGTGAGGAACGGCCGACAGCGATCGAGTTCCGCCGGCGTCGGCTTGTTGTCCGGCGGCGCACAGCGGCCGGCGGCCGAGATGAAACAGTCGCGGAGTTCGAGCCCATCGTCACGGGACACCGACTCGGCCTGGGTGGCGAAGCCGAACCGATGAAGGGCCTCGTACAGCCAGTCGCCGCTCGCGTCTCCGGTGAAGAGGCGACCGGTGCGGTTGGCCCCATGGGCGCCGGGTGCGAGGCCGACGACCAGCAGGCGGGCATCCGGGTCGCCGAAACCCGGAACCGGCCGGCCCCAGTATTCCTGGTCCCGATAACGGGCGACCTTGACCCGGGCCACCGTCTCGCAGTGGCGGCGGAGCCGGGGACAGGCGCGGCAGGCCACGATGGCGCGCTCGATGCGGGTGAGTCGGGTAGGAGGCACGGCGGAGCCTAGATCACGGGCGACCGGGCCGTCAAGCACCGGCCTGGCACGGGCTGACGGGGCCCAGGGGACCGTGGGGTGGCGAAACCGGGGCCGCGGCGTTTCCGTTGTTCAGAGGGCTTCCGGAGAGGACCGATGGACAAGCAGATGATGGCGCTGTTGATCCCGTTGTTCGCGCTGGCGATCCCGATCGTGGCGATCGTCACGAGCAACATGGTGAAGATGGCGCGCTTCAAGGCGGAGGCGCAGGCAGGCGGCCTCGGGCCGGATGCCGAATCGCGCATGGCCGCGCTCGAGGACGACGTGGCCGGCCTCCGCCGCGAACTTGCCGAAACCCAGGAACGGCTCGACTTCACCGAACGGCTGCTGGCCCAGCGCACCGAGGTGAAGCAACTCGAGGGGTGAGCGTCAGGCCCACCGGGTCAGGATCTCCTCCCGCTCAAACCGGCGGCGGAGCCGGCGGAACAACGCCGCGGCCGCCCCGGCCAGGACCAGCGCCACGATCAGCGCGATCAGCACCCCCCGAAACGCCGGCCGGCCGACCGAGCCGATGAGAACAAGGGCGGCCGGCACCACCCAGAGACCGGCCGACTGAATCGCGGCCTGCACATCCGGCGCCCGAACCGAGACCAGCATCCCGACCAGCGCGGCGACGATCCCGCCGAGCGGCACCACGAGCACGATGGCGACGAGATAAGGCCATCCCGGCAGCACCGTGGTCCCGATGCGCACGGCCGTGACGATCCCGACGCCGGCCGCCTCCACCAGCGCCGCGCCCCAGGTCACCACGATCGCCGGACCGACCGCGGCCACCAGTTTGGCGAGGAGGAAGGTCCGGTCGTCGATCGGCGTCGCGAGCAGCGGTTCTAGGGTCCGCTGCTGTTTCTCGGCCGCCACCGACAGCGCCGCGCTCATGCTCGAGAGAATCACCGGAATGAGCAGGAAGAAGGCGCCGAACTCCCGAATGGCGAGCCGGATCATCCGCTCCCGCGGCGGGAAACCGGCAAGCGCCGGGTCTAGATCCGCGAGTCGAAACAGATCGGCGACGCCGCCGCCCGCATCCGTGACCCCAGGATCGAGCGGCACCACCGCAAGCAGAATCACCGGCAGCAGCACCGCCACGGCCGGCAGGAGCAGATAGCCGGGGAGGACCTGCGGGTTGGCCCGGAGGTCGCGGAGTTCCTTGCGGAGGAAGATCGCGAGGAGGTCGGTCACCGCTCCGCCTCCCGAACCGCGCCGAGATAGATCTCCTCGAGCGACGGCCCGATGGGCCGGATCTCCCGAACCCCGACACCGGCCCCCACGAGGGCCGCGACCAGCGCCGGCGCCGCGCGGTCCGGATCCGCCGTTTCAAGTTCCACCGCTCCACCGGTCCGCACCGGCCGATGGCCGAGTCCGGCGGCGATCCGCTCGCAATCGTCGGGCCGATCGGTGACGATGCGGAGCCGGGAGGTTCCGGCGCCAAGCGCCTCGGGCCGGCCGAACGCCCTGATCGTTCCCTTGAGCACGCCGACCACGTCAGCGAGCTCGGCCGCCTCGGTCAGGTTGTGGGTGCAGACGATCATGGTGCGGCCGGAGGCCTTGAGCGAGCGGATCAGCCCGCGGACCTGGACGGCGGACTCGGGGTCGAGACCGGAAGTCGGTTCGTCGAGAAAGATGACGTCGGGGTTGTGAAAGACGGCCCGGATGATCGCGAGCCGCTGTTTCATCCCTTTGCTGTAGGTGCCGACCGCATCATCACGCCGCGGGGCCAGCCCGAACTCCTCGAGCAGCCGAGCCACCTCGGGAGACCGTTCCGCTTGAAAGCCGTAGAGGCGGCCGAACAGCGCCAGGTTCTCCCGGGCGGAGAGCCGGTCGTAGAAGCCGGGCGTTTCGGTCAGCAGGCCGCAGCGAGCCCGGATTCTGGCACCGGTCTCCGACGAAGCGGGAAGATCGAGGCCGGCCACCGTCGCCGTGCCGCGGGTCGGGCCGATGAGACCGAGGAGCATCCGGATCACGGTGGTCTTGCCGGCGCCGTTGGGACCGAGGAGGGCGCAGAGCGACCCGGCCGGCACCTCGAACGAGACATTCTCGACGGCCACGCGCGAGCCGAATACTCGCGTCAGCCCGTGAGCGGCGATCATCCCGGCGAGGCCTCCGCGTCCCGCATTCCCTGGTCGATGTCGACCCGGGAGAGGAGGATCGCTCCCGTGATGAAGAAGACGAGGACGAGGAGGATCCCGGCGCGGCGCGACCCGAAGGCATCCGCGACGTACCCGAAGCCGACACCGAGGATGCTGCCGAGACGGCTGAACATGCCCCAGAAGCCGAACATTTCCGCCGACCGGTCCTTCGGCGCAAGCAGCCCGACCACCGTCCGGCTCGACGCCTGGGTGGCGCCGATGCCCGCGCCGGCGAACAGACCGAGGCCGTTGAACAGCTGCTTGGCGGTGAGGCCGGTGAACTGGACCAGAGCGTCGAGGAAGTAGATCCCGAGGACGCCGACGATCCACCAGAGCAGCGTCAGCAACACCGTGCGCTTGGGGCCGAGCCGCCCTTCGAGCCACCCGAACCCGATCGCGCCCGCCACCGCGGCGAGCTGGAGAAAGAGGAAGAGCAGGACGAACTCGCCGCCGGTGAGCCCGATGTCCTCCCGGGCGTAGATCCCGACGAACTTCACGATCGCGTCGAGCCCCGCCATGTACACCATGAACGCGATCAGGAACTGGAACAGGATCTTGTGGGTCCGGGCCGTGTCGATCGACTGGAAGAACTCCGAGAAGCCGGCCCGCACCAGCCGGCCGAGGGGCGCTCCCTCGTATCCGGGTGCCGGCAGCGACCGGTTCTTCACGAGCAGGAACGTCGGCAACGCGGCCACCAGGAAGAATCCCGCCATCGCGAGCATCGCCAGCTGGTTCTCGTGCACGTAACCGGCGGCGTTGAGCGCGGGGTCGCTCCGGATCACGATCTTCGAGGCCACGACGACGCTGACGAGCCCCCCGAGGTAGCCGATACCCCAGCCGAGGCCGGAGATCTTGCCCATGTTCTCGGAGGTGGCAATGTCGGGCAGGAAGCTGGCGCAGAACGACTCGCTCAGCATGAACCCGGTGTTGCCGACGACGATCAGCCACACCGCCGTCCAGACGTCGCCCGGATCCGCAAAGTAGAGCGCCGCCGTTCCGGCGGCGCACAACAGGCAGCTGCCCGCGAGCCAGGCCTTCTTCCGGCCACTCTTGTCGATGATGGCGCCGGTGAGCGGCGAGAGTACCAGCGCCAGCACCATCGAGATCAGGATCGCGGTCGACCAGTAGGAATCCCGCGCGGTCGATCCCGCCGGCACGATGTAGCCGACGAAGAAGGCGCTGTAGACGGCGGTGATGACCACCGTGGTGTAGGAGGAGTTGGCGAAATCGAACATCGCCCACCCGAAGATCTCCCGCCGGGTGACGGGAATGTCGCGCCGGCGTGCCGGGGCGGCCGAGTCGGTCTCCAGGGAGCCTCGCCGGTTGGAGGGGTGGTTCCGAGGATACTCGCCCGCCGGTCCGGACGAAAGGCGGCGCGTTATCTTGGGTCGAACCCCGGAAACCGCAATGCCGAACACCAAGCCGACCCGGATTCTGATCGCCGGGAAAATGGTGGCCGACCTGGCCGCCCGAATCGCCGAGGTCCGTCCGGATCTCGAACTCCGCCTGCGGGCGCTCGACGCGGTGACCGCCGCCGACCTCGACTGGGCCGAGGTCTTCGTCGGGTTCCGGAAACCGCCGGTGCCCGGCTGGGGATCGGTCCGGTGGATTCACAGCATCGGGGCCGGCGTCGACGGATTGATCCTTCGGGAGTCGCCCCCCGCGGGCGTCCTCCTCACCAAGAGCGGCGAGGATTTCGGACCCGCGATCGGCGAGTGGTGCCTGGCCCGAGCCCTGGCGGTCAATCAGTTTCTCGCCGACCTCGACCTGGACCAGCGGGAACGGCGTTGGAATCGCGAACGGGAGCCCCACCTCCTCCGCGGCCAGCGCGCGGTGATTCTCGGCACCGGCCAAGTGGGCCGCGGCATCGGCCGGGCGTTCCGCAGCCTGGGATGCCGGGTCTCCGGTCTTTCCCGGAGCGGCGCGGCGACACCCGACTTCGGCGACGTCTCGACGGCCGATCGGTTTGCCGACGTGGTCGTGGGAGCCGACTGGCTGATCCTCGCGGCACCGCTCACGCCGGCCACGGCGGGATTCCTCAGCCGGGCCCGGCTGGCGCAGTGCGGCGGCACCTATCTGATGAACGTCGGCCGCGGCGCCCTCGTGGACGAGGCGGCGATTCCGTGGGCAATCGACCACGGCCATCTGAGTGGCGCGGCCCTCGACGTGTTCACCACCGAGCCGCTGCCGTCCGACTCGCCGCTCTGGGTCCACCCGAAAATCACGATCTCTCCCCACATCAGCGGGCCGAGTACGCTGGCCGCCACGCTGGCCGGGTTCCTCGAGACGCTGGGCCAGGTGGATCGGGGGGAAACGCCACGCCTCGCCGTGGACCCGGCCCAGGGCTACTGACCGCTACAACGGCAACGAGGCCGTCGGCATCGTCATCAAGAAGAGCCGCCGGCTGGTCGGCAGCGACGCGACCTCCGCCGCGCGACGCGATCCGGGCCGGATGAGAACGATCAACCAGGAGAAACCGATGCGCGCTGCCGCCCTGCTCCTTCCCCTGGCGCTCGCCACGCCGCTCGCCGCCCAGTGGACCAATCGGTATCCGAAGATCGCAAGCATGGGCCACCACGTGTACCTCGAGGGCTACGAACTGCCCACGCTGACGATCGGCCCGATGGATCCGGCGATTGCGCCGGACGGGCGCACGGTGGCGATCGCGAGCCGCGGCTGGCTCTGGCTCCTCGACCTGGGCACCGGTGCCGCGCGCCGGCTCACCGACGGCGCCGGCATCGATTCGCGGCCGACGTGGTCGCCGGACGGCAGCCGGGTGGCGTTCGTGCGGGACGACACCCGGCAGCTGACCATCGTCGAACGGGTGATCGCGACCGGGGCCGAGCGGGTGCTGGTCAACGAACCGGCGATCACGCTCGACCCAGCGTACGCGCCCGACGGCCGGACCCTCTACTACAGCTCGGCGATCGCCGGCGACCTCGACATCTGGCAGGTCGATCTGGCCGGCGGCCGGAAAACCCGAGTGACCCAGGCACCCGGCCTCGAACTCCAGCCCGTGCCGCTTCGCGACGGCAGCCTCGCCTATGTCGCCAAAGCCGCCGCCAACGAGGTGCGGATCCGCGACGCCTCGGGCGGCGAACGGACGATGCTCTCGGGGCCGATCCTCTCCATGCTCCGGATCGCGGCGGCTCCCGACGGGCGCGCCCTCGCGCTCACCCGACCCGCCGGCGACGCCTCGAGTTGGGAACTGGCCCTCTACCCGGCCGACGGCGTCCAGTCGCCGATCTTCCTCACCCGCGGCCACGGGATGCCGCTCGCGCCGGCGTGGAGCCCGGACGGCCGGAACGTCTACTACTCCGAAGCGGACGACCGGCAGATGATGCGGCTCTACCGGATGCCGGCCGACGGGGGCCGGCCGGCCGAAGTCGCGGTGACGACCTGGGACTGGGGCGCGCCGACGGGACGGGTCCGGATCACGACGCGACAGGCCGGCACACCCGGCGCGGCGCCGAGTCGGCTCGCGGTGACCGACGCGACCGGGCATCCGCTGGTGGCCGATGAAGGCCAGCCGCGGTTCGACGGCCAGAACGGCATCGTGTTCTTCTACTCCGCCGGCGTCACGGACATCGAAGCACCCCTCGGCGACGTGACGGTCCAGGCAGTCTCCGGCCTGGCCACGCCGCCGGCGCGGCGCACCGTCCGGGCCGTTGGCGGCACGGTGGTCGCCGCCGACGTGACCCTGGAGCCGGTCTGGGACGCCCGCGCCGCCGGGTGGTTTTCGGGCGATCATCATTTCCACCTCAACTACGGCGGTCCCTACCGGCTGACGCCGGCGGCGCTCGCCCCGATGGGCCGGGCCGAAGCGCTCGACGTGATGACGCCGCTGCTGGCCAACCTCCATACCCGGTTCGAGGATCAGGATCTCTTCACCTGGCGGGACGTCCGCGGCGAACCGCTGATCTTCTTCGGCCAGGAAGTCCGGTCCCACTTTCTCGGTCACATCGGCCTGATCGGCACCGACGAGTTGTTCTGGCCCTGGATCTGGGGTCCGGGATACGAATTGCACGGTCGGGACGACCGCACCAACGCGGACGTCCTGGCCTTTGCCCACCGCCAGGGCGGCATCGGAACCTATGTCCATCCCGCCACCAGCACTGGGCAAGTTCCCCCGGAACTCGTGGCGGACGGCGTGCTTGGACTCTTCGACACGATCGAACTGGCCTGCCTCTGGAGCGACGAACTCGGCGCCGTGCGCGCGTGGTACCCGTTCCTCAACCTCGGGGTCCCCATCGCGATCTCGGCGGGCACCGACGTGATGAACAACTTCTACCGGACCATGGCCGTCGGGACCACCCGCGTCTACGTGAAGGCCGATCCGGCCCAGGGCTATCGCGGGTATCTCGCGGCCCTCAAGGCCGGCCGGTCGTTCGTCTCCACCGGGCCGCTGCTCGAGTTCGCCATCGACGGCCAGGAGCCGGGCCAGATCATCAGCCGCGGACTCCGAACCGTGAACTACGAACTCACGGTCCACACCGCGATGGCCGTCGATTCCGTGGATCTCGTCGTCAACGGCGAAACCGCCGTCCGCCTCGGCCCCGTGGCGGTCGGGTCGAGGCAGTTCCGGGGGGAGCTGGCGATTCCGGTCGGTGGCTGGGTCGCGGCCCGGGCGTTAGGCGGTCCCACCGCCGCCTGGCCGGCGATGAACAGCTACCCGTTCGCCCACACGGCGCCGGTCTGGATCGGGCGGGTCGGCAGCACCACCGCGGACAGCCGGCAGGCGGCCGCCCGGAAGCTGACCGCAATGCTGGACGAGGCGGTGGGGCGGCTGCGGCAGGGCTACCGCGGGGTCCCCATCCCGCGGCTCGAAGCCCACTTCGCCGCGGCGCGGGCCCGGCTCGACTCGCTCGGGGCCCGCTGACGAGCCGGGGCGGGCGATCCGCCCGCCCCGCTTTCCCCGATCAGTTCATGCCCGACCGGCTCGAGGTGGCCAGCGACCCGGACGCCACGCACGGACCCAGAGCCGCCGCACCAGCGCCCACCGCGGTCCAGTTCACCAGCGCTCCCGCGGTCGGGGCCCAGCTGTTTTCCCAGCCCGCTACCGAGCTGAAGTCCGGCATCTCGAGGCTGATGGCGGTCCCGCCGAAGTAGCCCGCCACGGATGCGCCGATCGTCACCAGCTTCTGGCCACCGGTATCGGCGTAACCGCCACTGACGGATGAGGCGACGTCCGCCGGGACCGTGAAGTCCCACCGCAACCGCTTGTACGGTCCGGCCGGGATCGTCGGGGTGAACACCGGCAGCGGACTGGGAAGCGTCAGCGTCCGGTCCGCCAGGGCACCGAGGTAGGTGAAGAGCGACCGGGTCGTCTGGCCGACCGTCGCGATGAGCGAGATCGCGTGGGCCTCGCCGGCCACCTGCGCGGCAGCGGGGATGCCGTACGCGGCGAAGCTCGAGGAGGCCGGCATGCCGAAGTAGAGCGTCGCGGGGAGACACGACGCCCCGTTGTAGTACTGCACCCCGTGCACCACGGTTTCGCCGCCCTGGATGTTCGTCACCGAGATCGTGGCCGCCGCCGGGGCCACGCCCTCCACGCCGAAGTCCACGGTCGATCCGATCGAGGCACCGGCGCCGAGGACGGCCGTGTTGATGTTGCGGCGAACGACGACGAGGTCCGAGGCCCCGACGACGCCGAGCGAGTGACGGTAGCCGAAGAGAGCGAACGTCCCGTTCTGGACGCCGGCGAGGTTGATGGTCCCCGGCAGGAAGGCGATGCCCGACCCGCCGCCGAGGGACAGATTCGCCTGATGGGTGGCCGGGGTCACGCCCGCCACGGTGGCCGTCAGCGTCTTGGTGGCGGCGGACGCGGTGCAGAAGGTGGCCGCGCTGATCCCCAGGAACTCCGCCTGGCTGTAGTACTGGACGCTGATGCCGTACGAGCCGACGCCGCTCGACTTCACGAAGGCGACGCCGCCCTTCGGCTGGCTGATGTTGAACGTGTAGACATTCGCGGCCCCGACCACCCGGGTCCAGGTTCCCGCGGTTCCGTCCTGGTACGCCAACCAGATCGGCCGGTCCTCGGCGTCGCAACTTGAGAAGTCGAGCGAGACGTTCCCGCCGCCGCCCGGTGCCGCGATCGTCACCTGCAACGTGGTCGTCTGGTTCGCGAGCCCGGGGGTGGTGCCCGTGACCGTCAGGTTGAACACGGAACCGATCGTCGCGCCGCCCGACGCGGTCAGGCTGAGCGTCGCCGACGAGCCCGTCACGCTGGCGGGGTTGAGCGATGCCGTCAGGCCGGAGGCGGTCCCGGTCACCGCGAGGCTGACCGTACCGACGAAGCCGCCGATCCGGTTCACGTTGACCGTGACATCGGTGCTGCTGCCCTGCTGGACCGACGCCTGGAGGGCCGGCGTCGTCGTGAGCGTGTAGCTGCCGGTCACGGCGGGGACGACGTGCACCACGAACGTCTTCGACTGGGCGGTGGCGCCCGTCGCCGTCCCGTGTACCGTGAGGGTGTAGTCGGCCGCCGTGACGCCGGAGCCGACGGTGAGCGTCAGCGTGGACGAATTGGCCGTGGCGGCCGCCGGGGAGAATGAGCCGGTAATGCCCGCGGGCGCATCGACCGTCAGATTGATCGTGCCGGCGAAGTTGGTCCGGGCGAGCGTCACCGTGACGCTGTTCTGCGCACCCTGGGCGATCGTGACGGGATCCGGCGCGATCGAGGCGATGGCGAATCCGGGAATCGCGGCCACCGTGAGCGCGAGCGGAGTCGTGGCCTCGGTGATCCCGGTCCCGGTGCCATGGATCGTGACCGTGTAGGTACCCGGCGTCGCCGCCCCGCTGACCGTCACTTCGAGGTTGGCGCTGTTAGCCGTCGTGTTGTTCGGGCTGAAGGCGACCGTGACGCCCGCCGGCAGCCCGGTGGCACTCAGGGTCACCGCGCCGGTGTAGTTGGTCCGCCCGATGGTGACCGCGAGCGAGCCGGCGGTGCCCTGGGTGAGGGTGAGGTTCGCCGGGTTGGCCGTCAGGGCGATCGCCGGGGTCTGGCTGTCCGCGGTGATCGTCAGCGCGACCGGCGTCGTCTGCTCGGTGATCCCGGTGCCCGTGGCGTGCACGGTCAGGGTGTAGTTCCCGGGCACGACCGACAGATCGGTGGTGATCGTGAGCGTGGTCCCGGTCCCGGTCGTCCCGGCGGGATTGAACGTCGCGGCGACGCCGGGCGGCGCGCCTTCGACGGTGAAGTTGACGGTGCCGGTGTAGTTGGTCCGGGTGATACCGATCGCAATCGAGGTGTTGGTGCCCCGGAGCACCGTCGCGAGGGACGGCGTGGCCGTGATCGCGATGGCCGGAATCCCCACGACCGTGAGGGTCAGCGTGGCAACCTTGTCGGTGACGCCGCTCCCCGTCGCGGTAATCGTCAGGGCGTAGTTGCCGGGAGCCACGCCGGCGTCGACGCTCACGAGGATGGTGCCCGTCGTGGTGCCGTTCGTGGTGGTGACGTTCGAGGCCGTGGCCGTCACGCCGGCGGGTGCGCCGGTGGTGGTGATGTTGACCGCCCCGGTGAAGCCGCCGGACCGGGTTATCGTCGCGGTCAGGCTGCCGCTCTCGCCCTGGGTGATCGTCAGGTTGCTCACGCTGATGGCGATGGCGATCGCCGGGTTGTCGCCCGGATTGGTGCCGCCGTCGCCGCTGTCGGAGCCGCAGGAGAAGCCCAGGGCCGCTACCAGGAGCAGGCCCAACCCGTTCAATTTCGAGATCACCGAAGGCATCGTGTATCCGAGCGCTGATGGTTCCTGAATGACGGCGGCTTCGCGCCGCCGGCCGCGGCTCCGCCGCCCTTCCCCCGTTGCGACCCCAGCCCGGCCCCAACTCCGTGCCGGGTGGAGACTTGCCCAGCCTGCCAATCCCGTGCCGGGTGGCGTCTTTCAGGCCCGGGAGGCCGATTGGCCCTCCGCGTGCCACGCCTCGGCCGCCGGCCGGCACCCGCCCACGCCGCCAGACCCCCGCAATCGGCAACAAGTGCCGCACCACCAGTCGCGCCGCGCCGCCGCCCGCTGCCCATGACTGACGCCATTGTCGCCCACTCGCGAGCGGTCCTGGAAGGCGGTTCCAAGAGCTTCGCCAAGGCCGCCCGGGTCCTCGACCCGGACATCCGGGCCGGCGCCTACCAGCTCTACGCCTGGTGCCGTTACTGCGACGACGTCATCGACGGCCAGACCCTGGGCCACGATCAGCGCCTGCCGGACCAGGCGGCCCAGGAGGCCAGCATGGCCGAGCTCCGGGACCTGACCGATCGGGCCTTCCGCGGCGACTCCGGCCTCCCGCCGGTGTTCGAGGGCATTGCCCGGACGGTCCGGCGGCACGGCATTCCCGAGCGGCACGTCACCGAATTCCTCGACGGTATGGCTATGGACGTTCACGGCCGCCGCCATCGCACGTTCGGCGAGCTCGAGGTCTACTGCTACCACGTCGCCGGCGTCGTTGCGGTGATGATGGCGCACATCATCGGGATCAAGGACGCCGAGACGCTGGCCCGGGCCGAGAGCCTCGGCACCGGGATGCAGATGACCAACATCGCCCGGGACGTGATGGACGATGCGCGCGTCGGGCGCGTCTACCTGCCGCTGGAGTGGCTGGAGGATGCCGGCCTGTCTCCGAACGGGATCCTCGACCCGGCGCGGCGGATGACCCTGGCGGCGGTCGTGGGTCGCCTCCTCGACCGGGCGGACGAGTACTATCGCCGAGCGGACAGCGGCATTGCCCACCTGCCCTTCCGGTCGGCCTGGTCGATCGGGGCGGCGCGCTGGATCTACGCCGACATCGGCAACGTCATTCGAGACGCCGGGCCAAGGGCCTGGGACCGGCGAGCCTACGTCGGGACGGGGCGCAAGATCTGGTGGCTCCTCGCGTCCCTCGGCCGGACGGTAGCGATGAAGCTCGGGGCCTGATCCGCCCGCGGCCCCCGTCTCGTTAGGGGCGCCCGCCACCGCCCCCGGGGGCCGGTTGTTAACAATCCGGGTCGAGCGGCCGTATATGCGGCATGCGAAATCCACTTCGGCGGGCCGGGGTCCTGGTCGGGGCCGTGCTGTTCCTTCTGGCGCTCGGGCTTCCCGCCCGGGCGGCCGCCCAGTCGGGGTCGACCGACATCCTCACGGGAGTCGTCACCGACGAGAGCGGCAAGGCGCTCGCCGACGTGGTGGTGGACATCCTTTCGATTGAGTCGCAAATAACCCGGACGGCCAAGACCAACGCCAAGGGCCGCTACACGATTCTGTTCCCCGACGGCGGCGGGCAGTACCGGATCACCGCGCGCTACATCGGCTTGATTCCGGTGCAGCGGACGGTGGTTCGCCAGGCGGATGAGGACCGGATCGTCACCGATCTCCGGATGACGAGTACCCCGGTTCAGCTGGAGGAGATCCGGGTCCGGGCGCAGCGCGCCCAGCCGGCCGGCAATCAGGCGCCCACCGCCGGTTCGACCGAACGGATGCTCAACGCCGATCAGGTGCAGCGCCTGCCGATCGACGCGAGCGACCTGCTGATGCTCGCGACCCTGGTCCCGGGCGTGGTGACGCTTTCGGGAACCGACTCGACCGCCGCGGGCTTCTCGGTCGGCGGCCTGGCTCCCACGGCCAACAACGTCACTCTGGACGGCTTGAGCTTCGGCGGGGGCTCGGTGCCCCAGGATGCCGTCCGCAACACCCGGGTGATCACGTCGACCTACGATCCGGCCCGTGGCCAGTTCAGTGGCGGCCTGGTGGCGAGCACCACCCGTTCGGGCACCAACAACACCCAGGGCACCTTCAACTACGGCTTCCGCGATCAGGGTCTGGCGCTCGACGCGGGCGACGACGCCTTCGCCACGGGCTTCAGCCAGCATCAGCTGTCCTTCGGCCTCGGCGGCCCGATCAAGCGCAACAAGCTGTTCGTCTTCGGCTCCGGCCAGGGCCGGTTCCGCGGCGACGAACTCCAGTCGCTCCTCTCCGCCACGCCGGCCACGCTGCAGCGATTCGGGGTCGCCGCCGATTCGGCCGACCGGCTGATGACCGTCCTCAACGATCTCGGCGTCCCGATCGACACCCGCCTCGCCTCCGGCGACCGCAACAGCGACAACTACAACGCCCTGGTGCGGGCCGACTACATCGTCGTCCCCGGCCAGACGATCACCATCCGGGGCGACTACCGCGAAAACATCCAGGCTCCGACCCGGATCGGGCCGTTGTCGGTGCCGTCCACCGATGCCCGCTCGACCGGCAAGGGCGGCGGGATCATGCTGACCGGCAACTCCCGGTTCGGTGCCACCCTCATCAACGAGTTCCGGGCTTACTTCTCCGGGTCCTCGTCAAGTACTCCGGCGGAGTCGCAGTTGCCCGGCGGGCGGGTCCAGGTGATCTCGACCCTCGACGATCTGGTGGGCGCCTCGAACCTGACCTTCGGCGGCCTCTCCGGGGTACCGCAGCAGTCGAAGAGCCACAGCGTGGAGGCGTCGGACGAGTTGAGTCTGATGACGGCGGACGCCGCGCACCGGATCAGGATCGGCGGGTTCATCAACCGCACCAGCAACGAGAGCGACGCGACCAACAACCGCTACGGAACCTTCACCTTCAACTCGCTCGCGGACCTCGAGGCCGGGCGGCCGGCCACGTTCACCCGGACCCTGGCCCCGACGATCCGGGCCACCGAGCAGACAACCCTGTCGCTCTACCTGTCCGACAGCTGGCGCGCCACCGACGCCCTCCAGTTCACCTACGGCCTCCGAGCCGAAGGCGCCCGGTACAGCGGCGCCCCGGATCAGAACGCGGCCGTCGCCCAGACCTTCGGACTCGACACCAGCGCCTGGCCCACGGATTTCCAGATCACCCCGCGGGTCGGCTTCAGCTGGTTCCTGCGTTCCCAGGACAACGGCCCCGCGGCCCTGGTGGTCCGCGGCGGCGTCGGGCTGTTCCGGAGCCCGGCCCCGACATCCCTCTTCTCGGCGGCGCAGGCGGCCTCCGGCTTCGGGCAGACGGAATCGCAGCTGGTCTGCGTCGGCGCGGACGCTCCGACGCCCGACTGGCCGGCGTACGCGGCAAACCCGGCCTCGATCCCGACGACCTGCGTCGGCGGCGGTTCCGGCGCCACGGTGACCCGTGCGCCTAACGTGACGGGATTCGGCCCGGACTTCCGCGCGCCCCGGGCGCTCCGGACCTCCCTCGGCGCCCAGCGGCGGTTCGGGCTCCTGACCTACAACGCCGAGTTCAGCTACTCGGTCGGCCAGCAGCAGCTGGGCGTCCGGGATCTCAATCTCGGCACCGTCCAATTCACTGCCGGCGGCGAGGGCCGGCCGGTGTTCGCACCGGTGGCCACGATCGATCCCCGGACCGGATCGGTGCCGCTCTTCGCGTCGCGGAAGGACACCGACTTCGGCAACGTCCTGGTGTACGAGTCCGACCTCAAGTCGAAGTCGGCGCAGCTCACGCTGAGCGCGAACGGCGCCACCCGGAACGGGACGTTCCTCAACCTGTCCTACACCTGGCAGCGCTCCCGCGACCAGGCCTCCGGCGGTTTCGGCGGCGCCCGCGGGCTCGGCGGCAATCCGACCGCCGGCGACCCGAACATCCGCGAGTGGGCCACCAGCGATTTCGAACGGCGGCATTCGTTCCTCGCGACCGTCAGCTATCCGATCACCCGGTCGGTCGAACTGACCACGATCGCCCGAATGACGGGTGGTTCGTCCTACACGCCAACCGTCGGCGCCGACGTCAACGGCGACGGCGCCCGGAACGACCGGGCCTTCATCTTCAGCACCGCCGCCGCCGACACGACGGTGGCCAACGGGATGCGCCGGCTGCTCGACGTCACCTCCGGGTCGGCCCGGTCCTGTCTCGAGAAGCAGCTCGGCACCATCGCCGGGCGGAACACCTGCCGTGGTCCGTGGCAGGCGTCGCTCGACTTCCAGCTCAACCTCCGGCCGGCGGCGTTCGGGCTCAATCGCCGGCTGATGGTCTCGGTCGTCACGAGCAACTTCCTCCTCGGCATCGACCAGCTGGTCCACGGCAAGGACAATCTCCGCGGCTGGGGCCAGCAGATCCGGCCGGACAACACCCTGCTCGTGGTCCGCGGCTTCGACGCCGGCACCCAGTCGTTCCAGTACACCGTCAACGAACGGTTCGGCTCGAGCGGCGCCAACACGGTGGCGATCCGGCAGCCGTTCCAGATCGGGCTCCAGATGCGCTACACGCTCGGACCGGATCTCCTGGCCCAGTTCCGGGGCGGGCTCGGTGGGCGGGGCGGCGGCGGGTTCGGCGGGCGGGACGGCGGCGGCTTCGGAGGACCCGGCGGGCAGGGCGGCCAAGGAGCGGCCGGCGGGCGGAACGACTTCGCGAGCCGGATCACCAACATGATGCCGAATCCGGCCGCGGAGATCCTCGACATCAGGATCTCGCTCAATCTGACCGACGATCAGGTCAAGCGGCTCGAGACACTGTCGGACTCGCTCAAAGCGCGCACCGCCGAACTCTCCGCGAAAGCCACCAAGGAGATCGAGAAGGCCGGCCCGAATCCGGATCCCGCCTCGCTCTTCGGCGCCATGCGGCCGCTGCTCGAGGCCGTCCGCACCAACAATACCTGGGCCCTCGGCGAGGCCAAGGGCATCCTCACCGAGCAACAGTGGGGCCAGGTGCCGGACCGGATCAAGGCGCCGCCGCAGGGACCGGGCGGACGCCGCGGGCCTCCGGGAGAGTAGCCATCATTCCGGCCTAGCCGACTTCACCATGCGATGATAGCGTTGGGGCGGGTGGCTCACTCGCCCCTTCTGCGTTCATTCACCGCCATTTCATCCTGCGCCCGCGAGGGGTCAGATGCCTCAGATCGGATATTTCCATCCCCAACTCGTCCACTTCGCCGTGGTGCTCGGCATCGTCGGCGTGGTGTTCCGTCTGGCGTCCCTGCTTGCGAAGCGGGATCCGAGCACCGGCGCCCTCACCGGCAGCCTGGGGTGGACCAACATGGCGGCACGGGTGCTCCTGATCGGCGCCGGTTTTGTGGGGTACTTCACGGCCGAGTCGGGGCACCAGGCGCACGGGCCGGTCGAGCGGATTCCGGGTGCCGTCGGCGCGGTGGTCGAGCACGAGGAGTGGGGCGACCGGGCCCGCAACGCGCTGCTGCTCGTCGCGGTGATCGAACTGGTCGGTATTGCGGTGAGCCGGCAGAAGGTCGGCGGCATGGTCCGGATCGCCGGGGCCGCGGCCGGGCTCTGGGCCGGCTTCGCGCTCTTCGAAGCCGGCGAGCACGGCGGCGAGCTGGTCTACGAATACGCCGGCGGCCCCGGGCTTCGATCCGGTGATTCGACGGACGTCACCCGGCTCCTGATCGCCGGTCTCTACACCCGGGCCATGGCCGACCGTGCCGCCGGCGACCACGACGGAGCGGCCCGACTGATCGACGAACTCACCCGCCGGATGCCGAACGATCCCGGGGTGAAGCTCACCGGCATCGAGTCGCTGCTCCGGGACCGCAACGATGCCGCCGGTGCGCTCGACGCACTCCGGGGATTCGATCCGGGCACCGACCGGCGGTCGCGCTTCCGGAAGGTCTTCCTCGTGGCCGACGCCTACAAGGCGGCCGGGTTCGTGGATTCGGCGAAGGCGGCGCTGGAGACCTTCAAACAGGAGAACCCGGACGCGGCCACCCGGATCGACGCGGCGATCAAAGCCCTCGACGGCGGCCAGTAGGTCCGGCGCCAAGTCGGAACCGCACCAGGCGTCAGGCCCCGCTGTCCGGCGAGGGCCTGGCGGCCCGATTCCATCCCAGACCGAAGTAGAACAGCAGTCCCACCAGTAACAGGCCCGCCCCGATCGCCGAGTCGACCGGCTGCTCCTGGACGGTCTTGACGGTGAGGAAGATGGCGAAGGCCAGGAACACGAGCGGCGTCACCGGGTAGCCCCAGGTCCGGTAGGGCCGCCGGGCTCCCGGTTCCCGCCGCCGGAGCACCATCACCGCCGCCGCCGACATGCCGTAGAAGAGGAAGCTCACGAACACCACGTAGGTGGCGAGCTGGTTGTACGTCCCGGTGAGCGTGAGGGCGATCGACCAGATCCCCTGAACGATCAGCGACGTGGTCGGCACCGAGTATTTGGGGCTCAACCGGCCGGCCCATTTGAAGAACTGGCCATCCCGGGCCATGGCGTACGGAATCCGCGCGGCCGTGAACACGATGCCGTTGTTCGAGCCCAACGTGGAAACCAGGATCGACACGGTGACGGCCGCCGCACCGACCGCCCCCATCACGACCGTGGCCGCGTCCGACGCCACCCGGGTGGACTGGGCCACGGCTCGATGACCGAGGACGTAGGTGAAAGCGATCGCGACCGCGACGTAGAGCGCCGCCACGATCACGGTCGAAAGCAGGATCGAGAGCGGCATGTCGCGATCCGGCCGCTTCATTTCGCTGCCCACGTAGGTGATCTCGATCCACCCGTCGTAGGTGTAGAGCACCAGCACCATCGCCACGGCGAACGGCCCGGCGAGGCTGGTCCACGATTCGGTCGGCCAGAAGGGGGTCAGGTTGCCGGCCGACCCGCCCGGCAACAGAAAGCACGCCGCGATGATGCCTGCCACCGCGGCGATCTTGAGCAGGGTCAGCACGTTCTGGGTGATCGCGCCAAGCTTCAAGCCGAAGCAGTTGAGCACGGTGAGCCCGGCGATCGACAGCGCGGCCGCCAGCTTGATCCCCACCGGGCCGAGGGGCGTGCCGAGCTGCTCGGCGAAGAAGTAGTCGAGATAGGTCGCGAAGCCCACGGCGATCGCCGCGAGCGACGCCGGGTTCACCACTACCGAACTCCCCCACCCGTAGAGGTAACCCCAGACCGGCCCGTAGGCGCGCTTGAGGTAGACGAACTGGCCGCCCGCCTTGGGCATCATCGCGCCGAGCTCGGCCACGCACAGCGCCCCGAAGAGCGAGACCAGACCGCCGACGATCCAGACCAGGATCGTGGGAGCGACCCCGCTGAAGCCGGCGGCGATCGTCGCCGGAACGATGAAGATCCCGGACGCGACGATCGTGCCCACGTTGACCATGGTGGCATCGAGCAGGCCGAGCTCGGGCTTGAGACCGTCGGAGTCTTCGGTCATGCGGGTCCTCCGGAGCGGTGGGCAGACGGGCGAAACGGAGTCAGCGACCCTCGTCCCGCCACTGGCGATAGGAGCGCTTCAGCAGCTGCTGGAAGTGGTACACCCCGGTTTCCATCTCGGGCGAGAACCGGCCGCGGTCGTAGGCGCGCGAGGCAAGCCCCCGCTGGACCCGTTCGCAGATCTCCCGGTCCTCCCGCTGGACCATGTCGCTGTAATCGAGATCCGCCGCGATCCGTTCGGCCGCCCCGGGCCCGTCGGGGTCGTCGTAGAAGTACCAGAAGGTCACCGTGCAGCGATCGGGGCCGTCGGGCAGGACGAGGTTCACCTGGACCCGGTGAGGCAGGATGTTCAGCATGCAGTTGGGATAAATCCAGTAGTAGAATGCCTCGCCGCCGTCGCTGCCGGTGTAGACGTTGTCCGCCTGCAACGGGCTGTGTTGAAGGTTGTACCAGGGGCCGAGCTCGGTCACGTAGGCGAGATAGTCGAGCGCCTTGTTGAGCTCCGGGTGCACATGGGGGATGTGGTATCCCTCGAGGAAATTGTCGACGTACACCTTCCAATTGGCCCCGACCTCATAGTCGACCCGCCGGACGAAGCGCTTGGTCCGGAGTGAGTTGGGGCGGATCCGCTCGGCGATGCCGGCCAGCACCTCGGTCAACGGGGGCGCCGCGGCCGGTTCCAGATTGACGAACACCAGACCTTCCCAGAGCTCGACTGCGATCGGGACGAGCCCGTAATCCTTCTTGTCGAACAGCTCGGTGCGATCGAACTGCGGGACGCCGCGCAGCGAACCGTCCAGCAGATAGGTCCAGCCGTGGTACTTGCAGGTGAGGGCCTTGGCCGAGCCGCAGGGTTCGAGGGCCAGCGGCCCGCCGCGGTGGCGACAGACGTTGTAGAAGGCGCGGAGCACGCCCTCCCGGTCCCGAAGGACGATGACCGGATCGTCCGCCACGGTGGCCGTGAAGAAGTCGCCGGGGTGCTCGACCTGCCCGGCGTACCCAATCCCCTGCCAGGTCCGGGCCAGCACGGCGTCGCGATCGACCGCGTGAAAGGCCGGATCGACGTACCAGCGGGACGGAATCGTTTGGGACCGCTCGACCGGAACGGAGGCAAGGTCGGCGTCGGCGAACGCGGGGGGTTGGGCGGAGCCGGGGGGAAGCATGGCCAAAGATGCAGCCGGAACAGTCGATGGGGAAGCAAAGCACGCCGGCCCGAGCCGCAGGGAAGGACGCAACCCCGGCCACGTGGTCGGGACCGGGGCGAGAAATCAGTGCCGGTCGGCCGGCCGCGCCGCGCCCCCATCGGTGAGGTACCGAACCCTACCGTCGCCGAGCCGGGTCCAGATCGTCAGATACTTGCCGTAACTCGGATCGCCGCCTGCCTTCGGGGTGATGGTCGAGTACCCGACCGTGAATCCCAGATCGCCGGCCCGAGCGGCGCCCGCGGCTACCGGATACCAGACCCAGTCCGACGCCGGCCCCGATCCAACCGCCGCACCGATGGCGGCCGGCCCCCGTCGAGGTGGCCCGCCCCCGATGAGAACGGCCTCCGGCGCCGCGAACGCCTGAAACGCCGCCGGCGCCCCGTCGCGTAGGGCCTGAGAGGCGAAGTCGATGTCGGCCTGGATCATCCCGGCCGCCGGGCCGGACGGCTGGATCGGCGCGGGGCGGACCGAGGCCAGCGACGCCGGAATGACCGTCGTGCCGGCCCCGACAACGCCCGCGAGCAGCAACGCCGCCGGCCGCCAGCGATCGCCCTCGTGGCGCCAGGCGGCGATGTAGGTGCCCGCGCGGGTCGTCCCGCCGGACGGGGTGGCCAGGGTCGCGTCGAGGGTGCCGAAGGTGACGCCGAAATCGCCGGCGGCCGAGGTCCAGGCATCGAAGACGGTCCAGGCAACCGTGACGCCCTCGAGGGCGGGCTGGTCCGCGAGCAAGTCGTGAATCCGGTCCCGCCCGGAGGCCAGTGGAGCGCCGGGAAAAAGCAGCTGGGCGTCGTCGGTGACCAGGGGACGCAGCGCCCCATCGAGGCCCTCGTTTCGGATCGTTCGGCCGAGGGCACGGTCGGCGGCGAGCAGGCTCTCTTTCGGAGACTGCGCCGCCACCGGCAGGACCACGAAGGACAACGCAACGAAGAACCGGATCATGGAGAGATTCCGAGTGCAAGACGAGATACGAATCCCTACTCGGTTACACGATATCATGTTTCGCGCGGTTCGGCTCGGCCTCGCGATCCTGCTGCTCGCCGCCTGCTCCGTGGCCGGCCCGGGCAGCTCCGATCCGGACTTCGACGGCGACCCGAGCGCCACGTTCCGGATCCTCTTCATCGGCAACAGTCTCACCTACGTCAACGACGTACCCGGCCTGGTCAAGGCGCTCGCCGATTCGGCCGGCGTCGAGCGGACCTTCGTGGCGTCGGTGGCCTATCCCGATTACGGCCTGATCGATCACTGGAACCTGGGCCCCGCCCGCTCCGGGATCGCCCACGGGAACTGGCGCTTCGTGGTCATGCAGCAGGGGCCAAGTGCGCTCGACGAAAGCCGGGTCCAGTTGCTCGACTATGCCGGGCGGTTCGCGGGAGACATCGCCGCCGTGGGTGCCACGCCCGCGATGTACGGCGTCTGGCCGAGCCAGGCGCGGAGCTTCGACTTCGCGCGGTCGATCGAATCGTATCGGCTCGCCGCGGAAGCGATCGACGGCCGGTCGCTGCCGGCCGGTGCGGCGTGGCTCGAGGCGTGGAACCTGGCGCCGTCGCTCTCGCTCTACGGCGGAGACGGCTTCCATCCGTCGGCGGCCGGCAGCTATCTCGCGGCGCTGACGATCTTCGGCGGGCTCTACGACCGGTCGGTGGTCGGCCTGCCGGCGGCGCTTCGCACCGCGAGCGGGACGGTGTCGCTCGACCCTGCGACCGCCCTGCTGCTCCAGCAAGCCGCCGACAAGGCCAACGGGCGCTGACGCTCGTTCGGCCTCGTTGCCTCGCGCTCCCGAGGCGGCGCGTTCCGTCGAGTCGACCGGCTCCTGATCGGCCCAGCCCGACCAGCCGTTCCGGAGGCAGGCGGGGTCGATGTTCGCGTGGGGCGCGGCGTTTCGCTCGCACCGATCGCCCGCCGGCCAGCACGGATCGCAGGCCGTCGAGGTCGCGCCCGAAGCACGCGAACCCGTTTGTCGGCCGGATGCCCGAATGCGAGGCCGGGTGAGCCCAACGGCCCGGTGACTCCGTGACTCAAGCACACCACCGCCGCGACGGACGCGGAGCGGGACGGGCGCCACGGCCAGCGTTACCTTGAGACCGAGGCCCATGCCCGACACCACCTCTTCCGCGGCGGAGCGCCCCTCGTTGTCGGCGGCTCTCGAGGCTGCCGTCGACCGATTCGAACGGCTCATCACCGCGATCGGTCGACGGCACGGCCTGGCGGCGGCCGACGTGGACGAGGTGGTCCAGGACGTCCGGATCCGCCTCTGGCGGAACCGCGGCGAACAGGAAGCGCTTGAGGCAATGGGTTCCTCGTATGTTCATCGAACCGCCGTGTCGGCGGCGCTCGACCTGCTCCGGCGCCGCCGTGCGGCCCGGACCGGGGTGGAGACGACGGTCATGCTCCAGCCTCACCTGGCCCTGGTGCGCGACGACCCCGCGAACGAGGCGGAGCAGCGGGAGTTGGCGGCCCGGGTGTACTCGTGCGTCGAGCGGCTGATGCCCTCGCGGCGGCCGGTGGTCAGAATGCACCTGGCAGGCTATGACCGCCGGGAAATCGCGCGGGTCCTCCGCTGCACAGAGGGAAAAGTGCGGAATCTCCTTTCCAGGGGCTTGGCGGACCTACGGGCCTTGCTCACGGAGCAGGGCGTCGGACCGGAGGGACTTCGATGAACGACGAGGAATTGCGCCGCGGCTACCGCGACGCGCTGCGCGGACGTCCCGGCGACGAGGTGGCCCGCGGCGTATCCCTCGAACAGATCGAGGCGCTGGCCGCCGGTCGGCTTCCCGAGCCCGAGGCGATGGCGCTCCTCGACCGGGTGATGGCCGACGATAGACTCCGGGCGGAGTTCGAGTTGCTGCGGTCGGTGCACGAAGCGGCAGTACAAGCGCCCTCCCGCCGCTGGGTCGCACCTGTCGTGCTCGCAGCCACGGTGGTCGTGGCGGTCGGCGGGGCGATCCTGACCCGGCCGCGGGGCGGCGATCCGCCTCGGGTTCGAAGTGGGGGCGTCGTGGCGGTGGCGCTCTTGGCCCCCGCGGAGGATGCCTCGCTGCCCCGGCCGGTGGTTCTGACGTGGCGGCCGGTGGCAGACGCCGTCCGCTACGGTGTTGAGGTCCTCGATGAAGCGGGGACCGTGGTCTTCACGGGCACCACCCGGGACACACTCGTTGCGCTGCCGGACTCGGTGCTTGCGGGGGGCGCCCGCTACCGGTGGCTCGTGTCTGCCACGACGCCCCTGGTGGTCGTGCGGGCGGCCCCGCGGAGCTTCTCGGTCACGCGGTGAGCCGGCGGCGGCGGCCGACAAGGAACCCCGCCGCTGCAACCGCGCCCCCGATGAGCAGCAGCACGAACGGTGCCGGACTCCGGCGCCGCCGGAGGGCCACGGTGACGAATGGATCGCCGACGAGCGTGAAGGCCGCCCACACGGCTGGCGGTTCCCCTCGCTCGATCGCATCCAACCGGGCCGCGTGCAGCGCTTCGCCGACCGGCGTACCGTCCAGCAGCCGCTCGTAGAGGACCACCATCAGCCGGGTCGTGGCGTCGTCGTCCACCGCCCAGCGACTCGCCACCACCGCGCGGGTGCCCGCGGCGAGCAGCGGGGCCGTCAGCCCGAGCACTCCTTCGCCCGCGAGGATCCGCCCCCGCGCCGTGCGGCACGCGGAGAGCACTACCAGGTCGGCGCCGAGATCGAGTTCCTCGAGTTCCGCCGCTGTGAGGCGGCCGTCCTGCCCGGCGCCTGGGGCCAGGAGGACGAACGTGCGAAGGGGCGAGCGCTCGTCGACCACCGCGTGCGTGGCGAGGTGCAGCACGGACCGCCCGGCGGCCAGGCGAAACCGTTCCTCCGTGGCATCAGGTCCCGTCCGGGTCTCCGCCCCGGCGACGAGCCGCCCCAGTGCCCGCGCCTCCCGGCGCGCTCCCGGGAGCGGCCCGAGGGATCCGGCCTCGGTCACGACGCTGTCTCCCTCCGGCGGCGGCGGGTCGGCGAGCGCCAGGAGACCGGTGGCGCCTCCCGAGGATCGCTGCCACAGCGCGGCGAGCACGCTTGCGGAGGGGGTGTTGCTCACGACGAGCGTCTGACCGAGCGGTGCTCCGCCCGGGCCCGGAAGCAGGTCGAACGGCAGATCGTGCAGCACATCCTCGGGCACGACGACGAGGCGCCTGACACCCAGGGGCAGCGCCGCGAGCGGCGCATCGAGGAGCGCCTGGGCGAGCTCCCGGCCGAGGGCCGAGGGGATCGGCGCGCCCGATTCGGCCAGCACCACGGCGCGGGCAACCAGCGGACGGAGGCTGTCGATGGCCGGGAGGCGGTGCACGGTCGCGCCAGCCGCCGTGGCGACAAACGCGGTCGTCGGTTCGCCGCCGTTGCCGGTCACGTAGCTCAGGACCGCCGTGACGCTGTCGGGAATTGCTGAGCGAAGAGACGCCAGGTCGGTGACCGAGTTTGCGGCCCCGCGCCGGGCCCTCCGTTCAGGCCCGCCTGCCGCCGCGGTGCGCACCAGCCGATCGAGCAACTGGCGGGCCCGCCGCCGCTCCGCCAGCGCAAAGGCACCCGGGAGATCCCCTGCCTCCGCGAGCCGGGCGATGACCGTGGCCACGCCGAGATCGGGATCGGGGTCGTCCACCAGCGCGGCGAACACCGCACGCCGCAACGAGGGGTCGACGAGCGACGCGCGCCACCGCTCGAGTTCGTCGGTCGCCCCGCCGATCTCGCGCGCCGCGTCGTCCAGTCGGCCGGACAGGGCAAGCGCCTCCGCCAAGCGGGTACGCGCGGCGTATTGGCGCGCGTGCACGTCCGGGGCGAGCCCGGCGAGGTACTGGCGGAGGTCGGGAATCGCTTGCTCCGGCCGGCCTCCGGCAAGGGCCACCCTGGCGCGGTCGTAGCGAAGGGCGAAGAGCCGCTCCGGCTGGCGGATCCGGCGGGCCACGGCATCCACCGAATCCAGCCATCGGCCGGCCGCCGCCAGGTCGCCGCGCCGCTCGGCCGCGTTGGCGGCCCGATAGTGGGCGGCGAGGATCATCTCCGCGTTGCCCGCGGCCCGGGCCCAGACCGCCAGCCGCGCGGTCGCGGAATCGGCGGCGTCGACTTCGCCGAGGCGGAGCTGCGCGTCGATCCAGCTCAGCAGCGCGCTGTGCCTTCCCCATTGGTCGCCGCTCTCAGCAAACGCGATGCCGGCCGCGTCGAAGGCCTCCGCGGCCCGCTCGTGGTCGCCGAAGGTCGCCGCGATCAGCCCGAGGTTGAGACGGGCCCACGCCACCGGGCCCGGATCGTCCGCCAGCCTCGCCAGGACGATCGCCTCCTGCAGGCTCCGCTCGGCTTTGGGGTACAATGCCAGCATCCGGAGCGCATACCCTTGCCATTGCAGGGCCGCCGCCATGCCGCGCGCGTCGCCGACTCGGCGCAGAGTCTGCACCGCCGTGTCGAGCACGATCGCGGCCAGCGACCAGTTGGCGAACTGTGCATGCATCGCTCCGAGCGACCCGAGGCACTGGCCCTCGAGCCGCCGGTCCGCCGCCGCGCCGGCGAGCCGGCGCCCTTCCTCGAGCAGGGCCGGGCTCTCGGCCCCGCGCCCCGTCACCGCATAGAGCAACGCCTGCTGGCATCGGAGCCGGGCCCGGCCCCGATCGTCCGTTGGCGGGACCGCGCGCTCCGCGCTGTCGATCCGCGCTACCGCCAGTGGTCCGTTGCCTCCACGGAGCGCCGCCCCGCCGAGGTAGGTAAGCGCCTCCGCTTCGCGGGATCGATCGCCGATGGTGCGGGCGCCCTCGAGGGCGGCCGACCAGTGACCCCAGGCCTCGTCGAAATTGGCGTGCTGGGTGGCGACGTCGGCCAGCCAGAGGTGGGCCTCGACACTCAACTCGTCCACGGGCGCGGCATCGAGCACCCGCCCGAGGAGGGTCACGGCGTCGGTGGCGTGCCGGGCGCGGTGGGCCACCACACCGGCCTCCAGCAGAGTCAGCCGGCCGGCGTGAGGAACGCGAGCGCGGGGCGCGATGTCGGCCCAGGCAGAATCGATCCGGCGGCGGGCGATGGCCTCCTCCACCGCGCGGAGGCGTGCGGCGACCGTGTCTGAGGGGGCAAGCGCCACCCCGAAAGCGAGCAGGAAGGCGGCAGTCATGAAACCTCCGTGACCCAGCCCAACGGTCTCGCCGGGGCGTCGCGGGCGCAAGGGGCGAGTGAGACGCGGGTGGCCCCGGCCGCGTGTCTCGGAAGTCCACCGCACTTGCCGTCGCCGAAACCGGTCACCGTCCGGAGGTTCCGATGTCCCGATCATGCCGGTATCTGTCGTCTGCCTTGGCTGCCGCGGGGCTCGCCTGCAGCAGCGGCGGCCCCGGCCCCAGCGGACCGGGCGCCGACCTCCGGGTGAGCAACGTCCCGGGGCTCGCGCCGTACCACCAGGGATTCTTCAGCATTTCGGGTCCCAACGTGTCGGTCCAGGAGCAACTCGTCGCCGGCCAGCTGCCCTTCGGCTGGATCTACAATGCGCAGCACGACGTGCGCGGCGGTGACGTTCTGACCGTCAGCGTCCGACCGGCGGGGGCGGCCGCCACCACCTTCGCCTGCACGGTGGCGTCGCGGGGCGTGCTCCTCGGCTACCTGGACATCGCGATCGGCCAGGACCCGGACACCGGCGACCCCGGGGCGGGCTTCTGCCGGTGCGGATTCCGCGAGTTCGCGGGGACCGAAGACCCCAACCGGTGCCAGCCATGAGGCGCGGTCCGGCTCGCCGGCTCGGCCCCGGCCTGCTCCTTGCGCTGCTTGCCTCCGCGACGGCCTGTCCGTTCGGCTGTCCGGTGGACTTCACCGGACCCGGCGGTGAGAGCACGCCCCCGCCCGACGGGGCCGGCACCTTCGTCATCACCGCCAGGCCGGAGACGGCGGGCGCGGTCAGGATCACCTCCCAACCCGCAGCGATCGACTGCCTCACCAACGACAGTTCGGTAGGCGACCGCTGCGTCGAGCCGTTCCCGGGCAATACCGATCTCCGGCTCCTCGCGGCCCCGCAGGTGGGGCATGCATTCGAGCGGTGGCGGTTCGGGCCCTGCGACGGGAGCACGAGCCCCGAGTGCCGGTTCACGGTCTCCCGGCCCGACTCGGTTCGCGCCGTCACCCGGGTGGTCGACGCCGCGTGCCCCGTCCCGCCGGTCGCGGCGTTCGATCGCGACGTACCGGCCAACGCCCCTCGCCCCGCCAGCTACGGGCCGAACCTGCTCGCGAACAGCAGTTTCAGCACGAGTGTCGCGGTGGGCGGCTGGCCATCCGGTTTCGGCTACTGGCGCGGCGACGAGGCGGCGCGGGCCCCGTCGGCCCAGCAGGGTATCGTGCCGCGGACCGGTGACGGGATGCTCCAGCTGGTTTCGAGCGCACCGACCGGTCCGAGGGCCGACGCCAGCGCGGCCGAGCAGATGCAGTTCGTCGATGTGTCGGCACTGGCGGGCGATATTGCCGATGGACTTGTCGTCGCGAGTGCGTCCGCGTGGTTCGCGCGGGTGGGCGGGTGTGCCGCAATCGACACCCGATTCAACCTGATTCTCGTGGCGTTCGACGGGGAGCCGGCCCAGGCGAACGCCAAGGTCTCCGCGGGCGCCTGGCTCGAGCGCACGGTGTCGGCGCTCGATGTGCCGCTGCCGGCGACCTGGCAACCGGCCACCGCCGTCATGCGCCTGCCGCCGGGCACCACCTTCGTCGGAGTCTGGCTGGGCGCGATCGAGAACGTTGCGAATGACGCCACGCATCCGGAGTTCCACGGGCACTACGCCGACGACGTCGCACTGGTGTTGAGCCGTTGACCGCCGGGCGGCCAAGGTCCTCCCGGGCCGCCGGACGAGGGACTCCGGCCGGTCCGAATTAGATTTCAGCAACTCCCCCAAGGACCGTCGTGCTCATCCTGGCTACGCTCGTCGGAGCCGTCGTCGGCCTCGGGATGAGTGGCGGCTCCGGTGCCTGGGTCGGCGGCGCGCTGGGCTGGCTCATTGCCCGATCGA
>JBFXAY010000051.1:0-38216 GCA_050183815.1 Gemmatimonadales bacterium | reverse complement strand
CGGCCGGTGCCGCCGGCGATCGGTCGATCCGGGCCGCGCGGGCGATTTCCGCGCCCGAGGCGCGCAACCGGTCCAGCGCCCCGCCGCTGTCGCGGCAGAGCGCGGCCGTCAGCAGGACGGGATCCCGCGCCGGCGGCGCCCGCTCCGCCAGCGGGTAGTCGGCGGCCAGACCGGGGAGCCACCGGGCGGCGGCCCCGACCGCACCCCACAATTCGACCAGCCGGGCCAGGTCCGTGGCGGTCTCGAGGCTCCGGAACCACTCGTCCCGGACCCGCTCCGCCGAGAGCCGGCCGAGCCCGTCGGCGGCGGCGATCGCCGCACGCCAGGTCGGCTCGTCGATCACGAAATCGAGGCGGCAGGCGAAGCGGATCGCCCGCAGAATCCGGAGATAGTCTTCCCGGAAGCGCTCGGCGGGATCGCCGACGGCGCGGATCAGGCGGCGGCCGAGATCGGCCGTGCCGTCGAACGGATCGCGCCATTCCCCGCGCAGCGGGTGATACGCGATGGCGTTGATGGTGAAATCCCGGCGGGCCAGGTCGTCGTCGAGCGACACCCCGAAGGCCACCTCGGCGTGGCGCCCGTCGGTGGATACGTCGCGGCGGAAAGTGGTGACTTCATGGAGATGGCGGTTCCGGTCGAGCACGCCGACCGTGCCGAAGCGGATGCCGACCGGGACGGTCCGGCGGAAGAGCGCCTGCACCTGCTCGGGCGTGGCGGCGGTGGCCAGGTCGACGTCGTCGCGCCCGCCGCCCAGCAACGCGTCGCGGATCGCGCCACCGACACACCAGGTCTCGTGGCCCGCCCCTTCGAGTCGCTTGGCGATCTCGACCACCTCCTCGGGGAGCGCCAGCCGACCGGGCAGCTTCACGCCGGGCGTCCTCCGGGTATCACCCGCACAGCACGCTGCCGCCGTTGACGTTGAGCACCTCGCCGGTCACGTGGCGCGCCATCTCGGACAGGAGAAACACGATCGGGCCCGCGATGTCCTCGGGCGGCGGGATCCGCCGGAGCGGAATCGTGGCCGCAATCCGCTCCCGGCCCCCCTCCGCGTAGGGGATGTCGCACATTTCGGTATCGACCCAGCCCGGGGCGACGCAGTTGACCCGCACCGCCGGGGCGCACTCGACGCAGAGCGACTTCGTCAGGGCAATCAGGGCCCCCTTGGTTGCGGCGTAGTCGGCATGGAAGGCCTCGCCCCGCTGGCCCGCCGTGCTGCCCACGAGGACCACACTGCCGCCCGGCCGCATCGCACCCAGCGCCGCCCGGGTACTGAGGAACACGGCGTCGAGGTTCTGACTCATCGTCGAGCGCCACCGGGTTTCGTCCATCGCGGTGAGCGGGACGTCGGCCGTCGGCCAGACGCCGGCGTTCGCCACGAAGCCGTCGATGCTGCCGAAGGCGGCCTTCACCTCGCGGAAGATCCGCTCGACCACCGCCGGATCGCCCAGGTCCCCGCCGCCGGCATAGGCCCGCCGGCCGAGGTTGCGAATCTCCTTCGCGACCGCCTCCGCCTCGGCCACGCGGCTGTGATAGGTGATGCCGACATGGGCCCCCGCCCGCGCCGCCATCAGCGCGGTGGCCCGCCCGATACCGCGCGATCCACCCGTGACGAGAACCGTCTTGCCCGCCAACGAAATCATCCGCCCAGCTCCTCTTCCACCAGTTCGACGATCAGGTGCTCGATCGCCAGATGCAGTTCCTGAATCCGGCTGGTTTCGGCCGTCGGAACGATCACCGCCTGATCCACCAGGGCCGCGAGGTCGCCCCCGTCGCCGCCAAGGAGTGCGACCACCGCCGCGCCGGCCCGCCGGGCCGCCTCCGCCGCCCGCAGCAGATTCGGGCTCCGGCCGCTCGTGCTGTGGAGCACGAGGAGATCGCCCGGGCCGGCATGGGCCTCCACCTGCCGGGCAAACACCTCGGCAAACCCGAAGTCATTCCCCGCCGCCGTGAGCAGCGCCGCATCGGCGGCCAACGCCACGGCCCGGAACGCCCGCCGGTTCCGGCCGAACCGGACCACGTACTCGGTGGCCACGTGCTGGGCGTGGGCGGCACTCCCGCCGTTGCCGGCGAAGAAGATCGTGCCGCCGGACTCGAGCACCGCCCGATACCGGTCCGCCAGCGTCCGGATGGCGTCGGCCTGGCCGGCCAGCGCCCCGGCCGTTGCCGCCAGCCGGCCGAGTCCGGCGCGAATCGATTCGGCACTCATCGCGAGCCCTCCCCGAACCAGCCCTTGAGCCGCTTGAGCAGCGGCACCTTGAACGTGAAGGAGCCCGCCGGGCGAAGCTCGTCGTCGGCCAGGATGGCCTTGGGATTGAGATCGGTCAGCATCTCCACCACGTCGCCGCCGCCGGCTTCGGTGAGCCGGGTCGCGGCCTCCGCCAGCGAGCGATGGTCGCCGTGGTTGTCCGCGGCCATCACGTCGATGAGGCCGGCGGCCAGGAGCGCCCGGGCCCGCTCCCCCCGGCCGGACGCCGCCAGCAGGGTCGTGGCGTCCACCTGCATCAGCGCGCCGAGGTTGCGCCATTGGATCACCACCGCGGGCGTGGTGGCCTGGTAACGCTCCGGATGCGCCAGGAGCGGCACCAGGCCGGACTGCACAACCTGGTGCAGCGCCGCCGCGGCCGAGCGCGCGGCGACCATCCGGGTGAATTCGACCAGGAGGTAGCGACTCCCGCCTAACGTGACGCGCCGGGTCGCGGCCGCCCGCGGGGTGATCGCCCGGTCGAGCATCACCTCCGCGCCGCGATGGAGTCGGATCCCGGGCGGCGCCGCCTGGGACAGCGCGGCGAACGCCTCGTCATGCTCCGGCGGCGGACCCTCGAGCAGGCGGCTCGCCTCGAGATGCGGCGTCAGCACGACGTCGGTGACACCCTGCGCCGCCATCACGTGCAGGACCTTGACCGACTGCTCCACCGATCGGGCGCCGTCGTCCACGCCCGGGAGCAGATGCGAGTGGAGGTCGATCATCGGGCGCCTTCGGCGGCCCGGAGCGACGCCGCAAACGGCCCGAGATCTTCCGGCGCTTCCTCGGTGCGCTTGGCCAGCGCGAGCGTAACCAGCGCGTCGGCGGCGAGCAGGTCGAGCGCGCCGCGCCGGTCCGGCGGCGCCTCGACCGCCGCCTCGACCGCCGCCGCGAGCGCGAGCCGGGCGGCACCCGCCAGGCCGGTCGCGGACACGTCACCGCCCGCGGCCGCGACGAACTCCCGGGTTCGCGCCGCGAGCGCCGCGGGCGCATCCGCCAGCTGGGCGGTCAGCCAGGGGTCGGTCAGGTCCCCAGCCATTCCGCCACGATGGCCGGTACCGCCTCCCGAGCCGCCCCGAGTTTCGCCGGATCACCGGCACTGGCCGACGCGAAGGTCGGGCGGCCGCCGCCCTTCCCGCCGCTCACCGCTGCGATCCGGCCGACCAGATCGCCGGCCTTGAGGCCGCGCTGGACGAGGTCGTCGGTCACCGCAACGTGAATCGCGCCGCGGCCGCCGGCGCCGAACAGCACGAGCACCCCGCCGGTCGTCTGGTCGCGATACCGGTCCGCCAGTTGCGCCACCTCCTGGCGATCCTCGGCATCGGTGCCGCCGACGGACACCAGGACGCCACCGATCTGGACGGTCGTCCGATCGCCCTCGGCGGCGCCACCGCGCTTGAGCGCTTCCGCCAGCCGGGTCTCGAGTTTCTCCCGCTCGGCCAGCAGCTGCTCGAGCTTCCGTGCCATCTGGTCGGGCTGGGCCTTGAGCAGGTCCGCCGCCGCCGCGATCCGCTGCTCGAGCAAGTCGACGGCCGCGTAGGCGCCTGGACCGGTGATCGCCTCGATCCGCCGAACGCCGGCCGCCACGCCACCCTGCCCCGAGAACCGGAACAGCCCGAGCGCGCCGGTGGAGGAAACGTGGGTGCCGCCGCAGAGTTCGATGGAGGGTCCCATCCGGACGACGCGCACCCGATCGCCGTACTTGTCGGCAAAGAACGCCATTGCGCCCAGGGCCAGAGCATCCGGGTACGCCATCTCGTCGATGGCCACGGCTGCGTTCGACCAGATCAGTTCGTTGACGTCCCGCTCGATCTGGTCGAGTTCGCCCGCGGCAATCGGCCCATGATGCGAGAAGTCGAACCGAAGCCGCTCGGCCTCGACCAGCGAGCCCTGCTGGCGCACGTGGGGGCCGAGCCGCTGACGGAGGGCCCAATGGACCAGGTGCGTGGCGCTGTGGTTGCGCTCGATGTCGCGCCGGCGGGATTCGTCCACGGCGGCCGTCACGGCACCCGGCTCGAACTCGCCGGTCAGGATGCCGGTCACCACCGTGCCGCGGCCGCTCTTCCGGACCCCGTCGACCCGGAGTGCCCAGCCGTCGCCGCGCACCACGCCGACGTCGCTCACCTGGCCGCCCGATTCGACGTAGAACGGATTCTCGGCAAGCACGAGTTCGGTGCGGCTCGCATCCCGCCGGAAGGCCCGGATCCGGGTGTCCGCCGTCGTGGCGGCGTAGCCGATGAATTCCTGCGCGCCTCCCTCGACCTCAACCCAGTCGCCATCGTCGCCGGTGGTCGGGCCGACCGCCGCCGGGCCCGCCTGAGCGGCGCGGGATCGTTCCCGCTGCTGGTCGAGGGCGGCCTCGAACCCCGGGAGGTCGACGGTCACGCCCCGCTCGCCGGCGATCAACTGGGTCAGATCGATCGGGAAGCCGAAGGTATCGTAGAGCCGGAAGGCTTCCTCGCCGCCGATGCTGCGCGCCCCGGACTTGAACAACTCGTCGAGCCGGCCGAGACCACCCTCGATCGTTTCGAGGAAGCGGGTCTCCTCCTGTTCGGTGACCGACCGGACGAAGTCCCGCTTGGCGGCGATCTCCGGATAGGTGTCGCCCAGCAGATCGATCACGACCCCGGTGAGCGGGGCCAGGGTCGGCGCCTTGCGGCCGAGGAGCCACGCGTGGCGCACGGCCCGGCGGAGGATCCGGCGGAGGACGTAGCCTCGGCCTTCGTTGCTCGGATACACGCCGTCGGCGAGCAGGAAGGTGACCGCCCGGGCGTGGTCCGCCAGGACGCGATACGACGCGCCCGGGCCGGCCATCGAACCCGGATACGGGGCCCCGACAAGTGCGGATGCCGCGTCGAGAATCGGGACGAAGAGGTCGGTGTGGAAATTGTCGTCTTCGAGCTGGAGCACCGACGCGATCCGTTCGAGGCCGGCCCCGGTGTCCACCGACGGCCGCGGCAAGGGCGTGAGGGTCCCGTCCGCCGACCGGTCGAACTGCATGAACACGAGGTTCCAGATCTCGAGGAACCGGCCGGATTCGGCGAGTTCCTCGAACTCCTCCTGGCCGTAGACCCGGGCGGGCTGGCCGGGCTTCCACTCGAGATCGACGTAGATCTCGGAGCACGGCCCGCAGGGACCGGTGTCGCCCATCTGCCAGAAGTTGTCCTTGTCGCCGAGCCCGTAGACCGAGGACGGCGGCAGCCCGGAAATGGCGACCCAGAGTTGGCGCGCCTCATCGTCGGTGTGATGCACCGTGGCCCGCAACCGGTCGGGATGGAGACCGAGGTATTCCGGCGAGGTGACGAACTCCCAGGCGTACTCGATCGCGGCTTTCTTGAAGTAGTCGCCGAAGGAAAAGTTGCCGAGCATCTCGAAGAAGGTGTGGTGCCGCTTGGTGAGGCCCACCTGCTCGAGATCGTTGTGCTTCCCGCCGGCCCGAACGCACTTCTGGCAGGTCACGGCCCGGACGTAGTCGCGGCGTTCCTGGCCCAGGAAGGTCCGTTTGAACTGGACCATCCCGGCGTTGGTGAACAGCAGGGTCGGGTCATCGGCCGGCACGAGCGAGGAACTGGCGACCTCGTGGTGCCCGCGGGAACCGAAGTAGTCGAGAAACCGGCGGCGGATCGTAGCTGCTTGCATCGCCGTAATATACGGGGTTCCGGACCCCCAAATGCAGGGCCCGGAAGCCCACCCGGCTCGGGACGTTTGGCCCCCTAGATCGCGTCCCGAACGAGGCGCCGGACCTGCGGCCCCGCGTACCCCCGCCGGGCCAGGTAGGCGATGACCCGGCGCAACCGGTCGGGCCGTTCCAGCCCGGCGAGCTGGCGGGCCCGTTTCCGGGCGAGCGTCATGACCGCTTCGTCGGTGGTCTCGGGCGAGACCGCCTCTTCAATGACCCGATCGATCACCGACTGGGCCACCCCGCGAACCGAGAGCTCCCGCACCAGCCGGGCCGGACCGAAGCCGCGGCTGGCACGGGTATCCACGAAACTGCGGGCGAACCGCTCGTCGTCGAGGAACCCGAACCGCGTCGCCTTGGCGAGCGCAGCCTCGATGGCCGGAGCGGCGTGTCCCTTGAGCCGGAGGCGGCGCCCCAGATCCCGAGTGGCAAACGGACGCCGCTCGAGCATCCGAAGTGCGGTCCGGTAGGCGGCATTGTCCTCCGCCGCCTGGTGGAGCCGCTCGAGCGCCTCCGCCGGCACCGGCGCGCCGACCACCACACCGGCGGCCCGGACGGCTTCGACCGGGGCCGTCAGCACCGCCCGCCCGTCGATGATCAGGCGGACGGCGCCGTCGGCTCGGGAGTCCGGCTCGAGCGCCTCGACCGGACTACTCGTCTTCTCCCTCATCGCCCTTCGGGTCGGCCACCTTCACGCCGAGCCATTCCTTGACCTTCTGTTCGACATCCGCGAGCAGCGCGGGATTGTCCTTGAGGAAGAGCTTGGCGTTCTCGCGGCCCTGGCCGATGCGCTGATCCCCGTAGGAGTACCAGGCGCCCGACTTCTGGATGATGTTGGCTTCCGAGGCGAGATCCACCAGCAGCCCGCTGTGGCTCACGCCCTCGTCGAAGAGGACGTCGAACTCCGCCTGCTTGAACGGCGGCGCCACCTTGTTCTTCACCACTTTGACCCGGACCCGGTTGCCGATGACGTTCTCCCGTTCCTTGACCGGGCCGATCCGCCGAATGTCGAGCCGGAGCGACGCGTAGAACTTGAGCGCCTTGCCGCCGGTGGTGGTTTCGGGGTTGCCGAACATGACGCCGATCTTTTCGCGCAGCTGGTTGATGAACACCACCGCGGCGTGAGACCGGTTGATGGCGCCGGCCAGCTTCCGGAGCGCCTGGCTCATCAGCCGGGCCTGCAGACCGACGTGGCTATCGCCCATTTCCCCTTCGATTTCCGCCTTGGGCACCAGGGCGGCCACCGAGTCGATGACGACGAGGTCTACGGCACCGCTCCGGACCAGGATCTCGACGATTTCGAGCGCCTGCTCCCCGGTGTCCGGCTGCGACACGAGAAGGCCGTCGATGTCCACGCCGAGCCGCCGGGCATATTCCACGTCCAGCGCGTGCTCGGCGTCCACGTAGGCTGCCACCCCGCCGGCCCGCTGCACGTTGGCCACCAGGTGGAGACAGAGCGTGGTCTTGCCGGATGACTCCGGACCGTAGATCTCGGTGATCCGGCCCCGAGGCACTCCCCCCACGCCGATGGCCGCATCGAGATTGATGGCACCGGTAGGGATGATCCCGATCCGCTCCTTGGGAGCGTCGGTGCCCATCCGCATGATGGAGCCCTTGCCGAGCTGCTTCTCGATCTGGGCAATGGCCAGGTTGAGCGCCTTGCGGCGATCGGCGTCGAGCCGGGCTTCGTCGACTGGGGACATGGTTACTTTCCTTGAGTTGTTGGAAAGTGAAGCAAAACGCTTCACAAGATGACTACAGGCAATTTAGTGCCGAACATTATCCGAAGCAATAGCCACACTTTCTCACTTTTCCACACGCCTCCATGCGTCGGGAATGTGTGCAACCTGTGGAAATGTTGACCCGACTGGCCCGCGACCGACCAGCATCACATCAAACCGATACCGCTCCCCCGCCCGACCCCGGCGCGCCAGCCAGACCGCCGCCACCAGTTCCAGGATGGCCCGCTTCCGGGCGCCCACCGCCTCCCGACCGTCCCCGAATCGCGACGGGCTCCGGGTCTTGACCTCGATGAACGCCACGAGATCCCGCTGGCGAGCGATCAGGTCGAGGTCGTGATGACCAACCCGAAACCGGTGGGCTTCGATGGACCAGCCGTTGGCGATGAGGTAGCGCGCGGCCGCCAGTTCTCCGGCAAGGCCGCGGCGATGGCGAGGGTCCCGCCATTCGCCGGCGGGACGGACGACGTTGGCAATCAGCATGGGCCAAGAATGGGGCGCCGGGCCCCGGACCCGTTAATCCCGAGTACGCGCGAGCGGACCGGATTCGCCCGAGCCGGCCGGCAAACGTTGGGGAAACGAGGGACTTCGGCGCGGGCCCCGGATCAGCAGCGATTCCGCCGCCGATTCGCGGCGCCGGCGGCGGCCGGGCGCGGCGTGGCGCTGGGAATGCCGCCGAACCAGAGCGAGAGACCCCGAGCCCGGCGAAACCGCGCCTGGGACACGGAGTCCTCGCCGGCCGGACGGGGCGAGAGCACTTCGTCCTCCCACCCGGCGAGCCCGTCGCGAAGGACGAGGAGCCAGGGCCGGCCGCCGCTTCGGCCGGCGCCCAGGCGCGCCCGGAGGAGCACCCACGCCTGGGCAGCGTGGGTTCCGCCGTCGCTGTAGAGCACGATCGTCTCGTCCGGCCGCACCGCCAGCGTCGCGATCGCCGAAACCGGCACGGCTTCGCTCCCCGGAATCCGATACCGCGGCTCCGGTCCGGCCTCCCGCACGTCGATCAGCCGGAGCCCCGGGGTCCCCGCCTTGAGCCACTGCGCCAGGTCCAGCGGATCCACATGATCGCGCTCGGCCGCGATGTCCGCGCCGATGGCCGCGAGCGACGTCGTCGCGACCGACGGGTCCTCGCGGGTCAACCCGGCGAGCAGGCCAAGGGCGATGGCGACAACGGCCAGCGGCGACATCGGGCCCCGCGGCAACGTGCCGCCCGCCGCCTCCTCCGCCGAGCTCGACGCTGCGCCGCCACTTCGCTCGAGTCGACCGACCAGCCAGAGCGCGCCGACGCCACCGATCGCGATGACCGCGACCACCGAGCCGGTCGGCCACCCGAAGTCGCCGGCCAGCGTCGCATCCGGGCGGGGCGCGTTGACCGCGAGGGCGCCGAGATCCGGCCAGACCAGCATCACCACCACTGTCCCGACGAACAGACCACCGATGGCGGCAACACCGTCCCGGTGTCCGGCACCCGCCGCAACGCAGGCCGTGCCCGGGCAGAGCGAAGCGACCGAGAAGCCGGCCCCGAAGAGCACCGAGCCGATCACCTGCGGCAGCAGGTCGGTTTCGGGCATGGCCACCTGGGCCAGATCGAGCCAGCCCAGGTGCGAGGCCCAGAACACCCCGAGCATCGCGGTGACGATGGCGGAGAGCATCACCTTGACGACCGTGAAGTCCCGGCCGCGGAGCTGGTCCGCAATGGTTCGGGCCGACCCCAGCCCGACCCGCTCGAGTACCACGCCGAACGCCAGGCCGATCGGCACGGCGGTCAGCGTCGCCGCTTCCGGAAACCAGGGCGCCGTCATCGAACCACCCCGGCAGCTGGGCCTTCGCGCAGACGGGTGGTCAGGAATGCCGTCGCGAACGCGACCGGAATGAAGACCCAGGCCCCGGTGGAGAGCAGCGCGCCCCCGGTGAGCCCGAGTCCGCTGGTGCAGCCGTGCGCCAGGCGGGCGCCGGCTCCCATGAGCGCCCCGCCCCCCGCGGCAGCGAGGAGCCGGCTCCGGGACGACTCGGTGGCCACTCGCTCGACGACCGGTCGGCGGCGGCCGGCCAACCGGGCCGAGCCCCACGCGCCGAAACCCACGGCCAGCAGTTCGATCACGATCCACTCGCCGAAGAGGCCGCCGCGGGCCCTGGGCGCCCAGTCCGCCAGGTACCGGTTCGCGCCCACCCGCTCCGGCGCCACCGCCCCGACCACCGCCGCCGAGCCGGCGGCGAACGCACCGGACGCGCCGAGGCCGCGTCCGGCAACCATGAAGGTCAGCCAGAGCAGGCCGCCTAACGCCACGCCGGCCCGCACCGGGTCGGCGTCGCCGCGGCGCCGGGGCGTCGTCACGGCGTGCCGCCGACGGTCGGATGCCCACGCCGCTCCCAGTCGTCCATCGACCCGTCGTAGAGACGTACCGGATGGCCGAGGAGCCGGGCGGCGAAGAGCACGAGGGTCGCCTGCTGGCCGACGTGGCAGTACGCCACGACCGTGTCGCCGGGCTGGACGCCGGCCGCGCGGAAGATGCCGGCCAGTTCGTCGCGGGAGCGGAGCCGCTCGTGGTCGCCCACCAGGGTGTTGAACGGAATGTTCGCGGCCCCCGGAATGTGGCCGGCCTTCATCGTGTGATCGTTCATGGTCTGGCCCGGGCCCGCGAAGAAGACCGGTGCCCGTCCGTCGATCAACCGGACTCCCGGCCGCGGCGCGCCGAGTTCGCCGACGAACGCGTGATCGACGATCAGCCCGGGCACCGCGGCCCGGGTGATCCGGCCGCGAGTGGCGGGGGCCGCCGCGGTACTGGTCTGATACCCGGCCGCAACCCAACCGGCCAGGCCCCCATCGAGCCACGAGACCCGATCGCCGAACCCGGCGTACTGCAGGGTGAAGACGACGCGAGTGGACGGCGAGAACCACTCGTCCGTTTCGACCACGACGATGCGGGAACCATCCGAGATCCCGAGGTTCTCGAGCCGGCCGCGAAGATCCGCCGCCGCGGGCATCTCGAGCGTCAGCCGGTTCGGGTCGCGCGGCTGGTTGGCATCGATCATCTGCAGGTCGACGTGCCGCGCCCCCGGCACATGCCCCTTCGCATAGCTCTCGGCCGGCCCGACCTGCAGCACCACGAGGTCGGGATCCCGCAAGTGATCGGCGAGCCATTTCGGGCCGACGACCAGATCCCTGGGCGGCTGGGCGTGGAGCGAAACGGCGGCGGCCAGCGCGGCGGGCAGCCAAATGGCGGAACGAAGGCGCATCGAGCACTCCGGAGAGGTGAGGTACCAAGCTGGCACCGCCTCGCGGCCGCGTGGTGGCGGGTCCGTGCGAAAGCCGTGATGAAGTTGTGGAGACCGGCCGACCAGGCGGCCGGCGGTCAGGCTTGAAACCGGTAGCCGGTCTTGTACACGGTGATGATGTGGCGGGGGTCGGCGGCGTCCGCCTCGAGCTTCCGCCGCAATTCGGCGACGTGGGAGTCGACCGTCCGGGACAGGACCAGCGCCTGGTAGCCCCAGACCTCGCGCAGCAACTGCGCCCGGCTGGCCACGGCCCCGTTCCGCCGGATCAGGGCAAGGAGCAAGGCAAACGCCTTGGGCGAGAGTGCGACCGGCCGGCCGTCCCGGGTCACCGTGTGGCCGGCGCTGTCCACGGTGATCGCGCCGAAGCAGAAGGTCCCGGGCTCCCGGCCGGCGACCGGCCCCGCCGCCCGCCGCAACAGCGCGTGCACCCGTTCGAGGAGTTCCACCAGGCCGAACGGCTTGGTGACGTACTGATCGGCGTCGAGCCGGAAGCCGCGGATCTTGTCGGCCTCCTCGCCCCGGGCCGACAGGATGATCACCGGCACCTGCCGCTGCTCGGCCCGAAGGCCGCGAAGCACCTCGAAGCCGTCCAGTCCCGGGAGCATCAGGTCGAGAATCACCAGATCCGGCTTCCAGGCGCGAGCCAGCGGAACCACCTCCCGCCCGTCCGCCGCCGTGCGCACCTCGAATCCCTCGATGGCGAGGTTGCGCGCCAGGAGCTCCGCCAGTTCCGGCTGGTCCTCCACCACCAGGATTCGCCGGCTCATCTCACCGGTCCCGGCCAGTCGATCCGGAAACCGCCGCCCTCAGGTGCCCCGAGCAGTTCCGCCGATCCGCCGTGCTGAACCACGATCTCCCGGACGATCGTCAGGCCGATCCCGCTGCCGCCGATGGCCCGGACCGCCGCGTTGGTGCCGCGTTCGAACGGCAGCCAGATGCGCTCGCGTTCCTCCGGCGGCACGCCGGGGCCTTCGTCGAGGACGGTGATCCGGGCGCCACCGCCCGGCCGGGCCGCCACGATCACGCGGATCGTCTGACCCTCGGGGCCGTACTTGGCGGCGTTGTCCAGGAGATTGAGCAGCACCTGCCGCAGCGCTCCCGCCCGCTGGGATACCACCGGCCGGCCCGCGGGCGAGACGGCGATCGCGACCCCGCGCGGCGCCACCAGCGGCGCGAACTCCGCGACTACCGCCTCCACCTCGGCGACGACATCGATGCCGGCCCGCGGTTCGCCGACGTCGGCCCGCTCGCCGCGCGCGAAGCGGAGAACGCCATCGACCAGATGCTGGAGCCGGGTGACCTCCCGGTCGACCAGCGAGAGCGCCGCGGTCTGCCGCTCGGGATCGCGCTCGCGGCCAAGGCGGACGGTGTCGACGGCAAGCCGAATCTGGGCGAGCGGCGTCCGCAACTCGTGCGACACGTTCGCGACGAACCGGGCCCGCGAGGTGGCGAACCGGAACTCGCGCCGGAACTGGACGACCGCCGCCACGGCGAGGGCTGCGGCCAGCGCCAGCAGCGCCAGCAGGAGCGGGAGCCGCGACCGCGGCAGCCCGCCGATCACCAGGCGGTCTGCCCGGTCGGGCCGGATCTCGACCCGGATCCCCAGCCCGCCGTAGCCCTCCGGGGTCCGGGTCAGCGCGTCGCGGCGCCAGGCATCCGGCACCCCGGCGCCGAAGAGCCGGGCGCCCGCCGCGTCGACGACCTCGAGCGCCAGGATGTCGCGGTTGCCGCGATCGACGAAGGCATCCGGCAGCAGCCCCTCGTCGTCCAGCACGGCGCCGAGCATCGAGTCGAAGGACGCTCGCGCAAACTGCGCCGCGTACACGATGGTGTCGCCCCGGCTGGTCGGCATCAGACTCACCGCCAGCACCACGGTGCCGGCCGGTGCCTGGCCCACCAGCCACCGATACCCCCAGGGCGAACGCCCCTGACGGGCCACCCGGGTCAGGGTATCGACGAGCCAGGCGCGCTCGCCGACCGTGAGCTCCGGGTCATGGCGCCGCGCGGGATCCGCGGAGGCCGGTCCTTCGGGCGGCACGGCGATCGGGTCGGCCAGCCACCCCTCCTGCCCCGGCGGCGCCTGGTTGCCGGCCACGGCGATCGTGTCGCGTCCCAGTTCGAAACCGAAGAACGCGGTCGGGGACGGCGCCATCCGAGGCCGGTGACACCCGCACCGCGGATCGTAGGGGAGGTAGTGGCCGAGTTCCCGGGCGTCGGGAATCTGGAGACTGGTGTGAAGCGAACTTCCGTGGTTCACCGCGCCCAGCACTTCGGTGCTCACCGCCCGGATCGTTTCCGCCAGATGCTGCTGGTAGCTCCACGCCGCAAACCGGGCATACCCCGACAGCGCCGCATCCGCGATCCGCTGGTTCGAACGCGCGCTCCGGACCGCCCCGATCGTGGCGAGGACGACGCAGACCAGGGCGGCGCCCAGCAGCGCCACCGGCCAGCCGAGGCGCGGAGTGGAGATTGATCGGGGCATGGCGTCGAAAGCTGGACCGCCGCCGGGCCCGGGGCCAGAGCCCGGATGTTGGCGAGTTGTGAAGATCCCCAGCCGAAACCCTAGCCCTCGCCCCGGAGGCAAGGCTAGCATTGCTTCGTCCCCGAAAGGCTCAGCCCCGGTGCTCGAAGCAGTCGTTTCCGCACCACGCCGGCCGGCCCGGCGTGTGCCCGGCCGTGTGGCCGCCCTGCCCCTCCGCCGGGCGGGGTGGCTGCTTGCGGTGCTCGCCGGGGTGACGATCGGCTCGCGAACGGCTGCCGCCCAGGAGTGGCACGAACTGTACGCCGACGGCCAGAAGGCCCTGGCGGCGGGCCGGCTCGACCGCGCCGCCGACTTCTTTCAGCGCGCCATCCAGAAACGTCCCCAACCCGGAACCAACGTTCCAACCTATGGAACGAACTTCGAGCCGAGGTACTTCCCCTACCTCCGATTGGCGGAGGTGTTCGTCAAGCAGGAGGCGTTCGACGAGGCCCTGAAAACGCTGGAGACCTCGGCCCGCTTCGGTGTCGAGCCCGCGAACGAACGCCTGGCGCTGCAGACCCAGGCCCGGACGGCGCTCGACCTCCGCCGCCCGCCGTCCCGCCCGGTCCAGGCACCATCGCCGAGCCCGGTCCCGGTCACCCCGGCTGACCCGCCCGCACAGTTGCCGGCGTCGCCCGCGGCGGCCGACACGCCGGCCACCCGGCCCGCGACCGCCGCGGTGGACAGCACCCGAATCCGTCCGGCCGAACGCCCGACGACGGCAACGCCCCCGGCTCCGCCGCCGTCCCGCCGGGAGCCGCCGGTCCTCGAGATCACGTCCGATCCGCCGGGTGCTGCGGTCTTCATCGACAACACTCCGGCGGGCCGCACCGATACCGTCACCGGCCGGCTTCGCCTCACGGCCCTCGCGGCCGGGCGCCACCGGGTTCGGCTCTCCGCGGAGGGCCGGGTGGATCTGGTTCGCGATGTCGACCTCGGCAACGGCACGCTTGCTCTCGAGGGCGCCCTGGCCAGCGCCGCGGCGCCGGTTGCGCCGGCCGGGTCGACGGTGGCTCCGCCGGAACCACCCCGCCGCACCAACTGGCTCCTCGGCGGCCTGGGCCTGGTGGCCGTCCTCCTGCTCGCTGTGCTCCTCCGTCGGCCAATGCGGTACCCGACCAACCCCGAGCCCGATCCCACCGCCCAGGGCAGTGGCTCGTTCGAAAAACTGCCGGCCCAGTTCGGCGACTACACGCTGCTCCGCCGCATCGGAAAGGGCGGCATGGCCGCCGTCTACGAGGCCGAACGCCGGGGCGAACGGTTTGCCCTCAAGCGGCCGCTGACGGGCTTTCTCGACGACTCGCGTTTTCGGGAGCGGTTCCTCCGCGAGGCCGATCTCGGCCGGACACTCCACCATCCCAACATCATCCGGATCTTCGACCGCGGCGAGGCGGCGGGCATTCCCTACTTCGTCATGGAACTGATCGACGGCGAGACCCTGAAAGACCGGCTCGACCGTGACGGCCGACTCGAGCCGGCCGTCGCGACCCGGATCATCGCCCAGGTCACCGAGGCTCTGGACTACGCTCACCACAAAGGCGTGGTCCACCGCGACCTCAAACCCACGAACATCATGCTCGAACGCACCGGCGGCGTGAAGGTCATGGACTACGGGATCGCCCGGGCGCAGTTCAACCCCGGCGTCACCACTACCGGTGGTTTCCTCGGCACGCCGCACTACGCCGCCCCCGAAGCCCTCGACGCGCATTCGGAGCCGCGGAGCGACATCTATTCGGTCGGGGTGGTCTTCTTTGAAATGCTGACCGGCGCCCTGCCGTTCAAGGGCGACAACGCGCTCGCGGTGCTGAGCGCGAAGAGCACCACCGATCCGCCCGGACCCGCATCAATCAACTACGCCGTGTCGCCGGAACTCGACCGGATCGTCCTGCGGGCAATGGCGCGGGAGCCGGGTGACCGCCCGACCGCGGAGGAGCTGCGGAACCAGCTGAGCGACTGCCTGGAGCGAAACCGATGATCGGCCCCCGCACCGGCCTCGCCGTCCTGCTCGTGGCGACGGGCGCCGGCGCCGCCGAGGCGCAGAACTCGCTCAACCGGCCCGGTTCCGGCGCCCGGGCCGCGGCCATGGGCAACGCGTTCATCGCAGTGTCCGACGACGGCACGGCGGCCTCGTGGAACCCGGCCGGCCTCTCCCAGCTGCGGCGGCCCGAGTTCTCGCTCGTCCACTCAACGACCTGGCGCAACCAGCGGCTCGACGGCTTCCGGACGTCCGACCAGACCGCAGCTTTCACTTCGATCGCGACGCCGAGCGGTTCGGCCAACCTCGAGTTCGCGAGCGCGGCCCTTCCGTTCGACCTGGGCGGCCGCCCCGCCACGATCCAGTTCGGTTGGCGCCGGCTCTACCAGTTCAACAACCGGATTCTGGGCGACGTGAGGCGGGTACCGATCGCCGCGGGCGGGCGGGAGGAAGCCCGCCTCCGCTTCGACAATACGACGTCCGGCAGCATTCACCTCTGGACGGCCACGGCGGCCATTCGGCTGACGAACCGGCTGTCCGTAGGCATCGGGGCCGATATTTACGGCGGCGGCTGGAAGAACCAGGGCAACCTGAGCGAAGATCCGGGCATCGACGGCCCGACCGATTTTCTGGCCACCCGGGTCGACAACCGGATCAGCGGCCATGCGGTCAACGTCGGGCTGCTGCTGGCCTACCCGACCATCCGGGTCGGCGCCGTGTACCACGGGCAGCTCTCCGGTCGCTACGAGGTCACTCAGGCGATCCGGTCCAACCTCGTCGAGGCGGTCGACGAAACCATCGGCGAGGACGGGAGCGTCCATCTCCGGCTGCCCCGGTCGCTCGGCGTCGGGCTGGCCTGGCTGCCGAAGCCGCTCCTCCGGTTCGCCACGGACCTCACCTACGACGAGTGGACCCAATTCCTGCTGGAGGGCACCCCGGACTCATCCACCGAGCCGGTGAGCGGCTTCGACGGCCTGCCCGAGAGCCTGAGCGCCACTCGGAACACGGTCACTCTCAACGCCGGTATGGAGCGGCTCTTCCCTGCCGGTGCGAACTACCTGCCCCTGCGCCTGGGCTTCAGCTACGAACCGCAGGGCGGCCGGGATCCCGTTCTCCGGGCCAACTCCGACCACTTCATCGTGGCCGGCGGGACCGGGGTCAACTCGAACAGCCTCAAGATCGATGTGTCGCTCGAATACCGGTGGGGCGAGTTCCGGAGCATGGACGACATCAGCGTGGTCTACGCGGCCGGCCGGGCGGCGGACTTCGGCCTGCCCCCGGGCCGCGAGGCCGCCGGGTCGACGCTGATCAAGGAATGGCGGCTCAAGGCCTCGGTGATCTACCGGCTGGCCAGCGCGGACAAGCTCTGGAGCCTGTTCACGAAGCCCTTCGACTGAGCCGGCGGCCGAGGACGGCCGCCGGCCCCGTCATCACTGCCTAACGGCCAATCAGCGCGGCCCGCGTCCCCGGCCCCGCCGGGGACGGCGGCCGGACCGATTCCCTCCCAGTCCGGCGGGTCCTTCCGACTGGCGCGGCTGGTTCGGCGCCGCACCCTGCGGTGGCCGGGCGCGATTCGACCCGGAGCCCGGCGCCGGTCGGGAGTGGCCGGCCGCCGGCGACCGGGCGGCCTGCGCCGACGCACGGCGCACCTCCTTCGCCTTGGCCCGCGCGCGGTCTTCCGCCTTCTTGGCCCGGATCGCGGCGATCCGTTCCGCCAGCGGCACCTCGAGGGGCTGGTCGCGGGTGGCGTGATAGTCGAAGTCCGGCACGGTGATCCGCCGGAGCTTCGACCCGACAGCCCGCTCGATCCGCGTCAGATCGGGTTCCTCTTCCGGCGAGACCAGCGTGAAGGCATCGCCGGTGGCACTCGCCCGCGCGGTGCGGCCCACCCGATGGATGTAGTCCTCCGGCACGGCCGGGACATCGAAGTTGACTACGTGGCCCAGCGCCTCGACGTCGATCCCGCGGGCCGCGATGTCGGTGGCCACGAGAATCTGGAACTCGCCCGCCTTGAAGCCGGCCAGCACTTTGGTGCGCTGCGCCTGGGACCGGTTCCCGTGAATTCGTTCCGTCGGGATCTCGGCCCGGTTGAGCACCTTCGTCAACCGGTCGGCGCGGTGTTTGGTCCGGGTGAAGACCAGGGCATCGTGGATCTCGCCGCGGCGGATCAACTCGACCAGCAGGGCCCCCTTGAGGTCGGCCCGGACCGGATACACCGCCTGGGTCACCCCGCTGGCGGGCGCGGCCCGGCGCTGGAGCGCCACCTTGACCGGCCGGCGCAACAGGTCGGCGGTGAGCGCCTCGATCGGCGCCGGCATCGTGGCGCTGAACAGCCAGGTCTGCTTGGGCGTCGGGAGGTGCCTGAGAATCCGGCGGATGTCCGGGAGGAACCCCATGTCGAGCATCCGGTCGGCCTCGTCGAGCACCAGCCATTCGAGCCCGGCCAGCGGCGCCTCGCCCCGCTGGAAATGATCGAGGAGACGGCCCGGCGTGGCGATCAGGATGTCGACGCCCTGCTTGATCGCGGTGGCCTGCGGCTCCATCCCGACGCCGCCGTGCACCGCGGCGGCCCGGATCCTGGTGTGGCGCCCGAACGCCTGGGCATCATCGAGAATCTGGAGCGCGAGTTCCCGGGTCGGGGCGAGCACCAGCGCCCGGGTGGTGCCGCGGGGGACCCGAACCATGCGGTGAAGAATCGGCAACAGGAACGCGGCCGTCTTGCCGCTGCCGGTCGCTGCGCAGGCCAGGATGTCGCGGCCCTCGAGGGCCGGCGGAATCGCGGCTTCCTGAATTGGAGTGGGTTGGGTGAAGCCACGGTCCTGAATGGCCCGCAACAGCGCGGGGTCGAGCGCCAGATCGGCAAACGTCACTGAACAGCCTGTCGTGAGGCGCTCGCCGACGACCGGAACGACCCGGAAACCGAGGAGCGCAGGCGGAGAAGACAACCGGACCCGCGATCTCCGCCCGGCCACGGTGCGCCGGGAAGCTCCCGACGCGCCGGGAATCTAACCGGGCCGCCTCAGTCCGACCGCATCGCCTCGACGGGCGGAATCCGGCTCGCCCGGCGAGCCGGGACCCAGCTGGCGAGGAGCGCCACCCCGCCGATGACGAGCAGGCCGCTCAGGAACGTCAGCGGATCGTGCAGCGACACGCCGAACACCTGCGACCGGAGCAGCGAACTCATCGCGAACGCCGCCACCGAGCCGATCAGCAATGCCGGCACCAGAATCCGGGCCGCCTCGCCGATCAGCATCGAGATCACCGTCCGCCGGTCCGCCCCGAGCGCGAGCCGGACCCCGATTTCCCGGGTGCGCTGCTGGACGGCGTACGCCATGACGCCGTAGGTCCCGAGCGCGGCCAGGACCAGGGCGAGCGTCGAGAACACCGCGAGGGCCTTGGTCAGGAACGCCACCCGCGCCGTGGCCTGGCTTCGGAGGGTGGCCACTGAATTCACCCGGTAGAGGGGCACCGCCGGGGCGATCTCCTTGAGCGCCTCGCGGATCGGCGCCACCGCAGGGTCCGCGCCGGTGCCGCGGACCACGAGGCCCACGGTGTTCGGCGTCCCCAGCTGCCGGTAGTCCCAGTAGATCGTGGCCCGATCCGCCGGCCGATCGGGGCGGTCGAGCCGCACGTCGCTCACCACGCCGACGATCTCGGCGCGAACGGTGTCGCCCCACTCCATGGCGATCCGCTTCCCCACCGCGGACTGGTCCGGCCACAGCAGCCGGGCCCCGGTTTCGTTGATCACCGCCACGACCGGCGTGCCGGGACGGTCCGCGTCCGCGAGGTACCGCCCTTCCCGAAGCGCGATCCCCATGGCATCGAAGTACCCGTGGTGCACGAACCGGACGTCGGCCACCGACTCCTTCCCGAATTCGGGCGGCGGCCGGTCGAGCGGGAAGAAGCCCGTGGCCTGCCCCGACCCGGTCATCGGGAGAATGCTGGCGAAGGACGCGGCCCGGACGCCGGGCATCCGGCTCACCCGGTCGGACAGGGCCTCGAACACCGCCGCGCGCTCGTCCCCCGACCGATACGCCGCGTTCGGAAGCGAGAGTTGGGCGGTGACCAGATGCTCGTCCTCGAAGCCCAGGTCCACGCGGAGCTGATTCGCGAGGCTCCGGATCAGCAATCCCGCACCGACGAGCAGCACCAGCGACAGCGCCACCTGAAAGCCGACCAGCGCCCGCCGAGCCCGGTGGGCGTGGCGCTCGGTCACCACCCCGCGCTGCAACAGCCAGCCGGCCGGGCTCCGGCCGCCTACCTCGAGTGCCGGCCCCACCCCGATCAGCCCGGCAACGGCCAGACTCAGCAGCGCGGTGAAACCCACCACCTCGCCCCCGAACCGGACGTCGGTGAGCCGCGGCAGATCCGGCGTGGCCGCCACCAGCACCCGGACACCCCAGGCCGCAACGAGCCCGCCCAGCATGCCGCCGAGTCCCGCCATGACGAAACTCTCCCCGAAGAGCTGGCGGACCAGCGCCCCGCGCCCGGCCCCGAGGGCGGCCCGGATCGCCAGCTCGGGGCGCCGTTCGGTGGCACGGGTCATCAGCAGGCTCGCGATGTTCGCGCAGGCGATCAGCAGCACCAGCAGCACCGCGGCGAACACGATCGTGATCGGCGTGCGGACATCGCCCACGACGTCATCGCGCAGGGCAACGACCTGCACATCCCACCCCGATTGCCGCTCGGGAAAGGCCGCCCGCAACCGGTCGGCGATGGTCGTGCCTTCCGCGGCCGCCGCCGCGACGGTCGCCCCGGGTGCCAGGCGTCCGATCACCTGGAGGTACCGGCCGCCCGCCTGCCGCGCCGCAGGCGGCAACTGCAGCGGCACGTAGAGATCGCGCGAACCGACCCCCGCGAAACTGAGCGCCGGCGCAAACGCCTGCCGGTTCGCCACCACGCCGAGGATCTCGTGCGGGCGCCCGTTGATGTCCAGCGACCGCCCGATCACGGCGGGATCGGCCCCGTAGCGCCGGCGCCAGAGCGCCTCGGTGATGACGGCCACCTGGCGCCCGGTCGAATCCTCGGCGGCGGTGTAGAACCGGCCGAGCAGCGGCATACCGCCGACCAGCGCGAAGAACGGTCCCGCGGTGTAGACCACCCCGACCTGCTCCGGATCCCCGCCCCCGGTGATCGCCGCACTGGTCTCCACCATCGCCGAGAGTTGGCCGACCGTGCGGAACTGGTCCGTCCAGGCGAGGTAGTTGGCCGGTGAGACGACGTTCTTGGCCCGGCCCCGCTCGGCCGCCTGCTCCCAGATCGCGACCAGGCGTCCCGACTCCGGATACGGCAGCGGCGCGAGCAGGACCCCGTTGACCACGCTGAAGGCGATCGCCGTGACGGCCAGCGCCCCCGCGATCGTGAGGACGATCGCCCCGGATACCACCGGACGGCGGCCAAGGGCTCGGAGGGCGAGAGTCAACTCGCTGCGCATGAGGTCTCCTGTCCCGCGGGATTGGCCGGGGCTCGGACGTGACTTGATCGTGTGGCTGACGAACATCCGGGTGCCGAGCGCGAGCGCGGCGACCCAGTACCGGGCGGCCGCCCGCACGCCCCGGTCACCCCGGGCGGCGAACTCCTCCCGCAGATCGGCCGCCAGGTAGGAGGCAGCGGGATGACGGCGGAGCAGCCGGAGGAGCAGTCGCTCCGCGAGCCGTGGAGGCGTCACGTCAGGTCGATCCGAGCTGCCGTTCGAGCCCCTCGGCGAGGGCACTGACGGCCTGATACGAGCGCCGCAAGGCGCGGAGCCCGGCCGGTGTCAGCGTGAAGATCCGCCGGGGCACGCCGGCTCGCGCCGCGGGCCCGGCCTCGGCGCACCAGGTGAGGAAGCCCTTGGTCTCGAGCCGGTCGAGCGTGGCGTACAACGCCCCCCGGGTCACCGACCGGCGGCCGGCGGTTTCGATGGCACCGCGAACGGCCGGAGCATGGGCTTCCGGCGCCAGGCGGAGAATGGCCAGCAGGACGAGTTGCTCGAACTCGCCGAGGGGGGAGCGGTCGGCCACGAGTCGGGTTCCGGGGCTGAGTCTACATTGTAGACGCTGCCCGGCCCGAAAAAGTTGCAAGCCCGGGCTGGGAACCCGGGCCGGCTCTCAACTGAGGTATTCGTCGAGCTGGTCGAAGCCGATCAGCACTTCGCGGGGCTTGCTCCCGTCCGGCGGTCCGAGGATCCCGACCGCGTGGAGCTGGTCGATGATCCGGGCGGCCCGGCCGTACCCGATCCGGAGTTTCCGCTGCAGCAACGACGTCGAGCCGCCCTGGTTCTGGATGCAGGCCTCCGCGGCTTCCCGGAACAGGGTGTCCCGTTCGCCGTCGACGTCGCCCTCGGGGCCCCCGCCCTCCTCGGCCTCCTGAGCCCGGACCAGCGCGATGATGTCGTCCTCGCTCCGGTCGACGAGCTGGGCGGCCTCGCGAGCCTTCCGGCGGGCGCGGAACCACTCCATCACGCCTTCGGTCTCCTCGGTCCCGATGAAGGCGCCCTGGATCCGCATGGGCTCGCTCCTGCCCGGCGGCAGGAACAGCATGTCGCCGTTGCCCAACAGCGCCTCGGCCCCGTTCTGGTCGAGGATGGTGCGGCTGTCCACCTTGGAGGCCACCCGGAAGCCGATCCGGCTCGGGAAATTCGCCTTGATCAGACCGGTCAGGACGTTCACCGAGGGGCGCTGAGTGGCGAGGATGAGATGAATGCCGATGGCCCGGGCCTTCTGGGCCAGCATGGCCAGCGGGGTTTCCACCTCGGCCGCCACCGTCATCATCAGGTCGGCCAGCTCGTCGACCACGATGACGATGTACGGCAGAATGCCCTCGGTGTAGGTCTCGGGCTTCGCCGGCTCGGGTGCGGTGGTGGTTTCCTGCGCAGCAATGTCCTTCAGGGTCACCGGCTCGGGCGCCGGGTTCCGGAGCGGTTTGCCGTCTTCGACCTTCCGGTTGAAGTCGGCGATGTTGCGCGAGCCGTTGGCGTGGAGCAGCTCGTACCGCCGGTTCATCTCGTACACGGCCCACTTGAGCACCCGGGCCGCGTCATTGTTGTTGGTGACGACCTTGTGCCGGAGATGGGGGAGCTCGTTGTACATCGAGAGCTCGACCATCTTCGGGTCGATCATCAGGAACCGGAGGCGCTCGGCGGTGTACTTGTAGACCAGGCAGCTGATGATGGCATTGATGCCGACCGACTTGCCGGTGCCGGTGGCGCCGGCGATGAGCAGGTGCGGCATCTTGGCCAGGTCGGTGACCACCGGCTTGCCCTCGAGGTCGCGGCCCAGGGCCACGGGCAGCATCGCCCGGCTCCGCGTCCACTCGGCCGACTCGATCATTTCCCGGAGCGTGACCATGCGGGCCGTCGGATTGGGGACCTCGACGCCCACCGCCCCTTTGCCCGGAATCGGCGCCACCCGGATGCTCGTGGCGCGCATGGTGATGGCGAGGTCGTCGGCGAGCGAAATGATCCGCCCCGCCTTGACCCCGGGTCCGGGAGCCACCTCGAACTGGGTCACCACCGGCCCGCTGGTCCAGCCGGCGATGCTTCCATCCACCTTGAAGGTCCTGAGCGTCTCGATCAGCGACTGGCCGAGGCGGTCGAGTTCGGCCTGGTCGGCCGCGACGTCCTGGGGCGGCGGCACCTGGAGCAACTCCACCGGCGGCAGTTCATCCTCGGCACCCGTCGGCTGAGCCGGCGGGGCCGCCACGGGCTTCTGGGCGGCCGGCTTCGCGGGCTTGGCCGGCTTGGCCCGAGGCGGCTTCGGGGCCCGGGCGGCGGGGGCCTCGTCCTCCTCCTCCTCCTCGTCCTCGTCCTCGTCGTCCACCGATCCGGCGGCGACCGGCACCGCCCTGGGCGCCCGCGCCCGCCGCGCCGCCGGGGCGGCCGGAAGGGCCGCGGCCTCGACCGGGACCTTCTCGAGCCGCCGGAGCGGGTGCCAGGCCAGGGTGAGAATGGTGAGCGCCGACGTGGCCAGGAAGGCGAGGAGCAGTCCGCCGGTCTTCCCGACGAGCCCGAGGACGCCGAAGGCGACCAGCCCGGGCAGCAGTCCCGTGGCCCGCGCCGCGAAGCTCCAGTCGGCCAGCGGCGGATCGAACGACACCGGGGCCGCCCCCGTGAGGATCCCGGCCGTGAAGGGCACCAGCAGCGACAGGCCGCCGACGAGAATCGCGGTCCGCTTCATGTCGAGCCGGGGCAGCCGGTCGAACCCCGCCAGGGCCAGCGCCACGCCGAGCACCGGCAGCCCCACGGCCCCGGCCCCGAGATACCGCCACAGCGCGCCGCCTAACGACCGCCCCACGAAGCCCGTGGGCACCTGCGGCAGGAGACAGAGCGCCACGAAGACCCCGGCCACCAGCGCCGAGAGGGCCCCGAGCCGCCGGCGATCCTCGGGCGTCATCCGGCCACTGCCTGGAGGCGGCGGTCCTGGAACTGGGGCAGCACCGGGTAGCGGTCCTGGACGCCGGCTTCCGCCACATCGTCCGCCATCCCGATCGACTCGAGGTGGCGCCCGGCGGCCGAGCGGATCAACGGCCGCTCCCAGCGGGTGCCATACCGGCGAACCAGATCCACCGCCGCGATCGCCGCGTCGTCGAGGTCGTCCAGCCGCCGCCGATCGCCGATCGTCTCCACGATCAGCCGGCCCGCAGTGTAGGCGTCATCCAGGGAAAACTCACCGCCCCGCCCCGCGCAGACAATGAGGAGCGGAATTCCGTCAGCGATCAGCTCCCGGGCCCGGCCGGCCGCCGCCCCGAGGTTGGCCGCCGCCGCGGCGAACACCTGGTGGGCACCGGTCGTGGCCAGGAGGGCCCGGGTCCCGTTGGTCGTGGTCATGACGAGCGTCTTGCCGCGGACCCGCGCCTCGGTCATCTCGAGCGGACTGTTGCCGAGGGCGAAGCCCTCGATCGGGCGGCCGTGGCGTTCGCCGGCCAGCAGCACGTCGCCGGGACCGAGCGTCTGGGCCAGCCGCATCGCGTCCTCGATCGACCCGGCGGGAATGACGCTGCGGGCGCCATGGTGAAGGGCCGCGCAGATGGTGGTCGTGGCCCGCAGCACGTCGATCACGAATACCCCGGACCCCGCGACCTCGTCCTTGCCGAGGCCCGCGGGGGTGAAGGCCACGCGAATCGTCATGACTCGGGCCGGAGGAGCTGGCTCTCGCGCTCGAGGAACCGGGTGTCCACCTTGCCGGCGACGAAGTCCGGGTGCCGGATGACCCGCGCCAGGAACGGAATCGTGGTGGTGACGCCCTCGAGGATGAAACTGTCGAGCGCCTGCCCCATCCGGGCCAGGGCTTCCGCCCGGTCTCGGCCGTGGACGATCACCTTGGCGAGAAGCGAGTCGTAGTGCGGCGGCACCTTGTAGCCGGCGTACACGTGGGTGTCGACCCGCACGCCCGGGCCACCCGGCGGGTGGTAGGTCGTGATCAGACCCGGCGACGGCTGGAAGTTCTTGTACGGATCCTCGGCGTTCACCCGGCACTCGATCGCGTGGCCGCGGAGGCCCTTCATTTCGGACGGGAAGCTCAGCGGGTCGCCGGCGGCGGCCCGGATCTGTTCCTTCACGAGGTCGAACCCGGTGACCATCTCGGTGACGGGATGCTCGACCTGGATCCGGGTGTTCATTTCCATGAAGTAGAAGCTGCCGTCGGTGTCGAGCAGGAACTCGAGCGTGCCGGCCCCGACGTAGCCGATCGCGGCCGCAAGGGACACGGCGGCATCGCCCATCCGGGTCCGGAGTTCCGGCGTCAGCGCGGGACTCGGGCTTTCCTCGATCAGCTTCTGGTGGCGCCGCTGGACGGAGCAGTCGCGCTCGCCCAGATGCACGACCCGGCCGTGCTGATCCCCCATGACCTGGATTTCGACGTGGCGCGGGTGCTGGAGGTACTTCTCGACGTACACGTCACCGTTGCCGAAGGCCGAGAGCGCCTCGTTCTGGGCCAGCCCGAACAGCTGGGCGAACTGGTCCGGATCCTGGGCGATCCGCATGCCCTTCCCGCCGCCGCCCGCCGTGGCCTTGATGATCACCGGAAAGCCGATCCCCTTGGCCACCTCGAGCGCCGTTTCCGCATCCTCGAGGATGCCCTCGGAGCCCGGAACGGTCGGGACGCCCGCCTCCTTGGCGAGCCGCCGGGCGGAGGCCTTGTCCCCCATCTGACGGATCTGCTCGGGCGTCGGCCCGATGAAGGCAATGTTCGACGCCTTGCAGATCTCCGCGAACTCGGCGTTCTCAGCCAGGAAGCCGTACCCCGGATGGATGGCGTCGGCACCCGTGATCTCGGCCGCCGCCACGATCCGGGGGATATTCAAGTAGGACGCCCGGCTGGGTGCGGGCCCGATGCAGACGTCGTCGTCGGCGAACCGGACGTGGAGCGACTCGCGGTCCGCCTCGCTGTAGACCGCCACCGTGTGAATCCCGAGTTCGCGACACGCCCGAATCACCCGGAGCGCGATCTCGCCCCGGTTGGCGATCAGGACTTTAGTGAACATGTTCGGAACGTCCTGGGGCACCCGAAAGCGCCCGCCGGAAGCCTTGCGGCAGGTTGGAGTCGGTCATAAGCGAGATTAGAGAAACGCGGATCGCCGCCCCGGAGTCAAGAGGCGGCGCCGCGGGGCCCGGGCGGGAGAATCCCCCCGGGCCTCAGGTCGGCGACACGTCGCGGGTCAGCCCGCTCGGGGCGGCGTCGGCCGCACCCGGGATTTCCGAGAAGGTCCGGTCCGAGGCCGCCGTGACGCCCGCCGCGCGGAGGGCGAACTCGCTCGGATTGGTGGCGTAGAAGAGGGCGCTCTCGTAGGTGATCATCCCCTTCTTGAACCACTGCATCAGCGACTGGTCGAACGACTGCATCCCGTAGCTGATCGAGCCCTCGGCGATCAGGTCCGGAATGTTGAGCGACTTCTCGAGACTCCGGACGTTCTCCGCCACCGCGGCCGTGTTGATCAGCACCTCGGCCGCCGGCACCCGGCCCCGGCCGTCCGCCCGCGGCACCAGCCGGAGACAGACGATCGCCGCGAGTGCCGTCGAGAGCAGCGAGCGGATCTCCTGCTGCTGGTGGGGCGGGTAGAACGAGAGGATCCGGCTGATCGACTGGGTCGCATCAGTCGTGTGGAGCGTCGAAAAGACCAGGTGGCCGGTGTCCGCCGCCTTGAGGGCGGTGTCGAGGGTTTCCTGGTCGCGGATTTCGCCGATCAGGATCACGTCCGGGTCCTGCCGGAGAACGTGCCGGAGGGCGCTCCCGAACGACAACGTGTCGCTGCCCACCTCGCGCTGCGAGATGTTCGACATCTGGTCCCGATGGAGGAACTCGATCGGGTCCTCGATGGTGATGATGTTGACCCGGCGGTTGCGGTTGATGTGATGGAGCATCGCCGCGAGCGCCGTCGACTTGCCCGAGCCCGTGATCCCGGTGACCAGCACCACCCCGCGGGGCTTGAGGGATACCTGCTCGAGGATGTCCGGCAGCATCAGCTCCCGGATGGTGCGCACCTCGTAGGGAATCGCCCGGAAGGCGAATGCCAGGGTGCCGCGCTGCTGGTAGATGTTCGTCCGGAACCGGCCTACGCCCGGCACGCCGATGGCGAAGTCCGCCTCCTTCCGCTCGGCGAACTCCTTGACCTGGCGGGGCGTCATGATCTGCTCGGCCAGGTGCTTGAGCTCCTCCGGCCGGATCGGCTGCATCGGCAGGGCCTGGAGATCGCCGTTGACCCGCACGGTCGGCGGCCGGCCCACCTTGAGCAGAAGGTCCGACGCCTGCCGCTGGACCATCTGGGAGATGGCCTGCTTGAAATTGAACGGCGGCGGACCGGTGATTTCCCCGCCTAACGGCTCACCCATTCGGATCAACCCGGAAGAGGACCTGGCCGAACTCGACCGGCTGGGCGTCGTCCACGCAGACCTCGCGGATGACCCCGCCGAATTCGGCCTCGATCTCGTTCATGATCTTCATTGCCTCGATGATGCAGACCGTCCGCCCGGGGGTGACCCGCGCCCCCACCTTGACGTACGACTCCGCACCGGGTTCCGGGGCTGCATAAAAGGTGCCGACCATCGGAGACCGGATCTCCTTCAAGCTGGCCGAGGGGGCCGCGGCGGCTTCGGCCGCGGCCGGGCTGGCCGGCGCCGCCGGGGCTGCCACCGGAACCGGGGCCCCCATGGGCATCGGCAGGGGCATGGCCATCCCACCGAACCCGCCGTTGGTCCGAGTGACCACGACGCCGGTGCCGAGGAATCCCTTCAGCTCGATCGACCCGATCTCCGGGGACTCCCGGAGCAGTTCGACGAGTTTCTTGACGTCCTTCATGTCGATGGCCTTCGCCCCGGGCACCTTTTCGAGCACCTCGGCGAGGGTACGGATCTCTTCGGGATTCATGGTCGGCTTACCGAAGGCGGAATGTTCAGGTCAGAGACACCAGATCGTTGGAATCGCCGGACAGCCGCTCCGCCCCGTCAGGCCGGAGCACCGCGTCGTCCTCGATTCGCACTCCCCCCCACCCCTCAAAATAGACTCCCGGTTCCACGGTGACTACCGCGCCGGCGGGCAGGAGCCCCTCGTTTCGCTGCGAAAGTCGCGGTTCCTCATGGACTTCCAGACCCAATCCATGCCCGAGCGAGTGGCCGAAGGCCTCCCCCATCCCCGCCCGGGCGATCGGCTCCCGGGCCAGGCTGTCAGCCTCCCGCCCGGACATGCCGGCCCGAAGACCGCCCAAAGCCCGGGCCTGGGCCTGTTGCACGACGCCGTAAACCTCGCGCTGTCGGTCGTCCGGGGCCCGCCCCACCACGAAGGTCCGGGTGATGTCGGAGCAATATCCGTCGACCTGTGCCCCAAAATCGACCACCAGGAGCTCCCCCGGGGCAACCGCCCGAGCGGTGGACCGGGCGTGAGGCAAGGCGCTCCGGGGCCCGGCCGCCACGATCGACTGGAACGGGTGCCATTCGCTCCCACGGCGCCGGAGAGCGGCCTCCAGCTCGGCTGCGATGTCCAGCTCGGTCCGCCCCACCCGGATGAACGGAATCACCGCCTCGAGCGCCTCGAGGGCCAGGCGGACCGCCTCCCGAACCGCCGCGATCTCGACCGCGTCCTTGGCAATTCGAAGCTTCGCCACCAGGCCGGTCGTGGCGACCCAGTCGACCCCGCCCTGCTCCCGGAGCGCCTCCAGGCCGGCAATCGTCGTGGTGCCCCGGTCGAAGCCCACCCGGCGGAGGCCCAGCGCGCCGATGCTCTGGCGGAGGCCCTCCCGAACGTCCGCCCGTTCGATCCGCACGTCCACCGCGGAACCCGTTTCGGCCGGGGCCTGGGTCGCGTACCGGAAATCGGTGACCAGGACGGTGCGTTGCCGGGCCGCGAGGACCAGGGCGGAGGAACCCGTGAATCCGGTCAGGTACCGGATGTTGGAGCCGCCGTCGACGACCAGCCCGTCGAGGCCCTGTTCCTCCAGGAGCCGGATCAGGGCCTCGCGGCGCCGCGGCCGCGGGTCAGTCATTCCCGAGGCGGGAATGGAGCGCTCGAAGGCCGAGGAGGTAGCTGGTCGGGCCGAAGCCGGTGACGACGCCCAGGGCCAGATCGGCGAAGTGCGAGTGCCGCCGGACCGGTTCGCGGGCGAACAGATTCGAGAGATGGACCTCGACGAACGGGATCCGCACCGCCAGGAGGGCGTCCCGAATCGCGAGGCTCGTGTGGGTGAAGCCCGCGGCGTTGAGCAACAGGCCGTCCGCCGCACCGGGGAGCGCCTGGATCGCGTCGACCAGGACGCCCTCGTGATTGCTCTGCAGCCAGGTGATTGCGATCCCCAGATGCCCGGCTTCGGCCCGAACCAGGCTTTCGACGTCCGCGAGCGTGGCCCGACCGTAGACCTCCGGCTCGCGGGTGCCGAGGAGGTTCAGATTGGGCCCGTTGAGTACGGTGACCCGCATTCAGCGCTTGAGCCCCTTGAGCCAGGACGTGAAGCTTTCGAGATCGTCGGCCGCCGGATCGGCTTCCGGCTCCCGGGCCGCCGGGGCCGGCGCGGGGAGCGCGTCTCCGGCGTCGTCGGCGTAGAACTCGTCGTAGCTCGGGCCGGCCGGCGCGGCGGTGGCCGAGGACCGCGGCAGCGCCGCGGCTTCGCCGAACACCGCGCCTAACGACAGTCCGTCGTCGGCCACCGGTGCCGGCCGGCGGGCGCTCAGCACCTGCTCGAACAGCGCCCGGACCGATTGACCGCCGGTGAGCATTGCGGCGAACCCCGGCAGCCCGGGCGCCGGGCCGGCGGGCTCGAGTTCCTGCCGGAGCGACTCGATGGCGCCGCGGATCCTGACGTTGTCCGGCTCCCGGCCGATCAGCTGGGTGTAAACCGCGAGCGCCAGTTCCCGATGGCCCTGCCGGAGAAACAACTCGGCCATCGTTTCGGTCACCACGAGCTCCGGCTCGGCTTCCACCCCCGCCACGGCCTCGGCGTCGTCCTGGTCGGTGGAGACCTCGTATTCGGCGATCTCCTCGTCGGATTCGGTCGGAGCCGTTGCCGCGACAGGCGGATCGACGGCAGGGACGGCCTCGTCCCCGGCGGGTCCCGCCGCGGCCTCGACCGCCAGGCGCTCCTCGGCCGGCTCGGCAGCCGCTTCGGCGACCGGCTCGACCGCCGCCGCTTCGAACGCCACAGCCGGGACGTCCGGCGCGGCGAACGACTCGGCCCCGAGCCCGCTCGCGGCGGATGGCTCCGGCAGCGCTTCCGGCGGGGCGGCCTCGAGGCCGAGGTCCTCGCGGTCGCCGGCGCCCGGCCGGAGCTCGCCGGACGCATCCGGCACCCGGAACTCGGACTCCGCGGCGGCGGACAGCTCGATCGGATTGAACAGCACCACCTCGACGTCGTCCGGCGCCTCGACCACGGAAGCCGCGACCGGCTCCGCCGGCGGTTCCTCGGCCGCCCCCTCGTCGATGGCGACCTCGAGCGACGGGCCGGCCGGCACGTCGTCGGACACCTGGACGGCCTCCTCGAGCACCGGGACCGACGGCACCGGCTCGGCGAGCGCCGCGGCGGTGATCTCGGTGTCCGCCGGCAACTCGACGTCCGACACAGCGGCGTCCCCGAGACTCACGGGGTCGAGGGTGATCGGTTCGGCCTCGGCCGTGGGCACCGGTGGCTCAACCGTGGTCGCCGCCTCCGACGGCCCCGGTGCGACCGGCGGCTCGCCGGCGCCGGCCGGCTCAAGCGAAGCGGCCAGCTCGATTTCGCCCGGCTGCGGGATGGCCCGGGCCGCCCGCAGTCCGTCGAGCTGCGCCTGGGCCTCGTCATTCGACCGGTCGAACTCGAGCAGCCGCTCGAGCCGGCCGATCGCATCGTCGTACCGGCCGGCCCGCTCGGCGATCTCGGCCAGGCTCTTGAGCGCGATCACGTTTTCGGGATCGATGTCGATGACCCGGCGGAACGCGTTCTCCGCCGCCTGGTCCGCGCCCGAGTCGAGGAAGCAGCGGCCGCGGACGATGTGGGCCGGGACGTAATTCGGATGTTGCGCGAGCCCGATGTTCAGCAAATCGAGGGCGTCGGCAAACATCGCCTCTTTTCGATAGGCCTCGGCCAGGGGGGCGAAGGTGAGCCCGAGCGGGTTCTCCTGCCACCGCCGCTGGAGTTTCTCGATCTCGCGGGAGGGCGCCATGGCGGGTCCTACGCGCTAAGTTGTTGTGGCATCTATTCAAACATTAGTGAACGGGGACCGTCCCTGTCAATCGCGGCGCCTGGGGCTCGCTTGAGCAACCCGCGATCCGGCATTAGTTTACGCGGTTTCCTGCGTGGGCTTTGTCGGAGCGTATCTCCCCATGATGCAAGCATTTCGGAACGCAGCCAAGCCGGTCATCTACCTGGTGACCATCTCCTTCTTCGTCTGGCTCGTCTGGGACCTGAGCGGTCTCGGCAGCGGCACGGGCAGCATCTTTGCCTCCCGCTCGGTCGGCAAGGTCAACGGGGAGTCGATCGATCTCCGGGCCTTCGACCAGCAGGTCCAGAACGTCACCCAGCAGCAACAGCAGCAGGGCGGCGCCCTCGGTCTCGACGAGATCCAGGCGATCCGGGACCAGGTCTGGAACCAGGCGATTCAGGCCAAGCTGCTGGGCGACGAGTACGATCGGCGCGACCTGAGCGTCTCGGCGGCGGAAGTCGCCGAGGCCATCCGCGGCATCCCGCTGCCGGACCTCCAGCAGCTGCCGACCTTCCAGACCAACGGGCAGTTCGATCTGGACAAGTACCAGCGCTGGCTCGCGTCGGCCGAAGGGCAGCAGTACGTCCCCGCTCTCGAGCTCCAGTACCGGGACCAGCTGCTCCAGGCCAAGCTCTACCGGTCGATCACCGCCGACGTGTTCCTCTCCGACGCGACGCTCTGGGAGCGCTATCGGGACGAGCGGGAGCAGGTGAAGGTGGGCATGGTGCGGGTCGATCCCGGCACCGCCGTCTCGGACCAGTCGGGCCCGCCGACCGATGACGAGGTCAAGGCCTACTACGACCAGCACAAGGACGAGTTCAAGCGTCCGCGCACGGCGTTCATGAGCTATCTCGCCATCTCCCGCGCCACCAACCCGGCGGACACGGCGGCGGCCCTTGCCCGGGCCCAGTCGCTCCGGGCCGAGATCCAGGGCGGGACTCCGTTCGACGAGGTGGCCCGCCGCGAGTCCGCCGACAGCGGTTCGGCTGTGCAGGGGGGTGATCTCGGCGAACGCGACAAGACCGCGTACGTTCCCGCGTTCGGCAACGCCGCGATGGCCCTGCCGCTCAACACGGTGTCCGAGCCGGTCCTGTCGCCGTTCGGCTACCACCTGATCAAAGTCGAGAGCCGCAAGGGCACAACATTCAGGGCGCGGCACATTCTCATTCCGATCGAGATCGCCGGCGATCACCGGGACCGCCTCGACGCCGAGGCGGACTCGCTGGAAACGCTGGCAGCCGAACGCACCGAGGGAACGGCGATCGACACCGCGGCCCGGGCGCTCTCGCTCCCGGTCGAGCACACCGGTCCGGTGGCGCAGGGCTCCAAGCTCTTCCTGCCCGCCTGGGGCCAGGTGCCCGACGCGGCGGTCTGGGCCTTCCAGGCCGAGGAGGGCGAGCACAGCCAGGTGATCGAAGCGCCCGCCGCCTTCTTCCTGTTCCGCCTCGACAGTCTCCAGGCGGAGGGCGTCCCGCCCCTCGACGCCATCCGGCCCGAGGTCGTCGCCCGGGTCCGGGAGTCGCGCCGCGAGGCGGAAGCCCAGCGCCTGGCCGAGTCGATCTCGAAGCAGGTGGCCGGCGGCACCACCCTGGCGAAGGCGGCGGCCACCCTCGGCCTCCAGTACGAAACCCTCGGCCCCTTCGCGCGCCTAACGGCGCCGCTCGGCGGACCGACCCTGATCGGCGCGGCGTTCAGCGTGGCCCCCGGCCAGGTGAGCCGGCCGGTGCAGGCCGGTGCGGGATCCGGCGACCGGTCCTTCTATCTCTTCGAGGGTCTCGAGCGGACGGCGGCGGATTCGGCCGACTTCGCCAAGAACATCGACGCCATCCGCCAGCAGGCGCTGCAGGCGGCGAAGCGGAGCCGGGTCCAGTCCTACCTCGCCGAACTGCGGGACAACGCCAAGATCGTCGACCGCCGCTCGGAGATCTACCGGACGGCCGCTCAGCAGCAGAACCAGCCGGGCGCCCAGATCCGCTGAGCCGGCGCAGGCCGGAACGCACGAGCGGGGCGGCCCCATCCGGGACCGCCCCGCTTCTCTTTCCTGCCCGTCGAGATGGCGACTACTGCGAAAGCCGCTTGGGCTCGCTCGAGGTCGGCGCCTGGTTCGGCGAGTCGATCTGGCGCGAGGCGGAGGGCCGGTCGTCCACGCCGCTGGTGACCGCTTCACCGGCGTCGGAAATGCTCCGTTTGAACTCCTTGATCCCCTTCCCGAGCGACTGGCCGATCTCCGGCAGGCGCTTGGCCCCGAACACCAGCAACACCACCACCAGCAACACCATGATCTCGGTAAAACCCAGATTGCCGAACATTGGGAACTCCTAGAAAAGCGACCGCGCCACCAGATAGGCGATGAGGACGCCGAGAACGCTCAACAGCGAGATCTCGACCCCCACCGGGCCTAGCGTAAAGTCTATCACCATCAAATCCACTTTGACAGGGCCGAACTCACCCCGGGCGGCGCTGGTAAAGAACGACCGCGCCGGACTGTCCGGGAGCACCCGGCTCAGGAACGCCTGGAGGAAACCGCCCAGGAGGAAGCCGGTCGTGAGCACGGCAGCGTAGAAACGGGGACGGCGGGGACCGGATGCCATGCTATTTCCGACGTTCGGTGACGAAAACGACGCACGCCTCGAGCAGGTCGCGGGCCGGGCCGGCCGGGAGCCGCTCCAGTTCCGCCAGCGCCTCGCGGGCGTGGGTCTGGGCCCGGTCCCGGGCATAGTCCAGCCCGCCGACCGCGCCGACGTGGGCCACGACCCGGGCCACCTGCTCGGGCGAGGGATCCGGGGCCGCCATCAGTTCGTTGACGTCCGCCCGCTGGGCCGGCGAGAACCGGGGCAGCGCGTGGATCAGCGGCAGAGTGACCTTGTGCTCCTTGAGGTCATGGCCGCTCGGCTTGCCCGTCACCGCCTCCACCTCGGTGAAATCGAGGAGGTCGTCGATGATCTGAAAGGCCATCCCGAGTGCGTTGCCGAACCGGGCCATCCCCATCCGGATCTCGGCCCCGGCTTTGAGCGCGCCGCACTCGCAGGCACCGGAAATCAGCGACGCCGTCTTGGCCCGGATCAGCAGATCGTAGTCGGCCTCGGTGAACGTGAGCGGGTCGTGCGCCAGCAACTGGCGCATCTCGCCGATGGTCATCTCGTTGGTGACCCGGCTCAGCACTTCGAGCGCCGTGAGATCGCCGATCCGGACGAGTTCGATGACGGCGCGGGAGTAGAGATAGTCTCCCATGATCACCGACACCTGATGGCTGAACACCGAGTTGATCGTCGGCATCCCGCGCCGGAGGACCGAGTGGTCCACCGAGTCGTCGTGCACCAGCGTGGCGAGGTGGATCAGTTCGACCACCGCGGCGAGATCCACCGCGCGCTCGTCCGGCGCGGCCGCGGCCCGGTTCACCAGGAACAGGAGCGTCGGCCGGATCATCTTGCCCTGCATCCGCATGAGATGCGAATTGACGTCGTCGATCAGGGCGAAGTCGGCGACGATGGCCCGGCCGATCTGGTCCCGCACCGCGGCGAGCTCCGCGGTCATGCCGGCCTGGAGCGCCGCGAGCGAGACGGGCGCGGTGTCGGAGATCACGAAGCGCCGGTGGTCAGCCGCATGACCCGGTCGCTCACGTCGAGGAACCGGATGTCGACGGCGAGGGCCCGCTCGTAGTACTTGAGCGCTTCCTCGAACCGCCGCTGGGCCTCGAGCGCGCGGCCCAGCCAGTACATCGACCCGATCTTCTCCTCGTCATCGCCGGGCAGGCTGTCGATCGCGCGGCGGAGCACGGCTTCGGCGATGGCGTAGCGGGACTTGTCGAAGAAGGCCACGCCGAGCTGTTCGGAAGTCTTGAGCCGGCCTTCCGGCGCGCGGAGCGCTTTCTGGAACTGGGCGATCGCTTCGTCGAGCAGCCCCATCTCCTTGAACGCGATCCCGAGGTCGTAGTGGGCCTGAAAATCCTCGGCGTCGATGTTTTCCTCGATCCCGCGCTTGAACTGGCTCAGCGCCTCGACGAACGCCGCGTCCTCGTCCTCGATCGGCGCGGCCTGGTCGATCCGCATCCGGGTGTCCCGAACCGGCGTGTCGTCGAGGATGAGGCTCCCGAGATCGACGAAGGCGTCCGCGGGCTGGGCCGGCGGCTCCGGCGCCGCGGGCGACCGCGATGCTTCGAGCATCGCGAGGGCCGAGCGCGCCTGGGGATTGTCGGGGGAGTGTTCGAGCACCCGCCGGTAGACGGTGACCGCGTGCTCGAGCCCGCCGCCCCGCAACAGCGCGTCGGCCAGCCCGAGGTAGGAATCGATCATCGCCCCGTGATCGCCGGCTCGATAGGCAACCTCGACGCGCTTCTGGTACCGGAAGACCGCGTCCGGCTCGAGGCGGATGAGATCGTCGGCGATCTGGAGGGCCTCCTGGAGCCGGCCGGTGCCCTCGAACTGCCGGAGCGCCTCCTCGAGCGCCGCCACCCCGCCCTCCCGGTCGCCGACTTCGAAGAGCATCCGGGCACGGTCGCGCGCGTAGCTGCCGACATCCTCGAGCTGGGTGTCCTCCGGCGCGATGACCGGATCCGGCTGCTCGGCATTGTCCACCGGCAGGAAGACCAGGTCGTCCGCCTCGGCCTCGCCTTCGGGTTCGATCGAGAGCAGCGCTTCGCCCTCGGAAGCGAGGTCCCCGCCCTCGACGCTCGGATACGCGTCGATGTCCGGATAGCCGTCGTCGGCGTCGAGAGCCAGCGATTCGTCCGAGCCGAACGGCGCTTCAGTCACCAGGTCCGGAACGCTCTCCTGATCGGTGGAGCCCAGATTGGTGAACTCGAGGTCGTCGAGCTGGGAGGTGTCCTGCCGCCAGGCGTCGTTCGCTTCGTCCGACACCAGCGCATCGAGCCCGTCCACCGGCGCCCCGGCCCCGACGTCGAGGAAGACCAGGCCGGACCGCGGGTCGGGGCGCGCGGGCGTCTCGCCCTCGGCTTCGATCGTCGCAACGCTGTCGCGGGTCGGCTCGCCCGAGGGCGCCTCTCCCTGGGCCGCGATTTCGTCGGCCAGCTTGCCGAGCCCGTCGCGGGTTTCCTCGCTTCGGGAGCCGACCCGGAGCAGGTCCACCAGCATGAAGCGGATGTCGGGATTGCTGGAGAACTGCTCGGAGAACATCCGGATCGCGGCGAACGCTTCCTCGCGGTGGTGGAGCGCGTCCATCCGCTCGATGTACTCGACGAGATTCTTCTTGGCGTCGCTGACGAAATTCTTGCGGGCGTTGAGCTGGGCGAGCCGGAGGTACGTCGCGGTGCGCCCCGGGTTGGCCCGGAGAATCTTGCTGCAGAGCGCGATCGCGTTGTTGAAGAAGCCCTGCTCGGTGTAGAAGTCCGCGGCCTGTTCATAGGCCCGGATCGCCGCGTTGGTGTCGCCGTCCTTGGTTTCGAGGTCGCCGATCCGGTTGTACAGGGAGGGGTCCAGCACCCCCTCGCCGGATTCCTCGAATTCGCGAAGTGCCTTCTTGTAGACGTCAATGGCCTGACGCCACTGGCCGCTCTGCTCGTACTTCCGCGCCGATTCTTTGAGCTTGTCGAGGTTCATTCGGCTCGCGGGTCAAGGGGCGCCGGACGCAGCAACAGATTGCCAGGTATCAAGATAGGCCATTCGGAACACCCCCCGCAAGCTGGGGTCATCCGCCGGCCGCCGACCCTGGATCAAACCCACCGGCCAGCACCCCCCGTGCCAGCCGCTCGACGTCGGGACCGGGGGGCCGGTCCTCGCCCAAACGGGGCACGCCCTGCCCCGGATCCCGGACCGCCCGGTGGAGCCGCTGGACCCCGATTCCGGGCCGGAGCGGCGCCAGGTAGTCGAGCCCCTGGGCCCCGCACATCAGTTCCGCGGCGACCACCCGGGCCGCGTTCGCCAGGATCCGGCGGGCCTTGAAGGCGGCCGCCATCCCCATCGGCACGAAATCCTCCTGGTTGGCGTCGGTCGGGATCGAACCGATGCTGGCCGGATGGGCCAGCGTCCGGGACTCCGCCACCAACGCCGCGGCCGCAATCTGGACCATCATGAATCCGGACCGGAGCCCCGGGTCGTCCGTCAGGAACGCCGGGAGACCCTGCGAGAGGTCCGGATTCACCAGTCGCTCGATTCGCCGCTCCGCCAGCGCCTGGAGCGTGGTCAGCGCGATCGCCATGAAGTCGAGGGCCTGGGCCACGGGCTGGCCGTGGAAATTGCCGCCCGAGAGCACCGACCCATCCTCGAACACCAGCGGGTTGTCGGTCGAGGCGTTGAGTTCGACGGCCACCACGCCGCCGGCGAATTCGAGGGCATCCCCGACGGCGCCGAGCACCTGCGGGCTGCAACGCAGGCTGTAGGCATCCTGGACCCGGGGATCGTTTTCGCGGTGCGACTCGCGGATCTCGCTCTGGTCGAGGAGCCGCCGCATCAGGTCGGCCGCCCGGCGTTGGCCGGCGTGGGGCCGGGCCTCGTGAATCCGCGGGTCGAGCGGCGTCGGCGTTCCGGTCAGCGCCTCGAGACTCATCGCGGCGGCGCCAACGGCGGTCCGCCAGAGCACCTCGGCGTCGGCAGAGAGCAGGGCGAGGATGGCCGTCTGCGCCTGGGTGCCGTTGATGAACGCCAAGCCCTCTTTCGCGGCGAACCGGAACGGGGTCAGGCCGGCCCGGGCCAGCGCCGCCCCCGCCGGCTCGCTGCCGGTGGCGGTGAGAACCTCGCCCTCCCCCATGAGCGCCAGCGCCAGGTGGGCCAGCGGGGCGAGGTCGCCGCTCGCGCCGACACTGCCCTGTTCCGGCACCACCGGGATGATCCCGCTGTTCGCGAAGGCCACCAGGGCCTCGGCGAGGGCCGGCCTGACCCCGCTCGTGGGCCGGATCAGCACGTTGGCCCGCAACAGCATCATTGCCCGCACCACCTCGGCCGGAAGCGGCACCCCGAGCCCCGCGGCATGACTCCGGATCAGGTTGGTCTGGAGCGCTTCGAGGGAGCCCGCATCGATCCGAACGTTGGCCAGTTTGCCGAAGCCGGTGTTGATGCCGTACATCGTGTCGCCGCGGGCCACGGCCCCATCGACGAACGCGCGCGAGGCGGCCAGGCGTTGCAGCGCGGCCGGATCCACCGCCAGGCGGCGGGAGGCATCCCGGGCAAACGTCACGACATCGGCGATCGTCAAAGAC